>JAZOLY010000023.1:0-17241 GCA_045653445.1 Acutalibacteraceae bacterium
ACCCACACCGATTTCGCTGTCGGCAGTGTGGAATTTGCGGTTAACAAGTTTATATGGCTCACTGACGCGGCGAACTGCCTCAACAATTTCATTTTGCTGAAGCAATTCAATATCCACCTTGCTGGTGTCACCAACAAGACCGAAAACGGTAGTATCACTACCAACGATGGTATGAGCCTCAACACCGTGGTGCTGAACAGAGGCAATAAGCTTATCAACGCTTTCTTTTGATGCGCCGTTTTTAAGAATGATAATCATTTATAGGTCACTTTCCTTGCATAAATATAGATAAATAATACTCCCCTTTTTTTGACTTGTCAACATTTTGGGCTGAAAAAACCGCACATCAACAAACTTGATTATATCCGTTGGTTTCCTCTGCCGAGGGAGGTATAAAAACGGCGGGAGACAAGGGTCTCGGCTGTCGCCTCGGTCGGTGCTTCTGTGCTTTGCACAGAGGTGTCCACCGGACACCCGCACCCCCGCCCTACAAATATGCGCTTACTCTATCGTATACATTCCATACATCTGAGCGTACAGTCCGCCCTTTTCAATAAGCTCCCCGTGAGTGCCCTGTTCGGCAATGCCGTCATCGGTAAGCACCGCAATCATATCTGCATTTTTGACGGTGGTCAGGCGGTGAGCAACAATAAAGGTGGTGCGCCCCTTTGCCAAGCGGTCAAGGGATTGCTGAACGATATATTCCGACTCATTATCAAGAGCACTGGTTGCCTCGTCAAGAATGAGTATCGGGGGATTTTTAAGAAAAACTCGTGCAATAGAGATGCGTTGCTTCTGTCCTCCCGAAAGTTTAACGCCACGCTCACCCACATAGGTATCGTAGCCGTCGGGCAAAGCCTCTATAAACTCGTGGGCGCCTGCTAACTTTGCCGCCTCTTTGATTTGCCGGTCGGTAGCGTTGGGCAAGCCGTAGGCAATATTCTCCCTTACACTGCCCGAAAATAGATAGACGTCCTGTTGAACTACGCCGATATTCTGCCTAAGTGAGTCAAGGGTAACATCGCGCACGTCAATGCCGTCAATGGTAATTTTACCGCCGCAAACCTCGTAAAAACGGGGAATAAGTCCGCAAAGGGTAGTTTTGCCACCACCTGAGGGGCCCACAAGTGCGATACGCTGACCTGCCTTGGCGGTAAGACTTAAATCAGAAAGAATATCCTGCCCACCTTCGTCATAGCGGAAGGTCACATTATCAAAGACAACCTCACCCTTTACATCGGAAAGAGCAACTGCCCCCTCTTTATCGGTGATGGTGACGGGAGTATCGATAATCTCGCAAAAGCGCTCAATACCCGTCATACCGCGGTAAAACTGCTCGGTAAACTCAATAATTCGGCGCACCGAAGTAAGCAGTGTTGTAACGTAAAGCAGATAGGCAATCAAATCGGCGGCGTTAATATATCCGCCAATCATAAAGAGCGCGCCTGCTACCACAACGGTGATATACATTAGTCCGTCAAAAAATCGTGTGGTTGAACTAAAGCCTGCCATAGCGTGATATATCTTTTTCTTTATATCCAAAAAGGAGTGGTTGCCCTTTTTAAATTTTTCACGCTCCATATCCTCGTTGGCAAAGGATTTTACCACCCTTATACCAAGCAGACTGTCCTCAACCTGAGAGTTTATCTCACCGATAACCTCTCGTGATTTGCGAAAGCCCTCTTTCATTCGGCGACGGAAAGGACTGCACACCAAAATCATAACAGGCACTATAGCAAAAACAATCAGCGTAAGCCAAATATTCATTGTGCTGAGAATGGCAAAGGACACGGTAATTTTAATGCCGGCAATAAAAAATTCCTCGGGGCAATGATGAGCAAACTCGGTAACGTCAAACAAATCGTTGGTAATGCGGGACATCAATGTACCAACCTTTGTTTCGTCATAGTAAGAAAACTGCAACCGCTGTAAATGGTTGAACAAATCGCGACGCATATCAGTCTCTATCCGTGTGCCCATAATGTGACCCACCGCCGCCATGTAATAGTTGGCGGCAGTGTCGATAATACGCAGTAACAGATAGGCACCGCCAATAATCAGCACGATGCCCACTGTTAATTTTGCAGGGTCATTCATTGCTGAGTCGGTAATAAATCTTACCATAAGAGGCAGTACCAACTCGCAAACGGTAGTCAGCGCCGCGCAAAAAAGGTCAAAAACCACAGTTGCGCGATGCCTTTTAAAATAGGGTAAAAATCGCTTAATAAGGGCAATAGTGCCCATTTTTTTGTTATCTTTCATCATTAAAACCTTAACTGGCTATAGTCGGAAACTCCGCTTGTGTCATAATAATTGTAGTTAGGCGAAACGCTTAAAAGCGTTTCGGTAAGCCACTGTACAAGTGGCTTCGGCAAAATTAAATCATAATATTTAATTTTGCACGACACTCATTTCAATGGAAAAGGACAAATTTTTATTAAAAATTTGTCGCAAAATCAAAGATTTTGTGGCGAAACAGAATTGTTTCGCCTAACCTATTCCATTATAATCGCGGTCGGCGGCAGATACTACATCCTCCCCCTCTTTAAGACCGCGGAGGGTAAATTCAAAACTGAACTCCTCAGGCACCTGATACTGTGGCAGCAAATCGGGTCCGCAACTGTGGGAGCCAACACCGCTTACAGCGCCGTCAACACAAAGCACGGTCTTGCCGCAGGGCTCAAGCTCATAGTTGTGAGCGGCTTTTTCTATATCCTCTTGGGTATATTCCAAAGCAGAGAAGTTAAACTTGCCGCCGCAAATTAGCAAGCCACCCTTACCGCTTGCAGTAAGTGCCGCAAACTCGGTGTTGTATCGATTGCCGTTATCCTGAGGCATAATGTAATCGGTAAACATTTTGTCAACGGTGGTTACAAAGCGGCCGCGACGGCTTGCATTGTGCTTATCGGGGTAACTGTCATAGGGACCGTAGCCAAAATAATCCACCTTGTCGTAGGCGCGGTCAAGAGCCATTCTTACACCGAAACGGGGTAAGAAGTGCACCTTTTCGTTGCGCTTAACATCGCAGTGCAAGGTAATATCACCTGCACCGTTTATGGTCCAACGAACCTTAGCGTGTGCTACAGGGGGTACGTGGTGGGCAACCATAGCAATATCCTGCTCAATTACACAGCAACCGCTCACTACATCCACCTTTGTTGAGTAAACATAGGTATCACAGCGGTCGACACCCTGCTGGCGCCAATCGTTTGTGTCAAAGCGCTCGTTATCCAAAGGTGCGCGCCAGATATTAAAACTCATTGGTGTGGTAAGCAACTTATTGCCGTTAAAACTAATCTGACGGAAGGCGGCAGTATTCTTATCAAAGGTGTGAGCAAAACTCTCACCCGAAATATAAACGCGGTTGTCATTTTCCTCAACCTCAACGGCACGGGAAGGCATCTTTACCATAACGGGACTTGGGTTAACAGGCAACTCAAACTGAGCAAATGCCATCAACTCACCCTCTTTGGTAAGCTCGCCCAAACCTAACTGCACAAAGTTGAAGTTAAAGTAGCAACGACCGCTCTGTGGCAATTCATAGTCAATATGTACCTGACGGCTTGCGTGAGCAGGGATTGCCAAGGCACCCAAACTGCCCGACTGAGTAACCTTGCCGTTGCAGGTAATCTCCCATCGGCACTCAAGGCGGCTAAGATAGATAAAGTCGTAAAGGTTGGTAATGTTGAAATCGCCCTTTTCAAGGTCAATAGCCTCTACCTTTGCGGGCTGAATTACATATTTAAGTTCTTTAAGTCCGTCAGAGGGGGTGCGGTCGGGGAATACAAGTCCGTCAACACAGAAGTTGCCCGAATGGGGTTGCTCCCCTGAGTCACCGCCGTAGTAGAATTTAGGTTTGCCATTTGGGGCTGTGCCTGCAAAGTGAGCGTGGTCGCACCACTCCCAAACAAAAGCACCCATATGGTTGTCGTGCTTATAAATTACATCCCAGTAATCCTTAAGGTCGCCGGGGCCGTTACCCATAGCGTGACAGTATTCGCAAAGCACCATTGGGCGCACTGCCGAGGCTACCTCGTCACTGCAATAGGCATCGCAATGCTCGGCAGTTGGGTACATTCTTGAATAAACATCCGACTTTGTAACCTGCATTGTGGCAAGGTCGTTATAAACCTTATAATCGTTAACACCCTCGTAATGAACATAGCGGGTGTCTCTTTGATGGCACCAATCAATCGCGACTTCAAAATTTGCGCCGTAGCCTGACTCGTTACCCATACTCCACATAATAACTGAGGGACGGTTTTTATCACGCTCAACCATCATCTGAACGCGGTCAAGAATAGGCTCGCACCACTCCGGCTCCTCTGCCATATACTCCCAACGGGTGCAATTCATTCCGTGAGTTTCAATATCTGCCTCGTCAAATACGTAAAAGCCGTACTTGTCGCAAAGTTGTAAAAAGCGAGGGTCATTGGGATAGTGTGAGGTACGAATAGCGTTAATGTTGTGGCGCTTCATAAGTCTGAGGTCGCGAAGCATATGCTCCATATCGCAAACTGTACCTGTGTAGGGGTCAGAATCGTGGCGGTTTACACCCTTAAGTTTAATAGCCTTGCCGTTAAACTTAAAAATGCCCTTTTCAATAACCATTCTTCTGAAGCCGACCTTTTCGGCAATATATTCACCTGCACAGTCAATAAGCAGGTTGTATAATTCAGGAGTTTCGGCGCTCCACAAAATAGGCTTATCCACATTAAAGACTGCCACACCGCTTGCATCGGGACGGGTCTGACCCACATCCTTTCCGTCGGGGTCAACCAGGGTTAGCACTGCATCCTCGGGGTTGATAACATCAAGTTTCACAGTAAGGGTTGCAGAGCGCAAGGTCTCGTCAACATCAGCAACAACTTCGTAGTCCCGCAAATGTCCCTTGGGTCTGCCAAGGAGATAAACGTCGCGGAAAATACCTGACCAACGGAATTTATCCTGGTCTTCAAGATAACTGCCCTCGCACCATTTCATAACGATGACGGTGACACGGTTGGCACCATCCTTAAGGAAAGGAGTGATGTTGAATTCACTGGTCATATGGGATACCTGACTGTAACCCACAAACTCGCCGTTTATGTAAAGATAAAAGCAGGAGTCAACGCCCTCAAAGACGATGTATTTCTGCATACCCTCCCACTCGTAAGGGGTGGTAAAGTCGCGACTGTAAACACCGCAAGGATTCTCTTTAGGAATGTAAGGGGGGTCAACAGGGAAAGGATACTCAATGTTGGTATACATTACCTGGTCATAGCCCAGCTTCTGCCATACGCTTGGCACGTCAATCTGCTTTGCAGAGTCCAAAGGCAGTGCGGGGTTGATAATGTTTTCAGGCACCTTGTCAATGCTCTTAAAATATTCAAAATTCCATTTGCCCGAAAGCAAACCGAAACGGTCACTATCCTCACGGGCGCTGTCAAAAATATCTTTGGCAGTGCCGAAAGGAATATAGTATGCACGGTTTTTTTCAGTACCCAAATGCAAGGTATTTAAATCTTCAAAATATCTTGTTACCTTCATACTTTTTCTCCTCCCTGAGAAAGCAAATTTGTCACCTGAACGGGTTTGCCCTTCAAAATATGAACACGTGTTACCCTTTTTGAAATGAGGCACACACTTTCGTAGTTAATTGTATCGGCTTGTTGGGCAAGCTCTTCAACAGACAAGTTTAGGTTGCCGTCTGTGCCAAAAAGCACCGCCTTGTCACCCATTTTTACATTCAGTCCGGTAACGTCTATCATCAACTGGTCCATACATACTCTGCCGATAACAGTGCCGTATCCCCCGTTAATAAGCACCCGACTGCCTGTATACCCCCGCATATATCCGTCGGCGTAGCCAACAGGCAGGGTGGCAACCTGCATATCTTTTTGGGCAGTAAAGGTGCGGCCGTAACTTATATCCTGCCCTGCTTTAAGGGTTTTCACCATACTTACCGCAGAGCAAAGGGTCATAACAGGCTTAAAGCCCTCTAATGTTTTATCTTGTGACGGGCTTAATCCGTAAAGTATGATGCCTGCACGCACCATATCAAGTGAAGCGTGGGGCAAAGTAAGAGTTGCCGCCGAATTACTGCAGTGGCAAAGTTCAAGATTTATGCCTTGCTCTTTCATTTTCTGGGTAGCCTTAATAAAGCGGTCAAACTGCTCTTTTGTATAACTGCCGTCCTCATCGCCGTCCATATCCGACGAAGCAAAATGAGTAAATGCACCCTTGACGGCAATTCCTTTAAGTCCGCAAGCCTTAATTGCCTCCGCCACACCCTCGTGGGTGTAAGCGTCAAAGCCGATGCGGTGCATTCCCGTGTCAAGCTTGATATGGGCATTTACGGTAACCCCTGCCTTTTGAGCCTGAGCAGACAGTTCCTCCGCATACTCAGGGCAATAAACAGTTTGAGTTATATCTGCCTCACTTAAAACCGAGGCATACTCCGCAGGAGTGCATCCAAGCACCAATATAGGCACCGTTATCTTTGCACTTCGCAGCTGCAAGGCCTCTTCTATATTTGAAACGGCAAGCCAGTCGGTGCCTGCTTCAACAAGGGTTTTTGCCACCTCAACTGCGCCGTGACCGTATCCGTCTGCCTTGACAACGCTCATAATCTTGCTGCCTGCCACACGCTGACGGATTATATTAAAATTGTTAATCAGGGCGTCGTGGTCAATCTGCGCCCAGGTTCTGTGCAAAAAATCCATAAATCACACTCCAAATCCGCCGTCAACACCAAGCACCTGACCGGTGATGAAATCTGCGCCACTTGATGCAAGATAGACCACTGCCTGAGCCACGTCGTTAGCACTGCCGATGCGACACAAGGGAGTTTCGTCTGCAAGAGCGGTCAAATCCTCTTTTGTAAGGCGGTTGTTCATATCGGTGGCAATCACACCGGGAGCAATGCAGTTGACTGTAATGCCCGACGGCCCCACCTCTTTGGCAAGAGCCTTGGTAAATCCGATTATTGCCGCTTTGGTGGTGGAATAGTGCACCTCACAAGATGCACCCAACTGACCCCAAACCGACGAAATATTGATGATTTTGCCGCGCTTGTTGTTTATCATCTGAGGCAACACGCTTTTTGTGGCGTTAAGCACCCCGTTAACATTCACATTCAACATCCGTTGCCAAGCTTCAGCGGTTATATCAGTAAAAAGCCCTGCAAAAGAAATGGCGGCGTTGTTAACAAGCAGGTCAATGTTACCAAGCTGACCTTGGGCTTGCTTTATGGCACTGTCAATAGACTTTTCGTCGGCAACGTCCGCCTTAATTTTAAGGGCGCCCGTCGTCTGTGCCACCTGCTCGGCGGCAATGTCGTCACTGTAATAGCAAAAGGCAACCGACCATCCCGCTTGGGACAGCAGTTTAACCGTTTCGGCACCTATTCCTCGGCTTCCGCCTGTTACAAATGCAACCGACATACCGCACCTCCATATATGTAAAAGTATATACTACTCCACTCTCTTTTATTATCCACAATTTCCACTAAAATGCAATAGATTTTTAAAAATTCAACCCCTCTTTTGCCAAATAAAAATCCCCCGTTGACAAATGTCAAAAGGGGTGCTATAATTACAGAACAAATGTTCGGTTAAGAGGTGAAAAACGAGTGGACAGGGTCATCTTGCACAGTGACTGCAACAATTTTTATGCTTCGGTGGAGTGTATGCTCAACCCCTCTCTGCGAGGCAAGGCAGTAGCTGTCGGCGGTAATGAAGAGGAACGGCACGGCATCATTTTAGCTAAAAACGAGGTTGCCAAAAAGCAAGGTGTCAAAACGGGGGAAACCCTGTGGCAAGCCCGACTTAAATGCCCCGATTTGATAATTGTTCCGCCTCACTATGAAGAATATGTAAAAATATCCGACGCCACACGCCAAATTTATAACGACAACACCTATCAGGTGGAGCCTTTCGGTCTTGACGAGGCTTGGCTTGACGTTACGGGTGAGGACGGCGTTGAAGCGGCGCGGCGCATAAGCAACCGCATCAAGCGTGAACTTGGCATCACCGTCAGCATCGGCGTCAGCTTTAACAAGGTTTTTGCAAAGCTGGGCAGTGACTACAAAAAGCCCGACGCCATTACCCATATCAGCCGCGACAATTTTAAGCAGATTGTCTGGCCTTTGCCGGTGGCAGATTTGCTTTATGTTGGCAGAGCCACCGAAGAAAAACTGCACCGAATGGGGCTTCGCACCATTGGGGAATTGGCGCAGTTTCCCATTCCGTTTTTGCGCAACCGACTTGGCAAAAACGGTGAAATGCTGCACCGCTTTGCTAATGGACAGGACTGCTCTCCCGTAGCGATTTTCGGTGAAACGCCACCTGTCAAATCGGTCAGCAACTCCATTACAACGGTGCGGGATTTAGTCTGCCGCGACGACGCCTTCAGAGTAGTTATGGCACTCTGTCAGTCGGTAGGCAGCCGTATGCGCACCAACAATATCAAGTGCCGTCGTGTGACGGTTTTTTTGCGAACAAACGAGCTTATTCACTCAACCCGTCAGGTAACCCTCCCCGACTACACCAATCGGGACAGCGATCTGCTTTGCGCCGCAATGAGCATTGTGGACAGTGAGCATAACTGGCGCATACCCTTGCGGTCGGTGGGTGTCAGCGCTTCTATGCTGTCAAACGGCAGTGCAGGCGGGCAAACCGACCTGTTTACCGACCAAAAAAAGCTTCAGCAGATGGACCAACTTGAGTCCCAACTTGACATACTCAAATCCAAGTACGGCAACGGCATAGTGGTGCCCGCCACCATGCTTGTGGACCGCGACCTTGTGGCATTTGAGTATGGGTACAAATTTAATCCGTTTGGTATACGAAGCGGTAATGAGATTTAACACACAAAAACCCCTTGGCACCGAGGTGCCAAGGGGTTCATTAGTTTAGCTTAGTCTATCTGACCTAAACCTTACAGAGCAACGAAGGTAAGACCCTTCTTCTCTACGAAGGTCTGAACAGAAGAACCTGCAACACCGTAAACAGTCATATTTGCATTGCTGTTCTTGAAGGTGTTTGTGTGGAAGCTGATGTTCTCACTGTTGAAGGTGATGGACTCGAGGCCTGTCATACCGCCGAAGGTGCTTGAACCGGTAGCGGTTACGCCTGCGCCTACAACAACAGTCTTGATGTTGGTGCAGTTCATGAAGGTCTCGTAAAGAAGTTCGGTTACGTTGTCACCGATTACAACACTGGTAAGAGTGGTGTTGTTCTTGAATGCTCTCTGCTTGATTGCAGTTACCTTAAGTCCGTTAATCTCGTCAGGAATTACAAGCTCGGTTACGTCTCCAAGAACTCCGGTAACAGTTACGCTCTCGCCGTCAACGTTAACCTCGTAATCAAAGTTGGTTACGATCTTAACTGCGATGCCGTTGCTTGCTGCTGCCTTTGCTGCAGAAGAGTTAGCCTGTGTCTTGATGGTAATACCTGTGCAGCCTGTGAATGCTGATGCATTGCCAAGCACAACGGTTTCAGGAACATAAAGCTCGCCGGTAAGAGCTGAGCAGTTCTGGAATGCGCTGTATGCAAGGCTGGTTACGTTCTCAAGACCCTCTACGGTTGTAAGAGCGGTACAGCCCTGGAATGCACGACCTGCAATAGTCTTAACGGTTGCAGGAATGGTTACACGGGTAATAAAAGTGTTGTCTCTGAATGCTGCTGTACCAATTGCAACTACGGTGTAGCCGTCAACGGTTTCAGGGATATCTGCCTTAGATATCTCACCACGCATACCGGTAATGGTTGCGTTGTTGTCAGCATCCAAGGTGTACTTGAATTCTGAGGTGTTGGTAGCCTCAAACTGGAAGCCTCTGCGTGATGCATAAACGCTTACGGTACCATACATCCAACCCTTAAAGGTCAATGTTTCAGGACAGTTCAGGAATGATTCAGAAGCAATTGAAGCTTCGGTAGAAGAACCGTAAAGCTTATCGTCATCCTCAAATGTAACAGTTTCAAGAGAGGTGCAATCAGCAAATGCCTTAGAACGAATTCTGAAGATATTTGATGGAACATAAATACTGGTCAAGCTTGTGCAACCCTGGAATGTATGGGGGGCAATCATATTCATGCTAGTGCTGATGGTAGCGCTTGTAAGACTTGTACAACCCATGAAAAGTTCATATCCGGTTTTGGTTACAGTGTTGGGTATAACAATTGATTTAAGTTTCTTACAATTCTTGAATGCACGGTTCTCAATATTGGTAACAGTATCGGGAATGGATATAGTTTCAAAGGCACAATCATAGAATGCGTGTGCACCAATGTGAGTAAGCACATTGCTAAGTGTTACAGAAGCAAGCTGTGTGCAGCCCTGGAAGCACTCGTAACCCATTGTTGTTACGTTATTACCAAATACAACTGTCTTAGCCTTGTTAAGATTCTTAAATGCACGGTTACCAAGTCGAGTTACACCATCACCAATTATGATGCTGGTAATTTCGGTACGAAGTGCCTGCCATGGTGCTACACCTTCGCCTGCATTTACGTAGTTATCCATTTCGCCGGTGCCCTCAATGTAAAGGGTGCCGTTCTCAAGTCTCCAGGTTACGTCACCTGAAGTGCCTGAGGTTTCAACGGTGTATTTCATTGTGTCGGTTACGCCGCAGATGCCGCAAGTGCGAGTCTTGATTCCAGCAGCAGTTGATGTTGCAGGTGTAGTGATTTTCCATTCGCCCCACTCGTGCTCGCCGGTAGCGGGGATTACAGTACCTTCGATAGCAATTTCGCCGCAATCGTCACAGATAAATTCGCCTGTCTTACCGTCAGTGCCGCAAGTAGCGTCAACATCCTCGGTGGGAGACACATTCGGGTGATAGCAACCTTCTTTGCCCTTAGCAATAATAGTAACGCCGGGCTCAACCTTTACAGAATAGGTCTCTGCTTCAGACAAGAGGTTGCCTTCTGCATCGTACCAACCGGCAAAGTCGTAGCCAACTGTGTCGTCACCAACGAGAGTGATGGTATCACCGTATCTGTATGCATCGGTGTTGTGACCGTCAACAGTATAGGTGTAGGTAACAGTCTCTTCAGCAGAAATATTGAAGGTCTTGCTCAAGAGAGCCTTAGTAGCAGCAGTTACGCCGTCGGTCTTGCTAAGAGTATCGAAGATATTCTTAGCAGCTGCTGCATCGGTAGCAGCAAGCTCGTCAAGGGCAGCAACAGCATCCTTGTTGAATCGACCGGTTACAGCAACGTTGTAGAAAGCGCTCGTGTTGTAGTCGATAGCCATTTCAAGCTCAACATTGTTGCCGTTAGGATCATAGTTAGCGTCGAAGCCCTCAATAGTGGTAAGGTCAAGACCTTCCTTAGGAGTGATGTACTTGGTACCCCAATTGTTGTAGGTTACGCCAAGGATACCATTGTCATAAGTAATGGTGAAGGGGCAGTTTGCATATGCCCAACCATCAGTGCCATCGATAGCCTTAGCCCAACCAAACTTGTTAGAGGTACCTGTGATTCTGTGGATAAGCTCACCATCATAGATGACATCTACGTAAACGCCATTGTATCCTTCAATGTCAATCGCATCACTGTCTGTGTCGTTTGCAACGCAGATTGTAAGGTCGCCAATCTTCCACTGGATATAGCTACCACGGAAGTAATAATCGTATCTGTAGTCAATCTTGAAGTAACCTGCAGTTGCAAGAGGCAACTTGCTGGTTGCATTCATGGTACCCTTACCGTTGTAGAAGTAAATTCCCTTGCCGTCGCCGGGAATGGTAGCAACTACAGCAGGTTTCTTGTCGCCGTTCTCGTATGAAGCAGCTTTGATTTCCTTAGTGCCTCTTACCCAATAGTCAGAAGTACCAGTGGTGCTGGTGTAGGTCCAATCTTCTGCGTAAAGACCGTTAATGAGCTTGTAGGTTGCGCCATTCTTAGCGATAGCATAAGCTTCCTTATAAGCTTCATATACGGGGATGTTGTACATTACAGCAAGCATATCTTCATCGGTAATCTGAGAAAGTACAGCGTCTGCAGTTGCAGCAATTTCAGAGTAATTCTTCCAGTTGCTGATGTTAGCAAGTTTGCCCATCTCTTCATTAAGCTCGAAGAGGTTAACTTCAGTTGTGCTTGCATAGAGATAGAAATCGTATGCATAGCTGACTGACCAACCGCCCATCTTTGACTCGTCAAAAGTAACGGTTGCAGCAGTAAGGTCAGCCTCAACTGCACCTTCAAATGCAACTGTGCCGCCGGTTGTTACCTTCAATACGCCGTCAACGTAGTCGATAGCGATAGTGATGTATCTGTCAGCAGCTGCACCGGCTGCGGTCGCAAAGTCACTGGTGCTCTTGTAAGAGCCGCCGGTGCCGGTACCAACAACAGCGTCACCGTTAGAAACGGTTACAAGTGTTGTGCCGTCAAGAGATGTACCATAGGTGGTAGGCTCTACTTTAACGGCAATGTCGCCAACCTTAATGGTTACGTTGTAACCTCTATTGGTGTTGTAGAATTTCTTGCCGTATGATGTGAACAAGTGGAACTCTTCATCAAGGTTAAAGGTGTTTTTGGTAGTTGCCTCGATATCGGTGCCTTCATTTCCGTCCTTATCAGTACCAACAAGATAATCTCCGTAGGTCGCATTATTCTTTGTTAAGCACTTGTTGGTGGTCCAATCACCAGCAGAGAAGTTCTTAACAAGGTAATCGTTAATCTCAATAGTGCCAAGAATTGCATAAGCGTCTGCCATTTCGGCAAATGCCTTTGCCTTTGCGATGTTAGCCTCAGTAAGAGTCTTCTTATGAATATCGGTAAGAGCGTTGCCTATAGCTGCAACGGTCTTGATGTACTCAGGAACGTTTGCATAGTCGCCACGGTCAACGAATGCATCCATCTGGGCGTTAAGACGGCCGATGTCAACCTTCTTCATAGCACTTGCGTTGTCCATATAGAACTTAGTGTATTGCTCGTAACCGGCCCAATCACTAGCAGCATTTGCAGCCAAAGAAACATCTGCTTTCCTAAAAGTACCAAAGTTAACTGTCATTTCGGGAACAATAACAGTCTCTGCATAGTTAGATGTCTGATATGTAACAGTTAATTTATTATCCTTAAGGCTGATTCTGTATGTTGGGTTAGAGCCGCCTTTTTGACCCCACATATCAACCTTTTGTAAGGTTGAAAGAGCGTTCATTTCTGCTTGAAGGGCTTCAGTAGCACCTACAAGGGTCCATATAGGCTCTGTAGCCTGATATACAGGCTGTCCGGCAAACTCTACATAAGGATAAATACCGCCGTTGTTCAGGCAGAAGTAGAAATCGCCAACACGAACACCGAAACGCTCAGCGGTAGCAACATCATTACCACAATAAACTTGAGTTTTAGCAATATATTCGATGTAGAAATCAGAACCGGTAAATGTCTTGTTGTTCTTAACAATAACATCACCGTTCTTTGTTCCCAACTGAATGTAAGAACCGTCAGCTGCAATTTTGGTGTTCTGTCGAGCTTCTGTCGAACCGGTTGTACCCTTAACGATGGTCCAATCGGCAGCAGAAAAATCAGCATTGTTGTCGATGATAACCTCTGCATCTACATCAACTACAACCTTGGTTGCAGTAACCTTTGCAGCATTAACAGTAGTTTCTACATGAGCAGTACCTGCGGTGATAACTGCGGGCTTAACAGCCTCTGCAAATGCACCCTCAGGAAGTGCTACGGTAAGAGCATCGGTGGTAACGGTAGCATTGTTGGTGTTTTTGTAGGTGATGTAACCGTAAACAACGCCATCCTCAACCTCAAGAGTATAGGCGAAGTTGAAATCGTTGTAACCAACAAGACCAATCTTAACAGCATTAATGTAAGCTCCCCAATTTGCATAGAGAGGAGCGCCCTCTGCATCGGTAGCAACAATCTTGTTGCCCTCTGCATCAACTGCAAATTCGCCGTCTTCACCCATTACATGATAGGTGGGGATAAGAGCGTCGCCCTGAGCAATCTTTTCACCGTTATACCAAATCTGAGGAATAACGTGCTGCTCCATACGGAACTCAAGACCGCCAAGTGCAACACCGCCGTAAACAGCAGGAGCATCCTTAGGGAGATTGTTGTCGCTGTAACGAACATAGCTTATTAAACCGTCAACGCGAACATCTGCATCGTCAAAATAGAATGCGCCGTCGTAAGTAACGTCTACACGCTGTGAAGGGTCGGTACACTTAAAGGTATAGCCACCCTGAGCAGCATCTTCCTTAATGGTAGGAGCTACAGGGCTTACAGCAGTCCACTCGTCATATACGAAACCTTCGGTTGCGTCAACGATGGTGTAGCTGTCAGTCTCGTCAACAACAACGTCACCAGAATAGATTTCGATGTTTGCTGCAGCGCCAAGAGCTACAGGAACGTCTGCAGTGGTGATGTTAGCATCGCCTGCTGCACTGCTGATAGTAGCAATGCCGGGAGCGGTGATGCCGTCGCCACCGTTAAGAGCAACAGTGTAGTCGCCTAATGCAGCGTCAGAAGCTGCGATAAGCTTAACTCTGTAAAGCTCGCCGTTGTTTGCATCAAGCTCTGCCTTGCCGATGGAATAATAAACGCCACCTTCACAGTCAGTCTGAAGCAATGTCTTAAGAACGTTACCGTCAAGGTTGTACTGCATTTCGCCGCCCTGATCTGCGATATCAGTCTTGTAGGGTGATTCCCATACCAAGCCGTTGTCATCAGTAGCAACGTTGAAATTCTCAGTGTCTAACTCAAGATATGTGGTAACAACGGAAATAACCTTGTCATAGGTAGAACCGGTAGCAATATCGTCTGCATCCCGGTTGATTTCCATTTCGCCAACATAATTTGCATAGTTAGCTACACTGATTACAGCCCAAACGGACTCGCCTGCTTTAATGCCTGTAACAGCATTGCCTTCATCGTCAACAAGAGCAACGTTAATGGTTGCGCTGTTGTCAGCAAAAGCCACTACAGAAAACATAGAAAATGCCATGACCAAAGCAAGCAATAATGCCAGTGTCTTTTTCATAGAGATATACCTCCTTTAAATTTCTGTAATTTTAAGGGGCAATCCCCCGTTTACAGTTAACTAATTATAGCACATTTTTCTGCCCCTTGTCAACGTTGTCCAACTTCCTATTTGCTTGTTATTTACAACAATTTTTTCTTCACATTTTTGTGCATATTAACAAACTGTTCACAAATGTAGTGGTTGGGTAAAAACAAACAACAAGAGCCCGATTTTCAACATAGTTTTGCTTGTTTGGGTATGTTCTGTTCTCGTTGTCGTGCAAAAACAAAAAGAGCAAGCTCTTTGCGAACTTGCTCTTTTATTATTAGGTTTTTTCGTTACTTTGCAGCAACTGTATACCAAATCTTGCCGTCAGACTGAGTCTCGGCAGTTACGGCATAGCCGTCGGCAACGAAAGCGGTAGGATCGTAATTTACGTAGGTGCCGCCTGTGATGATAATGGTGCCACCCTCATATGAGATAACGCTCTGACCATTATCAGACTCAAAGAATCCGCCTTTAAGCTCTACGGTTGCGCCTGATTTAACAACTACAGTGCCACGGGTACCGCTTGAACGGAAGGTACCGCCGTTTACAACAACCTTTGAGTCGTGCTCAGCCAACATACCTATTGTTGCGCCGTTATCGCCGCCGTCATAAAGACCTCTTTCAACGATTACGTTAACTCCGCCACCGGTAATATGCAAAGCGATAGCGTTTGCAAGGGTGCAAACAACGTCTCTACCCTTCTGGTTATAGTCAACGCCTTCCATATAATCACCGGACCAGCTGAGAAAGAGTCCCTGCACGCCGATGGATTCAAACTTGAAGGTTCTGCCGTGTGCAGTAGCATAGTACTCAACGAATCCATTCTCAAAGCCCTTCATTACAAGGTCGCTTGAGCATCCTTCAAATACATCAGATGTCATTCTGGGTTCGTTGTTAGAACCGTTGTGGAGATTGCTCTCATCAACAAAGGTAATTTCAAGCAGACCGGACTTTGCAAATGCTTTAGAGCCAATTCTTGTTACTTTTGCAGGAACAACAAACTTGGTAAGAGAGGTACAATCCTTAAACACCAAGGAGTTAACAAGTGTGCAGTTTTCACTGTAGGTAACGTTCTTCAAAGAGTAATTTCCCATAAACACCTCGTAGCCAAGGTAGGTTACGCTGTTTGGAATAACAATCTTTGAAAGAGCAGTACAGTACTTAAATGCACGGTTGTTAAGAGTCTTAATGGTAGAAGGAAGGTTGATGCTCCTAAGTGAGTAACACTTGTAGAATGTATGAGAACCAAGCTCCTTAAGGCCTTCGTTAAGGGTGATGGTTTCAAGGGCTGTGAAGCCGTAGAATACCTCGTAACCCATAGTTTCAACGTCTTTACCGAAGGTTACGGTCGGGGTGTGGTTAACACCCTTGAACAAACGGTTACCAAGGTGGGTAATGCCGTCACCGATTACGATTGACTTAATCTCAAAACGATGCTCATTGAAGGGGTTAACGTTACCAACGTTGATGTAATCGAAGGTTGCGCCGGTACCGGTAAGGGTAAGTACGCCGTTTTCGTCGATTTCCCAAGTGATGTAAGGACCAACCGCATTGGTAACGGTTTCGCATACTTCACCACAGGGGCATGTTCTGGTCTGAGTGCCGTCGCCGTTGTTTACGTATCCGCCAAGGATGTGCTCACCTGCAGCAGAACCAACAATGGTCTCGCGGCTGATTTCCTCACCGCAAACGGTGCAGTAAACAACCTTATCATAACTATGAGCAACAGTACATGAGCCTGCAACCTCGTTTTCAATAACAACTTCGCCTTCGGTATGACCGAGTGCGCCAACAACAGTCTGTGCAACGAGAACTTCGCCACATACTGAGCAGTGCTTGCCTTCGGTAAGACCGGTTGCAGTGCAGGTAGGTGCAACTGCTTCGTCAATAACCTCGGTATGACCGAGTGCATCTACTACAGTCTGTGCTACGATAACTTCGCCACATACTGAGCAGTGTGAGCCGGCTGTAAGACCGGTTGCAGTGCAAGTAGGTGCAACTGCTTCGTCAATAACCTCGGTATGACCGAGTGTCTCATCGGTTATAAGTTCTGCGCCCTTGAGATATGCATTTGAGTAATTGAAGGTGCGTCTGGTGAATATAGCAGGCTTAACAGCCTCTGCAAATGCGCCCTCAGGTAGAGCAACTGTGACCTTGTCGGTCTTTACGCCCTTAACGATGGTGTAACCGGTAACAATGCCGTCAGTTACATCAATACCATAGGTAATA
>JAZOLY010000024.1:0-86721 GCA_045653445.1 Acutalibacteraceae bacterium
GAGCGGTTTGTCAAATGGGAGTGAAAAATATCCGTTACTTGTATGCCTTTAGCATACAAGTAACGGATTTTGTTAGTCTAATTCAAAGGCACCTGTATAAAGTTGGTAATATGTGCCTTTTTGGGCAATCAAATCATTATGAGTGCCGCGCTCAATAATTCTGCCGTGGTCGAGCACCATTATAACATCAGAATTCATAATGGTGGACAGACGGTGTGCGATAACAAAGACCGTTCTGCCCTCCATCAATTTATCCATGCCACGCTGAACGATGGCTTCGGTACGGGTATCGATTGATGAAGTTGCCTCGTCAAGAATCATAACGGGTGGGTCGGCAACAGCGGCGCGTGCGATAGCAATAAGCTGACGCTGACCTTGTGACAGGTTGGAGCCGTTGTTATTAAGCATTGTGCCGTACCCATCAGGCAAGCGGGTGATAAAATCGTCTGCACCTGCAAGTTTTGCCGCCTCGATACATTCATCATCGGTGGCATCAAGTCTGCCGTAGCGGATATTGTCCATTACGCTGCCTGTAAAGAGATTGGTTTCCTGCAAAACGATGCCTAACGAACGGCGCAAATCAGACTTTTTAATCTTGTTGATATTGATGCCGTCATAACGAATTTTACCATCTGCAATATCGTAAAAGCGGTTAATCAGGTTGGTTATAGTAGTTTTGCCGGCACCTGTTGCGCCTACAAAGGCTACCTTTTGACCCGGCTCGGCGTATACGCTTACGTCGTGAAGCACGTCCTTGCCCTCTTCATAGCCGAAATCAACCTGACTAAGCCGCACATCGCCCTGGAGCAAGGTATAGGTGAGGGTGCCGTCACTGTGAGGATGCTTCCACGCCCATTTGCCTGTGCGCTTTTCACTTTCGGTAACGGTGCCATCTGCCTCCACCTTAGCGTTAACGAGGGTTACGTAGCCGTCGTCAACCTCAGGCTGTTGATCCATAAGTCCAAACACACGACCGGCGCCTGCCATAGCCATTACAACCGAGTTGATTTGCTGCGACACCTGGTTAACGTTGGCAGTGAACTGCTTGGTCATATTAAGAAAGGGCACCAAAATACTAATGTGAAATGCCTTGCCTGATATACTTAGATTCTGAAAGTTGGAAAGCAAAAAGAAGCCTGCCGCAACCGCTACAAGAACGTATAGTATATTACCGATATTCATATTTATAGGTCCAAGCATATTAGCATATGCGTGAGCACGATAGCTATCCTCATACAAGGCATCGTTGATACGGTCGAAGCCTTCTTTGCCTGCCTCTTCATGACAGAAAACCTTAACAACCTTCTGTCCATTCATCATTTCCTGAATATAGCCCTCGGTTTCGCCCGTTGCTTTTTGCTGACGGATAAAGTATTTTGCTGAACCGCCGCCAAACTTTTTAGAAATAAGAGCTATTATAATAACGCCTGCAACAATTATAAGGGTCATCCACACGCTGAACCAAAGCATAATCGAAAGCACCACTGTTACAATCGCTATGGATTGCAGTAAGGCGGGCAACGACTGCGATATAAGCTGACGCAAGGTATCAATATCGTTGGTGTAATGGCTCATAATGTCGCCATGCTTATTGGTATCAAAATAGCGGATAGGCAAATTCTGCATACCGTCAAAAAGCTTTTTGCGAAGCTTGTTGAGAAAGCCTTGTGTCATATAAGCCATAAGCTGTGTGTACAGAGTCATGGCAATAAGGCTTATAACATAAAGGCTTGCAAGGATGATAACGGCAGGAATAATCTCTGCCTTAGCGGCTTGCCAATTGCCCGTTTTGTACCAATCTTCAATAGCGGCAATTACCCGTTGGATAAATATTGAGGGCATCGCCGATACACCTGCAGAAAAGAGTATGCACAGTGCGGTAAGGGGTGCAAGCACGGGGTAGCACTTGAAGAAAAACTTGATAACTCTGATAAGGCATTTGCCGTCAAGCTTTTTGCCCTTTGGCACACCTGCCACTTTGCCACCCGGTCCGGCCATTGGTTTACTCATCATCCTCACCCCCTACTCCGTAGATTTGCTGCTCGTATACCTCGCGATATATTTCGCTGTTTTCAAGAAGTTCACTGTGGTTGCCCATTGCAGAAATTTTGCCGTTTTCCATAACTACAATCAGGTCGGCATCCATAACCGAAGCAACACGCTGAGCAATAATAATCTTGGTTGTTTCAGGAATAAAATTCTTGAAGCCCTCACGAATAAGGGAGTCGGTTTTAGTATCAACGGCACTTGTGGAGTCGTCAAGAATCAAAATCTTAGGCTTTTTAAGAAGTGCGCGGGCAATACAAAGTCGCTGTTTTTGACCGCCTGACACGTTGGTGCCACCCTGCTCAATCTTAGTATCGTAGCCTTCGGGGAAAGAACGGACGAAATCGTCTGCCTGAGCAAGCTTGCAGGCTTCAATCAGTTCTTCATCGGTAGCGTTAGCATTACCCCAACGCAAATTTTCCTTGATTGTGCCTGAAAAAAGCACATTTTTCTGAAGCACCATTGCTACGCTGTTACGCAAGGTGTCAAGGTCGTATTCTCTGACGTCCTTACCGCCAACCTTAATGGTGCCGTCAGTAACATCGTAAAGTCGGGGAATAAGCTGCACAAGGGAGGTTTTGCCTGAGCCTGTGCCACCGATTACGCCAACCGTCATACCTGATTTAATATGCAAATCAATATTTTCAAGAGCGTTACGCTTTGCGGCAGAGGAATATTTAAAGTTTACACCCTCAAAATCAACCGAGCCGTCAACAACAGTCATAACGGGATTTTCGGGGTTATGAAGGGAAGGCTCTTCCTTAAGCACCTCGTAAATTCGTTTGAAGGATTCGGTAGAGATTGTAAGAATAACGTAAATCATTGAAAGCATCATAAGAGACATCAAAATCTGCATACCATAGGTAAGCATTGCAGAAATCTGACCAACGTCAAGTGCGACGCCCTTGCTTTCGATTGCCATTTTGGAGCCTACAATCAATACGAAAATCATATTGAAGTAAACACAAAACTGCATCAACGGTGAGTTAAGAGCAACTATTCTTTCGGCAGTGGTAAAGCCCTGACAAATATCGTCTGACGCTTTGCTGAACTTTTCCTTTTCGTAATTTTCGCGGGAAAAGCCTTTTACCACACGCATACCCCGCACGTTTTCTTCAATAGATTCATTAAGACGGTCATAACGCTTGAAAACCTTACGGAAGGCAGGCATAGCCTTGCGGCTTACGAAATAAAGGCCCAATGCCAAAACGGGTATTACAATAACAAAAGCAGTTGCCAAAAAGCCACCCATTACGTATGCCATAACCACCGAAAAAACAAGCATAAGGGGTGAGCGAATGGCAGTGCGGATAATCATCATATAGGACATTTGCACGTTTGCAATATCGGTAGTCATTCGGGTAACAAGGGATGAGGTTGAAAATTTATCGATATTTTCAAAGGCAAAGCCTTGCACCTTGTAATAAATATCCTTACGCAAATTCTTTGCAAAACCGCAGGAAGCCTTTGAACAGGTGAAGGCTGCTATACCGCCACAGCAAAGAGAAACAAGGGTAAGGGCAACCAAAAACACGCCTGTTTTTATTACCTCTTCAAGAGGTACCTGTGCTTTTATACGGTTAACAAGGTCAGCAGTTATAAACGGAATAAAGGTTTCTATAACCGCTTCAAGCACAATAAGTATAAGGGTTATTATGGTGGGAGTTTTATACTCACGTATGCACCCAGCCAGTCTTTTAATCATAGTCTTTTCCGTCCTTTAAATACTAAATACTTTATCATTTAATTATACCACTATATAATGCAAGGTCAAGGATATTTTTTGTAAAAAAACTGTAAATATGTGTTGCTTTATTGTATTGGTTGCGAGGCAATGTTTCGAGGTTTTCACCCTCTCCCTCACAGATGGTTATAGGAACGGATGAATCCGTTCCCTACAAGCACGATTTTGGCGAAGTAGGGAATGCATTTATGCATTCCGCAAGCACAGATTTATGGCAAATTGCAAATTGGCCGTAAAAAAACCAACTTTCTTTTTATATAAAAATTGACACTTTAAAATTGAAAGTGTCATAGTCGGTTACATACTTTTAAAATACCTATCTCAAAAAAATAAGAACAATAAGTGGTATTGTGAGACAGGTCTCACAGTGATATTTTTAAAAGAAAAGTGATATTGAAACCTACCGGTTTCAGTTATATTATATTCGCCACCAAAACTGTCCAAAGGACAATATCACGATGCGTAGCATCATATAACTGCTTTAGCAATATAACTCGCCTTTGGCGAATATAACTGATGCACCTTCCTTACGGAGGGTGCATCTAAGTCGGGATTTTGATTATTCAAACAACGGGGTTGAGAAATATCTTTCTGCAGTATCGGGAAGAACGGTGACAACCGTTTTGCCTTTGCCAAGCACCTTTGCCAATTTAATGGCGGCGGCAACGTTGGTGCCGCTTGAAATGCCGCACATTATTCCCTCTTTAGAGGCAAGCTCCTTGGCGGTGTTGATAGCCTCGTCATCCTTAACGATGCAGATATCACTGATTACGCTTTGATTAAGAATTGGTGGAATCAAGCCGTCACCGATACCCATTTGGATATGGGTGCCGATGGAGCCGCCTGACAGAATTGCGGCGTGCTCGGGCTCAACCGCCCAGATAACCATATTGGGATTATGCTCTTTAAGCACCTCGCCGATACCTGTAATGGTACCGCCTGTGCCGATACCTGAACAAAAGCCGTGTATTTCGCCACCCACTGCCTCGATAATTTCCATAGCGGTCTGTGAACGCTGAATAGCGGGGTTGGCGGGATTTTCAAACTGCTGAGGAACGAAAACATTGGGGTCCTCTGCCTTCATTTTAAGGGCAAGAGCCAAACACTCCTCAATACAGTCACCGATATTTCCGTCGTCGTGGACAAGTATAACCTCGGCACCGTAGTGGTTAACAAGTTTGCGACGCTCCTCACTAACAGAGTCGGGCATAATTATGCGGGTTTTGTAGCCGCGCACTGCACCCACAAGAGCAAGGCCGATGCCTTGATTACCGCTTGTTGGTTCCACAATAATAGTGTCTTTATTGATAAGTCCCTTTTGCTCTGCATCAAGAATCATATTAAATGCAGTGCGGGTTTTAATTGAGCCGCCAACGTTTAATCCCTCAAATTTTACAAGGATTTGTGCGCCGTCGGGGTCGGCCATTTTATTAAGGCGGATGATGGGTGTGTTGCCCATTGCCTCAAGTATATTATTGCAAATCATCATATACCTCCAAAAAGGTCAGTAACAACCAATACATTATATGCTTTTTGCCGCAAATTGTCAACAACTGCGACGAATTTTACCCACAACACAGCAAAGGGCAAACACTGTACAGTTGACTGCCACTATGGTTGCACCCACAGGAGTTGCGGCAAGCATAGATATTACAAAGCCTGATGCGGCGCAAAAGACCGATATTACTGCCGAGCAGATAGTTACCGCACGGAAACTGCCAAAAAGCCGCATAGCCGAAATGGCGGGAAAAATCACAAGTGCCGATATAAGCAGTGAGCCCACCAAATTCATTGCAAGAACTATTACAACTGCAATAATCACTGCAATAAGCATATTGTAGGCGGCGGTATTAACTCCGCCTGCTCGGGCAAAATCTTCGTCAAAGGTGACGGCAAACAGTCGGTTGTAGCAAAGCACAAATACAACAAGCACTGCCAATGACAACACCGCGCACAAAACCACTTGATTTCGACCGAGAGTAAGCACCGATGCAGAGCCAAAGAGAGTGCTGCACACGTCGCCTGACAGATTTGCAGAGCCCGAAAAGACATTAAGAAGTAAGTAACCGAATGCCAAGGCGCCAACCGACAACATTGCAATGGCGGCGTCACCCTTGATTTTGGTGTTTTGCCCCACCCTTAGCAACAATACGGCGCAAACCACCGTAATGGGCAGAACAATCAGCAAATTCTGAGTTAAATTAAGCACCGACGCGATTGCAAGTGCGCCAAAAGCCACGTGAGAAAGCCCGTCACCGATAAACGACATCCTTTTAAGCACCAGGGTGACACCGAAAAGGGATGCGCACAGTGACGTAACTACGCCTACGATGAGCGCGTAACAAACAAAGGGATAACTAAAATATTCTGCTAAAAGTTCAAAGGGATTCATCAGCAAGCCCCCTTTTCTGCAGACAGACGTTTGAAATCGTCACTTGCAAGATAGTCAGCCTTGTTGTAAAAAACGGTTTTTGCACCCATATGCAGTATTTTATCGGCATATTTTACTGCCGACTTCACATCATGTGAAATCATAATAACGGCAATGCCATCCTCTTTGTTAAGACGCTCTATAATATCGTAAAGCTTTAGGGCTATATGGTTGTCAAGGCTTGCGGCAGGCTCGTCAAGAAGAAGCAACTTGCCGGTAGCGCAAAGGGCTCGCGCCAAAAGGACACGCTGCTGCTGACCGCCCGAAAGCTCACTGTAGCTGCGGTTTTGCACGTCAGAAAGTTCAAGGCGTTCCATCACCTTTTCGGCGCGGTCACGCTCTGCCTTGTTATAAAAGGGGCGAAGTCCCATTCCACCAACAAAGCCCGACAGCACAACCTCTTTAACCGAGGCGGGAAAATCGCGCTGTGTGGGGGTCTGCTGAGGCAAATAGCCAATTTGGTTGCGCTTTAATCCGTCACCTAAGGTTATATCACCTGATTTGGTTTTATGTAAACCTAACAAGGCGCGCATAAGGGTGGTTTTTCCGCTTCCGTTTTCACCCACGACACAAACATACTCGCCTTTGTTAACGGTAAAATTTATATCCTCTGCCACATTGACACTGTCATATGCAAGGGACACATTTTTGCAGGTTATAAGAGCCATTTCCACCCTCCTTTTAATTTAGTGACTTTTTAAGATTTTCAAGATTTTTTGCCATTGTATCAAGATAATTTTTGCCCGCCTCAATATCTTTTTTAGTCACCGACTGCATTGAGTCAAGGGTCAAAATCTGTTGGTTTTTGCTTGCCGTATTAGATATTACGGTTTTTGCAAGGGTATCGGTGCCACCCTCAATGATAAACAGGGTGCTTATCCCCTCTTTATCAACCGTTTTTGCAAGGCTTAGCACCTTTTCAAAATCGGCATCGGTTTCAGATGAGCAACCCTCATATGCGGCATGCCAATTAAGTTTGTAATCCGTCATAAGATACAAAAAGGGAAAGCGGTCGGCAATTACCACACTTTTGCCCTCACCTATGGCATCGGCAAAGTTTTTATCCAAAGTTTCAAGTTTTTTTACATAGTCGGCACAGTTTTGATTATATTTTTCTTCGTTTGCCTTGTCCAATTCTGCAAGAGTATCGGCAATCTTATTACAAGCAATCACTGCATTTTTAAGGGACAACCAGACGTGCTCGTCATAGCCAACGTAACTGGTTGCGATATGATGGTCATCATCGTGGTGCTGATGAATAAGACCTTTGCCGATTGTATCCATAATGCGAATTGATTTGCCATTAAAGCCCGAATTTTTAATAGCGTCTGACATCCATCCGTCTGCCGTGCCGCCGTTATAGACCACCAAATCCGCCTTGCTGATAGAAAGAATATCAGCAGCGGTGGGTTGGTAAGAGTGCATATCTGTGCCGGTGTCGGCAAGAATATCCACCTTTACATCGGTGTCTTTTGCAATATTTTTGACCCAGTCATACTCCGCAAAAGAAGCGCAGACAATATTAAATCCGTCGTCCTTTGAGACGGTATTGCATCCGCAAAAGCAAAGCATTACAAGTGCCATAAATAAACATAAAAATTTTTTCATATATACCTCAGTTACATCCACCGCAACGGCCGTAAAGCACTGTGCGGCGGCTGTCAATTTCAAAATCACTGCTTTGCAGAGCCGCCTTTAAAGCACCCTCTGCCGATTCATTCTGCATATGAAAGATTTTGCCGCACTTGGTACACTGCATATGAATATGGTCGCAACAACTCTTTGCGGCAACATACTGATAGGTCAGTCTGCCCTCTTTATCGGCGGCACGAAGTAATTTGCCCTCTTGCACCATTCGGTCAAGGTTGCGGTATATTGCGCTTTTGGAAATTTCGCCCGTATTAAGCAATTCGTCGCATATACTTTCTGCCGTTAAGTGCAAATCACGGTGGGTTTCAAAATATTCAGTTAACAGTTTGCGCTTGGCAGTTACATATTCTTTCATTGCAATTCACCTCTTAAATTTGCGAATGAGTCGCAAATTATTATAAATCCAAATTCCCCTTTTGTCAACAAAAAACTGTGCAAACATAAATGTTTGCACAGTTTTTTTATTTATCTTATTTGTCCGTTACCCTTAATTATGTATTTATAGGTGCAAAGTTCAAACAGTCCCATAGGGCCGCGGGCGTGAAGTCGTTGGGTTGAAATACCCATTTCACAGCCAAGACCAAACTCGCCACCGTCGGTAAATCGTGTGGACACGTTAACATAGACGGAGGAGCTGTCAACCATTCGGGTGAACAGATTTGCGGCGTCACTGTCGGCAGTTATAATTGCCTCACTGTGACCTGTTGAGTGGAGGGATATATGATGTGCAGCATCCTCTACCCCGTCGACCACCTTGACTGCAAGGATATAGTCCAAAAACTCGGTATCAAAATCGGTGTCGGATGCAGGGGTGCCCGATATATATTGCCCTGCATTAGTATCAAGACGCAACTGAACGGGAGTATCACCTTTTGCTATGCGGTCATCAACCAAAATCTGCTTGAGTTTAGGCAAAAATTCAGATGCTACATCCTTATGAACAAGGCAAACCTCTGCCGCATTACAAACGGACGGACGGCTTGTTTTGGCATTGTTGACGATATTAAGTGCTATATCCATATCTGCCGCCTTATCCACATAAATGTGGCATATACCTGTGCCGGTCTGTATACAAGGCACCTTGGCATTCTCTGTGCAAGCACGGATTAGCCCTGCTCCACCGCGTGGAATAAGCAGGTCAACATAGCCCACTGCCGTCATAAGACGGTTGGCGCCGTCGCGGCTTGTATCGTCAAGCAGGTTAATAACATCGGCAGGAATACCAACATTGGTAATGCCTTTTTTAAGGCAAGACACCACCGCGGCACAAGAACGGTATGAGTCACTGCCGCAACGAAGCACACACACACTGCCGCTCATAAGAGCAAGTGCGGCAGCATCTGATGTTACGTTGGGGCGGCTTTCATAAATTATAGCGATAACGCCCATTGGGGTGGCAGTTTTTTCAATAACCATTCCGTTGGGGCGTTCAAACCTGTCTAAAACATAGCCAACGGGGTCAGCCAAGTTGGCAACCTGACGGATGCCCTCTGCCATAGCCTCAATACGCTGAGGGGTAAGTTTGAGACGGTCAAGCATTACATCACTGATTTTGCCCTTGGCGGATTCCATATCGGCATCGTTTGCCGCGAG
Organism: Acutalibacteraceae bacterium; assembly: GCA_045653445.1. Taxonomy (GTDB): domain Bacteria; phylum Bacillota; class Clostridia; order Oscillospirales; family Acutalibacteraceae; genus RGIG2206. The sequence goes on from JAZOLY010000024.1 coordinate 9,465, forward strand.
AATTTCATTAGTGCCAAGAAGAAGTTCATTTGCCATTTGCTCTAAGGCTTGCTGCTTTTCGGCAGTAGAAAGAAGGGCAGGCACACTTTTGACGGCTTTTGCGGCGGTTAAAATTTGGTCAGTAGTCCTCATTTACTTTACCTCCCGGATAAAAAGCGTGTGCCAATCTGCTTGCCCTCAAGAATATCATACATATCCTCGGGGCGTGAGCCGTTGGTTATAACCATATCCACGCCATTTTCGGTAACGATAGAGGCGGCACGGAGTTTTGTGGTCATTCCGCCTGTTCCCATACTGCCTGACTCACCCGCAATAGCAAAAAGTTTTTCATCAACGCCATCAACAGTAGGAATGAGGGATGCATTTTTGTCGGTGTGGGGGTCAGAGGTAAACAGACCGTCAATATCACTGAGAAGTATAAGCAAATCTGCCTTTGCACACACAGTAACAATAGCGGCAAGGGTATCGTTATCACCAACTGAAATTTCTTGGGTGGCAATGGTATCGTTTTCGTTAATTATAGGCAAAACGCCCAATTCAAGCAAACGGTAAAGGGTGTTTTGGAAGTTTTCTTTGCGGTCGGCGTGGTCAAGGTCGTCACCTGTAAGCAAAATCTGTGCAACAACGTGATTATACTCAGTAAAAAGTTTATCGTATGTATACATTAGTTCACACTGACCCACTGCCGCTGCCGCCTGTTTTGTGGGCATATCGGTAGGACGGGTGGTAATAGGCAATTTTCCCACGCCCATTCCAATTGCGCCCGAGGACACAAGTATAATCTCGTGACCTGCATTTTTAAGGTCGCTAAGCACCTTACACAAGGTTTCAACCTGACGGATATTAAGACAGCCCGTTGAATGAGCCAAGGTTGAAGTGCCGACTTTTACAACTACTCTCATATTTATACCTACCCTAATTCTTTTGTGCGTTTGTATGAGGCGATAACTGCCTCAATTACTGATGAACGGAATGCCCCTGCCTCTAAGGCTCTGATGCCCTCAATAGTGCTTCCGCCGGGGGAACATACGGCATCCTTCAACTTGCCCGGGTGCTCTCCGCTTTTAAGCGCCAAGGTGGCGGCGCCTGCAACGGTATGCTCGGCATAAAGAAGGGCTTTGTCACGAGGCAAACCTGCGTCAACGGCGCCGTCTGCCAATGCCTCAATAAACTGATAAACAAATGCGGGGCCGCAACCTGAAAGGGCGCTTGCCGAGTCGATAAGTTTTTCAGGCAAGGCGTCAATCATACCTGCGCCCTGCATAAGCTTGCAAAAGATTTGTTCATTTTCGTCACTCACACCGTCTGTGCAATAAAGGATTACGCCTGCGCCAACCGATGCGGGTGTATTGGGCATAATGCGGATAGTGGGGCACTTAAACCCTAAATGGTTATGAATTGTTGCCATCTGCACGCCAGCCGCCATAGATACAATCACATAGCCGTCAGTACGCTCTTTGAGGATGGGTGCCATATCTTTAAGCACAGCGCCGATAATCTGTGGCTTGACTGCCATAAATATATACTGTGCGGTTTTAGCGCACTCCTCATTTGTTGATGTCTTGCCCCCTGTTACGTCGGCAAGAGACTGCGTCTTTGCACTGTCGGGGTCAGACAAAATAAGACTGCATCCGCTTTTTGCGGCAGACAGTGCCAATGCACCACCCATATTGCCACAACCAATAAAGGCAACCTTTATATCACAATTCATAGTCAAATCCACCTTTTGATTTTGTATTTAATAATAATAGCACTACAAAATAAATCTGTCAAGCAAGGTAAAAAAACGCCTGCACTCCAAAAGGAATGCAGGCAATTTTTAATTGTATTTAGATTAACCTACGATACCTGTACGCTCAACCGACTGAACGAAGTAACGCTGAAGCACAATGTACATAAGCAACAAGGGAAGTACGAACAAAAGTGCGCCTGCCATAATCTTTGGAGTCAGGTCGAAGTAGTTGTTACCGCCACCCAAGTCACCACGAAGGCTAGACAACGCCTTTGCCAGTGTACGCTTACGGGCGATAAACTGGCTGGTATAGAAGGTGTCGTTCCAATACCAAACGATTGAGAAAAGGAAAACGGTCAGGTATGAGCCCGATGCATTGGGCACCATAATACGATAGAAGGTTTTAAAGAAGCCGGCACCGTCAACCATTGCAGCCTCTTCAATTTCAACAGGAATGTTGCGGAAGAACTGACGGAAGATATAAACGTAAAGTCCGCTTCTAAGACCTGTTGCAGTAAGTGCAGGCAGCCAGAATACAAACCAGCTGTCTATCATATTTACCGACAGGAACTCGGGCATATTTATACCGAATACCATATCAAGAATAGGTGCAATAACCGGAATCGAAAACTCTTTATACTGGAAATAAAGAGGAATGGTGATTGTTGCACTGGGAACAATCAAGGTAAGCATAACCAATGTGAACAGCAAGCCGCTTCCACGGAATCTGAAACGGGATAATCCGTAACCAACCATTGAACAGGATATAAGCTGAAGCACTGTGGCAACAAGGCTCATAACCAAGGTGGTAACAAAGGCGCTGCTATATTTCATCTTTCCAAATGCAGTTACAAACTGTTCAATAGTAACGCTCTTCGGAATCCAGATAACAGAAGGGTCCATTACCTGATTGTTTGGACGGATTGCCATTGAAATCATATAAAGTATTGGGTAAACAAGGATGTAAGAAAGGCCAATCAGCATTATAAATCTTACAATTTTCCAAATCAAGTTACCAACTTCGGTAGCAATAATTTTTTTGTTCATATTCATTGTAACGTTGACCTCCTTCTTACTTACTGTTTGTCTGATAGAACACCAGACGGTTACCAATCAAGAATACTACACCGACAATAACAAGCAGAATTATGAAGAATATCCAAGCCATCAAGCACGCCTTTGAATAGTTAAGGTTGCTGAATGCGGTGCTGTTGATGTATTCCATAACAACATTGCTTTTGTCAGTAATAGAGTCAATGATGGTATAAATGACGTTAACCAGAATAATAGGTGATACGTTGGGGAAGGTAACCTTCCAGAAAATTTCCCATCCGGTTGCACCCTCAATCTTTGCTGCCTCATAAAGCTGAGGACCTACACCCTGCAAAGCTGCAAGGAAGAGAAGAATCTGTACGCCGCACTTCCACAGTGTGTCAAAGATTTTGTTAACAATGTTAATAAATTGTGCAATAAATTCTTCAGGAAGATTCATACCCTCAAGAATTTCAAGCATACCTGCTGCCTGGAAAACGGTTGAGGAGGAGTCACTTTCCATATTGCCGTAGAAGGTGTCACCTTTAATAATGGTAATAACAACACCGGAGGTAACAACAACGGGCATAAAGAATACTGCACGGGCAATCAATCTGCCACGGAATTCCTGATTCAGAATGATTGAAATGAAAAGTGAGAAAATAACTACAACAGGAACGGTGTAAAGCAGGTCGCCAAGGGTAGACCAAAGTTTTACCCAAAAATCTGCTTCTTCACCGAACATTTCGATGTAGTTTTTCCAACCTACAAACTCAAGACTGATACCGCCGCCTTTTGCAGGCTGCATATTCTGGAACGTGTAGTAAATAGAGGTTGCCAAGGGTTGCAGATAAAAGCACAAGAAGCCAATTATGAAGGGAAGAACAAATCCGATACCTGCTCTTGCTCTGCGCTGTAATTCAGTTGTTTGCTTTGCATTTCTCATTGTTCAACCCCTCCTTCCTGTGTTGATGCGTTTGTCTTAGCAGAATATTCGTCAGCATTCATTACCAGATATCCGCCTGCGGTAACGGTTGCATCACCCAAAGCGTAATCGGTTTTGCCGTAGTTAACAAGAACTACTCTTTCGCCGCCGTATACTGTTGCACGAACATCGTTTGTAATAATATCGTGGTCAGTAATCTGCTTATCACAATATCCGTTAAGAACGGCTGAAAGTTCTTTGTAATCCTTAGCAGCAACATCTGCCCAAGTCTTATACTGACTGGTGTAGATATCGCTAAGTCTGGTGTTAAGGAAGGTTGAACTTTCGTCATCGGTCAAAACGTAGTAAGGAGAAGCACCTGTTTCAAGTTGACGAAGTTTCTGAAGGTTTGCATCGAATGTGAGGTTGTGTGCACTCTCGGTGTATTCAACAAGGCCGTGAAGTGCAATCTGCGCAAAAGGAACGTCGGTAAAGGTAAATTCGTAACCGTTGCTGTACATTGGCAAGCCTACGATAACGTCTGCATTTTCATAAGAGAATGCGTTACCTGTATCAACCATTACCTTGCCCTTTTCACCAAGCTGCTTTTCGATGTTTGCCAGAGCAGCAGACATATAATCGTTGCCCTGCTGAGCATCCATAAAGCTCTTGTGTGAGTTGTTAAAGTCTGAATAGTTGTTTTCGCCCAAAGAACCTGCAGCGATACCCTTGATTTCCTTAAGTTTGTCAAAGTCATCAAAGAATTTGTTAACCTGTTCTTCAAAAAGGGCGGGACGGCACAGATAATACTTATAATCGCTGGGCATACCTGTGCTACGTCTGTAAATAGACTGAACAGCGTGGTTGTTAAGAATATTGCGGATTGAAATTTTGTTAACGTTGCCTTTTCTGTACATTTTTACAATTTCAAGCTCAAGGAAGGTTCTGCCGCCCTGATTTTCAAGATACTTGTTAAGTGCAAGCAACTCGTCGGTGCTGCCAAGCAAGGATTCAGCCTTTGCTTTGGTAACAAAACCGTTGTCAACGCCACCCTTCATCCAACCTGTGTAACGAAGGTTAATATTTTTAACGTCCTTCTTTGCAAGATATTCAACCATCTGCTGTGCCTGCTCAAAGGTGGTAGAAGTCTTGGTAACGTCGGTTACGAAGCCAAATACAGACTCTGTCTTCTGGAATGCACCAACAGTTTCAACGTAGAATGGCAAATCCTTTGCTATATCGGAGCCTGCACCCTTTTCGGTCAAATACTCACGATAGGTTTTTGCCATTCCCACATAGTCAGAATCTTCACCCTGCATTGCATAAAATCTTACAGTTGCATTATCAATGTCGGTATGCTCAAGAGTTACCTGCTGGTATTCCTGAATGTTCCAATTGGTTTTGGTTGCAAAAACGTCGGTTTTGTTGTAGATAAACTCGCAGTATGCAGTGGTGAAGGGGAATTTTTCACGAGCACTTACTGCTTTTACCATTGCAACTGCTTCACCGGTTTCGATTACACCAAGCCAAGCTCTGTCCCCTGCTTTGCCGCCTACAAGAGGAAGCACAGTGGGCTCGCTGTGACCAAGCCTAAGAGTTGTATCAAGCGCTGAGTCACGGCCATAGATATAAGAGCTGTAATACTTTACGCCCCCATCAAGTGCAAGGAAGCTGTTTTCCATCAATGCACCGCTGCCGTCGGGAATAAGAACGTAGCCCTCTTCACCGTATTTGGCACTGCCGTAATATGGCATAACTGCAATGCTGAGCAGTTCGCTTGTTGACTTTTCATCAACCACAATGTCGTTCATCTGAAGGCTTACGTCAAAGTGATTGTCCTTAAGAACGAAGGTCATAGGAACGGTAAAGCCCTGACCAGCATTAATGTCGGGGAATTTAAAGGTAACCTGTACACCGTCTTTAATAGTCTTTACAGTGTACTTACCTGCTGCAACTGCAGAACCGGTTGATGCTTTTTGCACAACCTTGCTTTTATCCTGATAGTTAAGGATTGCAGCTGACCAAAGCTCATACTTTGTCTGGTCGTCATTTTTTATTGAAGTACTGTTTGCAGGTACTGAGTAGGTTACACTGCCGCTTGCAACATCCTTTACTGCAAAAACGATAACTTCATTTTTGCGGTGAAGCATATAAAGCTCGGTAGTTTTGTTGCCTGCAATCTTTTTAAATTCATCAAGACCGGTGTAAAGAGGAGCAGCATCGCTTTGCTCAACGGTTACTCCGTCACCAACAGCGCCTGTATCAACAAGGTCTGCAGGCTGTTCTGCATTGTCGGCGAATACTGCAATTGCACCTGATGAAATTACCATAGCAAGAATGGATGCAACAGTAACAATCAAAAGTAAAAATTTCTTTTTCATTTACATTACACCATCCTTTAATACGTAAATCTAAATACAATTTCCTGATAAATGGTAGTACCGAAACTGTAAATTTCATAGAACAAGCTGAACATAAGAACCATAAGCAGCAACAGAACCAAAACACCAAATACGGTGAGAATCATTGAGAAAATACTCTTGCCCACTGTGTATTGGTGAACGGTTGTGTTTGCAATAAAGAGAAGCAATACCATCCATCCGAACACAATGGTTTCGGCAATGGTGATGAATGCGCCTTCTTCAATGGTGGTAACCTTAGAAATGATTGCCAAGGGCACGATAGTCAGTATGTTGGGCATTACTGCATAACAGTTGCACACCCAAATTTCCTTAAACCAGCCTTCACCATCCATCAACGTACATATAGCCCAGTTGGATATACTCCACAGAATGATGATTGCGCCTGTACTCATAAACAGGTTGAAAATTTCAAGGTCTTCAACGCGGTTTTCGTTAAATTGGAAGCCCTTTTCCAAGAAGGAATACACAGAGCTGAAGGTCCACAACAAAAGAATAATTATGGACAAAAGAATTGAACCGCGCTTTTCATATTTAATTTCGGCGAAAGCCTGAATCGGATGAGTAATTACTCTGAAAGGCCAAATAATTTTTTGCCAATCCCACTTTTTCGGATTCAGCGATTTGGGGCTGAATGAGAAAGATTCTTTTTTGGCATATTTAATAATGTTTGCTATTGAACCCATAAATCCAACCCCTCCTTAACTAAATTTAATGCTCTTCTTCTTGCGCTTAATACCAAGAAGCTTTTGAATGAATCTAAACAAGGCTACTACTGCAATGCAAGCCACGACTACAGCGGGAACAAGCCACATATAGTTTGCGCGAAGATACTCTTTGCGGTATTCCTGCAAAGCAAGTGAGTAGGAAGTTCTGTCCTGACCTTGCTTGAGCCAATAAAGCGAGCCTTGATAATCCTTTTGCTCACGCAAGGATTTACCGATTGCGGCATATCCGCGAGCAAAGTTTGCGTCATACTTAAGAACGTTGCGCCAATATGATTCGCCTTCAACGTAGTGACCATCGGTATAGAACTTGTTTGCTTCAAGAAGCATTGTCATATACTCGGTAGGACGGTAGGTTACAATTGTACCCCTTGCGCCGTCAAGAACCATATATCTGCCGTCTGCAAGCTGGTCAATAGCAGTTGCTGCTGCAACGGCGCCCTCTACTGAGTTACCGGTTGTTTTTGAACCGAAAGCGGTAAGAAGCATACAAGACTGGTCGTAAAGGTAAATACGGCTGCGCTCGGTATCCATACAAGCCATTATACCGTTTTCATCAACGCAAATATCTTCAAGACGGGTATCGGAGCCTAATCTCTGACCGCCCGAAACATATGAACCTGTGTCACGGTCACCGAAAACAACGTCTACAAGTGAGTTTACGTCAGCCTGCAGGGTGTTGGTGCCTGCTGCATTAAGCTTTCTTACACGCAAATCCTTTCCAACAGTGGATGTTGCAGTGGTTGTGTAAATAAAGCCTTCTTCGTCAATGAACATATTGGACATTTCGGTAGGAACGGCTCTAAGCATACCCTCTGTTGCTTTACGTGAGAAAATCTTTTTGATAGTCTGCTCAACAAGAAGCTTCCAGGTAAGAACAACCTTATTTGCGCCGTAGAAGGACTCGTACTCAGCTTGGTCATAGGTGTAAACGATGATACCGTCAAGCACACCGTATGCCTGCAGGTAAAGATAGTTAGAATCGTCAACTACTACGCTAAGAGGCTGGAAGTCCTTAATATTTGTACCTGAGCTTTGGGGACGGGTGTACTTGCGGATGATTTTACCATCCATATCTGCGCAAACTACATATCCGTCTTTACGCTCGGTGCCATCTTTATCTTTAATAGTGATGTTACAGCAAACAAACATTTCGTCCTTTCCGGTCTGTTTGTTATGTCTGATAAACAATCCCTGAGGAGAAGGAATAAGCTCCTCGGTGCCGTCCTCTGCAATAAATTTGGTGTACTCGCGCAAAAATTTAAAGTTTGTATCAAGAACTATTATGCGACCATACTGTGTGCTTGCAGAAACCTCAGGTTTATCATCACCGGTTGCTTCCTCTTTGGGTTGCTCAGTTGTGGCATCCTCTGCCGGTGCACCCTCTGCATTTTCGTCAGCAAGAGCAGCAGGTTCGATTACATTGCCTGAACTGTCGCTAATCCAAATTTCTTTATTTTCAAATACGAACAAATCCTGAGGGGTGGACATATTCTGTGCAAGGCCCATATCCTCAAAATCTATTGTTCCGTCCGGCAAAAAGCCAATAGGCGCGGCAGTGCTTGTTCCGTATGGGTCATAATTGTAGCCCTCATAGGGAGGTGATGACAATGCCGATGCCGGAAGAACCATAACTGATGCAACAAGAACGAGTGTCATTATTGCAACAACTGTTTTAACAGCAATTCTTCTCATTATTATCCTCCGTTCAATCCGTTTTTGCGGAATTATTTTTTAGTTTAAGTTACTTCAGACCTGAGGTAGACATTGTCTCCATAATTGAGCTTTGGCTGAAGATAAACAATGCTATCGGAGGAACCATCATTACCAATGCAACTGCGGCTGCGGCACCCTGACGGGCAACACCGCCTGCAGTAATCTGACTGAGCGCTGTAGGAAGCATCTTCATAGGCTCGTCATAAATGTAAACCGAACCTGTTGCGTGCCACATGCTCTGGAAAGAGAATATTGCCAGAGTAAGCCAAGCGGGCTTAACGTTAGGCATTGCGATTTTCCAGAAGATGTACCACTCGCCTGCACCGTCGATTCGTGCAGCTTCAAGAACAGCATCGGGAATATTTGACTCCATAAACTGTCTCATAAGGAAAACGCCCATTGTGCCTGCAAGTGAGGGCAAAAGCAATGACCAGTAGGTGTTAATCATTCCCAAGTTAGCAATAATCAAATACTGCTGGATGCCCAAAACTTCGGCACGGAACATCATTGCCCAAACAACGATGTTATAAAGCAACTGCTTACCCTTGAAGCGATGCTTTGCAAGAGGGAAAGCGGTCATAGCGCCGATAATGATACCAAACACTGTACCGCCAACAGCAATGATTACGCTGTTGAAAAGGTAACGTGAGAAGGGTACCTGTGACGATGAAATAAGGCGCATCATAGTTGTAAAGTTATCAAAGGTAGGGTTTACAACGTAAAAACGCGGGGGGAATATAAACAATTCGTTCAGTGGCTTAAATGCACTGATTGTTGCATAGTACAAAGGCAAGACCATAAATGCACCAAAGAGGAAAAGAAAAAGGAACATAAAGAAGTTGCCGGCGCGGGAACGGTTAAGTTTTTTCTTGTTACCGCCCTTTTGACGCAAGAACTTTTTACTGTATGTTGCGTCGGGGTTTAATTGCTTGTTTTTTCTCATTTTTCATTCTCCTCCTTTCATTAGTCTTGGCTCCAGCGGGCAAGCACCTTATTAACTACCCACCAGTAAATAAGCATCATTGCAAACAGTACGATTGAAACTGCACTTGCATAGCCCATTTCAAAACGAACGAATGCGTAGTCATCCATATGCAACACGATGGTATGTGTTGAATAGTCGGTTGACGGGTTGCCGGTAAGCGCGGCATTAACTGCGCCGCAAGCGAATGAGTTTGAAATTGTAAACACAGCACCAAGCAACAACTGAGGCTTCATCTGTGGCAAGGTTACGTAGAAAAGCTCTTGCCAACGGTTTTTAATACCGTCGATTGCGCCTGCCTCGGCAAGTTCAGAGTTAAGACCCTGCAAACCTGCTATAAAGGTAAGGAAGCTGGTACCTGCACTCATCCACAAAATAACTACAATAACAATAGCCATTGTGTAGTTTGTATCGGTCAAGAACTGAATCGGACTGTCGATAAATCCGTATTCAATAAGAAGTGAGTTAACCAAGCCGTAAGAGTCACCGCTGAATATGTACTGCCAGATGAAGTAAACGTTACCTGCAAGTGTAGGTGCATAGAAGCAGAGGGTGAGGAATGAACGCAAGCCTCTGCGCAATTCGTTGATACACCAAGCAAATACGAAGCTGAGCAAGTAGCCGATAGGACCTGTGATAACTGCGATTATAAGGGTGTTCTTGAGCGAGGTCATAAATACGTCGTCATCAAGGAACAGTCTGATGTAGTTTTCAAACCAGTTGATTTTCGGCATATTAAGCATATCAAAGCTTGTAAAGCTAAGCACGATAGCTGCCGCAACGGGTATGAACATAAAGGTTACGAAAAGTATAAGCCATGGACCCATCATCTGATAGCTGGTGAAGGAGGACTGACCTAATCTAACTTTTTTCTTTTTCATTTTGTTAAGTCTCCCCTTTCATTATTGTAGGCCCGCAGCTTTGCGGATTTCTTCAACGTTGTATTCAACGCGCTTACGCTGAATTTCTTTATCCATTTCAGTGCTGTAACGAAGCATTGCTTCGCGAGGATTCTGATTCTTGTAAACAACTGCACGGAATGCGTTGTTAATCATACGGGTGATGTAATAGTCACCGGGAATCTTTGCATAGTCGGAAACATGCTCCCAAGCGGCCAAAATTTCCTTCTGCTCAACGGTTGACCAAGAAAGACGCTTAAATGCCTCTTTATTAGCGGTGGTGTAGCGGCCGCCTATACCAAGACGGGCTTCAATCTTGTTACCAAACTCTGCCTGAGTATTTGCAGATACCCACCAAGCCATAAAGTCATAAACCTGATTCTTGTTGTCGCAGCCCTTAATCATTACGCTAACCAAGCCTTCGCAAGGCTGTGCGCGATTGATGGTGCCGTCTTCATTTTCAAATCCGGGGATAGCGGTCATTTCCCACAAGCCCTTGATTTCGGGAGCACCAACTGCAAGGTTGTTATAGAAGGTGTAGTTGGTAACGATAATGGGATACTCACCTGCACGGAAGCGGTTGAGGGGGTCGTATGACAAAGGCATACTGTACTTGGTGTTAAACTCGGTCCACTGACGGAAGGCGTCAATAGCCTCGTTGGTGTTGAAGTTTACGCCTGAGAAGTCATCTACATAATATGAGCCGCCACGCTGGAAGAGCATAGTTGAGAACATATCTGCAGTTGTGGGAATACCGATATTCATATTCTGACGCTGAATAACTGTGATGCAGTTATAAAGGTCTTGCCAGGTCTGAGGAGGCTCAAGACCAAGGCTCTTAAGCACGTCGGTGCGGTAGAACATCATATTAAAGGTCTGAGTTTCGGGCAAGCCGTAGGTCTTGGCATCCTGATACTCAAGAGCAATAAATGATGAGGGGAAGAAGTCCTTCTTAACCTCTTCAAAGGTGTAGCGATAGTTTTGAACCTTTTTGCCGTTTTTATCGGTAGTATACTGATTTTCGGCATTAAACTGGTCCATATCCTCAAGGGCGCCACGCATTGAATAGTTAACGGGGGTTGCGCTGGCAACCATAATTGCGCAGTCGGGACCTGTGCCTGCAAGGATTGCCTTGGTAAGTGATCCGTTAACGTCAACAAGGCTAAGATTTACAGGAATCTTGTATTCCTTAACGAACTGGTCGTCAATCATAGTCTTCAAGATGTTCATCTGGTCACGACCTGAGGACATCCATACCTCAATAGGCTCGCAAATGTAGCCCTCTCCGCCGTCTTCACTGTAAACGTTACCGAAGGCGTTGTAATCAGTTACAAAGGAAGCGAAAAAGCTTCTGATTGAGAATGATATTGAGGTGAAGAAGCCAACGCTTGCCTTTGGCAATGCCTTCTCTCCGCCAACATAGATGCGGTCAAGCAGAATTGACTGCTCACTCATTGAACGGAGCATATCTGAAATAGATGAAATATTTGACTTATATGCGCCAAGTGCGGTGGTAACCTTAACAGGATCCTTATCGAAATTATCAAGCTGCTTAACCATAATATCGATAAATGAAGTAATACCGCCGTCAACATTACCATTGTACTTGGAAACGCCCTTATTGATATCTACAAGACTGTTGCGAACGTTCTTGAATCGTTCCATCAAGTTGGGAATAGCCTTATCAATATCGTAGTCACGGTTGGCGTCAGGTGAAGTACCTGTAATCTTGATAATTTCAAGATAGATAGCATTCATCTCTGCAATAGTCTCGTTAAGAAGCTGAAGTGAATCAGCAACAGGGCCAAGAGTATTGGTAAGAGTGATTACGTTGTCACCCTCGTTAAGATAAATGTAGAAAGGCTCGTTCTTGCTGTTTGATGCGGTATAATTCTCCCACTTGGTATTTGAATCGAAAGCTACGCAATCAAATTCGGCATAAGGAACTTCACCGTTAACAGCTATGCTACGGTAAATCTTAAAGCCACGAACAAAGTCCTGACGGTATTTGAAAGAAAGGGAATAAAGACCTGCTTTTTCTACGTTAATCTTCCAGCTAATCCACTGCCCTGTGGAATCCCAAAGCTCACCGCCGATAGTATTAAGACGGGTCTGTGAGGGGTGTGCAGGAGAGGTTGCAGCAGAGGCATAGTCAACAGCCATAGTAAGGCTCTGCTCATTGCGCTCAAATGAATTTTCGGCTTCAATTATAATAGCCTCGCCGTCGTATACGGTGTAGCCCTTATCCTTATATCCTGCAAGCACTTCTTCATATGTAGGAAGTGTGGCAGCCGCAGTCAGCTCAAGCTTTGAGAAAGCAATCTGCTCACGCTGAACGTCAAAGCGGATAGTATGGGTGCCGGGAGTAAGATAAAGGCACAAATCCGAGTCGGTCATATAGTCGTTATCGTGAAGCACATAATCCTGCCAGCACTCGATAACCTCCACATCAGGTGTAAGCTCGTTTCCGCTTACGTCAGCTTCATGACCGTATTCGTTAAGATTAGCATTCTTATCATACTCTGCATCCTTCCATACGCGTGAAAGGGTTACTGTGGTTGCTTCGGTATAAGGAACAATTCCATCAACAGAAAGCTTAAACTCACCGTCGATTGAACGCTGACCGGGCAAGCAGTAGCGAGTATTGATTACATAAAGTGCTTCTTCGGTTATATCAACTGTGTAAGCTAAATAACCGCCGCGATCAACTACAATTGACTGCTCACCCAAAACCTCTTTAACCTCTGCATTTGCATCCTTTGCTGAAGGATTAAGGTGGTCAATTACAATCGTATCGGGATCCTTCTTGACGTCTTCAAGTCCTTCTTTATACTGCTTAAAGGACTGTCCGCTGATAGTAATATCGGTTGCGGTGCCAACGTCTGCATTTTCTTCCGTTTGAGTTGCGTCATCAACAATTGGCTGCTCGGCGTCGTTTGGTGCGCCGTATACTGCAACAGAGGGCACTGCTGCAAAAATCATAACCAATGTAAGAAGCAACGCAAAAACACGTTTGTTTAACATTCGGCATTTTCCCTTCGTTTGAATTTTTGGCGGTAGGCTCCGCCTTATTTGTCGGAGAGGCGAGCCCATCCAAACGCAGAAAGCTCCGATGCCGGAGGGCTCCGGCGGTTTCTGCCTTTGGATGACGAACTTCTTCCGTAAAATTGCTTTGGTAGGTATAAGCACAGTCATCCACGAGAGGATTTTACCTCTCGTGGATAATAATATTGTACTGATTACTTAGCGAGTAGCTGAATCGTTTTCAAGTTCTACTTGATTCTGGAACATAGGCTTGAAGGATTCAATATGCTCTGCAACTGTGGTCTTAGAGCTCTTAAGATTGGTCCAGAAATCCCACTGTGTAGTCCAAAGAGTACCAACACCTTGATAAATAGGAACAATCATCTGACGTGCACAGTCCTCAATCATATTAATTTGTTCCTCTGTAAAGAACTTATCGAAGTTCATTTCTGTAGGATTGGGAGTATCTTTACAAAATGCATTATAAGCAATCATATAGTTGATACAACCCTGTGCATTTTTACTTGAAGAGCTTACAACCCAAGCATAACTCTTACCTGAACGGATATTTTCCTTATTGGTACGCTCATCAAGAGGATAAGGAATCATTGTGCAGTTAAAGGTAAGCTTATCAGTGCCGTTTTGTCCAAATAAATAGTCGTATATATTTCTGGGCATATAGGCAATCATACCAACATTGCCTCTTATGAAAGCACTACCTGTATCATTAGATGCAGAACCATCGGTATTGTAAATTTTACGAACATTTTCAAAGCCCTGCATAGCTTCAACGCTATCCATAGTTACTTTAAGACTACCATCGTCTTCAAGTGTAATAATGCGACCACCTGCTGCAGCAACAACAAAGTTAGCATCCCAACCAATATATCCAAAAACTTCAGTAGGTGCTTCAGGGTCAGTATTTGCAGCATCAGTAAGCGCTTTTGCAGCCTTCTCGAAGTTCACCCAATTCCAAGTACCCTCTGCATAATATTCAGAAGGAGACTTAACTGAATACTGCTTGAACAAATCTTCGTTAACGAAAACCATATCCGGTTCTGCCATATTCTTTGCAAAGGTATAAAGCTCACCTTTATAGGTGTATGTATCTACAACTTGGTCAAGTCCCTCAGTAAGATAAGGGTGGTCAAAACCGACAACGCCTGCATTCTTCATTTCCTTAATAGAGTAAATCATACCTCTATTAGCAAGCTTAGGCCAGTTCTTTTCGAAAGCATAGATAAGATCAGGTGCATTTTCTGCAGCAAAATCGGAGATAAACTTGCTTTCCCAACCTTCCCACTGAACATTGGGAATAACTTCTACTGTACCGTTGTAAACCTCGCTATAATACTGATAGAATTCCTTCCACCATTCATCAGATTCACTTTCCCCGTTACCGCCGACATGACAGCTATAAGCAACAATGTTGCCTGATTCGGTAAGTGCTGCAAGAACTTCTTTACTTACGTTGCCAACGCCGCCGGGGATTTTGTCAGCGTACTTGCCACCATCGTCATCGTTGCCGCCTGAGCTCTTACAGCCTGCAGCTGTAATACCCAATGCACAAACGAGAATAAGCACAAGCACAAGACTAAATACTCTTTTCATAATAAAAACCTCCAGTTTTTTTTGTATATAAACGCTTTCACGTAAATACCATTGCTATTTTTTAATTTGACGGTCAATCTCGGTCTTGGTTAGTTGTATCGACTTTTGTTCTGAAATTTTGCCGTCTGACAAGGCACCCCAAAAATCCCACTGAGTTGTGCCTAATTCGCCAACTCCGTTATAAAGAGGAAGTTGAATGGTGTCGGTGCAATCAGAAAACATCTCGAGTTGGTCGGTTGTGAATACCTTATCGTAATCAAGGCTTGAAAAGTCATGGTTTATAACGCTGTATTTGTTAAGCGCCACGACGTAGTTTACACAGCCTTGCCAGTTAATGCTTGCTGCAGATACCGCCCATCCGTAACACTTTCCTGAGCGAACGCCTGTTTTATTACTGTTATCAAGGGGAAAAGGCACAACTGACCAATTAAAATCAAGGCGATTGTTGACAAGGTTACCGTACTCACTCTGAGGAGTCCATCCCATCATTGCCGTTTTGCCTGCTATCCACTTTGAGTAATACTGAGTGGCATAACCATTTGCATAAGTGCTGCGGTAGTTAACTAACCCCCGTAAAGTTTGTGGCGTTTCTATGTAAGAACAGAAATTGCCCTGCTCATCAAGCTTTATCAATTCACCGCCTGCTGATGCCACAAAGGCATAGGGGTTGTAACCATAGTAACCGTAAACGTCGTTTTTGCCGTCTTCGTTAATATCACGGGTGATAAGCTCTGCACAGCTTTTGAAGGCTGCCATATCCCATCTGCCCGCCAAATAATATTCATAAGGAGATGTTACGCCGTATTGACTGAACAAATCCTCATTAACAAAAATCATATCTGCCTCTGCATAAGCACAGGCGAAGGAGTAAGTTTTGCCGGTTGCAGAATAGAGGTCGCCTGCCAGCCTTTGTTTTATAAAAAGTGACGGATGATTGGTGCTCTCTATTCCTTTTTCAACCATCTCTTCAACCGAAACAAGCAAATCCCGTTTGAGAAGCGGATAAAAGTTTTTTTCAAAAAGATATATCAGGTCGGGTGCAACACCCGAAGCTAAATCCTTGTTAAATCGGGCTTCCCAGCCTTGCCATTCAACTGCCACAGAGCTTACTGTGCCGCCATACTCCTTTTGGTAGTAATCCAAAAAATTGTTATACCAATCTTGGTCGTAGGCAGTTGCGCCAACAGTGCCGCCGTCAAATTGATAAACTGTAATATTTCCCGAGTCGAACAACTGCGTATCCTGTTCTGAATCGGCTTTCTTTACAGTACTGCTGCAACCGCTTGCCGCTGTCATAACGCTGCACAAAAGCGCACAACAAAAAGCTTTTATAAGGCGAGCTGATACCATTTAGTTTGAACTATCCATTTCAAGCTCGCACTGTTGCTCAAACCTAGGCTTGAAGGATGTATGCACTTCTGAAACGTTTCCTTTGCTTCTTTCAAGAACATACCAGAATTCCCACTGTTCATGCCATAACGAGCCAAGGCTCAATGAGCAGTTCTGGTTTTTTGTAAGAATAGTTCTTTTCGCAAAGCTCCACATCATCTTCAAAGGTGGGATGGTCGATACCAACTACGCCAAGCTCTTTAAGCTCGTCAATCGAATAAACCATTCCGCGATTGGCAACCTTTGGCCACAATTTATAAAACAAGGTGATTACGTCGGCAACACCGCCGGGAACGAGGTTACCCATATTCTTGCCGTGCTGCAGTAATTGCCAAAGCACAGATAAGAACAAGCACAAGAATGCAAGAAAAAGTTCTTTTTATCATAGATAAACACCTCGTTTTTTTCATATTTCTCAATCGGAAAAAATGCAGTTTTTTGTCAAAAGAGTGCATTAGACCACAATTAACCAATCCTATTTTACCACACTTTTTAAAAATGGGAACAGGGTTAACAAACATTTCATATTTTTTCGTCACTTTGCATATTTTTTCGCCTTTTTATTTGTTTAAAAAACACAATAAAAAAGAGTTTTTTTGTATCAAAATTTTTATGTATACCTGTAAGGACACTTTTTTGGGTTATTTTAACTATATTTATTGGTAAAACTTGCTAATTTATATAAATTATATGACCAAATACAAAAAAACTTGTCCCAAAAATAAAAATTAAAAGGTCACGGCAAAATATTTACCGTGACCTTTGTGGTCGTAATATAACCTATATTAGTACATTCCGCCGCCCATACCGCCTGCGCCTGCGGCTGCAGCTGCGGCGGCTGCCTTGTCGTCCTTATTCTCGGCAACAAGAGCCTCGGTGGTAAGAAGCACAGATGCCACTGATGATGCATTCTGAAGTGCTGAACGGGTAACCTTGGCAGGATCAACAATACCTGCTTCAATCATATCGGTATACTCTTCCTTGTATGCATCAAAGCCGTAGTTTACCTTGCCGCTTGACTTAATCTTGTCAACAATAACGGCGCCGTCAATACCTGAGTTAATAGCAATCTGACGCATAGGCTCTTCAAGTGCTTTAAGCACAATAAGAGCACCTGTACGCTCGTCACCCTCGGTAGATTCAACAACTGCTTCAACGGCTGCGGTTGTGTTAATAAGTGCAACACCGCCGCCTGCTACGATACCCTCTTCAACTGCGGCCTTGGTAGATGCAAGAGCATCCTCAATGCGCAGTTTCTTTTCTTTCATTTCAACCTCGGTAGCGGCGCCTGCTTTAATAACGGCAACACCGCCTGCAAGCTTAGCAACACGCTCTTGCAATTTTTCGCGGTCGAAATCGGAAGTGGTGGTTTCAATCTGACCTCTGATTTGATTTACGCGGGCAGCGATTGCAACGCTGTCACCTGCACCGTCAACAATGATGGTGTTTTCTTTGGTAACCTTTACCTGACGGGCACGGCCAAGTTGGAAAATCTGAGTATCTTTAAGTTCAAGACCAAGTTCACTGCTGATAACCTCGCCACCTGTAAGGATTGCGATGTCACGAAGCATCTCTTTGCGGCGGTCACCAAAACCAGGAGCCTTAACTGCAACGCAAGTAAACATACCGCGGAGTTTATTAAGAATAAGAGTGGTAAGAGCCTCACCCTCTACGTCCTCGGCAATGATAAGCAACTTTTTACCTGCCTGTACGATTTGCTCAAGCAAGGGCAATATATCCTGAATGTTGCTGATTTTCTTATCGGTAATAAGAATATAAGCGTCGTCAAGGACAGCCTCCATCTTATCCATATCGGTGCTCATATAAGGAGTGATGTAGCCTCTGTCAAACATCATACCCTCAACAACCTCGGAATAGGTTTCGGCAGTCTTAGACTCCTCAACGGTGATAACGCCGTCGTTAGATACCTTTTCCATAGCCTCGGCAATAAGCTGACCGATAAACTCGTCACCTGCAGAGATAGTAGCAACACGGGCAATATCCTTGCTGCCGTCAACTGCCTTGGCATTGTTGCCGATAGCCTCTACTGCGGCTTCAACCGCCTTTTTGATACCCTTGCGAACAACCATAGGATTAGCACCTGCGGCAATATTCTTCATGCCCTCGCGGATGATAGCCTGTGCAAGCACTGTTGCAGTGGTGGTACCGTCACCTGCAATATCGTTGGTTTTGGTAGCAACCTCTTTTACAAGCTGTGCGCCCATATTCTCAAATGGGTCGGCAAGTTCAACATCCTTGGCGATAGTAACGCCGTCATTGGTTACAAGGGGTGCGCCAAAATTCTTATCAAGCACAACATTGCGGCCCTTAGGACCAAGAGTAACCTTTACTGTATTAGCAAGCTTATCAACGCCTGCCTGTAATGCTTTGCGGGCTTCTTCGCCGTAAATAATATCTTTAGCCATAACAATCTCTCCTTAAAATTACTCAACAACTGCCAAAATATCTGACTGGCGCAAAATGGTGTAATCAACACCGTCAAGCTTAACTTCGGTGCCTGAGTATTTAGACATAATTACCTTGTCACCAACGTTAAGATACATTTTAACCTCTTTACCGTCAACAATTCCGCCGGGGCCAACTGCAACAACCTCTGCAATCTGAGGCTTTTCCTGTGCGGCTGCGGCAAGAATGATTCCGCTTTTAGTAGTTTCCTCTGCTTCGACCATCTTAATAACAACACGGTCAATAAGGGGCTTGATAGTCATAATATATTCCTCCGTTTAAATAATAGCAGATATATTTTAGCACTCACCTGTTGCGAGTGCTAAAATATATTGTATACTCTTTTTTTAAAAAATCAATAGTAATTTGTAAATTTTTCTAAATTATTTTTTGTTTACTGCGTAAACCTTAACGGTTGGCTCTGCCTGCTCGTTTTTAACGGCAACCTTGCGAGGTAAAATAAAGCGCATTCCCTTTTGCACAATTTCAGAGGTCATTTCTTCAGTGATGATAATCTCACCGTCAAGGGTTACGGGCAAAGGCTTCTTTGCCACAATATGCATCTTTTTACCGTAGGTGTTATAGATTATATCGCTGTATTTGGGTGACAGATGCTCACCCTTTATGTACTTGGGAAGCAAGGAAATAAGACGACTGCGAGAAATGGCACGCACAATCACAAAATTAAGAGAACGGGAATCGGGCTTTGCAGCAGGTGCCGACATCATACCGCCACCGTGATAATTGCCTTTGGCTGATATGGCAAACAAAAATCTGCCTGTAATTGTTTCGTTGTCATCAATGGTAATAGTAAGCTCGTTACCCATCTTACCTGCAAGAGTATAGACAACCGATAGCAGATACGCCATACTGCCGCTCACAAGTGGCTTGCGCTTGAACTTAACAACATTGTCGGCAACTGCGGCATCAAAACCCATTGAACACTGATTTATGGAGTACATACCGTCGGTGCAGATAAGGTCAACCTCGATTGAGCTGCCCTTTATCTGACCCTCAATATCCATAAATTCTTCCTTTGTGCCAAAGGTTGCCACATAGTCGTTACCGGTACCGCAAGGGAAAACGCCCACCTCTGCATTTTTGTAGCCTGCAACGCCGTTTACTACCTCGTGCAGAGTACCGTCTCCGCCACAAGCATATATACGTACGGGGTCACCCATAGATGCAAACCGCTTTGCGATTTGGGTGGCATCCCCTTTGCAAGTGGTAGAGGCAATTTCGTAATCGCCGCCATTTTCGGCAAAATATGCCTCTATCTGCGGGATAAGGGGCATTGTAGATTTGCCGCCGCCTGCAGTGTTGTTAACTATAAACACGTGTTTCATTGGGAATCACCCTTTCATCTGAAATACATATAAAGTTGACAGCGTATACTGCCGTTATAAAGCTTACGGCGCTTGTCGGCAGGTCTGCCGAAGCAAGTTTCAAAATTATCGTCAGAACTGATAACGTTGTATTTATATCCCTTTTTAGAGGGGCAAACGCTACCTAAAACCTTATAGAGTGCTTCTGCCGATTTTATATCAAGTAGCCGCTCACCGTATGGGGGATTGGTTATGACCACTCCCCTTTCGGTTGTGGGAGCAAAATCCTTAACGTCGGCAAGGCTTACACTGATATAATCGTCAACACCCGCTTTTTTGGCATTTTCCATTGCAAGTGCAATGCTTTGAGGGTCGATGTCACTGCCTACCGCCTTGAAGGGTATATTGGTTTTTATCTCGCTCATTGCACGGCTTCTTTCTTGCTGCCAAACAGTGTTTGGTATAAAGCCGAACTTTTCGGCGGCAAAGCCTCGACGGATGCCCGGAGCAATATTGCGAGCCATTAAAGCCGCCTCAATAAGAATTGTGCCTGAGCCGCACATTGGGTCGTAAACAGTGGAGTCGTCATATATATGGGCAAGATAGACCATTGCCGCCGCCAAAGTTTCTTTAAGTGGGGCATCGTTGGCATTTCGGCGGTAACCACGCTTGTGGAGTCCGTCACCCGAAGTGTCAATCATAACACACACCTTGTTTTTGAATATGGAAAAACTAATGCGACAGGTGGCACCCGTTTCTTCAAGCCAGTTAAGGTGATAATGCTCGCAAAGACGGTTAACCACCGCTTTTTTTATTATTGACTGGCAGTCGGGAATGGAGTGCAGCTGACTATCCCTCGACCAACCTTTAACGGGAAACGCATCGGTTTTGCCGATATACTTTTCCCAAGGGATAGCCTTGACCCCGTCAAACAAATGGGTAAAACTAAGAGCCTCAAACTCACCTGCAAGAATAAGTATACGCTCGGCATAGCGTGAGCATATATTTGCCCTTACCAATATTGAATCATCACCCGAAAAAAGCACTCTGCCATTTTCAGCCAAAACATCGGCGGCACCCATTGCTTTGAGTTCGCCTGCTACCAACGCCTCTAACCCGAAAAGGCAAGGGGCAACTAAACGATATTGCATAAATAAAATCCTTTGCTTTAAAAAATGCAGACACCGCATTTTGAGGCGTCTGCGGTCATTTTAATTTTACCACAAATCTTTTAATAGTTAAAGACTTTTTTTAAATTTTCACACTTTTATGCCTTGTTACGTGGCAACCGATATTAACTGCAACGGGAAGTCCTGCAATGTGGGTGGGATATTGCTCAACATTTACATAAAGAGCGGTGGTATCCCCTCCAAAGCCCTGAGGACCGATGCCCATTTTATTAACGGCGGTAAGTATATCTTTTTCAAGGGTGGCGTAAAACTCGTCGGGGTTGGGCATATCTGACGGACGGCAAAGAGCCTTTTTGGCAAGCAAAGCCGCATATTCAAAGTCACCGCCGATTCCTACGCCCACTACCATTGGGGGACAGGGATTACTGCCTGCCGCTTTGACTATATCCACTACTGCAGAAATAACCTCTTCCCTTGTGGCAGAGGGGGTGAGCATTTTAATACCGCTCATATTTTCACTGCCAAAGCCTTTGGGTGCAACCGTCAAGGTGACCGCATCACCCTCTACAACAGTAGTGTGGATTATAGCAGGGGTGTTGTCGTCGGTGTTTTTGCGGCGGAGTGGGTCTGCCACCACCGACTTGCGCAGATATCCCTTATCATAACCACGGCGGACACCCTCGTTAACAGCATCGGTTAAACTGCCGCCTACGAAATGAACATCCTGCCCGATTTCTAAAAATATAACTGCCATTCCCGTATCCTGACAGACGGGTATATCTAGTTCTTTTGCCGCCGCCATATTGCGCTCAAGGTCCATAAGTATGCCTTTGGCACCCTCATTGCTTTCGGTGGCGCAGGCAGAGTGAATCTTTTCACACAAATCGCAAGGCAGAGTTTTGTTGGCATCAATACAAAGCCGCTCAACCCACTGGGTTATAACCGAAACATCAATTTCTCTCATCTTTTCACCTGCTAAAAAAGGCAGAGGTAAACTCTGCCTTGCTTTTTATTTTTGCACACGCTTGGTACGTCTTACCTCGCCATTGTTTTTGCGCTTAAGGTCAGACATTTTATCGTCACTGGTTTGCTTGAACTTGCTCATCATATCTTCAAAAGACAGATTATCTGAACGGCGCTCAACCCATTCACCGCCTGTGGGACGGTCGGGTGGAGCAACAGGTTTGCGCGGTGCAGGACGGCGCTCGCGATGTTCACGCTCTTGCGCACGCTTGATGGAAAGACTTATTTTGCCGTCTTCACCAATGCCAAGCACCTTTACCTTAACCTCTTGACCTACTGTAATAAAGTCGCTGATGTTTTCTACAAAAGATGAGGCAACCTCGGATATATGTACCATTCCTGTTTTGCCATCACCCAAATCAACAAACGCGCCAAAACGTGTTGTTCCGCTAACCTTGCCGTTTAAAATTGCGCCGGTTTCAACTTGCTGCATAGTTTTATGCTTTTCCTCCCCAGATTTATTTACCTGAAATATCGGTAAACACTTCCTCATTTGCATAGACATAACCAAGCCTGTCCCTTGCGGCGCGCTCTATATAATCACTGTCTGTGCCGTTTTCAACAAGATTACGAAGCTCTTGATTTTGAAGTGCAAGCTTTTCGTTTTGGCTTGTGATTTGGCTTAACTCTTGCTGTTTGCGGGTAAGTTCCATCTGCAAACTGCTCATTGTGATTATAAGATAGACCATCGCACCAAGCAAGCCGATGCGCACTATTATACTTTTAAACATCGTCATTGCTCCTTTTGGCGAGACTTTTTTGCCCATAATACGAAATGATTATACACCACAAGCATACTATCTTTCAAGAGGTTTTTTACCGATTTTATAAAATTTTTTATTATTTCTGAAAATTTGTCCCAAACTGCCTTTACCCACCTGAAAAAAGGCTCAAAAACAGTTCTCCAAACTGCCTTCAGAAGAGCCTTTACGGCGTCTATGACTTTTTTGCCCAACTTCATCAAAACAATACTTAAAGTAAAGCGGCAAGACAAAAATCCGACCACAAGTCCAAGCAAAGCAAAAAATCTGACTGTGCCGCTGCATCTTACAAGCAAAACCATCCCTGTTACAACCGTTGCCACAAGCCACCACAACACATCCTGAACAAAAACTTGCAAAGTTGTATGGTGCCGCGCATACCTTAATAGGCGCAAAAGGTCATATAAAAGGCAAAGTCCAACTCCTGCCGCCGCAGATATTACCGCCGTTATGAATTGGCCGTAGGCATCCACCTGATAGCCCGTCATCTGAACAAGCGGTTAAGAAAGCCCGTACTTTTGGTGCGGTCATCGGTATAGGCTATTGCAGACACTGTGCCTGTTATATTAAGTTCGCCCGTTTCGGTATTAAGTCGACTTATATGCAAGCCCTTTCCCCTTACAGTCAGTTCACCCAAATCGGTATACACTATCATTGTCTGCTCGTCAAAGCTGTCCACATCCGACACACCTGTTACGGTCATTTTTCCTCTGTCCTCAATGGTTACGCTGTGTGGCATTTTTATTCTTTTCTTTTCGTCGGTCACCACCATATAAAACACCTCCCTTTGTTGCATTGTATGACAAAGGAAGGTGCTTTTATGCTTTTATTATTCAATTACGGTATACATTGTGGCGGCGTTATCTTTTGTTGTAAATTCTGCCACCGCCTCTACCCTCACCTTGACAGTGCGGGTGCCAAAGGTGATTTCAATTATATCCCCCTGCTTAACGTCGTATGATGCCTTGACCGGTTTGCCGTTGGCACTGACTCGGCCTGCATCACAAGCCTCGTTGGCAACAGTGCGGCGCTTAATCAGTCGGGATACCTTTAAATACTTATCAAGTCGCATAGTTCCTCCGTTACAAAAAAGTTGACCGATTTTAAAAATCGGTCAACAGTTTGTTAGCTGATTTCTGCTAATTAAAGAGCATCCTTAAGAGCCTTAGCTGCCTTGAATGCGGGAACCTTAGAAGCTGCAATCTCGATGGTCTCTTTAGTGCGGGGGTTAAGACCGGTACGAGCTGCACGCTCTCTAACTTCGAAGTTACCGAAACCGAAAACGGTTACCTTGTCACCATTTGCAAGTGCATCGGTGATGGTTGCGAATACTGCTGCAACTGCCTTGTCAGCATCCTTCTTTGTAAGACCTGCTTTTTCAGCTACTGCTGCGATGAGTTCTGCTTTGTTCATTGTAAATTCCTCCAAATATTTTTTATACTCAAGGCGTAAAGCCTTTTATGAGTGCTGTTTTATTTCGTCCCAAAGAGCATCCATTTCCTCAAGTGTCAGTTCTTTAAGATTTAAGCCCTTTGAAACTGCCAACTGCTCCATTTTATCAAACCGTGATATAAACTTGTCAGTGGCTTTTGAGATTGCCTCTTCACCGTCAACCTTAAGAAAACGGGTTACGTTGACCACGCTGAAAAGCAGGTCGCCCACCTCTTCTGCGACGGCATCGGCATTGCCCGATTGCTCGGCGGCGCGAACTTCGTCGATTTCTTCTTTAAGCTTGTCCCACGCGCCTTGGGAGTCTGCCCAATCGAAGCCAACCTTTGCGGCACGCTTTTGCACCTTGGCGGCACGCATTATGCCAGGGAATGCACGGGGCACGCTTAACAAAGTGTCGGTATATGTTTGTTGGTTTTTTTCTTCCATTTTAATGGCATCCCAATTATCAAGCACCTGACCGACTGTGTCTGCCTTGACGGTGCCGAAAACGTGGGGATGGCGGTGCACAAGTTTTTGACACACACCGTCTGCCACTTGGTCAAGATTAAAATCCCCCGACTCCTCTGCCATTCGTGCGTGAAAGACAACCTGCATAAGCAAATCGCCCAATTCCTCGCACAAGGCGGCTTTATCATCAGTATCAACGGCATCGGCAACTTCGTATGCCTCTTCAATCACATTGTTGCGGATTGACTGATGAGTTTGCTGCATATCCCAAGGGCAACCACCCTCGCCACGAAGGAGACGGATAATCTGCACCAAATCATCAATGCCGTATTTTTCTTTAAATTCAAAATTAACCATTTTTGGAAATCTCCCAACGAATACTATTTTAACCTATCCATTTGATTTTTGCAAGCAATTTTGCTATTTTTTCCCCTTTTGGAAGCATTTTTATATCATTTTCTGTAAAACTACGGGTAACGCCTAAGCAAATTGCATAAACAAGTGCCGCAATTATTATGGAAATTGCTGTGTTTATCTTTGAAGCACCTATCACAAGTGCAAGTGCTTTGTTGGCTCCAAATGCCGCCACACCACACAATATAGCGGCAAAAGCAGGCTTGAAAAGGGTAGAAATAAGATTAACCTTTGCTTTCGAAAATCGCAAATAGCAAACAAGATTGGCTATCAAAATATAGCCGTAGCAAACAGCAGTACCTACTGCGGCACCCTTAATATTGACGCTCTCAACACCAACCAAAGCATAGTTAATAACAATCTTAAGCACAACACCAACCGCCATATTTACAACGGGGATATTCTGCTTGCCGATTGCCTGAAGCATATTAGTAA
Source organism: Acutalibacteraceae bacterium (assembly GCA_045653445.1). Taxonomy (GTDB): domain Bacteria; phylum Bacillota; class Clostridia; order Oscillospirales; family Acutalibacteraceae; genus RGIG2206. The sequence goes on from JAZOLY010000024.1 coordinate 35,373, forward strand.
GAGGCACTGCCATACCTGCAAAAATTGCCGATATGCCAAGGACTGACAAAATTGGCGTTGCGATAATTACTGCATTGGGTCTGCCTGAATAGAGCAACTGCAATATTGGCCCTGACAGACAGGCTATACCTACACCTGCAGGCAGGGCAATCATAGCGGTAAGACGAATTATAGACTCACTGCTTTGATGAATGCCCTCTTTATCCTTTTGCGCCCAAGAGGTGCTGAGTGCAGGTATTGCACTGACACCGATAACCGACGTTATAGTTGGTACAAGATTGTAAATAGAAAAGGCAAAACCTTTGTAAATACCGTAAAGATAGGTAGGTAAATCCTTCATTTCTTCGGCAGACAGATTGGTTATGCCGTAATATTTGCCTGTTAAATCGGGCACTGCTCCAACAACATCTCCAAGCCGGGATTTAACTGTGGTAAGGTCAACAAGGCCTGCCACATCCCTGACCATTGAGCCGATTACGATAGGCAGTGCAATGGCAAACAAAGATTTAAGAAGCACGCCTGAGGGTTGAGCCTGAGGTGACGCGGCAAGTTCTTCCTCAGTTATGCCGTCACCCGTTACTTTGTGCTGAATTCGCAGATAAAGAGCGCCTGCCGCCGCGCCCAAGGTTACACCAAGGACTGCCGCACCTGCGGCAAATGGCAGACTTTGAGTTTCGGTCATACCGTAAACATTGATGCAAACATATTTGGTAAGCCAAACAAGCACCAAGCCAAGCACCAATTTGCCCGTTGCCTCAATAACCTGCGACACCGCAGTGGGTATCATATTGCGAAGTCCCTCGTAATATCCGCGATAGGTGGACATTATGCAACAAAAAAGCACAGAAAAGGCAATAAGCACAATGGCATAAACGCAGTTGGCATCGGCAGTAATATTAAAGGTGGTGCGAAACCAATCGTTATAAAGATAAAAATAGGTAACAACCACCATAAGCACTGTGCCTGTAACACCTGTAATTAAAAAGGCGCGCTGTGCCAATTTTAAAAGGCGCCGCGTATCCCCATACCGCTTGGTAGCCATACTTTCGGCAACCATTCGGGATATGGCAACAGGCAAACCCGCCATTGCCAGTGAATAGATAGGCAAATATAGGTCATATGCTGTAGAATAGTAGCCTGCGCCCAATTCACCAAGCATATTGTTAAGGGGTATGCGGTATATGGCACCAAGCACCTTTACAAGTGCCGTTGCCACTGCAAGTATCATTGAGCCTTGAAGCAAATTCTGATAGGTGCGCTTTTTAGCCGACATTACATTGCCCCCTTAAAGTTGCCGATAATGTTAAGTATCATATCGGTCATTGAGGTTTCGTAAACGGCGGCATCAAGATAAAGGCCCGATGCATCGTTGCCTGCATCATCGGATATGCGGCGCAGTGCAACTGTGCCAACGCCCATTTTGTAGCTTGTTGATGCAACTGCCGCCGACTCCATATCGCAAGCCACTGCACCGTAATTGTCGCGAAGTCGGTCACGCAAATTGTCGTCGCACACAAAACAGTCACCGCTGACCATAACACCCTTTGCAAGTGCAGGATAGAGGGTGAGAATTAAATCGTTAACCCCCTTATGAGCGTCATAAATATATTCCTGGTCGGGTTTTACCGCAGGCTCGTATCCCAATGGGGTAAGGTCAAAGTCGTGCTCTAAAAATCGGGTTGCAAGAGCAGTGCTTCCGCGGGGTGCGCCTGCAATTCCACCTGAATAGCCGGTGCTGACAAGAAGTTCAACTCCGTCTGCAAGCAAAAACGCGGCGGCAGAGGCGGCATTCACCTTGCCTATTCCGCAGTGGATTGCCGTAACTCTAACACCCGAATGGGTAAAGCGCACACAGTTCATTCCACCGAGTTTATCAAGAGTGCCCCCAAGAGCAACTCCCTTGTCGCGCATAGGCTCGTATTCACAACCGTCAGCAATTACTATGCCGATATAATCAAACATAAAGCATCCTCCACAGATAAACGGGATGACAAAGCATCATCCCGCTATACAGTTTTATTTAGTTGATAGTTTCACCGCATTTGCAGCAAAACTCTGCATCGCCCAAATTGATGGCGCCGCACTTGTCACAAACGGTATCACCCTTGGCAAATGCCAACTCTCCACGAAGTTCGCGAAGCTTTTCCGTTTCCAAATCAATTTCTTCAACAATGGCTTTTAATGCCTCGTCATCAACGTTTTCACGCTTGATGCCCTGATAATAAAGTTTGCCCAAAAGCTTGTAGTCACTTTCAATCTGAGAACGGACCTTGACAATTTGCAGTTTTACCTTTTGAACGTTAACAATTTCAGTAACCTTTTGACCGGTTGCATCCACAACCTCTTTAGCTTTTACAAAAGTATCTTCAAATTTCATATTAGCCCCTCCGTTTATTTAATCTTTTCGCGTTTGATTGCATAGGTATCGGTAGAATTAACCTCTATCTTATCAACACCTGTTTGTGCCTGCTCTCCATTAACATAGAATGCCCAGAATTCCGTTTTGTTATCAAGAGTTACGCCTACAACCGTATCAACGTAAAGACCGTACTGTCCTTCTTCACCCTTGATAAGTTCTAATTCAAGCAGAGCATCGCTTAAATACTTTTTATCGGTTTTGATGTAATAAATATCGTTAGACTTATAACCAAAGGTATCAACAATTTCTAACTTAAACTTAGTTTTGCCGTTACCCAGTTCGGCATAATCCATACCCGATACATCAAGCATTTTTTCAATATAATTGCTGCTTGTAGGTTCTTTTTTGCCTTGTTTTGAACAAGCGGCAAGAGAAAATGCAGAAGTTAAAACCAAAACAAAAATAAGAATAACAGAAAAAATTCTTTTCATAAACACACACCTATATAATTTATTGGTTTATATTTTACCATAAAATCCCCTTAAAGTCAACCGCGTCTGCCTTTTTGACGGGGTGGCTTTTTCCCCTTTTGCACGGGACGTTTGTTTTGCACACTGCGATTGGGGGATTGGGGTGCATTGACAAGACAGTTTGCTCCTGTGCCGATTAAATCGGTTCTGCCGATTTTTCGCAGAGCAGATAAAACTATCTGCTTGTTTTCAGGCTTGAAATATTGAAGCAAAGCCCTTTGTTGTGCCTTTTCTTCGGGAGTCTTTGGCACGTATATAGGCTTTAATGTTACGGGGTCAAGTCCTGTGTAAAACATACAGGTTGAGATTGTGCCCGGTGTGGGATAAAAATCTTGCACCTGTTCGGGATGAAGCCCCTCTTTTTTAAGGAAAAGAGCAAGTTCAACCGCGTCGGCAAGGGTACTGCCCGGGTGGGATGACATAAGATAGGGAACAAGGTACTGCTTTTTACCACAGCTTTTGGTCAGTTCGTAGTAACGCTTTTTAAAGCGCATATATGACTCAATCTGCGGCTTGCCCATAGCACTGAGCACTGCCGCGGAGCAATGCTCGGGGGCAACCTTCAACTGACCGCTTACGTGGTGGGCGACCAATTCTCTGAAAAAGCGTTCGTCCTTATCCTCAATAAGATAGTCAAAGCGGATGCCTGAGCGAATAAACACCTTTTTGATACCCTTGATTTCACGCAGTTTGCGGAGCATTGCAAGATACTCGCTGTGGTCAACCTGCAAGGCGGGGCAAGGCTTGGGCGCAAGGCATTTTTTATCTTTGCAGAGACCTGCAGACAGTTGCTTCTGACAAGAGGGGCCGCGGAAATTGGCAGTGGGGCCGCCAACGTCGTGAATATAGCCCTTAAAGTCGGGCAGTTTGGTAAGAAGCTCTGCCTCTTGCAAAACCGACTGTTCACTGCGGCAGGTGACCGCTCTGCCCTGATGATAGGCAATGGAGCAGAAGTTACAAGCACCGAAGCAGCCTCGGTTATGAGTTATGGAAAACTTGACCTCTTGAAGACCTGGCACTCCGCCAAGTTCATCGTATGAGGGGTGCCAGTTGCGGCAATAGGGCAAACTGTAAACCCTGTCAAGCTCTTCTGTTGTAAGGGGTGGTTGGGGTTCGTTTTGCACCACGATAACATCACCGTGGCGCTGAATTACACGTTTACCCCTGACGGCATCGTGCTCCCCTTGCTGTATACGGCAAGATATGGCATACTGCCGTTTGCCGCTATCAGTAGGCTGACTGACCTGCTCAAAAGAGGGACACTCGGCACACGGGGCAGGCTGATATTCTGCCGTTTTGACGGTATAGCAGGTGCCTTTTATATCGGTGAGGGTGGATATATCCTCTCCCCCGTTAAGTCGGTGTGCAATTTCACTAACCTGCCGTTCACCCATTCCGTACATAAGCAGGTCGGCACCCGACTCCACAAGTACAGAGGGACGAACTTTATCATCCCAATAGTCATAGTGAGCAAAACGGCGGAGTGATGCCTCAAGTCCACCAATGGCAATGGGAATATCACCCCATACCCGACGGATTGCCTGACTGTATACGGTGACGGCGCGGTCAGGACGGTTGCCCGACTTGCCTCCTGCGGTGTAGGCATCGTCACTGCGGCGGCGCTTGGCGGCAGTGTAGTGAGCCACCATTGAGTCAATATTGCCACCGTTGACAAAAAATGCAAGGCGGGGTTTTCCAAATCGGCGGTAGTCGTCATCACGCTGGGGTTGAGGCAGTATGCACACCTTAAAGCCCTCTGCCTCAAGGACACGGCTGACTATGGCGGTGCCAAAACTGGCGTGGTCAACGTAACTGTCACCCGTAACCACGATTATATCGGGTGCATCCCATCCGCGCTTTTCCATTTCGGCTTTTGTGATGGGTAAAAACTCCATAGTGCTCACTCCTTTCGTCAGTATAAGGATATTATAATGGATTTTTGGTCTTTTGGCAAGAGGAAATGCATTTATGCTCGCTTGCGCTCGCACGATATGTTGTTAGTAACAACGCGATATATTTGTAATACAAATGCGATATGTTGTTTTCAACAATGCGATATGTTGCTTCGCAACGTGGAACGACATCCCGACATTATTCATCATTCAATATTCATTAAAAAAGGGAGGGCTTTCGCCCTCCCTTACAAGTTTAATTTAATTGTGCTTTTACATATTCAATCTGTTTTTCAACCGACTGGATTGAAGTGCCGCCCTCACTGATACGTTTTTCGACGCAGGTGGTAAGGTCAATCTCGTTATACAAGTCGTTGTCGAACAAATTGCTGTATTCCTTATACACCTCAAGAGGCAATTCCTCAAGGACGGTTTTATCGGCAATGCAACGAGCAACAATCTGACCCGAAATTTTATATGCACTTCTGAAAGGCATACCCTTTTTAACAAGATAGTCGGCAAGGTCGGTGGCATTGATAAAGCCGCCCTGTGCCGCTTTCTTCATATTATCGGCGCAGACACTCATTGTAGACAGCATACCGCTCATAACACCAAGGCACATTTTAATAGTATCAACGGCATCAAAAACGCACTCTTTATCTTCTTGCATATCCTTATTATAAGCAAGGGGCAAGCCTTTAAGAGCAGTAAGCAGGCTCATCAAATCACCGTAAATTCTGCCTGTTTTGCCGCGGATAAGCTCTGCCATATCGGGATTTTTCTTTTGGGGCATAATGGATGAGCCGGTTGTGAAAGCATCGCTGAGCTCAACAAATTTAAACTCCCAGCTTGACCACAAAATAATCTCTTCCGACAGTCTTGACATATGCATCTGCAAGAGTGCGATTGCACTCATAAGTTCAACACAAAAATCGCGGTCAGACACGCCGTCAAGGGAGTTAAGGCAAATGCCGTCAAAACCAAGAGCGGCAGCCTCACTTCTGCGGTCGGTAGCATAGGTTGTGCCTGCAAGGGCGCAACAACCGATGGGTGACATATTCATACGCTTTTTGCAGTCGCAAAGGCGGTCAATATCACGAAGGAGCATCATTGCATACGCCATCATATGATGGCCGAAAGTGATGGGTTGTGCCCTTTGCAAATGGGTGTAGCCGGGCATAATGGTTGCCTTATTCTGCTCTGCCTGCATAGTAAGAGCAACGATTACCTGCTTGGTTAAAGCGATTATCTGATCAGCCTCGTCGCGCAGATACATACGTATATCAAGGGCAACCTGGTCGTTACGACTGCGGGCGGTGTGGAGCTTTTTGCCCACGTCACCAATACGCTCGGTAAGCACCTGCTCAACAAACATATGTATATCCTCACACTGCATATCAAACTGCAGTGCGCCGCTTTCCAAATCGGCAAGTATGCCCTCAAGCCCTGCAATAAGGGTGTCGGCATCCTCAGTCGAGATAATATTGCACCCTGCAAGCATTGCGGCGTGTGCCATACTACCCTGAATATCCTGCTTATACATACGGCAGTCAAAATGAATGGATGAATTAAAATCGTCTGCCAATTTGTCGGTGGCACCGTCAGTGCGACCTGCCCACATTTTTGCCATTATAAAAACTCCTGATTATTTGTTGTTTTTGTCAACCATTGCCTGAACCTTGATAGGCAGACCGTAAAGGTTGATAAAGCCTGCTGAATCGCGCTGGTCGTAGTCACTTTCACCGAAAGTAGCAATCTCTTCACTATAAAGTGAATAGGGACTCCATACGCCTGCGTTAATCATATTACCCTTGTAAAGCTTAAGTCTTACCTTACCTGTTACCTTTTCCTGGGTCTTGTCAACAAAGGCAGACAAAGCCTCGCGCAAGGGAGTAAACCACTGACCGTTATATACAAGCTCTGCAAAGGTGATAGAAAGCTTCTGCTTTTCGTGCATGGTCATTTTGTCAAGACAAACAGACTCAAGAACGCTGTGTGCCTTGTAAAGAATAGTACCGCCGGGAGTTTCATAAACGCCGCGGCACTTCATACCGACAAGACGGTTTTCAACGATGTCGATAATACCGATACCGTTGGCGCCGCCAAGCTCGTTAAGTTTAAGAATAATATTCTTTGCGGTCATTTTTTCGCCGTCAAGTGCAACGGGAACGCCCTGCTCAAAGTCAAGAGTTACATAGGTAGGCTTGTCGGGTGCGGCAATGGGAGATACGCCCATTTCCAAAAAGCCCTCTTTTTCATACAAAGGCTCGTTGCCTGTATCCTCAAGGTCCATACCCTCGTGAGAGAGGTGCCACAAGTTCTTATCTTTAGAATAGTTGGTCTCGCGGTTTATCTTAAGAGGAATGTTGTGTGCCTCGGCATACTCAATCTCTTCATCACGGGATTTGATATCCCACTCGCGCCAAGGAGCGATAATAGGCATTTCGGGTGCGAAATGCTTGATAGCAAGCTCGAAACGAACCTGGTCGTTGCCCTTACCTGTGCAACCGTGGCAGATAGCGTCTGCCCCCTCTTTAATAGCAATTTCAACAAGACCCTTTGCAATGCAAGGACGTGCGTGGCTGGTGCCAAGCAAATACTCCTCGTATACTGCGCCTGCCTTCATTGTGGGGATGATATAATCATCAACATATTCTTCGGTCAAATCAAGCACATAAAGTTTGCTTGCGCCTGTTTTGATTGCCTTTTCTTCAAGGCCCTCAAGCTCGTCAGCCTGACCAACGTTGCCTGATACTGCAATAACTTCGCAGTTGTTGTAATTCTCTTTAAGCCAAGGGATGATGATAGATGTATCCAATCCGCCCGAATAGGCAAGAACTACCTTTTTGATGTCTTCCTTTTTCATTTTTATGACCTCCGTGAATAGAAATACTTTGATTATTGTATTATTATACACATTTAACCCCATTTGTCAAGGTGTTTATGTATATTTATCCATTTTATACGGCTTTTATGCATTTACGTTGCATATTTGCGGCGAAATATACATAAAAGCGAATAACAATACTAATTGTACTCTTAATAACCGCAAAAATCAATAGTTAATTTGGTGACAAAGTCACCAACTAATTTTGCCCATACGGGCAAGTGAAGTTGCGTTGCAGTGAAGTTTGCTTCGCAAGTGTTTTTACAAAATTAACTTCACTTTACAAAAAACTTCACTGTGTTTGGCACAACTTCACTTCAAACCCACGTTTGAAACTTAACTATAACGTAAAGTTTAAGACCTCTCTTTTGCAGAGAGGTCTTGTTGTAAAGCTTTTGATTGCAATTTTAGATAGCGTATTTTTCAAGATAAGCTTGATAACTGGTTTTGTACAGGTCACTGTCGTGACGTGCGGCATTAAGTGACTGGTGAATGTTCATATTGTTATGAGCAATATCAATTACACAACCTGCAATGTTTGAGCAGTGGTCAGAGGTACGCTCAAGTCCCGTAAGCAAGTCGGACAGAATAAATCCTGCATCAATGGTGCAAAGACCCTGTTGCAAACGGACAATATGATTGGTGCGGATTTTCTCTTTAAGCAAGTCAATTACCTGCTCAAGAGGTTCAACCTGCATTGCGGCATCCAAATCGTCATTAACAAAGGCACTAAGTGACAACTCAAGAATTTCCTTAACGGCAGAGCAAAGCATGTCAAGTTCTTTAAGGGCTTCGTCGGTAAAGGTAATCTTTTTGTCACGCAGTTCTTCCGCCGACTCAACAAGGTTTACGCCGTGGTCGGATATACGCTCAAAGTCACTGATGAGTTTAAGCAGTTTAGTGGCTTCCGCACTGTCGTGGTCGCCTGTCTGCAAGCTGCTGAGGCGCACAAGATAGGTGCCCAAAATATCTTCATATCGGTCGGTTTTGCCCTCGGCATCGCGAACCGACTCTGCCAATTCAGGTGTATACTCTTTAAGAGCGGTTATGCCGTCAAGAAGAGCGGCAATCGACATATTTGCCATATCAATAGTTACCTTGCGGCAACGGTCAAGCGCAATAGGCGGTGTGGCAAGCAAACGCTCGTCAAGCTCGGTAGCAATTTCGGGCTCGCTTGAATCAGGCACAAGCCTGATAACAATTTTCTCAAGCACTTTTGCCATAGGAAGAAGCAATATAGTGCAAAGAATATTAAAGGTAGCGTGGCAAATGAATATTGAAAATTCGCTTGCCGCCTGAGTGAAAATAACAGGACTGAGCAAAGCCTTAATAACCCAGAAAACCGCAAGCCACACGGCAGTGCCCAATACGTTAAACATCAAATGCACGCCTGCGGCACGCTTTGCATTTTTGTTGGCGCCCACAGAGGATATAAGTGCGGTTACACAAGTACCAATATTCTGACCCATAATAATGGGAATTGCGGCACCCAAAGTCACGCTTCCCGTAGCAGATAGAGCCTGCAAAATACCAACCGAAGCAGAGCTTGACTGAATAATTGCAGTAAGCACTGCACCTGCAAGCACGCCCAGAATGGGGTTTTCAAACAAGGTGAAAATGCGAGTAAAGGCTTCTACCTCTTTTAGTCCGGCAACGGCGTCGGACATAGCAGACATACCGAACATAAGGGTAGCAAAGCCAAGCAAAATTTCGCCCGTATCCTTTGCCTTGCTGTTTTTGCTGAACATATAGTAAACAATACCCACAAGTGCCAAAACGGGAGTAAACGAATCGGGTTTAAGCAGTTTCAAAAGCAAGCCGTCACCCTCGATTCCGTTAAGGCTCAAAATCAAAGATGTAACGGTGGTGCCCACGTTGGCACCCATAATAACGTTGATTGCCTGACGCAAGGTCATAATACCAGAGTTAACAAAGCCCACCACCATAACCGTGGTTGCAGATGAACTTTGAATAACTGCGGTAACACCAAGGCCTGTTAAAAAACCTGCATACCATTTGCTTGTAAGTTTACCAAGCAGATTGCGCAGTCCACTTCCTGCGCGACGTTCAAGAGATTGTCCCATAACATTCATACCAAACAGGAACAGACACAGTCCGCCTATAAGGGACAAAGCATTGAAGATCGTCATAGTCTTCTTCCTTTCTTTTGTTGGGGTGTTTCTCTAACCCCTTTTTATTTTTTCCTTTTCTTTACAACACTGTAATTTTAGCATAAGATTTCCTTGTTGTATATAGTTTTTTAAAATTTTGGCTTTTTAAACATTTTTATATGTGTGATTTTGACAATTTTAATATAAATTATTGTTAATAACCCGATTGACAGACTTGTCACAATATGTTAAATTATACATAAGAGAAATTTATTTTAGGGAGGATTAACCTTGAGCAACAAAGTACAATGGCATATGATGCCTATGGTTACAAAAGAAATGAAGGAAGCAGGCTTTTTCGGCGGCGAAGGCGGTCAATGGGAATTGTGCGTCACCTGTGATAAAGAGGACGGCACATTGCTGTTTACCGGCACCGATGTGGGCGGTATGTTCCGTTCCACCAACGGTGGCGAAATGTGGGAGCCCTGCAACGTAGGTCTTGACTGCAGAGGCGCTTGCTTTATTTGCATTGACCCAAAAAATAAAAAGCATCTTGTGGCAGTAGGCTGCAACTCGGGCGCTAACGAGTTTAACGGCATTTATCTGTCTTTTGATACGGGTGACACCTGGGAGCACACCTTTGGCGGTTATTTTGCAAGCTATCGTGATTTTCGCGACCAAGTGGTTATGGACCCCTCAAGCTATGACTGTCAAAAGGGATATTGCACAACTGTTTATTGGTCAAGGGTATGCCACACTGACTTCAAAGAAGCCTGGGGTGAACGCCGCCAATGTGACGGGTTGTTTAAATCCACCGATGGCGGCAAAACCTGGGAATTGATAAAAGAAGGACTTGGGGATGCCATAGTAAAGGTACATCCCTCAAACAGCCGTCTTTACGTTGCTCACCGCACAGGTCTGCATATAAGTGATGACGGCGGCAAATCCTTCAGATGCACCTATCCTTGCAATGATGCCGACGGCGTAGGCGGTCTAGATGTGGTTGACTGCCTGCCCGACAGTGTCTTTATCAACACAGTTGAGGGAGTTTACCGTTCGGATGACTGCGGTGAAAGTTTTGAATATTTAGGTGGTGACGGATTCCCCGTTGGTGAAAAAAATCACGCCGCCTGGCTTAAGGTCAGCCCTGCCGACCCCAATTATATGGCCGTGTGCAAAATGTCTGACGACTATAAAAAGGCAGGCTTCGTCTCTCACGACGGGGGCAAAAGTTGGGTAATGCTAAAAAAACTTAGCAAACTGAATTTTATTCCCGACAACAACCGTCAATTAGTCTTTGCGTGGCATCCCACCAACAAAAATATTCTGTGGACCTTGGGTGGCGACTTTACCTGTCGCAGTACCGACGGCGGTTTGACTGCCGATTGGTATCACAACGGAAATCTTGGTATTTTGGCAGGTGGCCGTATTCACTTTAATGTGTTTGACCCTGATATTTTCTATTATGCCTCCCAGGACTATGACGGATGCGTTACCCTTGACGGCGGCAAAACCTGGAAATATATAAATATGTATGGCGAAGAATGGGGCGGTTTTTGCTATGGCGGTTATGCTATTGACAAGGACACATACATCTGCGGCAGACGGTCAAGCTGGTCGGGGCCGTCGGAGTTGTACGTTACCCACGACGGCGGTGAAACGGTCATACACACAGGACTTATTTACGACGGACTTGCCACCGCTTACGGTGACCCTGCTAACGAGGCTGTTGCTTTTGCAGGCCCATATCGCACCGCCGACAAGGGCTACAACTGGGAAAAGATGACGGGCTGCAACGGTGTATTTGACCACAATTCACAAACGAAAGAGCTTGTTGGTCTTTACGAAAACAAGGTGGTAATATCATCCGACAGCGGCGCCTCATGGCAGACGGTAGCCCAGTGTGATAACAAATTGCAGGATGTTTGTGTTGACCATACCAATAACATTTATTATGCTGTTGGCGGCAACCGTCTTTATAAAATAGAGAATGGGAAATCAACCGATATAACCCTTAATATGCCCGAAAATCAGGTTGGTCTGCGTGCTCCCCACGGCATTGCCATTGATAAGCGTTACCCGAATGTTATTTATGTAACAGGTAGTGGCAACGAATATATGAATGACAGTTGCACTATGCGCTCGGTTAACGGTTGTGAAAGCTTTGAGGTGCTTACCCGAAACAAACGCAACAGTATTGTTACCGAGGGTTACGGTTTGGGATGGGAGGCTGACGCTATAGCCTGCCGCCCCGACAACGGAGTGGTTTATGTGCCCGGCTCTTGCTTTGGCTTTGCAACAATAGACCCATACGAAGAATAATACAACAAAAAATCCCAAGTGTAACATGCACTTGGGATTTTAATTTTACTTTATTTAAGCAATTCTTTATAAAGTCTTATATAGGCGTTAGCGGAGGCACCCCAACTGTTGTCGCACTCCATAGCACGCTTAACAAGGGTTTGCCAACCCTCTCTGTCGGCATAGCCTTGAACGGCACGGTAAACGGTGTGAGCCATTGTGTCGGCATTATAATCACCAAAGGTGAAGCCGTTGCCCTCACCTGCACCGCTATCGGTGATGGTATCCCTAAGTCCGCCTGTTTCGCGGACAACAGGAATACTGCCGTAGCGCAAAGCAACCATTTGAGAAAGTCCGCAGGGCTCACTTTTGCTGGGCATAAGGAATATATCACTGCCGGCGTAAATCTTGTGGGCTAAATCGGGAATAAAGCCTGTGCGCAAGCGGAAATTATCGGGATAACGCTCTGCAATTTCGCCCATAAAGCTTTCGTGCTCGTAGTCACCGCTGCCAAGCACCACCATTTGCACGCCGAATTTCATTATAGCGTCAAGACGGGCTTTGACCAAATCAAGACCCTTGTGTGACACAAGTCGGGTAACCATTGCAATAAGGGGTACATCGTCAGTTTGGGGCAGGTCAAGCAGTTCCTGTAACTTTTGCTTATTGATTTTCTTGCCTGCCATATCCTCTGCCGAATAGGGTGCAAAAATATGCTCGTCATCGGCAGGGTTATAAACAACGGTGTCAATGCCGTTAACAATACCCGTCAGTTTCCAACTGCGCTCACGCAAAATAGAATCAAGACCGTGAGAGTACCACGGGTCCAAAATTTCGTTGGCGTATGAGGGAGAAACGGTGCTAATCTGATGGGCGCACTCGATGGCGCCTTTCATAAGATTGATGCAGTCCTCATATTCAACAAGACTTTGTTCGGACTGAGGGATGCCAAAAACATCCTCTAAAATTTCTTTGCCGAATATACCCTGATACTGAATGTTGTGAATGGTAAATAGAGTTTTGATATTCTTTAACTTTTCCTCGCCACCATAGAACAGGCGCAGGTAAACGGGAATAAGTGCCGTCTGCCAATCGTTGCAGTGGATAATATCGGGGGCAAAGTCAATAACCTTTATAACCTCAAGCACTGCACGGGAGAAAAAGGCAAAACGCTCGGCATCATCATAGTGGCCGTACAAACTGCCACGCTTGAAATAATACTGATTGTCAAGCAGATAGTAAATTACGTTGTCTGCCTTTGCCTCAAAAATTCCGCAATACTGACGGCGCCAAGCAACAGGCACCGATATTGAGGTGATAAAGCGCATATTATCCCTTAAATTCTGAGGGATTGTATCGTACATAGGCATAATTACCCTTGCGCCCACAAGACGCTTGCGAAGTGCCTTTGGCAATGCGCCCGACACGTCGGCAAGACCGCCCGACATAGCAAAAGGATATGCTTCACTTGTTGCAAATAATACCTTCATCTGTTATCTCCTTTTTATTAGGGTGAGCAGTCAAACTCTTAAAGGTTAAACCTCACTGCCTTTTCTGATGAACACTGTGTATGCCGGTGTACCCACAAGGGTGCGGCGGTCACAGATTTTTACATTTTTATCGGTGCAGACGTGCTCAAGACTTACGCCCTCACCTACATCGGTAGACTGCATCAAAATGCAGTTTTTAACTACACTGTCCTTGCCTACCTTTACACCGCGGAAAAGGATAGAATTTTCAACGGTGCCCTCAATAATACATCCGTCAGCCACAAGGGAGTTGCTCACCTTTGAATCAAGACCGTATTTTGCAGGCATTTCGTTGCGGATTTTGGTGTAAACGGGGCGCTTTTGACCGAACAAATCGTCTCGCACCTTTTTGTCAAGCAAATCCATACTTGCTTTAACATAATTGTGCATGCCGTCAATTACAGCAGAGTAGCCCTCTACCTTATAGCCGTACACATTATGGGTTTTGCAAGCCTCAAGAAGAATATCACGCTCATAGCTTTTGCGGTTTCGTGACATGGCATCCTCAACCAACTGGATAAGCAGTTCTTTTTTCATAATTACAATATCAAGACTGTAATCGCACTCTGCATAGCGTTGTGCCACTGCCGCCTCGGTGATTTTGCCTTCACCGTCAAAAGTGAAACTAAGCACATCGTTTTCACCCTTAGGTGCCTCGCCGTTGCAATAGGCAATGGTAATATCAGCACCCTTTTCAATGTGGGTTGCAAACATATCTTTCATATTGATATTGCTTACAACATCGCCGTCGCAAATTGCCACATACTGCTCGTCTGAGTGGTGCAAAAAGCCAAGTATACCGTGAAGTGAACTTACCTTGTCTGTATTGGCGCCTGCACCTGTGCTTGCATAGGGGGGCATAATGTAAAGTCCGCCGTGTTTGCGAGCCAAATCCCAAGATTTACCGCTGCCCACATGGTCCATAAGTGATTTGTAGTTGCTGTTGGTAAGTACTGCAACACGCTCAACATCGGCACCTACCAAATTTGAAAGAGAAAAGTCGATAAGACGGTATCTGCCACCGAAAGGAAGCGAACTAATGGCGCGTTGCTCGGTTAACTCTTTGAGCAAATCGTCGTGGGTGTTGCCAAAAATAATACCCATCATCATTTTGTTTTTCATACCGTCTCACCTGCCTTTACATCGGAAGAAATCATACTTTGAGGAAGAACATTTGCGCCTTTGCCAACTGCAACGTTGTTGCCAACCACCGCAACGCCCCATTTTTGCAAATCGCTCATATTTTCGGGGCTGTTACCGATATGTGCATTTTCATCAATTACACAGTTTTCGGCAACCATTGCATATTCAACAACGGCGTCTTTTTTAATAACGGTGCCGGGCATTACGATGGAGTCGCGCACCACTGCGCCCTCTTCAACGGTAACGTTGCTAAAGAGAATAGAATAGTCCACCTTGCCGTAAATTTCGCAACCCTCTGACACAATGGAGTTTTCAACGTCTGCCGTATCACCCACATAATGAGGGGGTGCACCCGTTGTGCGAGAATAGATACGCCAAGCAGGGTCGTCAAGCTGAAGATTAACCTTGGGGTTAAGCAAGTCCAGGTTAGCCTCCCACAAAGAGTCGATGGTACCAACGTCCTTCCAATAGCCTTCAAAGGGGTAGGCAAGCATTTTGCAGCCGTCAGAAAGCATTGCAGGGATTATGTTTTTGCCGAAGTCGTTTTGAGAATCGGGGTTTTGCTCATCCTCGGTAAGATATTTGCGCAGTGCCTGCCAGTTAAAGACGTATATGCCCATTGATGCCTTGTTGGATTTGGGATTTTTGGGCTTTTCTTCAAATTCGTAGATGGTGCCGTCATCGTGGCAATTCATAATACCGAAACGGCTTGCCTCCTCCATAGACACCTCAAGGACTGCAATGGTACAGTCGGCACCCGAATCCCTGTGTGCTTCAATCATTTTGGAGTAGTCCATTTTGTAAATATGGTCACCCGAAAGGATAAGAACGTAATCGGGATTATAACGCTCGATAAAGGGTATGTTTTGATAAATGGCGTTGGCAGTGCCTTTGTACCAATCGGTGCCCGAAATCTGCTGATAAGGGGGCAAAATATGAACGCCGCCGTTAAGTCGGTCAAGGTCCCAAGGCTGACCTGAGCCGATATAATCATTCAGTGCCAAGGGTTGATACTGAGTGAGCACACCCACCGTATCGATGCCTGAATTGATGCAGTTTGACAATGGAAAGTCAATAATTCTGTACTTTCCGCCGTATGGAACTGCAGGTTTTGCAATTTTTTCGGTAAGCACGCCAAGTCGACTGCCCTGACCGCCTGCCAACAGCATTGCTACACATTCTGTTCTGAACATACTGTTCACTGTCCTTTCATTTAGGAAGTTTACTAAAAACCGATGCTTGACCAACTTTGATTATAATATGCATCACCGTCATATTTAATAACCAAATTCATCCACATGTATTATCCATTTTTAATAATAACAAACTCTGCCGCATTTTTCAAGCCGATTTTAGTATTTATTTAATATCTGACGTAAGTTTTTTGACGTAGTTTTTTGTAGCATATGCACAAAACTTTAGTTATTTTGCTTATACAACAATATTTGAATATGTATTTATTGTTGTTGACTTTTAAAAGTATGACACTTATAATATAATAAACATAATGATAAAAAAGAGGTTTGTTATAAGAATGATTATTGACTTTCACACCCATCCTTTTGTTGATGGAAACACCAATATATGCTCTCACAAGAATTATTGCAACATGACCGCCGACAGCACCTTTGATAACCTTAAAGCTTTAGGAGTTGTTAAAATCTGCGGCTCGATAATAAAGCTGCCCTTTGATAAAAATGCAGACACTTGGCAGCAGCTAAAAAACGCCAACGACATTGCCCTTGACCTTAAAGAAAAATACGGTGATTTTTACGAGGTTGGTTTTCACGTGCATCCCAATTACGTCAAAGAATCAATTGCCGAAATTGAGCGTATGAGTAAGCTGGGCGTTAAAATTGTGGGCGAGCTTGTGCCCTATTTACACGGATGGAGCGACTACTCCTGCAAGGCTTTTGGTGAAATCATTGAAGCAGCAACCCACTATAATATGCTGATAAGCTTTCATTCAATGGACAACGACCAAATGGACAAAATGGTGTCAGAGCATAAAGATGCACTATTCGTTGCCGCTCACCCAGGCGAATACGATGATTTTATGCGCCACCTTGCCCGTATGAAAATGAGCGAAAACTATTATCTTGACCTGTCGGGTTACGGCATATTCCGTCACGGTATGCTTCGCAGAGGCATTGACGAAATGGGTGTGGAAAGATTTCTATTCGGCTCTGATTACCCCACCTGCAACCCTGCTATGTATATCGGCGGTGTTGCGGATGATTTCACCCTGACCGCCGAAGAAAAGCAGGCAGTTCTATATGACAATGCCGCAAGATTATTAAGCCTTTGATTATTTTTTCATTTTTGGCTTAGATATAATTGAGGCAACAAACCCAAAAAAGAGGGCGGCAGTAATGCCTGTCGAGGCGGCAGCAATGCCGCCTTTTAATATGCCCAAGGCACCGTCTTTAGCAATGGCTTTGCGCACTCCCTCTGCAAGCAGATGGCCAAATCCCGTCAGCGGCACACTTGCACCGCACCCTGCCCATTCTGCCAATGGCCCGTAAAGCCCGATTGCGCTCAAAATTACGCCTCCAACAACGTAGCCCACCAAAATTCTGGCAGGAGTAAGCTTGGTAAGGTCAATAAGCAGTTGACCAATCAGGCAGAGGGCACCGCCTACTGCAAAAGCCTTTAAATATTCCAAAATCATATCCATAATAATCACTATATCCTTTCAAGACACAAAATGCGATAAAAATCACTGATATGGTGATTATTATATCGCATGTGCTTCGGTTGCCGTGTAAACGGCGAGAAGCACGCGTTTTTAAATTTTTAGCGTGATTTCTCACGCTAATCATCACCTGTGATTTATTTTGTCCTTACTCACAGACAATATGTATGATTTATAGTTGCAAATGAATTTTAAATGGTATAAAATGAAAATAATTAAAATGCAAGGAGTTGCTAATTATGTCAGATTTAACTTTAGTAATAATGGCTGCAGGTATGGGCAGTCGCTTCGGCGGTCTTAAACAGCTTGAGCCTATCGGTCCCAACGGCGAAATTATGCTTGATATGTCTATTTTTGACGCACAGCGCAGCGGCTTTAACAAGGTTGCCGTTATAATCCGCAAGGAAAATGAGGCTGATTTCCGCAAGTACGTCGGCAAGCGTATTGAAGAAAGAATTGATGTTGAATATGTTTTTCAGGATTGCTCTATTTTACCTGAGGGCAGAACCAAGCCTTTCGGCACCGGTCACGCCGTTCTTTGTTGCCGCGAGAAGGTAAAATCACCCTTTGTTGCCATTAACGCCGACGACTATTACGGTGCAAATGCTTTTGGTGAAATCGGCAAGCATCTTTCTACCGCAAAAGCAGGCGAATATGCTATGGTTGGTTATAGTCTTAAAAACACCACCACTCCCAACGGCACCGTTTCACGCGGTATCTGCACTGTTAAGGACGGACTTCTTGCCTCTGTTGAGGAGCATACTAAAATTTCAAGTGATTTTGTTGACACTCTTGCCGACGGAAGCAAAGTTCAACTTAGCGGCGAGGACATCGTTTCAATGAATTTGTGGGGTTTCACTCCCGATTTCTTCGATGCATTGGGCACTCAGTTTGAAAACTTCCTTGCCACTGCCGACCTTATGAAAGATGAATTTTTCCTGCCCTTTGTTGTTGACAGTATGATTAAATCAGGCGTTGCTACCGCTCGCGTTTTCCATTGTCCTGACCGTTGGCACGGCGTTACCTACCGCGAGGATTTGCCTGAGGTTAAGGCGGCTGTTAACCAATTGTTTAAAAAAGGACTTTATAATGGTATTTAATAAATAATCAGAAGGAGCAATTTAATATGAAAAAAGACATTAAAGAATTAAAAAGAATTGTTGCTATCGTCTTGGTAGCCATTCTTATTATAGGCACATTGGCAAGCAGTGTTACCGTTGTTGATGCAGGTCACACAGGTGTGGTTGTTACACTGGGTAAGGTTAACGAGGGCGTGCTTCAAGAGGGTATGCACTTTAAAATCCCCTTTGTGCAACAGGTAGTCAAAATTGACAACCGCATTGTTAAGTTAGAGGTTGATACCGAGGCTTTTTCAAAAGACTTGCAGACGGTTGCCACCACACTTGCAATTAACTACCGTGTTGACACCTCAAAGTCATACAGCATTTACAAAAATATCGGTGCAAATTACGAGGCGGTGCTTGTAATCCCTGCCGTAAACGAGGTATTAAAGGCTATCACTGCCAAATACACCGCCGAAGAAAGCGTTACCAACCGCGCTCTTATCTCTGACGGCTTGATTGAAGGACTTAACGACAAGCTTAACTCAATCGGTCTTTACGTTACCGACGTTAACATTATTAACTTTGATTTTTCCGAAGCATTTATAAACGCTATTGAAGAAAAGCAGGTTGCTCAGCAAAAACTGCTTAAAGCCGAAACCGAAAAGCAGACTGCTATTACCAATGCAGAAGCAGAGGCAGAGACCACTCGCATTAAGGCAGAGGCTGATGCCGCCGCCAACAAGGTGCTTAGTGAGTCCTTGACCGAGCAAATTATTGAGTACAACAAGGTTGAAAAGTGGAACGGCGAGTTGCCTCAGGTTACAGGCGGCGCCGACCCAATAATCAGTTTAGAGAAGTAAACAGTTGAGGCACCCTCCGTTAAGGAAGGTGCCTCATTTTTTTGGGTGGTGTTTTTACGAATATTTTTCTATAAAGGCTCTCACGCCTTGGCGGTATCCCCTTGGGTCAACCCAACAGGTAACGGCGTGGGCGGCACCTTTGCATATATACTTTTGCTTTGGTGCTTTGCAGGCGTCATAGTTTTCGGTAGTCATATCGCAGGGCACAAAATCGTCGGCACTGCCATGGATAAAAAGCACGGGAACACTGCACTTTTTAAGGGTATCAGTGCAGGACAAATCTTTAAGCCCCACACCGCATATCCGCTTAAAACGGCGGTTAACCAGATGCATTATTGGGAAGGGTGGCAAATGGTAATCCCTTTTAAGCACATATTTAAGTTCGTCCCAGGGGGATGTAAATCCGCAGTCGGCAATTATCCCCTTTACCCTTTTAGGCAAATTTAAGGATGCCGCCATCATTACGGTGGCCGCCCCCATCGACACCCCTAAAAGCCATATATCTCCCTCGGCTTTTTGGCGCACGAAATTTGCCCAGTAAAGACAGTCGTACCTCTCTTTAAGTCCAAAAGTGATATATTTGCCCTCGCTTGTAAGGTGAGCGCGCTGATGAGGAAGCAGAATATTAAAACCAAGGGAACGGTAAAATCCAAATAGGGTGCTAAAATCGGCAAATCCGTCAGAACGGTAGCCGTGCATCATAATAACCGTGCCTTTTGGGTTGGGGTGAGCCACAAAAAGCCCCCTGAGTTTAAGTCCGTCGTAAGAGGTAATTTGCACCCTTTCGGCAGTCATATCAAAAAAGTTCAGTTCCCCTTTTGTTATATCGTCAATATAAATTGACCAAGGCACATTAAGACGCTGGGCGGCAGTACGCTCTCGGTCATCGCGGATAAAGGCAATCTTGAAAAATCGGTTAATTACAATCCAGCCTGCAACCACAACGGTTAAAATTAAAACTCCAACAATTATAAAGGGCAACAATATCACTCCAACCAAATCAGCCCTTAACTGCGCCGCCTGTTACTCCGCTGACGTAATACCGTTGCAGGAACATAAACAGAAGTCCCACAGGTATGGCTACAAGCACACTGCCTGCGCAAAAACGGGTAAAGTAGGCAAATATATTTTCTCGGGACAGCATCTGAAAAAGTCCCAAGGACAAGGTGTATTGATTATAGTTATCTTTCATTATAACACTGACAAAGATAAAATCGGCAAATGGCGCCACAAATGAAGTCAGTGAAGTGTATACGATAATCGGCTTTGACAGAGGCAGTGTTATCTTCCAGAATATCTGATTTCGGCTTGCGCCGTCAATGGTTGCCGCCTCATCAAGTGAGCGTGGCAAGGTGTCAAAAAAGCCCTTTGCCACAAAATAACCAAGTGCCGCCGAAGAAGAATAGACAAGCACCAAAGATATTAACGATTGGCCAAGTCCTATCATTTTAAGCAGGTAATAGACGGCAATCATAGACATAAAGCCGGGGAACATTCCAAGTATAAGCCCCAAATTCATATAGGTTTTTCGGGAGGGGAAACGCAGTCGGCTGAAAGCGTAACTTATCATAAGCACCATAAGGGTTGATATGATGCAGGTAAATGCGGCAACTATAAGGGTGTTAAAATACCACTTTGGATAGTTAAACAAATCGGTTTCGGTGAAAAGCCGTATATAGTTATCAAAGGTGAATCCCTTGGGAATTATATATTCAGTGTAGGCTCCGTTTTCGGCACGAAAGGACTGAAGCACCAAATAGACTATGGGTAGCAGCCACAATATTGCAAGCAGGGTGAGCAGTGCATAGATTGCGCCGTCTGCCGTTTTGCGCCGAAGCTTATAAGATTTCATCCAAACTGCTCCTCCTTTGTTGCGGCGGCAGAGCGATTGTAAACTATAATTGATGCCACTGCAGTGATTATAAAGACGGCAATACCGATTACTGCCGCAAGGTTATAATTTTGCTCGTTAACCGTCTGTTTATACAGCCAGGTGACCAAAAGGTCGGTTTTGCCTGCCTGATAGTATTCAAGGGTTAAAGGTCCTCCGCCTGTTAGCAGATAAATTATATTGAAGTTGTTTATATTGCCAACAAACTGTGTTATCAGATAGGGCGTTGTGACAAAAAGCATATAGGGCAACGTTATCTTGAAAAAAACTCTTACGGGGCCTGCTCCGTCAATGCGCGCCGCCTCATACATATCTTCGGGAATGTTGCTGAGTATGCCCGTAATAATCAGCATTGAATAGGGTATGCCAATCCACATATTAACGATGACCACTGTGATTTTGGCAAGCAATGGGTCGGTTAAAAATCCTATTGGTGAGTCAGCAAGCCCCCACTGTGTTATAAGGATGTTTATGCCGCCTTGGGCGTGAAGCAGTTGTGACATAAGCATAAGGGTTACAAACTGAGGTATGGCGATGGTTGATATAAAGACCATTCGCCAGCCTTTTTTGAATTTTATTGACTTCTTATTTATCATAAGAGCCAAAATCATACCGAATATATAGTTGGTAAAGGTGGATAAAATTGCCCACAAAACAGTCCAACCCAAAAGGCGCACAAAGGTATAACTGATTTTGTCGTTACCGCCAAGTATAGAGGTAAAATTGTCAAGTCCCACCCAGGTAAAGAGGTTGCCCGGAGGTTGATGGGCTTTGTCAAAGTTGGTAAATGCCATAAGCACCATAAATATAAGCGGAAGCAAAGTAAAGGTAGTCACAAGCAGTGTGGGGATTGAAAGCAGTGTAATGTGATAATTCTTGCTGTCAAGAGATGCAATCTGCTCTGTTAAGGTGACTATATGCTCCCCTTTTTCCTGTGCAAGTTGGCTTACTAAGGCTTGTCTGCAATTTGACACCCAGACTATGAAAAAAAGTATTGTTATTATCACCGTAAGGGTGCCGAAAAGCAATATTTCAACCGAATTGTCCCCTTGGGTGTAGATATAAATTCCAAGTTCTTCGTCAAAAACCTTGCCTTGAGTCTGTGTGCCCAAGGTAGTGAATTTTGCGAGATAGTTACCGCCGAAGGCTATCATATAGGCAATATAGGCGATTTGGGTAAAAAGATACACCGCACCTCTTGCAAAGGTGCGGCGTGCAAATCCCCACAGTCCCATTACAAGAAAGGATAGCCTTGTGACAGCGTTGCCTTTTGCAAAGGCAGTTACAACTTCGGCGGCATAACGCAGCACCTTTGGTGCCCGTCGGCTTTTATTCAACGCGCCACCGCTCCTTCCGTAATTTTGTGGTACATATTTAATCTGTTTTTATGACGTTATATCCTTGACCATACTGTCAAGTTGTTGTTTTACTGACTGAGTGTAATCCTTGTTTTCCATTGCCGTGCCAAAGGCTTCAACAGGTGACCAAAAGGTTGCTAAAATGCCCCGTTGTGATACACCGTGTTTGTTTTGCTGGGCAAGGGCATTAAGTGCAATATTCTTTTTCACTTCCTCGTTTTCTGCCGCTTTTTTGTTAGAGGGGCCTGCGGCTCTCTCTTTAAAGCGGAGCAGTTGATTTTCTTCGTTAGTTATCCATTCGGCAAGTTTCATTGCCTCAACAGGCTCTTTGGTGGATGAGTTAACACCAATTAGTTTATAGCCTGCAAAACTTTTAAGTTGGGTATCTTTTCCACCGATTTTTGCAGTAGGCAGTTTGGCGGCGGCATAATTTTTGCCTAACTTCTGCTTAACTGCATCGGCAGTCCACGCCCCCGATACGCCTGCGGCAATATTGCCACCTATACCGCCTGTAAAGACGGCATCGTCACCTGTAACAAAGGCAGAATGGGCACACAAATTTTTGATTGCCTCACCTGCGGCAAGTCCCGATTCGTTGTTAAAATCGCAAATCTGCTTGCCGTCGTCACCAAGCTCTACCTTACACCCTGCGGCAAGGAAAAAGGAGGCGGCATACCATCCGTTTGACACATCCATAAAGAATTTTTTACCCTGCTCCTGACAGGCGGCAAGCACTCCCTCAAGAGTTTTTGCCTGCTCTTCCGATACTACCGACTTATCGTAATACATAAAGTAGCCGTTGTCGGACGTGGCGGGATAGGCATAAAGAGCGTCGTCTATTGTTGCCGCCTCAACCGATGCCTCGGTGTTGCGAGAGGAAATTTGCTCTTTGTTGCGGGTGATTTCGTAAAGAGCACCTGCATTAACCAAATCATAAATCTGGTCATCAGGGAAAGAGAAAACGTCGGCAGCGGCTGCGGCATCTTCAAGCAGTCGTTTTTGCGCGTCGTTTTCACCTACAACACCTAAAGTAATGTTATAGGTTTTGTCGGGATTGGCTTTTTTAAAAGAGTCTATCATTGTTTGAAGCACTTTTTGGTCATCCTGTGCTCCCCACACCCTCAGATTTACGGTTTCACCATTATCCGAGGTATTGTTGCTTCTTCCACACGCCGCAAAACTTACACAAAGGATTACGGCAGTCAAAACAGCAAACAGTTTTTTCATTTCTTGATTCCCCATATTCTCTTAGCATATTCACCAACCGAGCGGTCACTTGAAAAGTAACCTGCACCGGCGATGTTCATAATACGCTTAGAAGCAAAGGAGTCTTCGTCACGATACTCACGGTTAAGTCGGTCACGAGTATCGCAGTAGGATGCAAAATCTGCACATACCATATATCTGTCTTCGTTTTTAAGTGAGTCACTTAAATCACTGAACATTCCGCTTCCGTCATCTTGGAGGGTGCCGTCGGTTAAAGCGTCAACCACCCTTTTAAGACGGGGATTGGAATCAATATATCGCATTGGAGTATAATCGCCTTTTAATTTTTCAACCTCATCAACTCGAAGGCCGAAAATATAGTTGTTCTGCTCCCCTGCCTGCTCTACGATTTCAACATTGGCGCCGTCATAGGTGCCAAGGGTTACTGCACCGTTAAGCATCAGTTTCATATTACCCGTACCCGATGCCTCTGTGCCTGCAAGAGAAATTTGCTCGCTTATATCGGCGGCAGGAATTATCTTTTCAGCATAGGACACGTTGTAGTCGGTAACAAATACAACCTGAATTTTATCGCGAAGTATGGGTGATGCCTCAACATATTCACTGACGGCGTTTATCAGTTTGATTACCGCCTTTGCCATATAATACCCCGGAGCAGCCTTGCCGCCGAAAATATATACAGTTGGGGTAAAATCTGCAAGTTCACCCGACTCAATTCTCAAGCAGGTATCAAGCACCGACAAAATATTGAGCAGTTGGCGTTTATACTCGTGCAGTCGTTTGATTTGCACATCATATATTGCATCTAAACGTATTTCACGCTTCTCGCGTTCAAATATATAATGCGCAAGTTGTTCCTTTTTTATTCTCTTTATTTGCTTGATTTTTTGGATAAATTCTTTGTTCTTTGCAAAATCTTGCAAGCGGTCAATTCCCTTTAAGGTAAGTGATGCATCTTCACCCAAGGTGTCGGCAACAAGTTCTGCCAATTCGGGATTGCACAAGGTAAGCCATCGACGTGGGGTGATGCCGTTGGTAACATTGATTATACTGTTTGGGTTAAGGTCGTGCCATTCTTTAAGGACGGTATCTTTCAAAATTTCGGTATGAATGGCGGCAACGCCGTTTACCTTGTGAGAGACAAATACCGCAAGACGAGCCATATGCACAGTGTCGTTATCAATAATGTCATAGGGGGTAAAATCAGTAATTCCCTTGGCAGAAAGTTCTGCGCGGAGTCTCTTTTGAATCTGGCGCAAAACGGGAATAATATGAGGTATTACCGAGCGCATAAGTGACAGACTCCACTTTTCCATAGCCTCAGGCATAACGGTATGGTTGGTGTAGGAAAAGGTTTTGCGCGCCTCGTTAAATGCCTCGTTAAAGGTCATTCCCCCCTCGGTAAGACGGAGTATAAGTTCAGGTATGGCAACGGTTGGGTGACTGTCGTTAAGTTGCACTGCATACTGACTGCTGAAAGGCTTGTCTCCGCATTTACGAAGCATATCTATGATTGATGCACTGCTGAAAAAGTACTCTTGACGGAGACGTAGTTTTTTGCCCTGCAAGGTGTCGTCGTTGGGGTAAAGAACGTCGCTGAGTCGTTCTGCCTTTAGACGACTGTCTGCCGCCTTTTCGTATTTTTGCATATTGAAAAGGTTAAAATCGAAGGGCTGGTCACTTTCTGCCTGCCACAGACGGAGTGTATTGACGGTGGCACCGTTTTTGCCGATAATTGCCATATCATATGGCACTGCGGTCACATATCCGTCACCGAATTGCACCTTTACGGCATCGTAATCTTTGCGAACTGACCAGGGGTCTCCCCATTTGAGCCAATCGTCTGCATATTCGCGCTGAAATCCGTTTTCAATCTGTTGGCGGAAAAGTCCATAGCGGTAGCGTATGCCGTAGCCATCAAGACCGATGCCGCAATATGCCGCCGATTCAAGATAGCAAGCGGCAAGTCTGCCAAGACCGCCGTTGCCTAAAGCGGGGTCACCGATACGCTCAAAAATTTCGGGGTCGGCATCGTGCTTTATCATAAGTTCTTTAAATCGGTCAAGAAGTCCCGCGTTAAGCAGGTTGGCATATACCACCCTGCCAATCAAAAATTCTGCCGAAAGATATGCGGCACGCTTGGTCTTTTTTGGGCGGTTCCACTTTTTTGCCACCTGAGAAAGTGCGGCACTTGACACCGCATTGTAAAGTTGTTTTATATCGGCGGTTTCAATCTCTACGCCGTATTTTGCCAATTCTTCTTTTACCGAAGTTTCAAATTTTATTGCCATTATTTTTCTCCGTTCTTCCGTAAAGTTGTGCTAACTTGCAAAGTTTTTCTATCTTAATCTCATCAAAAGCGCCTTTTTTCATCCGCCACCGCCAATTACCTGCAGGAGTGCCCGGTACATTCATTCGGGCGGTTGAACCAAGCCACAAAATATCCTGCATCTGAAAGACGGCTAAATCGCAAGGTGAGGCATAACCAAAGCGCAAAAGTCGGGTTTTGATATCATTATCCCCTCTTGCGCCAAGATAGTCGCAAACAAATTCTTTGCGGTCCTGAGGCAAGGATTTATACCACCCCGACAACGTATCGTTATCGTGGGTACCGCCGTAAATTACCGTGTTTTTTGTAAGGTTATAAGGTTCTGCACCCTCATCAAATTCAAACTGCATAACCTTCATACCGGGGTAATCTGAATATTTTAAAAGCCGCTTTGCCGCAGGGTGAGGAAGCCCCAAATCTTCGGCAACAATCTGCATATCCCCTGCCGCAACATTTATGGCATCAATAAAGGCTTTGCCTGGGCCTTTGCGCCATCTGCCCTTTATGGCGGTGTCGCTTTTTGCAGGGATTGACCAGTAGCGCGCAAGACCTATAAAGTGGTCAATTCTGAGGGCATCAAAGAGTTTTGACGCCACCTTTATGCGCTGACACCACCAGTCAAAACCGTCATCTGCCATAACATCCCATCGGTAGAGGGGATTGCCCCACCTTTGCCCCGTTTCAGAAAAGCAATCGGGTGGCACACCTGCCACGTGGGTTGGATTATAGTCTTCGTCAAGTTCAAATTGGTTGGGATTCATCCACACGTCTGCCCCGTCGGGTGACACGTATATAGGCATATCACCCATAAGTTTTATACCGATTGAGTTGCAGTAATCGTGGAGAATTTGCCAGTCACCGAAAAAGCGGTACTGCAAAAATTTGTGATAGTCAATCTCGGTCTTTAATGTATCGGCATACCGCTCAATAACAGAGGGGGTATAGGCTCGGTCTTCGGGTTGCCAAAAGCATAGCTCTTTGCCCTTATACTGACGGCGGATTGCCATAAAAAGTGCATAGGGTTCAAGCCAGAATTTGTTTTCTGCCACAAAAACCTCATAGTCTTTGTCGGGAGTAAACTTTGCAAAGGCACCACGCAAAATTTTATCCTTAACCGAGCGGACGGCGGCATAGTTTACATAGCCGCTTTCACCCAAGGGTATGGCGCCTTTCTCAATCAGTCCGTCCTCTGCAAGCCGCTCAAGGTCGATATAAAGTTCACTGCCTGCAAAGGCTGACAGCGGCTGATAGGGACTGTTCCCTTTGCCTGCAGGATTTACGGGTAGCACCTGCCAATAGGTTTGACCTGCCGCCTTTAAACTGTCGGCAAATGCAAGTGCCTCTTTACCCAAAGCACCAATTCCACCTTGGGTTGACAGGGCGCTTATTGGCAAAAGAATGCCTGCTGACCGTGTTAACATCGTATCACCTCATAAAGTAACGTTAATATATTTTGAATTTTCACATTAAATATGCAAAAAATGATTGAAATCTATCTCAATTTATTTTAAAATAGAATAAAAGGAGTGGTAGTATAAAAACTGTTGTGCTTGATTGCAATACCGTTGTTTCAAACGGTGACATATCCCTTGAGCCAATTTGTGCTTTAGGTGACACCCATTTGTACAATTTGCTTAGTGAAGATGAAATCTTGCAGGTTGCAGAGGATGCCGATGCCATTATTTGCAACAAGGCTAATATGAATAGTCGGGTTATTGACCACTGCAAAAACTTAAAATACATCGGGCTTTTTGCCACAGGCTACAACAATGTTGACCTTGATGCCGCTACCAAACGGGGTATTGCCGTTTGCAACGTGCCCGACTACTCTACCCACTCGGTTACACAGCACGCCATTGGGCTTATGCTTAGTATGGCAGGCAGTATCTGTGCCTACGACCGCTCGGTCCATTCGGGTGATTGGTGCCGCAGTGCTGCATTTACCTATCTGACTGAGCCTATGTGTGAGGTTAGAGGCAAAACCCTTGGTATATTTGGCTTTGGCGCAATCGGTCAGTCGGTTGCAAAGGTTGCCGAGGCTCTTGGTATGAAGGTTATCGTTTGCACCCGCACCCAAAAACCTGACTGCCCTTACGAATATGTAAGCAAAGAGGAATTGTTTAAAAATTCCGATTTTATAACCCTACACTGCCCTTTGACCGACAGTACCCGTCATCTTATAAACAAAGATACTCTGTCACTTATGAAAAGCAGTGCATATATTATCAACACATCCCGCGGGGGTGTAATCAACGAAGCGGATTTGATTGATGCGCTAAACTCGGGCAAAATTGCAGGCGCCGCCATTGACGTTGCCACCAATGAGCCTATGAAAGAGGGGGACCCTCTGCTTAACGCAAAAAACCTGATTATTACGCCCCACGTGGCTTGGGCGACTCCCGAAGCACGCCGCAGACTTGTTGGCATTGTTGCAAAAAATCTTGAGAGTTTTATGCAGGGCGCACCCCAAAACTGTGTAAATTTAGGTGAATGATATGTTTGAATTTAAAGAAGGTCAACTGCGAGCTCTTCAACTGAAATCCCTTGAAATACTTAAAGATTTTAAGGCATTTTGCGACCAAAACGGGCTTACATTCTTTTTGTGCGGCGGCGGTTGTATCGGTGCCGTGCGACACGGCGGATTTATTCCTTGGGACGATGACATTGACCTGTTTATGCCCCGCGCCGATTACGAGCGGTTGTATGAAATATGGAAAGACACCGACAAATACGCTCTGCTTCGCACCGACGAGGGTAAATACTGCGGTCAGTACATAACTACTTTTGTGGACAAGACCACCCGTTGCATAACAAAAGAGCAAGAAAATCTGACCGATATTCCCCGTGGCATCGCCCTTGATATTTTACCCTTGGACGCTTGCCCCGACAGTAAAATTAAACGGATTACTCAAAAGATAAACGCCGTTTTGTTTTGTCTTTACAATTACGGCGCACCCCAAAATCACGGTGGAGCGGTAAAATTGGCTTGCAAATTTTTGCTTGCACTTAAACCTACCGAAAAAGCAAGGCTCAAGGCGTGGAAAAAATATGAAAAGCGTATGACCAAATATTCCCTTAAAGACTGCAACAAGGTGGTTGAACTTTGCTCAGGACTGGGTTACATCGGCAACGAGTTCCCGAAAGAATGGTTTGAAAGCACCGTCTATTTGCCTTTTGAGGATACCGAAATGCCTTTGCCAAAGGGTTATGACAGTTATCTGCGCTACGTTTTCGGGGATTATATGCAACTGCCCCCCAAGGACAAGCGTCACGGCAACCATTCATTTGTTGAACTTGAATTTTAACTTTTTTATTTTACACTGATATTGAAAAATTATCAAGAAAAACATACATTTTTCTTGTTTTGGAGAAATTTTATGTATAACATTAAAATTTCGGGCGGTAACGAGGGCGCAAAATACGACCTCAAACAAACCGAAAAAGACGGAATCATCACCATTGACGTGAACATTACCCTGCCTCAAACAGAGGTGCCAAAATGGGTAAGATTTGATTGGCAAATTCCTACTATCGAAAGTTTCGGTGTGTGGGGTCCCCTGATTAGCGACAAGCGTTCCCTAACTCCTTGTTGGGCAATGTGTAAGTCAACATCCCGCCTTGCCGCAGGTATGCCCATACTTGAAATTTTCTCTAAAAAGGATATTAACCATTGGTGCTTTGCATCCTCTGATACAACAACTCCTATGAGTATTGCCATAGGTGCACACGAAGAGGGTGCCGATATTGATGCAAGTGTTGAACTTTTCACCACACTGACCGCACCTTTAAAGGAGTACAAGGCAACCTGGCGCATTGATACACGCGCTATTCCATTTTACGATGCCATTTACGGCGTTTCAGCTTGGTGGGAGAATGATTTAGGATTAAAGCCTGCCCACGTGCCCGATGCCGCAAGAATGCCTATGGATTCTCTTTGGTACAGTTTTCATCAGGTGCTTGACGTTGAAGGCATCGTTGAAGAATGCCGTCTTGCCAAACCTCTTGGTATGGATACCGTTATTATTGACGACGGCTGGCAGACCGAGGATAACAGCAGAGGATATGCCTATTGCGGTGACTGGGAAGTTGCCCACAGCAAAATGGGTGATATGAAAGAATTGGTTGACCGCCTTCACGAAATAGGTATTAAGGTTATGCTTTGGTACTCTGTGCCATTTGTGGGGATTTACTCAAAAAAATATGAAGAATTTAAGGATATGCTTCTTAATGCTTGGTATGACAAGACCGCCTTTGCTCTTGACCCACGTTATAAGGTTGTAAGGGGCTATCTTGTTCAAAACTACGTAAACGCCATTAAAAATTGGGGTCTTGACGGTCTTAAACTTGACTTTATTGACTTTTTTGCCCTCACCGAAGAGGCTATAAAGCCTGATGACCGCCGTGACTTTATTTCCCTTGAAGAAGGCATTGACTGCCTTATGACCGAGGTTAAGGACAAGTTGACCGCCCTTAATCCCGAAATTCTCATTGAGTTCCGCCAGCGCTACGTTGGTCCCTCAATCAGAAAATACGGTAATATGCTCCGAGTTAACGATTGCCCCAGTGACTCCTTCACCAACCGCGTAGGCGTTATTGATTTGCGCCTTACATCAGGCAATACCGCCGTTCACTCTGATATGGTTATGTGGAATGTTAACGAGACGGTGGAGTCCGCCGCACTTCAGATTGCATCTGTCCTTTACGGCGTGCCTCAGGTTTCTGTTAAACTGTGTGAAATGAGTGAAGAGCACAAGCAGATGATTAAGTTCTACCTTGGCTTCTGGCGTGAAAATCGCGAAGTTTTGCTTGACGGCAAGCTGACCGTCCGCGAGCCTTTGGCATATTACAGTCTTGCCTGCTCAACCTTGGGCGATAAAGAGATATTTACCACCTTTGCCGACCGATTTATTGAATGCAAGACTAAAGAATCCACCATTGTTAACTGCTCAAGTTCCGACAGCCTCATAATCAAGGGTTGCAAAGGCAGAGGTTACACCGTTGTCGACTGCCTTGGCAACTTGGTAAGCGAGGGCAAGATTGACGCCGATTTGTTTGAGATAGAAATGCCTCTTTGTGCAATATTTACTACAAATTAAAGGAGTTTTATTATAAAAAAAATTATAGCATTATTACTGTCGTTAGCACTGCTTGTAAGCTTCGTTGGTTGCGGTGAGCAAGCAAGCGATGCGTCCTCAAAAGCATCGTCCAAAGTATCATCTGTGCAGTCGGTGGTGTCAAAAAATGATACCGCTTCAAAGGAGCCTGAGCCGGAGCCCTTTTACTCAAAAACAGTCACCTTTACAAAGGCTGATTTGGACAAGGCAAACAGCACCGAATATGTTAAGCCCAAAAATGTTATTTTTATGGTTGGTGACGGAATGGGACTTAACGACATCACCATTTGCAACAAATTCAGTGATTTTAAATTTGATTTCGGCTTGGTGCTTGACCAGCTTAAAAACAAAGGCTTTGCCACCACCAAATCCTTTGATAGCGATGTTACCGACTCTGCCGCATCGGCTACCG
Organism: Acutalibacteraceae bacterium; assembly: GCA_045653445.1. Taxonomy (GTDB): domain Bacteria; phylum Bacillota; class Clostridia; order Oscillospirales; family Acutalibacteraceae; genus RGIG2206. The sequence continues at coordinate 67,075 of JAZOLY010000024.1, forward strand.
CCCTTGCAACAGGCACTAAAACCGCCAACGGAATGATTGGTCAGGATATGTATGGCAGAGATTTGAAAAATATCTGCGAGATTGCCCGTGAAAAAGGCAAAAAGATTGGTATTGTTACCTCTGACAGTGTTTTGGGGGCAACTCCTTCAGCCTTTGCAGTGCACAACATATCAAGAAACAACACCGCCGAGATTGCCCGCTCATTTATGAAAATGAAGCCCGATGTGCTTATCGGCAACGGTTACAGTGATTTTGTCAGTGGTGTTATGGCCGATGAGGAAACAAAAGCCATATTTAACTCGGCTAATGTTTTGTCTGATTTTGAAATGTTTGAGTTTGGTCTGACCAAATCCTCCAAAAAAGATTTGCCTTTCTTTGGTTTTACGGGATTTGGTATGAAATCGGGTGACTACCGCTTGGCACAGGTTACTGAAATGGCCCTTAAAACCCTTGAAAATGAAAATGGATTTTTCCTTATGATAGAAAATGCCGGCACCGACAAAGCCGGTCACAGCAACGATATTCAAGGTAAAGTAGATAACGTTGCATTCTTTGACAAGGCGGTTGCCGTTGCTGTTAAATACTGTATGGAGCACCCCGACACAATGCTTATTATCACCTCTGACCACGAGACAGGTGGAGTCACTCTTCCCGAAGGTGACGATTATCAACTTAGCGACGTTAAGTTTACCTCTACAAATCACTCAGGTGTTAATGTAGGTGTGTTTGCTCTTGGCTACGGCACCGAGTATTTTAACGGACAGACGGTGGATAACACCGATATTGCAAAGTTTGCCATCAAAGCCGTTAAAGGCGAATGGTAATATGCTAAAAAGCACCGTCTTTTTGGACGGTGCTTTTATATCAAAAGGGGCATATCGGCAATTTTAAAGACAACCTGCACTTTGCCACCGATATATCAGGGTACCCTTTGCTTGCCCCTGATACATCATATGCCGTTTATATATTTTTGACAGTGTAGCCTACCCGCTTGCTTTGGCCGGGCTCAAGAATAACCGCGTAGGGCTTATCCTCAAAACGAACAGTGCCGTCTTTAAGTCCACTGCAAAAAGGAAAAAGCAAGGGTAAACTGCCTGCCCAAAAGTTCTCGTCACCATACCACAAAACATCTTTGCCGTTAAGTTTGTAGGCTTTAAGTTCGCCGCCACGAGAGGATACCTCTGCATAGGCGTTACCCTTTGACAATTTATATATCACAAAAACCACTCCTTTTTTATGGATTTTTCCACATGTTTTTTAGCAACACAAGTGGTGTTGCAATTTTTTGCAGCAGGTGTATAATCAAAATATATATTTCCCTAAAGGAGAATTGCTTTATGGATTTTTCTGTTTCTCACAAGTTAACAAGAGTAGCACAAGGCGCCGCAAGGATTATTCTTGAGGCAAACCGAAATATGTCGGTTGATTCTAAAGAGGGTCATTGCAACTTTGTGACCGAGTATGATTTAAAGGTGCAAAATTACATTAAAAGTCATATTGTATCACTTTTCCCCAATGCTAAATTTATCGGTGAAGAAGACACAAAGCAATCCGAGTTGCCTATGGGTGAGTGCGTTATTGTTGACCCCATTGACGGCACAACCAACTTTATGTATGACTACAAAACAAGCGCAATTTCAATTGCTTTGCTTCGTGACCAAAAGGTTGTGGCAGGTGTGATTTGTCAGCCATACCTTAACGAATATTTTACCGCTGAACTTGGCAAGGGTGCCAAACTTAACGGCGGTTTTATAAAGGCATCAGACCGTCCATTTGAAAAATCATTGGTGCTTTTTGGCACATCCCCCTACAATCCCGAATTGGCAGAGCGCACATTATCCATTGCAGGTGAGTGTTTGCGGGATGCGGTGGATTTGCGTCGCAGTGGCTCTGCCGCCACCGATATGGCTTGGATTGCAAACGGTCGCGCCGACCTTTTCTATGAGTTGCAACTTTCTCCTTGGGATTTTGCCGCAGGCTCCCTTATTTGCGAAGAAGCGGGTGCAAAGGTTGTGCAAACAGACGGCTCACCTCTTGATTTTGGCAAAAAGTGCAGTGTTGTAGCAGGTAGCCCTGCCGCAGTTGACGAGTTTGTGCGCCGTTTCAATGATTAAGGCAAGTGATTATTGGCGCTCGCTTTTTGGGTGCAAGGTTTACCGTCTTTCTGTTGAGGGTGGCAAAACCTGTCCCAACCGCGACGGCACTTGCGGTGTGGGCGGTTGCACCTTTTGTGCAGAGGGCTCGGGCAATTTTGCAGAGCAGACGGGCGATATAAACGCCCAACTTGATGCCGCAAAACTGCGTGTTATTAAAAAGTGTGCCGATGGAAAATTTATTCCATATTTTCAGTCATACACTGCAACACACGGCAACACAGACCCTCTTTTTGAGCGGATGAGCATTGCCATCCGCCGAGAAGATACTGTGGCGCTTGCGGTGGCAACCCGTCCCGACTGTTTGCCCGACAAGGTGATTGAGGGGTTATCTGCGCTCAATAAAATCAAGCCTGTTTATGTTGAATTGGGGCTTCAGACTGCTGACGATACCATTGCCAAAGAGTTTAACCGAGGTTACGACACCGCAGTTTATATTGATGCTTGCAACCGGCTTAAAAAGGCAGGGATAAATATTATCACCCATATGATAATCGGTCTGCCCAATCAGTCAAAAGAGGAAGTTTGCGCTACTGCAAGGCTTATTGCCCAAACGGCAGGGGGAATTAAAATTTCACTGCTTCACGTGTTAAAGGGCACGCCTCTTTATAAAACGTATCTTTTGGGGGATTATACTCCCCTTGAAAAAGATGAATATATCGGTCTTTTGTGTGATGCGCTCTCTTGTCTTAACCCCGATACCGTGGTTCACAGAATGACGGGTGACGGTGACAAGCGGCTTTTGGCGGCACCTTTGTGGAGTGCCGATAAAAAGGGTGTTATGGGCGCAATCGACCTTGAACTTAAAAAGCGAGGACTTGTATGATAAAATTTGAAATGAGCAATTACCCTACCCCTGAATCAAAGCAAATCCGCCTTGAAGTTTTTGTAAATGAACAAGGCTTTGAAAATGAATTTGACCAATTTGACGAAGTGGACAAAGCCTTTCACTTTGTTTTGTTTGATGACGGTTTACCCGTTGCAACCTGCCGAATGAACAAAGAGGCAGAGGGAGTTTATCACATTGGCAGAGTTGCCGTTAAAAAAGATTGCCGAAAGAAAGGCTACGGCGCAAAGGTTATCGCCGAATCAGAGGATGCCGCAAAGGATATGGGTGGCAAAATGATAACTATCGGCTCTCAGGTGCAGGCGGTGGGATTTTATATGTCCCTTGGCTATACACAAGAGGGCGAGGAATATATTGAAGAGGGCAAGCCCCATGTGAAGGTTTGGAAAAAGATTTAATATTGTTCTGCGCCTCATCCGTCACGGCTTTGCCGTGCCACCTTCTCCCACCGGAGAAGGCAAAAAACCACCTGAAATAAGGTGGTTTTTTGTTACTCTGTAATTTTCTTAATTAAATATCTGCCGATGCGTTCTTGGAATTTAAGTCCGTCGGGAAGCAATTGATTAGGCATATTTTTAATAAAGGTGTCAGTTTCGTATGTAAAGTTACCCTTATATCCAATCTCTTTAAGAGCAGAAGTAATTTCATCCCAGTTCATTTTGCCATAAAAGGGTGATGTGTGGGTGTCTGAGTGGAAATCGTTATCGTGCACGTGCAGACAACCAATACGGTCGGCACCTAAATAGCGGATAAAATCTGCCGTGCTTCTGCCAACTATGGGGCAGTGACCTAAATCAAGGCAACCTGTTATCCAAGGACTGTTAATCTCATCAATCCAAGCGGCAAATTCTTCGGGGCTTGAACAGGTGTCATCCTCAATATAGCCTGTAAACTCGTTACACTGCCACATATTTTCAAGGGCAACCTTAACGCCATACTTTTCGCAATAAGGAATAAGTTGGCGGTAGTATTTTATGCTAAGGTTGTGCATTTCTTGTTTAGTCTTGCGGTAATCACCGTAATGGATGGGGTGCACCACCATAATCTTTACACCAAGCAATCCTGCAATTTCAATAGCGCGCAGTGTAAGAGGCAAAACCTCACCCTCGTAATCAGCGTAATCCTTAAATCTGAATGGGGCGTGGGCTTGCTCAAAGGTCATGCCATACTCCTCTGCAGCAAGGCGGATACGCTCCACCTCTTCCTTATAATTATCACCTGCAAGAGCGTCACCCTCATTATTCATACGAAAAAGGGAAAGGTCAACGGCATCAAATCCTGCTTCGGCAATCATTTTAACTGCCTCGGCGGTGTCAACCTTGGCAAAGTTAGTGAACATTACTAATTTCATAACTCAAACCACTCCTTAGCAATAGGCGTTATATTGTTTGCAATAGCGTTTACGCCTTTTGTGTCGGGATGAACAAAGTCGCCCGAAAGGCCCCAGGTGCCATTCAGAAGTTCAAGACCGCTCACGTATTTTGCATTGGCAAAGTCGTACTCGGCAACCAAGCGTGACATTATCTTGCGAAACTGTGCAACCTTGCCCTCTTCCCCATCAAACAAGTCACTTGACTGATAGGTTAAGTCAACAAATATAAACTTGCGGTCGGGATGGGTGGTACATAGGGTTGTGATAAGGTTGCGTGCCCTTTTTTCATACTCTTCGGTAGAGAAACAGACAAAATTTGCGCCAAAGCTAACGACGGCACAGTCAAAATCTAAGGTGCAAAGGTAGTCCACCATTTCGGGCTCTGCGTGGCAAGAGCCTGCGTATCCACGGTTAAGGCAGTCTACACCAAGATTTTCGGCCAACTGGAATATCCAGGTGGTCATAGGCAGAACAGTCAGCGAGCCGTGGGTAATTGATGAGCCGTAGGCAAGGAGGGTCTTTTGGGGCATCATATCGGGGGCAGGCACTTCAACGTCACCCTCTACGTCGTAGATTACAGGTGCAATGCCAGACTTGGGAAATATTCTGACTACGCATGGTGAGAAGGGGTGATTATTCTCTTTTGCGATGCGTTCAAAGATGGGCATACTCTCGGTAACCGACTCAATCTCAATCCAACGGGGCTCCTCCGAGGCGGGAGTGCTGCATACCTGCCAGCCTGCTTGGATATTACCATAATAAACGAAAGCATCACTGCAAAGGATTTTGATTCGCGCGGTGCCCGAGCGGATGACAAAGCGAAGCTCCATACCCGTTGCAATACGATTGGCTATTATACCGAGATCCGACAAAGCCTGTTCTACCTTCAAGGGTGCGCGAAGCATTGCAAAGCCACCGTCCTCGGTGGGCAAAAGTTCATCAACGTTATGCAGTAAAATGTTTTTAAATATCATTTAAGTATTCCCCCAATAAACTGCGAAAGCTCTTGTGCCCCTGCATCGTGACCTGCAAGGCTTGGATGCCAACCGCCGCCGTCAAAATTCATAGCGCCTGCCATACACAGATAAATTTCTGCTTTTTCTCCGCCGTTATCGTCAATAGCACGCTTGATATAATCCTTAACAAAAAGTCCTGCTTCATCCTCATAGCCTGTTCCCATTGTGCCGTAATACCATACGATTTTTGAGTCAGGACGGGTTTCGCGCACAAGTTTAACAAGGTCATAGGCTACCTGATAAAGTTGCTCCTCGGTAAACTATAAAAACATTATAATCCTCGCCTTGCTTATTTTCAATAAGCATTTCTCACACAAATTGCTAAATTTTTTGTAGGTTTGGCACAACCCCCTTGAATTTGCAGGAAAATTTGGTATAATATAGTGGCATCGTGCCATTAGCGGTGCAAATAAAGGCAGCGCCTATGCTAAAAAGAAGGCGGACGCGCATCATCCGCGCGTTGAACGGAGAAAATTATGAGCAACAAATTCTACATCACAACGGCTATTGCCTACACCTCTCGCAAGCCACACATCGGCAACTCTTACGATATTGTGCTTGCCGATATGATTGCACGCTATAAGCGTATGCGCGGCTTTGACGTTTATTTCATGACAGGCTCTGACGAGCACGGTCAGAAAATTGAAGAGCAGGCTAAAGAGGCAGGCATCACTCCCAAGGAATACGTTGACAATGTGTCAGGTCAAATCAAAATGGTTTGGGATAGCCTTGATGTTACCTATGATAAATTTATCCGCACCACCGACGACTATCACGAAAAGGCAGTTCAGCATATCTTTAAGCGTCTTTACGACCAAGGGGATATTTATAAGGGCAAGTACGAAGGCAAATACTGTGTGCCCTGCGAGTCCTTCTTCACTCCCTCACAGTTAAAAGACGGCAAATGCCCCGACTGTGGCAGAGACGTAGTTGACGCCCACGAGGAAGCATACTTCCTGCGCCTTTCAAAATACGCTGACAAGTTGCTTGAATATTACGAAAACACACCCGATTTCTTCTTGCCCGAGTCCCGCAAGGCAGAAATGATAAACAATTTCATAAAGCCCGGTCTTAACGACCTTTGTGTGTCAAGAAGTTCATTCAAATGGGGCGTACCCGTTGAATTTGACCCCGAGCACGTAATTTACGTGTGGATTGACGCCCTTTCCAACTACATTACCGGTATCGGTTACGACCCCGAGGGTAGTGGCGAACTTTACAGCAAGCTGTGGCCTGCTGATTTGCACGTTATCGGCAAAGATATTGTCCGTTTCCACACTATTTATTGGCCTGTTTTGTTGCTTGCTTTGGGTGAGCCATTGCCTAAGCAGGTACTAGGTCATCCTTGGGTGCTTTTCGGCGAAGATAAAATGAGCAAGTCAAAGGGCAATGTTATCTATGCAGACGAGCTTGCCGCCCGTTTTGGCAGTGATGCAGTGCGCTACTATCTGCTTAGCGAAATACCCTTTGCGCAGGACGGCAACATCACCTATGAAAGCTTCATAAACAGATATAATACCGACCTTGCCAACACCTTGGGCAACCTTGTTAACCGCACCGTTGCAATGACCAACAAATATTTTGGCGGTGTGGCAAACAAGTGCGCTCCCCTTGATGAGTTTGATAATGACATTATCAAGTGCGCCAACGAGACGACCCAAAAATATTACACCCTTATGGATGCATACCGCAACGCCGATGCCACCGATTTGGTTATGAATTTTGCCAAGCGTTGCAACAAATACATTGACGAAACTGCTCCTTGGGTGCTTGCAAAGGACGAGGCACAAAAGGGCAGACTTGAATCGGTTATGTATCATTTGCTTGAGAGCATCCGCATTTTGTCTGTGCTTCTTGAGCCCATTGTGCCTAACTGCTGCAAGGGTATAAAGGCACAGATTAACTGCGATAATACCGACCTTGCCTTCGGTGTTACCGACGGCTTTAAGGTCGGCGAGGCTACTCCCCTCTTTGCCCGTATAGACGCCGAAAAGGTGCTTAAGGAATTGGCTGCAGAGATGGAGGCCGCCAAGGCTGCCGCCGCTAAAAAAGAAGCTGCAGAGGGTGTTGCCACTATGGCAGAAATCACCATTGACGAGTTTGCAAAGGTTGAACTGCGCGCCGCAAAAATTCTTGCTTGCGAGCCTGTAAAACGCGCCAAGAAACTGCTTAAGTTAACCCTTGACGACGGCTCAGGTAAAGAGCGCACCGTTGCATCGGGTATCGCTCAGTATTACACCCCCGATGAGCTTGTTGGCAAAACCGTTGTGGTTGTTGCAAATCTTAAGCCTGCCACCCTTTGCGGTGTTGAAAGTTGCGGTATGATTCTTGCCGCCGATTCGGGTGACGACGTTAAGGTTATCTTCCTTGACGGTGTTGAGCCCGGCTCAAAAATCAGATAAGAAAAAGACTGATAAGGAGTTCCTTATCAGTCTTTTTCTTTCTTATATCTGTGCTACACCTGTTTCTTTTGCAGTTTTAATTACTGCCTCGGCAACCACCTTTGCCACCCTCTTGTCAAGAGCGGTTGCAATGATGTTTTCTTCAGTGATTTGGTCATCAGGAATAAGAGATGCCAACGCATAAGAGGTGGCAACCTTCATTTCTTCATTGATGCACTTTGCGCGGCAGTCAAGTGCGCCGCGGAAAATACCGGGGAATGCAAGCACGTTGTTGATTTGGTTGGGGAAATCGGAACGGCCTGTGCCAACTACTCTTGCCCCTGCTTTTTTAGCAATATCGGGCATAATTTCAGGAGTGGGATTTGCCATTGGGAAAAGTATGGCGTCTGATGCCATTGATTTAACCATAGCCTCGTCAACAAGATTGGGGGCTGAAACACCGATAAATACGTCGGCACCCTTAAGTGCATCTGCCAAATTACCCTTTTTACTTTCAAGATTAGTAACCTGTGCAATCTCCTCCTGCGCAGGATTGTTGTTGGCATCACCCTTGCAGATAATACCGAAACGGTCACAGAAGGTAAGATTCTTGACACCCATATTCATAAGATGCTTACCGATAGCAATACCTGCAGAGCCTGCACCGTTGATTACAACCTTAACCTCGCCAATTTGCTTTTTAACAAGCTTAAGGGCGTTAATAAGCGCTGCGGCAACTACGATAGCGGTGCCGTGCTGGTCGTCGTGGAAAATCGGAATATCGCAAATTTCTTTAAGCTTTTGCTCAATTTCAAAGCAACGGGGTGCAGAAATATCTTCAAGATTTATTCCGCCAAAGCTGCCTGAAAGCAAATATACCGTGCGAACGATTTCGTCAACCTCCTTTGATTTGATGCAAAGGGGGAACGCATCTACGTCTGCAAACTCCTTGAATAGAGCGCATTTGCCCTCCATAACAGGCATACCTGCTTCGGGGCCTATATCACCAAGGCCCAAAACTGCAGTGCCGTCGGTTACAACTGCAACCAGATTTGAACGGCGGGTTAAATCGTAGGATTTGCTTACGTCCTTATTTATCTCTAAACAAGGCTCGGCAACACCGGGGGTATATGCCAAGGACAAATCCTCACGGGTATCGACGGTTACTCTTGAGATAACCTCAATTTTACCGCCCCATTCGTAGTGCTTTTTCAATGATTCCTGTCTGATATCCATTATTTAAACCTCCCAAGGAAATTTATACTGTGTAAGACCTAACTCATCACGTATCTGAGTAATCTCTTTTTGCACCGATTGGTTGATTGGCACGCCATCCTTACGGGCAAGACGTATTTCATACTCTTTTTCACCTGCAGTATAGATGCGCTCAACACCGGGGGCTTTTTTGACGCACGCATACTGCGGCAGATGTCACCTGCTTTTTTGCCTTGGCAATAGCCATGCTCATAGCCTTGTGACCAATTACCTGACCCATTCCGTGATGACCGTCGATAACTGCGGTGGTGGGTGTTTCCTTTATAATTTCAATTTGGGTAACCGCCTGCTGAATACCTGCCTTGATTCTGTCAAGATACACAGGCTTAAATCGGTTGACACCGTGAGATTCTATACCGCGCTTGTCAGATTCAAGCAAAACGTCGGCACAGATTTCGGCATCTGCTCGTGGAATTCCGTATCCCACAAAGGCATCAATAACAAAATCGGTTATTGTTTTCCAGTCAACAACTTGTGTTTTGTTCATAACAATTCTCCTATTCATACCAAATTGAAATATGTCACCACAGCTTATGTTTAATATTACACCCGAATATTAAAAAATTCAAGATTAGTTAGAGGTTTTTTGGTGTCCCTTCGGCGCGCTAAAAAAAACAACCAATACCCAAATGGGTATTGGCGGTTTTGGAAAGGTTGTACAAATTCGGTGCCTTTTTTATTTTTTAACCTATATGTTTGAACTCCTACATATTTATTTTATGAAAATATAATATCCCCGAAAAAACTATTCCTAAAATAAAAATAGCACTTTCGATATATAATATAATCTTAATCTTTTTTGAAGCAGCAAACTTAGTACATAACATTGAAGATATTAAACCCAAAACAGAAATTGGTAAAAAACCAATAACATAAAAAAAGTTAAACATTAGGTAATCTATTCCGCTTAAAGTATCATTATGAATTAGATTCATGTAATCACTGATAAAGCAACCTACTAATATGAGTAATAAACCAATAAATAGAATAGACAAGAGAAAAAATATCCACATTAAAAGATTGCTATTTTTCTTCATTTGTTATTCTCCTTTGCGGTGTTGATAGACGCAATTAGGATTCGTTTTATTTCCAAACAATCGTCAAGTAAAGAATTGCTCGTTTTATCATCTATATATTCAGACATATAAAGCAACTTAATCCAATATTCCGTTTCGGCGGTTTCTTTTAAAGCTATGTGCATTTTAGAAATAAAATCGGCTTTACTTTGACCGTAATTTGCCTCATTTATGTTTGCACCGATACTTGTACCACTGCGGACAATTTGTTTTGAAATTACCGTTTCTTTTTTATTCTTAATTAAGTGCTGATGCAATTTTACAATTCGTGCTGCAAAAGCAATAGATTTATCTATAAGTAAATTTTCTTTCATTCTAAACACCGCCTCTTTAAACATTATAGCAGAAACTTAACTTCAAATCAATTATTCATTATTCATCAGCGAAGCGGTTTCATCATTCATTATTCATTACGAAAATCCGTTTAAATTAATGATGAATATTGAATAATGAAAAATGAATAATACAAAACAAAAATCCCATCGACAAAAGTCGACAGGATTTTCGTTTTGGCGCGCCAGAAGGGACTCGAACCCCTGACCTTTTGGTTCGTAGCCAAACACTCTATCCAGCTGAGCTACTGGCGCATATTGGTCGTGCCAAAGTATAATATCACAACACGACAATAAAATCAAGTGTTTTTTTCAAAAAATTTAAGATTTTCATTCAGACTGAGTTTCATACCCTTCAAGTTCGGTGGAAAGTTGCTCCCATTTTTCCACTGCTGAGTTCAACTGCTCCTCAATCTGTTGGCATTTTTCGGTGAGTTCAAGGGTGCGCACATAATCTGCCACACAGTCGGGAGTGGACAGTTCCTCGTTAAGCCGTAGGAGTTCGTTTTCGCAAAGTTCAATTTCCTCTTCGGTTTGCTTGACGGCGGTTTTGAGACGCCTTATCTCGCTTTGAATACGCTTTTTCTCTTTATACGCCTGACCCCCTGCACCCATTGGCGCTTTAACCTTTACCTGAGTTTCCTCTGCGTTATTTTCTTCCCGCTTGCCTATATAATATGTATAATTGCCGTTATAAATATTCACGCCGCCCTTTTCCATAACAAAAATACGGTCGGCAAGGGAGTCTATAAACCGACGGTCGTGAGAAACAATAAGCATTGTGCCGCCATAGGCTTCAAGTGCCGACTCCAAAGCCTGACGGGAATAAACGTCAAGGTGGTTGGTAGGCTCGTCAAGGAGCAAAAAGTTGCTGCCTGACAGCATTATTTTAAGTATGGCAAGACGGGCACGCTCACCGCCTGACAGACTGCCTACCTTTTTAAACACATCGTCGCCCTTGAACAAAAAGGCAGCCAGAGCGCCCCTGAGTTCACTTTCGGTACGGTTTGGATACTTGTTCTGTATCTCTTCAAGTGCAGTGTTTGAGTCGGTCAAGTCACTTTGTGTCTGGTCAAAATAACTGACCGAAACAGAGGTGCCGAAGCGGACTCCATCCCCCTCACGCATAAGTTGTTTAAGCAGGGTAGTTTTGCCGCATCCGTTAGCGCCAAGCAAGAATACCCGCTCACCGCGGCGGACGGTAAAACTGACATCCTTATAAAGAGGAGTATCGGTATACGCCTTAGAGATATTGTGTGCCATAACGGTGTCATTACTGCCTGCCGCTTTTGGCTTAAATGCAAAATGTATGCCCTCTGTCTCGCTTTCGGGCTTTTTAAGGGTGGCGTAAAGCCTGTCCACCTCTTTTTGTTTGGAATCGGCGGTTTTAATATTCTTTTCCCGATTCCATTGGTGTTGTTGCTTTATGACCGCCTCTAACCGATTGATTTCTGCCATTGTATTTTCATAATGGCGGCGCTCAATCTCTCTTTGTTCCTTTTTGAAAGCCATATAAGCGGTATAGGAGCCTTTAAAATCTGCCACACGGCAGTGCTCAATTTCAAGGGTGCGAGTAGTGACCGCATCAAGAAAATAGCGGTCGTGGGATATGATAATTGCCGCCGACTTGCTTGATTTTAAAAAGGACTCAAGCCACTCAACCGAAGGAATGTCAAGGTGGTTGGTGGGCTCGTCAAGGAGCATAAGTTGTGCATCCCCAAGCAGCAGACGGGCAAGGGATATTTTTGATAACTGACCGCCGCTTAGTGACCTAAGAGGCAGATTAAGTTGATTTTCGTCAAGACCTAATCCCAACAAAGCGGAGCGGGTGCGGGCTTTGTAGGTTAAGCCACCCTCACGCTCAAAGCTGATAAGCAAATCGTGATAAAGGGTTATGGTCTTTTCGTCAGCGCCCTCAAGAGCGTTTTGCAAGGCTTCAAGTTGTTGCTCCTGCTTGATAAGGGACTCAAAAACCGACAGTGCCGCCTCGTAAGCCGTCTGATTTGAGGAGGATGCCACAATCTGCTCCATATAACCGACGCGAAGACCTTTTTGCCGAACAATTCCCCCTGTGTCAGACTCAATTTCACCTGTAAGAAGTTTAAAGAGGGTGGTTTTGCCTGCGCCGTTCATACCGATAAGACCGATTTTTTCGCCCTCGCCAATCTCCATAGAAAAGGGGTTAAACAAAGTCCGCTCACCAAAAGAGACAGACAAATTGTCCGCCGCAAGAATCGACATATTTTAGCCCCCTTCCGCATTTATACTTAACTTTGACATTTTAACACACTTTTTGAAATAAAACAATACCTTATAATCTTGAAAAAAGCCATAAAAAGTGGTATATTTAAAACAGATTGGAGGTTTTACTATGAAAAACAAAAAATCACCGCGTTTTTGGACCGCCCTTGTAATTTTCAGTCTGGTAGGACAAATTGCCTGGGTTGTTGAAAATATGTATTTTAACGTATTTATCTACAAAATGTTTAACGCCGATGAAAACGCCATTTCGGCTATGGTTTCCGCATCGGCAATTGCGGCAACTCTGACCACTATCTTTATGGGCGCTTTGTCTGATAAAATCGGCAAGCGCAAACTTTTCATTTGCGGCGGATATATTTTGTGGGGCTTATCAATCGGTGCATTTGCACTGCTTAGGGCAGATGTTATAACTGCCCTTTTCCCTGCTGTTACTTCAGCGGCGGCAGTGGGTATAAGTCTTGTTATCATCCTTGACTGCGTAATGACCTTTTTCGGCTCTACTGCCAACGATGCCTGCTTTAACGCCTGGCTGACTGACTCCACCGAGGAGGGTGGCAGAGGCGCCGCAGAGGGTATCAATGCTATGATGCCCCTTGTGGCTATTTTGGCGGTCTTTGGCGGATTTATGGCATTTAACCTTGATAAAGCAGAAAGTTGGACTGCCATCTTCCTTATAATTGGCGTTGCCGTAACCCTTATCGGTCTGCTTGGCATATTCCTTATTAAAGATGCACCCCACGTAAGCAAAAGCGAGGGTGGTATGTTTGCCAACATTCTGTACGGCTTTAAACCCTCGGTTATAAAAGCTAATCCTATGCTTTATTTTGCCCTTGTTGGATTTGCTCTGTTTGGCATTTCTATTCAGATTTTTATGCCATACCTAATTATCTATTACGAAAAGGGATTGCAGATGGCAGACTATGTGCTTATTATGGCACCTGCTATTATAATTGCCTCAGTGGTTACCGCCCTTTACGGCAGATTTTATGACAAGGTTGGATTTACAAAATCGGTATTCCCTGCTCTTGCCACCCTTTGCCTTGGCTATGTATTTTTATTCTTTTTCAAATCCACCATGCCCGTATTTATAGGCTCACTGCTTATGATGTGCGGTTATTTGTCGGGTGCAGCAGTCTTTGGCGCAGTTATAAGGGACTGCACTCCCATTGGCAAAGCAGGTCGTTTTCAGGGGCTTCGTATTGTGGCGCAGGTGTTAATTCCCGGTGTAGTGGGCCCTGCAATCAGCGTGGCAGTGCTTAAAAATGCTCCCCTTATCACCAACAACGACGGCACAACATCCTTTGTGCCCAACGAAAGCATATTCCTTGCGGCACTTGTTGCAGCAGTGGTTTTGGCTCTCTTTTTACTACTTAAAAAATTCGTAAAACAAAGCAATGCAGAGGTGCAAAATGGCTGATACAAAACGACTTTTTACCCCTTGGGGTGAACAGTACAAAAGTGAAAATTGGCAGATTTATCCCCGTCCTCAAATGAAACGCGACTCATTTTATTGCCTTAACGGACAGTGGGATTTTTGCGTAGCAGATGAGGGTGTAACTCCCCTTTTTAATCAAAAAATAGAGGTGCCATTTGCCCCCCAGTCGATACTTTCAGGGGTTGAGCAAACCTTTGACGAGGATAAAATTCTTTTTTATCGCAAAGAGTTTTCCTTGCCTCAAGGCTTTAACAAAGGCAGGGTTTTGCTCCATTTTGGCGCCGTTGACCAGATTGCGCGGGTTTATATTAACGGCAATTTCATTGGCTCTCACACAGGTGGATACGATGCCTTTTATTTTGATATTACATCTTATATTGCGGAGCAAAACGCCCTTGTTGTAGAGGTGGTTGACCGCCTTTCAAGTTACACTCTGCCCTACGGAAAACAGTGTAAAAACCGCGGCGGTATGTGGTACACCGAGGTGTCGGGCATCTGGCAGACGGTGTGGATTGAAAGCGTGCCCCAAAAATATATTAAAGGGCTTAAAATTGACGCCGACGACCGCTCTGTTACCATCACCGCAGAGGGTGTAGAGGAGGGTGCCGTCATCATTGGCGATGTAAGTCTGCCTCTTTGGGAGGGAAAGGCAACCTATATCCCCGAAAATCCGCAGTTGTGGAGCCCTAAACATCCCCATCTTTACAATTTCAAGGTGCAAAGCGGTGAGGACTGCGTGGAGTCTTACTTTGCAATGCGCAAACTTGAAATCAAAGAGGTTGAGGGCTATCCCCGACTTTGTCTTAACGGAAAGCCTTATTTCTTCCACGGACTTTTGGACCAAGGCTATTACAGTGACGGCATTTACACCCCTGCAAGCCCCCACGCCTATGAGTTTGATATTATGAAAATGAAAGCCCTTGGCTTTAATATGCTAAGAAAACACATTAAGGTGGAGCCTGAGCAGTTTTACTATGACTGTGACCGCTTGGGTATGGTGGTCTTTCAGGATATGGTTAACAACGGCAAGTATTCCTTTTTCCGCGACACCGCTCTGCCCACAATTTTTGGCGGTAAATTAAATCTTAACGACAAAAATATTAACAAGGATGCCGAAACCCGCTCACAGTTTGCAATGGGTATGGTAAAGACGGTAAATCAACTTTACAACCACCCCTGCATTTGCTACTGGACTATATTTAACGAGGGTTGGGGTCAATTTTGCGCCGACGAAATGTATGACAGGCTTAAAGAACTCGACCAAAGCCGATTTATCGACTCGGCTTCCGGCTGGTTTGGCGGTGTTAAGTCAGACATTGACAGCCGTCACATATATTTCCGCAAATTAAAGTTAACTTGCAAGGACAAGCCTCTTGTTTTGTCAGAATTCGGCGGTTACTCCTTTAAGCCACAAGACCACGCCTTTAACACCGAGCAGACCTATGGCTACGGCAAATTTGACGACCGCGAAAGGTTTAAGGACGCCTTTGTGGATTTGTATGAAAATCAGGTTATGCCCCTTGTTAAAAAAGGATTGTCGGCGGCGGTCTATACTCAGGTTTCCGACGTTGAGGACGAGACTAACGGACTGATTTCCTATGACCGCAAGGTAGAGAAAATCTTGCCTGAGGAGTTTGAGGGTTTATCGGCAAAACTTACACGCTAAACTATTGACTAAAAAGTTGTGTTTGCTGTATAATTACATTAAATAACAGTTAAAACTAATATGAAAAGAGGGTGCTTTATGGCTAACTTTAAAATAACTGATGATATAATTTACGTTGGTGTTAACGACCACGATATTGATTTATTTGAGGGACAGTATGACGTGCCTAACGGTATGGCATACAACTCTTATGTTATAAAGGACGAAAAAATTGCCGTTATGGATTCGGTGGATGGCAGATTCACTCACCAATGGCTTGACAATATCAGCGAAGCCCTTGGCGGTAAGGAGCCTGATTATCTTATCGTTCAACATATGGAGCCTGACCATTCTGCCAACATTTCCGCCTTTGTAAAGGCTTATCCCAATGCAAAAATCGTTGGCAACGCCAAAACTTTCACTATGATAAGCCAGTTTTTCGGTGATGCTTTTGAGGACAAGCAGGTGGTGGTTACCGATGCCGACACTTTAAGCCTTGGCAAGCATACCTTGTGCTTTGTTTTTGCACCTATGGTTCACTGGCCCGAGGTTATGGTGACTTATGACTCCTGCGACAAGGTGCTCTTTTCTGCCGACGGATTTGGCAAATTCGGTGCCCTTGATGCCGATGAGGATTGGGCTTGCGAGGCTCGCCGTTACTATTTCGGTATTGTTGGCAAATACGGAGTTCAGGTGCAGGCTCTGCTTAAAAAGGCAAAGGCTCTGCCCATTGACGTTATTTGTCCCTTGCACGGCCCTGTGCTTAATGAAAATCTTGGCTATTACATTGACCTTTACGATACTTGGTCATCCTACGGGGTGGAAAGTGATGGCATTATGATTGCCTACACCTCTGTTTACGGCAACACCAAAAAGGCAGTTTTAGCCCTTGCCGAAAAGTTGCGTCAAAAGGGTTGCCCTAAGGTTGTTGTTAGCGACCTTGCCCGCTCTGATATGGCAGAAAATGTGGAGGATGCTTTCCGCTACGGCAAAATCATCTTTGCCACAACCACTTATGACGGCGGCATTTTCCCCTTTATGAATGACTTTTTGCACCGCCTTATTGAGCGCAATTTTCAAAATAAAAAGGTTGCTTTTATTGAAAACGGCACCTGGGCTCCTATGGCGGCTAAAAAGATGAAGGGTATGCTGGAGGGCTGTAAAAATCTTGATTTTGCCCAAACTACCGTTTCTATCAAATCTGCCCTTAACAGTGAAAACCACAAGCAAATCGACGCCATTGCCGACGAGTTTTGCGCTGAATATGCCGCTAATGCAAAAAGCAACGACCCCACCGCTCTGTTTAACATTGGCTACGGCTTGTATGTGGTTACCACCAATGACGGCAAAAAGGATAACGGCCTCATTCTTAACACTGTGACACAGGTTAGCGACAGTCCAAATCGCGTTGCCGTATGCATAAACAAGCAAAATTATTCCTATAATATAGTTCGCAAGACAGGTAAAATGAACGTTAACTGTCTGACTGTTGAGGCTCCCTTTGCCATTTTTGAGCGTTTTGGTTTCCAAAGCGGCAGAAATGCACACAAGCTTGACGGCATCACCGTCAGCCGCTCATCAAACGGTTTAGCGGTGCTTACCGAAAACATTAACTCTTATATGTCCCTTGAGGTTGTGGAGCAGGTTGATTTAGGCTCTCACGGTATGTTCATTTGCGACGTTACCGAGTCTGAGGTTGTATCTAAAAAAGAGACTATGACCTATGGCTACTATCACGCTAACGTTAAACCTAAGCCACAGACTGAGGACAAAAAAGGTTGGGTATGCAAAATTTGCGGCTATGTGTACGAGGGTGAAAATCTTCCCGAAGATTTCGTTTGTCCCGTATGTAAGCACGGCACCAAAGATTTTGAACCAATAAAGTAATTTGAAAGGAGAATTGCTATGAAATACACCTGTGACGTTTGCGGATGGGAGTATGACGAGAGCGTAGGTCTTCCCGACCAAGGCATTGCAGCAGGTACCAAATTTGAGGACCTGCCCGAAGATTTCGTTTGCCCCCTTTGCGGTGTTGACAAAGATATGTTTAGCAAAGCTGAATAAATAAGTTAACGGCATCTCAAACGAGGTGCCGTTTTGTTTTACAATCACTCCACCAACGCTTCGCGTCGATCCCCCTCCCTTTAGGGCAAGGGAGGCAATAGACACGATTTTGGTGCGGTTCGTAGGGGATGGCGTTTACGACATCCAGTAAAATATCCCTCCTCTGACAAGGGTGCGGGTGTCCGGTGGACACCTCTGCAAAGCAGAAGCACCGACCGAGGCGACAGCCGAGACGGTGGCGCGCCGTAAGGCGTGACGGGAGGAGAGAAAACATACTTGTTTTAGTCATTCTCTCCCTCAGTCATTTTTGATAATATGCCAGCTGCCTCGTCAGAGGGAGCCTTGGCGGAACGGATGAATCCGTTCCCTACAGATGCGATTGAGTGCAGAGCGTTAACAACCACACCTTTTAATAAAATTGCCCAATTTTGCCCTCTCTTTTTTGTGCTAAAAAATGGTTGTTATATTCAATAAAAAGTTATATAATACCTTTATAAAAATTAGGAGTTGCAAATATGAAAAAGTTTTTAATCTGATTTTATCAATTCTTTTAATTGCACTGTGCGTGGCTCCTGCCTATGCGGCAGACGGCAATCCCACCGAATACAGCGGTGCTTTTAACGATACCGATTGGGTTTACACCAACAGATTAAATGCCGACGGCGGCCTTGTTTGCGGTGTTGGCGAGAACGGCAAGCTTAAAACGTCCGATTCTTCCAAATTCACCGTCACCTCTGCAGGTCTGGGCACCGTGGAGAGCCGCATTGCCGCAGTTAAAGATAATCTTGCACCCGGTAAGCTTTACCTTTTCCACGATTATACCAACAACGTGAACACTATCGCCGCTATGGAAGAGATTTTGCCTTGGCTTGCAAATGAGGGTTATGCTCTTGTTACTGCAAGCGAGCTTATCAGACTGTACAACTACACAATGACTCTTGATAATTCTCTTGGCACTTGGTAAAAACCAACCGAACTTAAAGGAATGATTTTATGAGTGATAATTGGGAACTGTTAAAAGAAGAATGTTTGAATTGCTCCGCCTGTCCTCTTGCTCCCACCCGAACAAACGTGGTCTTTGGCGTAGGCAACCCCAAATCAGAGGTGCTTTTTGTAGGCGAAGGCCCCGGTGAAAAGGAAGATTTGGCAGGCGAGCCTTTTGTTGGCCCCGCGGGTCAACTGCTCGACCGCTATCTTGAAGCAGTGGGGCTTGAGCGTAGCAAGGTGTACATTGCCAATATGGTCAAGTGCCGTCCCCCTGCAAACCGCGACCCTGCAGACAGTGAGATTGACTGTTGCATTGATTTTTTAAGGCGGCAGACCCGTCTTATCTCCCCAAAAATCATCGTTTGCCTTGGCAGAATTTCTGCCTGCCGTATGATTGACAAGGATTTTAAGGTCACACGTCAGCATGGCGAGTGGTTTAAAAAGGGTAATTTTTGGATGATGGGCACCTATCACCCCGCGGCGTTGCTCCGCAATCCCAGTCAAAAGCCCGATGCTCTGCTTGACTTTATCGCGCTTCGTGAAAAAATGCGCGAGCTTGGTGTGTGGACGGGAGAAATTGACTAATCAAAAGTTGACATCTGCCTGCGACTGTGGTACAATACCACCTGTGCCATTTCGCAGGCATTTTATATGGAGATGTACCCAAGTGGTTGAAGGGTCCGCACTCGAAATGCGGTAGGTCGGGAGTTCCTCGGCGCAAGAGTTCAAATCTCTTCATCTCCGCCATCTAAAGACACCATTGAAATCTGAACCCTCAAGTTCAGACTCAATGGTGTTTTTA
>JAZOLY010000025.1:0-41788 GCA_045653445.1 Acutalibacteraceae bacterium
CCCCTTTGCCCCCAGATTTAAAAAAAAAAAAAAAACGCGATTCACTACATTGAAGTGAATCACGTTTTTTATTTTACAGTAAATTTTCATCATACTGAGCACGCACGCCGCCAATGAATTTTGGCCTTGTACGAGCGGCGGCAAGGCTTGCCTCACCGATTTGTTTAATCTCAAGCCTGAGGGGTACAGCAACCTTTTTAAGATGCATACCGATAAGGGTGCCGCCTATGTCAAGACCTGCGTCTGCCTTGATTTCTTCCACTGCGACGGGATGCTTAAAAGAGCCATAAGCGGCGGTAGCAAAGGAGCCGCCTGCCTTTGGCTGAGGCACAACGTTAACAATGTCACACCCTTTGACCGCATCGGCTTCAATAATTATTGCACGGTTAAGATGTTCACAACACTGTGCCGCAAGATAAATACCATTACCGTTAAGAACTTCATAAATGCCGTCAAACAACTCTTTGGCAACCTGTGGCTGAGAATCGGTACCGATTTTACTGCCCACGACCTCACTGGTTGAGCAACCAACAATAACAATGTCGCCCTTATTGAGTTTTGCCGCCTCAATAAGCTGAACTGCGGCAAGGGAAGCCTGTTCCTTAACAGTCATACGTAAAACCTCACTTTAATTTTTTAAGCACGCGGGTGCCGTCAATGATTTGAGCAAGAATTATAGCGGCAACAACTCCCACACCGCCTTGAACAAGGTTGTTGGGGATTTCAGCGGCACTGCCGATAAAACCGTAACTCATAACAGTAGCGGAATAAAGATAATAACCAAGCGCCATAAATACTTCTGCCACAATTCCGCCTGAAAGACGAAGTGCAAAGATAATGCCTTTGTTTTTTTGAGAAATTTTTAAAACAGAAGTTGCAATCAGTGCAACTACCATCTTTATTATAAGTGTTGCCGGCGCATAAATCAAGTATCCGCCCAAAATATCAGTTAGCATAGAGCCGATGCCTGCCGCCAAAACGCCATATGGGCCAAGATACCAACCCGAAAGCAAGACAAAACAGTCGCCAAAGTGAATATAGCCTTGAGTCAAAGAGGGGATACCGATAGGCAGCATAGTAAATATACAGGTAAGAGCCGCAAAAAGAGCTGACATTATTAACTTAATGATGTTTGGCTTTTTCATATAATATCTCCTATTAACAACTCCCGACAGGGTAACTGTCGGGAGCGTTTGTTTAAATATCAAACTGCAAAAGGATTAGTAAGCAACACCTTGAGCAATCATAGCCTGTGCAACCTTTTCGAAGCCTGCAATGTTTGCACCTGCAACAAGGTCGCCATCCATACCGTACTTTTTAGCTGCATCGTAAGAGTTCTTGTAAATGTTAGCCATAATCTGATAAAGCTTAGCATCAACTTCTTCAGCAGTCCAGCTGTATCTCATAGAGTTCTGGCTCATTTCAAGGCCTGATACTGCAACGCCGCCTGCATTAACTGCCTTAGAAGGAGCAATAACACACTTGTTATCTTTAAGATAGGTCATAGCCTCAGCAGTGGTGGGCATGTTAGCAACCTCAACGTAGTACTTAACGCCGTTAGCAACGATGCTCTTAGCATCCTCAATGCCAACCTCGTTTTGAGTAGCGCAAGGCATAACAATGTCAACCTTCTGCTCCCAAGGTCTCTTACCTGCAAAGAAGGGAACACCGAACTTGTCAGCGTAATCCTGAACCTTGTCGCGACCTGAAGCGCGCATTTCAAGCATAAAGTTAATCTTTTCTTCGGTGCAGATACCGTCAGCATCATAGATGTAGCCGTCGGGACCTGAAATGGTAACTACCTTACCGCCAAGCTCGCAAACCTTCTTAACAGTACCCCAAGCAACGTTACCGAAACCTGAAACTGCAACGGTTTTGCCCTTAATATCTTCACCGAAAGACTTAAGCATTTCAACAACATAATAAACTGCACCGAAACCGGTTGCTTCGGGACGGATAAGAGAACCGCCGAAAGCAAGACCCTTACCGGTAAGAACGCCGGTAAACTCGTTGCGGAGTCTCTTGTACTGACCGTACAAATAGCCAACCTCACGTGCGCCAACACCGATGTCACCTTCAGGAACGTCGGTATCAGCACCGATGTGCTTAGCAAGCTCGGTCATAAATGACTGGCAGAAACGCATAATTTCGCCGTCAGATCTGCCGCGGGGGTCAAAGTCAGAGCCGCCCTTACCGCCACCCATAGGCAAGCTGGTAAGACTGTTCTTAAAGGTCTGCTCAAAACCGAGGAACTTCATAATTGAAGCGTTAACAGAGGGGTGGAAACGAAGACCGCCCTTGTAAGGACCGATAGCAGAGTTAAACTGTACACGGAAACCGCGGTTTACCTGAACCTTGCCGTTATCGTCAACCCAAGAAACGCGGAAAGAAATCATACGCTCGGGCTCAACCATACGTTCGATAACGCCGCACTCCTCAAATTTGGGGTCCTGCTCAACAACGGGAACAAGACTCTCAAGAACTTCGTAAACTGCCTGCTGGAACTCAGGCTCGTTGGGGTTGCGCTTAACAACATCTTCATAAACTTTGTTAAGATAAGCATTGTTAATAGCCATAACTAATCCTCCTAAAAAATATTGGCACTTTTTGGTGCGCTTTTTTCTTTGCGATACATTATAATGGTTAAGGGGTGTCGAAACCGACAGGTTTCGACATAAAATCTTTGATTTTACCACAAATTTTCTTTAAAAATTTGCCCTTACCCATTTCAATGAGTGTTGTGCAAAATCAAAGTTTTTAATTTGATTTTGCTTAAGCCGCTTTGAAAGTGGCTTGTTGAAGCGCTTTTTAGCGCTTCAACAAACAACAATCATTATAAACTTTTAAAAAACCGATGTCAATAGTTTTAGTGCTAAAAATGACGAAAAAAATAAAATAATATCTGCAAAAGACCCTTTATTTTTAATGCAAAGTGTGGTATAATGTTTCACAATGGGGTAAATGTTATTTAAACCCTGATTACTAAATATATAACCGAGAGGCGCTAAAAATGAATTTAGTTAAATTGCTTGCGAAAAATTATTCAAAAAAAGAGTTAAAACGCATCAATCCCATACTTGAAAGTGTGCTTTCTTATGAAGACGTAATGCGTGAAAAAACCGATGATGAGTTAAGACAGCTTACAGAGGATTTTAAAGAGCGTTATGAATCAGGCGAAGGCCTTGACAGTATATTGCCTGAAGCCTTTGCCGTCTGCCGCGAGGCAAGTGACCGTGTACTTGGTATGCGCCACTATCCCGTGCAGATTGTGGGCGGTATCGTGCTCCATCAGGGAAGAATCGGTGAAATGCGCACAGGTGAGGGTAAAACCTTGGTTGCAACCCTGCCTGCATACCTTAATGCCATCTCAGGCAAAGGCGTGCATATCGTTACAGTTAACGATTATCTTGCCCGACGCGACAGTGAATGGATGGGTAAGGTTTACCGATTCTTAGGCTTATCGGTTGGACTTATCGTTCACGGAATGAATAATGAAGAGCGTCGCAAAGCCTATGCCGCCGATATAACCTATGGTACCAACAACGAAATGGGCTTTGACTATTTGCGCGATAATATGGTGGTTTATAAAGAGCAAAAGGTTCAGCGCGGCCACAACTTTGCCATTGTTGACGAGGTTGACTCTATCCTTATTGACGAGGCAAGAACACCCCTTATCATATCAGGTCAAGGTGACGAAAGCAGCGACCTTTATCAGCGTGCCGACCGATTTGTCCGCACCCTTCGTATGTGTAAAGTGCGCGAGATGGATTCAAAGGTGGCTGATAGTGAGGCACAGTATGACGGTGACTATGTTGTTGATGAAAAGGCAAGAACTGCCGTTCTTACTGCATCGGGCACCGCCAAGGCAGAAAAGTATTTTAATATTGACAACCTTAACAGTGTTGATAACGTTACAATCTCTCACCACGTAAATCAGGCAATCAAGGCACACGGCGTAATGAACCTTGACATCGACTATGTTGTCAAAGATGGCGAGGTTATTATTGTTGACGAGTTTACAGGCCGCCTTATGTACGGCCGCCGTTATAACGAAGGACTCCATCAGGCTATCGAAGCAAAAGAGGGCGTGCAGATTGCTCAGGAGTCACGCACCCTTGCAACTATTACATTCCAGAATTATTTCCGTCTTTACAAGAAACTGTCAGGTATGACAGGTACCGCTATGACGGAGGAAACCGAATTCAGAGAGATTTATGCTCTTGACGTTATTGAAATTCCCACTAATAAGCCCCTTATCAGACAGGACGAGCACGATGTGGTTTACAAAACCGAGCGTGCCAAATTTAACGCGGTTATTGAAAGAATAATTGAGTGCAACCAAAAAGGTCAGCCTGTTTTGGTTGGTACAATTTCAATTGAAAAATCCGAACTGTTAAGCAAACTTCTTAAGGCACGAGGCATCAAGCACGAAGTGCTTAACGCCAAATACCACGATAAAGAGGCAGAGATTATTGCTCAGGCGGGTAAAAAAGGCGCCGTTACAATCGCAACCAATATGGCAGGCCGCGGTACCGATATTATGCTTGGCGGTAACGCCGAATATCTTGCTAAGGCGCAAATGCGCAAGCTTGGTTACAGTGAAGAATTGATTGTAGAGGCAACAGGTTTTGCCGAAACCAAGAATACTGAAATTTTAGAGGCAAGGCAGCAATTTGCTACCCTTCTTAAGCAGTTTAAAGAGGAAGTTGCTCCCGAAGCCGAGGCAGTGCGTCAGGCAGGCGGACTCTGTATTTTGGGTACCGAGCGTCACGAATCACGCCGTATCGACAATCAGCTTCGCGGCCGTGCAGGTCGACAGGGTGACCCCGGTAACACCCGCTTCTTTGTATCAATGGAAGACGATTTGATGCGTCTTTTCGGCGGCGAAAGAATCTATAATATAATGAGCACTTTGAATTTGGACGAGAACACTCCTCTGGAGCTCAAAATGCTTTCAAACACCATCGAAACCGCACAGGAAAGGGTGGAACTTCGCAACTTTGCATCACGTAAGAGCGTCCTTGAATATGACGACGTAATGAACCGTCAGCGCGAGGTTATCTACGGTCAGCGTAACGAAGTGCTTGACGGTAAGGATATGACCGAAACGGTTGAAAAGATTATGCTTCGTTCAATCGAGCGCACCGTTGAAGAGTTTACCGATGCAGAGTTTACAACCGATTGGAATCTTGACGGACTTCGCGACTTCTATCTTGGTTGGCTCACAAAAGAGGACGATTTCAAATACAACAATGAAGAACTTGATTTGTTAGAGCAAAAGGATGTTGTTGAGCTTCTTTACAACCGTGCTCTTGAAATTGTTGCCGCCAAGCGCGCAAAGTATGGCGAGACTATCGTTGATGACGTTGAGCGTAAAGTTCTGCTTCAGTCGGTTGACACCAACTGGATGGACCATATCGATGCTATGGACGAACTTCGTCGCGGTATTGGACTGCGCGCCTACGGTCAGCACAATCCTGTTGATGAATACCGCCACGACGGTGACGATATGTTTAACGAAATGGTTGCCAACATTCACAGAGATACCACAAAAATGTTGCTTATTTTTGAAATAAGAACAGGTGAACAGATTGAGCGTAAGCAGGTTGCTAAAATAACGGGTGAGGGCGCTGCAAACGAAGGCGGCACTGCAAAAGCCGCGCCTAAAGGCTATTCACTCAACGGACCTTGTCCTTGCGGCAGCGGACTTAAATACAAGCGTTGCTGCGGTAAAAACAAGAGGTGATATTATGTTTAACAAACAAAAAACAGGAGGTAATTTTATGAATTTCAAAATTGGTAAAGGTGAGTTTTTAAAGGACGGCAAGCCCATAAAAATCATTTCGGGCGCAGTTCATTATTTTCGTAACCCCAAGGGGTATTGGGATGATGTTTTACAAAAACTCATTGCTCTTGGCTGTAACTGTGTAGAGACCTACTGTGCTTGGAATTTGCACGAGCCAAAGCCTAACGAGTTCAACTTTGAGGATAACCTTGATATTGCCGAGTTTATCCGACTTGCCGATCAAAAAGGCTTAATGGTAATTGTTCGTCCGGGTCCATATATTTGCGCCGAGTGGGAATTTGGCGGTTTGCCTTGGTGGCTTCAAACCATTGAGGGTATGGAAATCAGATGTATGAACAAGCCTTATCTTGAGTGTTTTGACCGTTATCTTGATAAAGTGCTCAGCATTGTCAAACCTTATCTTGTTACCAACGGCGGCCCTGTAATAATGATGCAGGTTGAAAATGAGTATGGTTACTACGGTGACGACAAGGAGTATCTTGACTACCTTTATGCAGGATACCGCAGACGGGGAATAGATGTACCTCTGTTTACCTCTGACGGTGTAGCGGAGTGGAATGTGCTTAACGGCACCCAAAAAGATTGCCTTTGCACAATGAACTTTGGCACCCTTGATCCGTGGCGTTTTGAAGCTCAGCAAAAACTATACCCCGACCAACCCAAAATGTGTGCAGAAATGTGGAATGGTTGGTTTGACCATTGGGGCGGCGAAAAGCATGCCACTACCGATGCAGAGGCATATGCTAAGGAATTTGACAATATGCTTTCTATCGGCAGTGCCAATATGTATATGTTTATCGGTGGCACCAATTTTGGCTTTATGAACGGAGCCAATCATTTTGAACAGTACGAACCTACCGTTACAAGTTATGATTACGATGCGCTTCTTACCGAAAACGGAAGTATTACCGAAAAATATAATCTTGTTCGCGAGGTTATTAAGAAACATACAGGCGTAAATCCGCCTGAAATTCCTGCTAACCGTCCAACCGCAAACTACGGCACATTAAAGCCTGTTCAGGTTGCACCTTTACTTGAAAACTTAGACGTGCTTGACCCCAATCCGCTGAAACTCAAGGTGCCAAAGCCTATGGAGGATTGCGGTCAGGGCTACGGATATATTGCCTACACAACCGAGTTTAGCATTCCCGTTTGCGACAAAGAACTGCGTATTGACGACATTGGTGACCGCGCCTATATTTTTGTGGACGACAGACTGCTTAAGGTAATGTACGTCAACGATGACAAATACACCTGTAACATTAACGTGCAGGTTGGTGAGAAACTGACGATTTTGGTGGAAAATATGGGACGTACCAACTTTGGCAGCAAGATGATGCGCAAGAAGGGCATTATGGGCAGAGTTACAATTGGTGACATTATCCACTTTGGCTGGACTGTCTACCGTCTTACAATGGAAGATTTGAGCGGACTTAAGTTCAAATCAGATGAATGTATCTCACCAAGTGCTTTTTATAAATATGAGTTTGAGGCTGACGGTGAGCACGATACCTTCCTTAATTGCTATGAGCATATAAAAGGCTTTGCTGTTATCAACGGCTTTAATCTGGGCAGATATTGGTGTATCGGCCCCACTAAAACCCTTTATATTCCCAAGTTTATGCTTAAAAAAGGCAAAAATGAGCTTATAGTTTTTGATGCAGAAAAAACAAGTCGCGAAACAGAAGAAGTTCATCTTATCGACCGCGCTGTTTTAGGATAAGAAAATGAGCGCTAAAAGTGCATTTAACCATTTTAAAACCATAACGCGCCACCGCCATGCAGTAATTGCTCACTGCAAAAAGGCAGGCATACTGTGGCAAGGCCTTTTTCACGACCTGTCAAAATATGCCCCCGTTGAATTTTCAGCAGGCATAAAGTATTACACAGGCACACGCAGTCCCAATGACGGTGAACGCAAAGACAAAGGCTACTCTGCCGCATGGATGCATCATAAAGGCCGAAACAAGCACCATTTTGAATATTGGACCGATTATAATCCTGAGACAAGGATTATGAGTCCCGTCAAAATGCCTGCACGATACGTGGCAGAAATGTTTTGCGACCGAGTTGCCGCAAGCAAGATATATCAGGGCAAAAATTATACAAATCAGCATCCTCTTGAATACTTTTTGGGTGGCAAGGCTGTCAGAATAATACACCCCGAAACATCAGCTTTGTTGGAGGATTTACTTGTTACCCTTGCTAACGAGGGTGAGGAGGAAGCCTTCAAAAAAGTTCGGCAGATGGTCGAACAAGGTGATTATTAAAGGAGAAGAAAATGAAGCGCAAAATAGCATTGCTTTTTATTGCTATACTTTCGGTATTGCTTTTGTTTGGATGCTCGTCCGACAAGGGTGCAGTTTCGTCTGCAAGCTCTGAGGTATCAAGCAAACCAAGCAGTGTTGAGTCACAGCCTGTCAGCAGTGTGGAGCCTACTGTAATGGTTTACCTTGTTGGCGAGGATGAGGTTACGCTTGAAGCGGGCACAGAGTATGTTGAGCAAGGCGCCACAAGTGCGGATAATTCAGAAATCATCATAAAAGGCTCCGTTAACACCTCAAAGGCAGGGGAGTATATTTTGCAGTACACCTCTGTTACCGAGGGCGCTGCAGTAATTGAGCGTAAGGTTAAAATTGTGGATACCACGCCGCCTGTAATTACCCTTAAGGGCAGCAAAAGCGTTTATGCGTCCTCAGAAAAGCTTTATGCGGAAAAGGGCGCATCGGTTACCGATTTGGGAGACCCTAACGTTAAAATAAAGACTACCCGTACCAAAACCAAGAATGGCGTGTTTAAGGTAACCTATACCGCCACCGATTTTTCGGGCAACACCTCGTCGGCTACTCGCACGGTTACTATTAAAGACGTGGTTACTCCAACGGTTAAGCTTAAAGGCAATACGGATATCTACGTTATGCGTGACAGTAGCTATAACGATGCAGGCTATACGGCAAAGGACGACCTTGACGGTGACGTAACTGCCTCTGTTAAAATTAGCGGAAGCGTGAATACGGCAGTATGCGGCGCCTATACCCTCACCTTTACCGCAACAGATAAGGCAGGCAACGTGGGCACTGCAACAAGAGTAGTGCACGTCTACTCAATGGAGGCAGACTGCCCTGACAGAGTTTATCTTACCTTTGATGACGGCCCCAATTCCATCGTAACACCAAAGGTGCTTGATGCTCTAAAGCGCAACGGAGTTAAGGCAACCTTCTTTATTATTGATTACCCTGAAAGTCGCAAGGCGTTGGTAAAGCGTATAGTTGACGAGGGTCATACCCTTGCAATCCATACCTATAGCCACGATTACAGCGTTTGCTATGCCTCTGATGATGCCTATATGAACGGCTTGCAGATTATGCACGACAAAATTCTTGCCGACACAGGCTATGATGCAAGGATTATTCGTTTTCCCGGCGGCACATCAAATACCTCAAGTAAAAAATACAGTGTGGGTATTATGCGTCGACTTGCAACCAAGACTGTTGAAGCAGGCTATAGTTATTTTGACTGGAATATTGACTCGGGTGATGCATCGGGCAACGGTGTTGCAACATCTACAATATATAATAATGTAAAAAAAGGGTTAAGACGAGGCAGAAATAATGTTGTGCTAATGCACGATGCCTATGGAAAAGGCACCACAGTTGAAGCTCTTGACGATATTATCAACTACTGCAAGGCAAATGGCTATGCAGTGCTACCTATCACAATGGATACTGCACCTGTCCGCCACAAAGCAAATAATTAGTGTTTATATAAAAAATCACTCCAAAGAACTTTGTCCTTTGGAGTGATTTTTTAGCATTATTTAAGATAATCGGTAAGGGGAGTAAGGTCAACGCCTTTAATCTTTTCAAAGAATTCGGCAAGACCTTGTGCAATCTTTTTGCAACCGCCCTCACTATCGCTTTCAATGTTAAGGGGCATAACAGGGTCATGCACCGAAAGCCTTAAAAGGAACCAACCGTCGCCCTCATCGCAGTAAACTCTGATACCCTCACGGTTATCATCTGCAATATGCCAGCTGTCCTTTTCAGCGCTGTGCTTTTCAAGGCTTGCAATTACCGATTGACCAAGGCTCTTAAAATCTTCCTCGGTAATATCAAGACGGATTTCGGCGCGGTCAACAGGCTCTTTAAGAGTAGCAGTTAAATCGTTGATTGACTTGCCCTCCTTTTTAAGCTGTGCCATTTTAATAACAATACGGGTGATAAGATATGCGCCGTCATCCAAAAAGTAGTTGTTTCTGAAAGCGGCGTGGCCCGATGTTTCAATCGCAAGGGGACATACAGTGCCTTCATCGGTCAGACGGATAGCCTCGTCAATAACGTTTTTGTATCCTCTGCGATAGCGGTAGTGGTGACCGCCTAAATCCTGCTCAATAAAGGTTTTCAGTCCGCTTGAGGTAACCGAGTCAGTAACGATAGTACCGCCCTCACAGTCCTCAAGAGCAAGCACCGATGCAAGAGCAACCAATCGGTTGCGGTTGATTTCGGTGCCGTCAGGGCCAACTGCACCGGCTCTGTCAACGTCGGTGTCGAATATAATGCCCAAATCAGCCTTTGCATCAAGGGTAGCCTTGCAAGCACACTCCATAGCATACTGATTTTCGGGGTTTGGAATGTGATTGGGGAACATACCGTTTGGCTCAAGATTTATAGAGCCCGAAATATCGGCACCCAAAGGCTCAAGCACGTCGGTGGCATAAAATCCGCCTGCACCGTTGCCTGCATCAACAACCAAATGCAAATCTTTAAGAGGCTTGTCTTCTTCGCTAACGCCAAGAGAGTCGGCAATCATCTTTCTTAAATATGCGGCGTATGTATCCAAAAACGCCAAAGGTTTGATTTTTCCGTAGGTAGAAACCTTGTAAAGAGTTTCATTTTCTGCATAGCTGATAATCTCACTAATATCCTTGCCGTCAAGACCGCCGTTACGGGTGAAGAATTTCAGTCCGTTACGGTTAAAGGGATGGTGACTGGCGGTGATAGATATAGCAGCATCGCAACCTGTAAGCACAGTGGTCATAAACATTGCAGGAGTAGTGCAAAGACCGCAGTCATACACCGTCATACCCGATTTATTAAGTGCGGCAATAACGGCATTGTGGATGCGAGGGCCTGAAATACGGCAATCGTGACCGACGGCAACAATAGTCTGGTCGGGGAAGCCTTTTTTCATAAGCCAGGTTGCAAAGGCGCGAATGATAAGGTCAATAACGTTGTTGGTAAGTTCGATAGGCTGACCAACCACACCTTCGCAAGCAACACCTCTTATGTCGGTACCGCTTTTCAGCTTTTTAAGTTCCATTTAAAATCATCCTTCCTGATGCAAACGTCCGTCACGTATTGTAAGCACGCGCTGAGCGGAATTTGCAAGAGTTAAATCGTGAGTAATAGTAATCACAGTGTTACCGTCGGCAACTGTCTGCTTAAGAAGACCTATAATCTCGTCACGGCTTTGGCAGTCAAGACTGCCTGTGGGCTCATCAGCCAGAATAACGTCGGGCTTTGATGCAATCGCACGCGCAATGGCAACCCGTTGACGCTGACCGCCGCTTAAAGCCTTTGGCAGATGCTGTGCGCGGTCGCTTAGTCCAACCTGTTCTAAAGCGTTAAGAGCAATCGCCTTGCGCTCTTTGGCAGGCACCCCTCTGTAATATAGGGGAAGCCATACGTTTTCCTCGGCGGTAAGCTCGCTAACCAAGTCGCAGCTTTGAAAGATAAAACCGATTGAGCGGTTTCGAAGCCTTGCAAGAGCGGAGCCTTTAAAACGAGAAATATCCTCTCCCTTTAAATAATACATCCCAAAGCTCTGTCTGTCAAGGCAACCGAGAATATTCATTAAGGTAGATTTTCCCGAACCTGACGGACCTGTAATAGCCACAAACTCACCCTTATCCACCGAAAAAGACACGTTTTCAAGGGCTTTTAGTGTATTTTTATGGTTTTTGTAGATTTTTGTAAGGTCTTGAACCTCTATAATTTTCATAAAATATCACTCAATTTGTTAAAAAAATTTTCAATAAAATTCTTATATTATTATGCTGTTTTACTGACTTTTTATTAAATACAGTAGTGAAAAACGGGTATGTGTTGACTTTCGACGGTGTTTGGTATATAATAACAAAGATTTAGTAAAAATACTTTCGCTTCGTTTAGAGGAGATTTTTATAATGAAATACCGTAATTATGAAGAGGATTATGACCTTAATTCTTATAAGAAAAAAAGCAAAAAATCAAAAGGCAAGAAGAAAAAGGTAAGTGTTGCAAAAATAATTCTTACCGTTGCTTGCTCGCTGATTGCACTTATGATTGCCGTCGGCGTTGGTGGCTATATCTATTTGCACACAATGCTTAACCGTGTTGACCGTGACGAAACTGATTTGAATGTGTCGGTTAATGCCGAGGTTCAAAAGAAGTATGAGGATTATATCAATATTGCACTGCTTGGTATCGACTCTCGCAGAAATGATGACGAGGGCAGGTCTGATGCAATAATTATCCTCACTATTGACAAGGTGCATGATAAAATCAAACTTACCTCTATTGCCCGTGACACTTACGTTGAGATTATGCGTAACGGCAAGGTGAGAAAGGATAAAATCACTCACGCCTATATGTATGGCAAGGTGCCTCTTGCCGTTGACACCTTAAACCGCAATTTTGAACTTAACATTACCGACTACGCGTCAATCAATTTCTTCGGTTTTGCCGAAATAATTGACGAAATCGGCGGTGTATGGGTCGACGTTAATGCCAGTGAACGCAGAGTAATGAATAATAAAAACATTCCCAATTTGCGCAAGGAAACAGGCATTAAGTGCGACCTTGTTAAAAAGACAGGTTATCAGCTTTTGTCCGGCCCGCAGGCTCTTGTTTATGCACGTGACCGCGACACCGGTGATGATGTTGAACGTGGCAGTCGTCAGCGCGAGGTGCTTGCCGCAATGTTTGAGCAGGTTAAGAATCTAAGCCTTGGCGAAATTGTTTCTCTTTGCGGCACTGTTCTTGACAATTGTTCAACCTCAATGACCAATAAAGAAATGATAGACATTGCCAAGTGGGCAATCACTGCTAAGCCGACTATCGAAAACTTGGGTCTTCCCGATGAAAGCTGCAAGGCGTACGGCAAAACAATCAACGGTACCTGGTACTACGTTTATGATATAGATTTTGCCGCAAAAAAAATCCACGATTTCATTCTTGAAACAGAAGAAACGGTAAGCTCTGTTTCTTCCACAGTTTCTTCTAAATAAACGATTAAATTTGCTCTTGAAAGTCAATCTTTTAAGAGCAAATTTTAAACTTTAAGGAAGTGTAACAATGCAAACAAAATTGTTAACCCTTTGCATAGATACCTCAATGGGATGTAACCGTCTTGCCGAATGTCTTGATTCGGTGGTTATCATACCGTCTGTTGCAATGCTTGATACTCTTTTGCTTGTGACAGAAGGGGATGAAGAGACGAGTAAAATCGCACAGGACTATATCTCCCGTTATCCCGATTTAATTCGTACAGAGATTAGAAATGATGAAAAAACCTTTGTCGAACAGTCGTCTGAATGCGCTTTGGGCAAGTATCTTCGTCCTATAGGGTCTGACTGTGTTGTTGAGCCGTCGGATATGGATTTGCTCCTTCGCTTTTTAGCAGAGTGCGATGATGATATGGTTGTCCACGGTTGCAGCGTTACGGATAAATCCACAGGGGAAAAACAGGCATACAGCGTGCCTCTGGGTATGGTGGGTCGCGGTGTTGCTATCGAGTATGCCGCTACTATGATGAGCGGCTTGCCTTCTCAATCTGCAATTTTTAAAACAGAACTTGTGCGCCGTGGCGGTGGCATAAAAAATTGGGGCAACGATTATTCCGAGTTTTTTGTAAGCGGATTGATGCAGACTGCATCTGTTGGCGGTGTGGATGCCGATTTGTGCCGATTTACTGCCCCCGTAAGCCTTGTTTTTACCGATGCCGAGGTTTTGGAGCAAACGGTCTTTAATCTTATAGAAGTACTTAACGCTTACACAACGCTGACAGATAAAGACAGTGCAACAAAAATGTGTATTGCCAATCGCAT
Source organism: Acutalibacteraceae bacterium (assembly GCA_045653445.1). Lineage (GTDB taxonomy): Bacteria > Bacillota > Clostridia > Oscillospirales > Acutalibacteraceae > RGIG2206. The sequence continues at coordinate 13,893 of JAZOLY010000025.1, forward strand.
TGCAAACCTTGCTCTGTCCCGATTTGAATTGTGGCTTTGTGCCCCTTGTGATGAGGTGGTAAGGGATGAAATTTACTCCTTTTTCAACAAATTGCGCCGTGCTAATAAAGACGTGTTTGAGTGCTTTGCAGAAAATAAATATGTGAAGCGGCTTTGTATGGGCAAGTTTATGTATCGTATGGTGGCAAAGTCATATCAAAAGAAAAATAAGTAATAAAAAATTCCTTTTGCGAAATAATAAGCAAAAGGAGTTTTGTTATGAGCAGAATTACAGAAAAAGAGTACGACAGTTTAACCAAGCAGGTTTCACCCAATTCACCCGTTGTAAGCGATTGCATAAGAGCCTTTTTGGTGGGTGGAGCAGTGTGTGCATTCGGACAAGGATTGCTTAATTTCTATCTGTGGTTGGGGATGGATAAGGACCCTGCAAAAAGTCTGGTGTCGGTGACCTTGATTTTTATAACCGCAATGCTTACCGCCGCACATTTGTATGATAATTACGCCCGATTTGCAGGAGCAGGCAGTCTTGTGCCTATTACGGGATTTGCTAACGCAGTAGCCTCACCGGCGGTAGAATTTAAGTCAGAGGGCTATATCCTGGGCATCGGCGCTAATATGTTCAAAATCGCAGGTCCCGTAATCGTCTACGGCACAGTTGCAAGCGTGGTATATGGGATTATTTATTGGGTAATGCAGATGTTATGAGAAAAGGCTTGACCAAGCGGTCAAGCCTTTTCTATGCCGTTTTGTTATAGTATTTCAGCAAGTTTTATTGCGCCGTTCGTTAGAAATTGGATGTTTTCTTCTCGATAAATTATATCTTTGTTTGTATGTATTCTGTCCATATATAGAATGCTGAAACGTTTTGATTTCTTTAATGCACAAACACCAATACCGCCTTTGAAAGCTGCGTTGTCAGACGGATAGAAAGCTTTTTTTGCTATATCTATGGTAAATTCAGGGGTAGATACAAATGCCTTTTCTAATAGTTCTGCATATTTTTTTGTTGTTTTTTTAAGTGCAAACAATATTGTTTCTCCGTCAGATACACAGTCAAAATTGATAACAAGGGAGTTTTTCTTTATGTTCTTATGCTTTGATGCAAATGATGAAGAGCCGATAAGTCCCGCCTCTTCAAGATCAAAGAAAACAAAAGCTACTTTGCTTTTTTGGTCTTGTGGGAGTTCTCTCATAATATCAAGTAATGTCGTAACACCCGAGGTGTTGTCGTTTGCGGTATTTTTGTTGGCAGGACCGCACAATAATAAATATATCAAAATAAAATAAATAACCGTTGGTAAGAAAGATATTAGTGCGTATGATATATCTTCATTAATAGGAAGGAAAGATAATGTCAAACCAGATAAAAACCCAAGCGAGAATAAGATAATAAAGAAAACGCCTACAATCAAAAACTGATATAGCAAATATATTAGAAAGTTTTTTGGAGTTATAAAGTTTGGAAAGGGGAGACGAGCACAGGTGTCATAGTGGGCAGTGTAGAGAACTTTTGCATTGTCTGCATCACCAATAACAATATTCCTAGCACCAAAACTGCCTTTTTCAACCTTGAAATCATAACCATAGCTTTTGGAAATATTTTTTACATATTCAATAAAAGCTGTTTTTTGCTTTTGGGTTTTTCTTATTTGGTATTTTTCGAAAATTTCTTTTGTTGTTTCGGTCATTTTAAAACTTCTTTCGTATTGATTTGTCAATATTATACCACACCGCCGATTTAATGTAAATATTTTTGCAAAATGGTGTGTCCTATATTGACAGCAGAGGGCTATATCCTGGGCATCGGTGCCAATATGTTCAAAATCGCAGGACCCGTTATCGTCTACGGCACCGTGGCGAGTGTAATTTATGGGGTGATTTATTGGATAACGACTTTATTCTAACAAAAAAGGCTCCCTTGTGTAAAGGGAGCTGTCACGAGGTACGAGTGACTGAGGGATTGTCACTATAGATATTTACAATCCCTCCACCAACTTCGTTGGTCCCCCTCCCTTTACACAAGGGGGCTAATACAAAAGGCTTGACCAATCGGTCAAGCCTTTTATCTTTACAATAATTCCATTTCGCTTCGCAATATATCTTCTTTTAAGTTGTTCTTTCCAACGGTATTCGTTCGCCTATTCAGCTTTTCAAACTCTTCAAAATACCTGATACCAAATTCATAAAGAGATTGTGCGTTAAAATGAAGATTATCAGGATTGCTTGTCAAACCCTTCGCCGAAGCAAAACCCACCATTTCGTTGCAAGTCGCAATATCTTCAAGGGCATGATTAAGATGAATATAGTTTTTTAACGGATAAAACTCAAGATAATCACCCAAGCCGCCCAAAATAAACGGAACATCATTTAATTCAAGTTCATTCCGCAAAGCCTGCATCATCGTTTCAAGCCGCGCTTGATAGGTGTGGTAAGGCTCATCCTCACAGTCGCTTTCACCCTGATGCCAAAGCACGCCTACGATTTCAGATGTACGTGCGGCAAGTTTTGCGTTATTTACCGCATTGTCGAACAGTAACTCTCCGGGCATCCATTGGCTAAGTTTTGTTCCACCATCTGCGCAACAAATCAGCCCGACATCCACATTGTATTTTTGGGAATAAGCTTCAGCAAAGCTTTCGGCAAGATTCACACCGGAAAAACTTCGGTCGGGATTGATAGGACGGAACATTTTCTGCCACCGCCCATTTCGTAGTGTATAAATTCGGCTTGTATCAATTTCGCGTGCTTCGTTCAAATAACCACGACCTGCCATATTTGATTGTCCGATTAATAAAAATGAGTGCATAGCCATGTCCAACTTTCAAATAATTTTAAATATTATAACACACCACTGTTTTAATGTAAATATTTTTGCAAAAATTAACGTGTCCTATATTGACAGCAGAGGGCTATATCCTCGGTATCGGCGCAAATATGTTCAAAATCGCAGGGCATGTAATTGTCTACGGCACCACTGCGAGTGTGGTATATGGCTTGATTTATTGGGTAATCAATATAAATTAAAGAAGAAGCGACGGAAATTCCGTCGCTTCAAAATTTATAGTAAAACTTCTTTGTTTGTTCTGTAAAAGATATCACTTCTATTACTAATCAGCTTGAAAAATTCTTCTAACCGAATCCAATAATCAGGAGAAAAGTCCATTTCGTAGGAATGTCCCCATACGTAAAATATCTGCGGAGTTTTGGCATCCAAATCAATAAATTGCTGTCCCAAGCTCATCAGATTGTCAAAATCCAAATGGTAGGCACTGGGGTTAAATCGGTATAAATTATCCTGTAAACCAAAACTGTTGTTGCAGGTGATGGTGCGGCAATATTTTACGCCCGTATTTTCTCGTATAATTTTAGCGGTACGATCGTCGTTGTTTACACCGCCGCAAGGATACGCCATACCGATGACATCGTATCCTACCAACTCGGACAGATTTACGCGGTCTTGCTCAACTTGATTTATAATCTCAGCGTCGGTTAATTGGGTAAGATTGGGATGTGTCAAGGTGTGTACTGCTACCTCGTGTCCTTCATACACACTTTTTACATCCTCGGGATGAATCTTATAATGTGAGATTCTCTGTCCTTCACGAATCAACATACCTTTTCTGCCTAACAATTCCGAGTTAAGGTTAAATGTACATTTTAATCCATACTTATTAAGTAACTCGATTAAACGTATATCCTGTGTAACGCCATCATCATAGCTGAATGTAATGGCCTTTCGTTTGTTGTTCATATATACACCATCCTTTATTTCATTATATCACATTGTCGTTTAATGTAAATATTTTTGCTGATATTCTCGCTTACATAGGTTATAACCTTATAGATAAATTCATTGTTTTGCTGAGAATTGTGCAAATGGGGGTTTTAACGCATTCGTTACAAACCATATATAGAAGGGATATGCACAAATATCTATCGTGGTTTTCCAAGGTGAAAAGACGGTTTTTTAGTATTTCTTCAATATCTGCATTACATTTGAACTTTGAATATTGAGTGCTTTTGTGTTTTTTGCATACGAGGTAATAAAACCTTGGCTTTACCAAATGGCAACACGATTTGTTTAGACCCAATCTGCCACCTTACGTCCCCAAAGAAATCGAGCTTATTACTTACTTTAATAAGCTGTCAGATAATAAGTAAAAAACAAGGCTTGCATTGACTACTTGTATATATTTTGCTATTATATCATTGTAAGCTGTAGTTTGTTGCTTAATGTTTGTAAGCCTAAAGAGGTGTGTTATGACACAAGAAATTGCCACTGTCATACGTTAAATGGTGGTTTTGTAACGAGATAGAGATGCAAAACAAATTACTGATAATTTTATAAAGCAGTACCCCCACAGTGCCCTAATTCTTACGCTGGGTGAAAAAGGTTGTGTATATAGGGATTTAACCCAATTTGTAAGCCAACCCATATATAAAGTTAAGGCGGTGGATACAACTGCCGCAGGAGATACCTTTACAGGTTATTTTATTGCAGCAATTACACAGGGTAATGATGTTAAATATGCGTTGTCTGTTGCATCAAAAGCCTCTGCTATAGCCGTTTCACGAATGGGAGCCTCATCCTCAATTCCTTTTAAGGATGAAGTTCAAAAGTTGGCTTTGGATGATGATAAAACCGTCACTTCAGTTTGAAGTGACGGTTTTGTTATTTATAATGCTTTCTAATTCTGCCATTTTGTTTTTGCTGGGCTCAGGCAAATGCCCAAATGGAAAGGGGATAGCCATATTGTCATACTTAACCTGACAAATTTTCTTAAAGGGTAGCAGTTCAATTTTGTCAACACAAGAATATCTGCTCACAATCTCTTTAAGTTCAACCACCCTTTGCTCATCGTCGTTTACAGTAGGAATTATAACCTGCCTTACGGTAGTGGGAATTCTTTTTTTATTAATGTAAGCCAAGAATTCAAGAGGCGCATCAATAGAGCAACCCACATTTTCATGGTACAAGTCATCATCGCAATATTTAAGGTCAAGCAGCACCCTGTCAGTGTGGCAAAGCAACTGCTTAACGGCATCGTTTAGCACCACGCCTGATGTGTCAAGACAGGTATTAATACCCTCATCGTGACAAAGTTTAAAAACCTCACTGCAAAACTCCGCCTGCATAAGCGGCTCGCCACCCGATAGGGTAATTCCACCCTTATCGCCAAAATACTCGCGGTACCTTTTTGCCTTGTCCACCAAATCTTTTGGGGTGTACTCACTTCCACCCTCAAAATCCCAAGTGTCAGGGTTGTGACAACACTTGCACCTTAAAGGGCACCCTTGCATAAAGACTACAAAACGCACGCCGGGGCCGTCAACGGTACCTAAACTCAGAATAGAGTGAACTCTGCCAATCATACGCTTTGGTGGAATGTGCGAGAGATAACCTCGCGCTGTTGCTCGCGGGAAAGCTTGTTAAAGTTTACTGCATATCCCGAAACACGAATGGTAAGGTTGGGGTAATCCTCAGGATTTTCGTAAGCCTTAATCAGTGTTTCGCGGTTAAGCACGTTAACGTTTATATGGTGAGCCCTCTTGGCAAAATATCCGTCAAGAATGGCAACCAGATTGGCATTTCTCTCTTCATCAGTTTTGCCAAGAGCATCGGGAGTGATAGAGAATGTGTTTGAAATACCGTCACGGCAATCCTCATATTTAAGTTTAGCCACCGAGTTGAGAGAGGCAAGGGCGCCGTTCTCCTCGCGGTTGTGCATAGGATTGGCACCTGGGGCAAAGGGAGCACTTGCAGGTCTGCCGTCGGGGGTTGCGCCTGTGTTTTTGCCATACATAACGTTAGAGGTAATGGTAAGCACCGAAAGGGTGTGAATAGCATTTCTGTATGCAGGAGTCTTGCGAAGCTCGGTAATAACCTTGTGGGTCATATCCTTTGCAATACTGTCTACACGGTCGTCATCGTTGCCGTATTTGGGGAAGTCGCCGTCGCGGTTAAAGTCAACGATATAGCCCAATTCGTCCTTAACAGGAGTAACCTTGGCATATTTAATGGCAGACAGTGAATCGGCAACAACCGAAAGGCCTGCAATACCAAATGCCATAAGGCGCTCAACCTGAGTATCGTGAAGCGCCATCTGAATTTTTTCATAGGCATACTTGTCGTGCATATAGTGGATAAGATTCATAGTGTTAACGTACAACTTACTAATCCACTGAATGTAAATATCATAACGCTCCATAACCTTGTCAAAGTCAAGAGTATCCCCATCCATAACAGGCATCTGAGGGCCGATATGCATACCGCTTGTGGTGTCAAAACCGCCGTTAATGGCAATAAGAAGCAGTTTGGCAAGATTGCATCTTGCACCGAAAAATTGCATCTGTTTGCCGATTTCCATTGCCGAAACACAACAAGCAATGGCGTAGTCATCACCGTGATATTCACGCATAACATCGTCATTTTCGTACTGAATAGAGTCGGTGTCTGCCGATACCTTTGCGCAAAAACTCTTAAAGCCTTGAGGCAAGCCTTGTGACCATAAAATAGTCAGGTTTGGCTCAGGTGAAGGGCCAAGGGTGTAAAGGGTGTTAAGCATACGGAAAGAACTTTTTGTAACAAGAGTTCTGCCGTCTTTACCCATACCGCCAACCGATTCGGTAATCCACATTGGGTCACCGCCGAAAAGTTCGTTGTATTCGGGGGTACGCAGATGACGGGCAATGCGCAGTTTAATTACGAAATCGTCCATAAGTTCCTGTGCGCCCTCTTCAGTAAGAGTGCCATCAGCCAAATCGCGCTCGATATAAATGTCAAAGAAGGTGGCAACTCTGCCAAGAGACATAGCAGCACCGTTTTGCTCTTTAATAGAGGCAAGGTAGGCAAAATAGGTCCACTGAATAGCCTCGCGGGTGTTGCTTGCAGGTTTGCTTATGTCATAGCCATACATAACCGCCATTTCTTTTAAATATCCCAAGAAGGTAATCTGCTGATGCAATTCTTCAGACAGACGGGCACTGTCAACGGTGAAGTTAACGTCTGCCAAAGCAGCCTTATCTTTTTTCTTTTCTTCAATCAGTCGGTCAACACCGTAAAGAGCAACGCGGCGATAGTCACCGATAATTCTGCCGCGACCGTAAGCATCGGGCAAACCTGTGATAACGTGGCACTTTCTTGCGGCGCGCATTTCGTCGGTGTAAACACGGAAAACGCCGTCGTTATGGGTGGTGCGGAATTTGAATTCGTCCTCAACCTTGTCACTCAGACGGTAGCCGTAGGCGGCACAAGCCTGACGAGCCATTCTAATACCGCCAAAGGGATTAACTCCGCGCTTAAGAGGACTGTCGGTCTGCATACCCACAATCAATTCACTGTCTTTATCAATATATCCGGGGGCAAAGCTTGTAAGGGATGAAACAGTGTTTTCATCCACATCAAGCACGCCGCCTTTTTGCCTTTCAAGTTTAAAAAGCTCTTGCACCTTGCTCATAACAGAGCTTGTACGCTGGGTTGCGCCTGCAAGAAAACTTGCATCGCCCTTATACTCTTTATAATTGAGCTGTATAAAGTCGCGCACATTTATCTCGTTTTGCCAAGTGCCGCCTTTAAAACCTTTCCAATTTTCGTGTGTCATAAAAATTCTCCTTTACCGCCGAATTTGCCAAACAAAAAAGGGCAAACCAGCTCTTAAATGAACTCGTTTGCCCAGACGGTCGGCATATGCTTTTTACACTTCACCGCGGTATCCCGCGAAATCCGTCAGTCATGTAAAAGCTTTACTTTATTATACAACAAAGGTCGCTTTTTGTCAATTGGATATAAGTTGCAAATAATGGGTGATTTTATGCCTTGATTTTATATTTTTTGATATGCTTAAACCGACAAAGCACCGTCATTGTCAAAAACTCTTTTTATCACAGGTCGCTCAAAAGTGGCATCATTTGGAATATGCATAACAAAGTTCAGATTGGCATCAAAATCATTAAAGAGCATACCGTGACCGCCATCCTCTGCCTCTTGCTTTTTAAAAACAGATTTAGCCTCGCTCCAATTTTCTAAATCGGTGCTGATATAAACGTCAAAGCCCGTTTGTTCTCCCCAACTGAATTGAACGGCAGGGTCAGGAGTACCAACCCTTGAGCCATACATATAGTACTTGTCACCGTAAGGCAAAATAAATGGGTCGCGAATGTTTATTTCATTCAGTTTTATATTAAACCAAACCTTTATCTTTTATAAATTTGGTCAAGGTATCAGCAGCTCTTTGGTGACCTACCAAAGAGGGATGATGTCCGCCGCCTGACCAGTCGGTCTGAAGGGGACAGTAATAAACGCCCTTTTCCACACCGCCATAGGTTTGAATGCCTTTCAAAATTTGATCTTCAACAGTGCTACCCATAAGACCGTATGCCCAAACGATTTTGGCATCGGGATGAACGGCTCTGATAGTTTCAAGAGCCTTAACGGTGTAGTCGGAAAGGGTTGACAAATCGGTAGAGTTTGTATCGTTAGTACCAAGGTTAACTACTACAATGTCAGGGTGACGGGTGGGAGTGTAAGGAGTCTTATCTCTAATCCAATTTATTTGATTATAAAAATCGCTGAAAAGAGGATTTTCACCCGAGAACATATGACCGCTGCGGCAAGTAGCAGTAATATCTGCATTAAGATTTTTTGCAGTCAAAAATGCATATGTAGATGTGGCGTCTGAGTTTTTAGCAGAGTCCGGATTTTTGGTATCGTTGTTTCCTAAATTGCCGTAACCTGCAGTGATAGAGTCGCCTACAAATTCAATCAACAACTCTCTGTCAGCAGGCTTTTCGCAGGGAACACCCTTCATAGTGATGGATTTAAGAAGCATTTCCGCGTGGCTGCTTTCGTTCTGACGGTAAATCTCAATGGTATGCTTACCTTTAGAAAGACCCTTTGCAACAGTAACAGAGCGGTTAGCATAAACCATAAGGCCGCCCTCAACGGCAAGCCTTTCTTCCTGACGGACGCCGTCAATATAAACGGTAAGATAGCGGTCGCGCCAACCCTCTTTATCAGCGCTAAAAAGTTTTACGTCAAGGTCAAGGATAATGTCGCCCTCGCAATCGGCAACAAAAGAAATGCAGTTGTAAGCATTGTCGTAAGTTATGCCTGTGTACTTATTTAAGTCGTCCTTTTTCTCTTTATATCTGCCGTCTAATTTAAGATAGTCAAGAATATCAGAAACCATATAAGTACGCTCGGAATAATCGTTAACGGCAGGAACAACAGGCTCTTTTGACTGAGGTTTTGATTTGGATTCCGACTGTACCTTTGAGGCGGTTGATGAATTTTCTTTGCTTGACAGGTTAGAGGAGGCGTCGCCACTGTCAGTACCGCAAGAACAAAGGAAAAGGCAAAGCAGTAACATAACACAAATAAGTTTACGCATAAAAAACAACCTTTCGTTTTTAAATTAACCCAAGTATACCATATTAAAAAATCAAAATCAACAATGCACATATGTAAAGGCATATAAAATCTTTGACAAAATTCAAAATAAGTGCCCTTTTGTATAAAAATTATACTTTTTACTGTTTACAAATAATAAAAATGGTGGTATAATCCATATAACCCATCTATAAAGGAGAGTTAAAAATGAAAAACGGAATACTGTTTATGCCCCACGGCAACCTGCAGTACTCACAGCTTCCCATCGAAAAGCGCGCTTGGGTTGCTAAGGAATCTTATGAGAAAATTTATGACATTGCAGAAAAGCTTGATATAAAGCTTGCTTTCGAAGCATCAGGTGAAACTCTTGAAATCGTTGCAGAGCAAACTCCCGATGTTATGAAAAAGCTTGTTGATGGCATCAAGGCAGGCAGAATCGAGCCTGTTGCATCACCCCAAACCCATATTATGCTTGGTAACATCGACCCCGAAATCAGCTATCGTTCATTGGTTGAGGGTCTTAACACTTGGGAAAGACTTACAGGTGTTCGTCCCGTAGCAGGTTGGAACCCCGAATGTTCTTGGGCTTCTTACATTCCCGAAATTTATAAAAAGGCAGGCTTTGAAATCCTCATTGCCGATGCTGACAGCTACTTCTTGTCCTCTGTTGAGGGTGTAAGAGAAAAGACCGGTTTGCGTTTCGACGTTCGCGGTCACTCTAACAAGAACGAGCTTTTCAAACTTGAAGATATTATTGCTAACGACCCCTCATTGCTTGCTAAGTACACCCACCCCGGTGTTCTTCCTAACGGTCTTAAGGTTATTCTCCGCAGCGATATGATGTGCAACATTATGCTTTGGTACCTTATGGGCGCAACCGAGGGCAACCGTCCCAACCCCGTAACTATTGAAGAAGTTCGCGAGGTTATGGGCAAGTGGCAGGCAAGAATTGCTGATAAGGGTGGCTTCCTTATGCCTTATGCAGAGGATGCAGAGTATGTTGGTACCACCGCTTATTTCTATGTTAAGCAGTTTGGACAGGCACGCTTCTTTGAGTCTGAGCCTGCCAGCGTTGACCGCTTTGAGCAGATTCTTGCTTCTGCTAAGGATATGGGCTTTGAGTTCCTCACTCCCTCTATGGCAGTTGAAAAGTACGAAGCAGTTGAAATTGACGACTTCGATAAGATTGAGAATGGCTGTGCTTGGCACGGCGGCACATCACGTGCTTGGGCAAACACTCCCTATTCTCGCATTCTTGACCCCGTTTGCCGCGCAATGTACGATGCACTCAAGGCAGTTGCAAAGGATTTGGGCAAGGATATTTGGGACGATAAGGGTATGAACGCAGTGCTTAAGAGCATCACTACCGCATACGTATCTGATGCCCGTTGGCCACCTGCACCCACTTCTCCCGGTCGCTTCAACGTTCGCGAAGCATTGGATGCACTTTATAAGGCAAACGAACAACTTAAAAAGGTTATGGAAGATAACGGCATCGCCCACAAGTGCGGCCTCCACTCCTATAACATTATGCAAACTCAAATCGCCGCTATTGATGACGAATTGATGGCAATGGATTATTTTGAGGAATAATTAAAATTCAAAACTCCGCAGTAATTACTGCGGAGTTTTTTGCCACCTCGCCCTTTGGGAGAGGTGGCGGCGTAGCCGACGGAGAGGGCGAAAAAGAGCGAGTTCAATTGAATTCGCTCTTAATTTTGTATTTATATTTTTTAATTTATCCCATAATCTGTTTCCAGAAAGCGTCAAGTTCATCATCGCTTCTGGCATCGGGGGTGCCGGGGTTTGCTTTAAGGCTCCAATTTTCCTTAAGCTCGCTGGTAACACCGGGGGCAACCACCTTAACAGCATCCATCATCTCAAGCTCAAGGACGCCTGAAGCTGTGTAGGTTTCAAAAGAAACGTTGCCGTCGGGATAGGTAAGGTTGTCGTGGTCAACCTCCCTTGTTTTGATGAAAACAGTATCCTTAGCACAGTATAAAGCTGCACCGCTGCGGTTGTTGGTACCCATCTTAAATGCACATGGGGCAGCAGGGTCCTGCTTAACGGTCATATACTTTTTGCCGTTGTAAAATCTGTAATCGTTGGGGTTGGTGTATGACCAAAGTGAGATTACGCGGTTGTGCAAATATCCTGTGTCGTTGGTGTTTTGGGGGAATATTTCAAGTCCGCCGTGCTGCATAACCGAGATAGTCCAAACGGCAAACTCCTTGTCTGCAGTGCCAACATTTTTAATTCGGTTGAAAACTTCCATATCGGCACCGCTGTCTGCCATACGGATTTCGATTGATACCTGAATATCATTTTTCATCTGTGGGGGAGCAGTGAAGATAGCACCGCTTTCGGTGTATTCAACGGTAAGAGGCTCGTTATCGGGATAATAGGTTTCGGGTGCACCCTCAGGAGTTGCCCAAATTCTGTGACCGCCATAGATATAAGCCTTGGCGCCCTCATAATAATATTCATCCCAAGCCTTGCCAAGCCAATTAGGGATCATTGAATGGTCCTCGTGAAGCACGTTTTCACCGTCGCAAAAGCCGTAAAAGAGAATGCGAGGGCCGATGTCGGCAGTAACAATAGCCTTTACAGTGCCGTTTGAGATTTCAACACATTTGCCGTAAACCTCATAATTTTCAATAACATTGCATTTAACTGACATATTTGTAACCTCCAAAAGTTTTTAAACGATAACAACCTCAACGTCATCAGGGTGGGGCAGAGGACTGTCTGCCGATAAAACGGCAATTCCGTCTGCAACCGATTGAGCGTCAAGCAAGCGCTTTGCATTTGCGCTAAGATTTGCCGTATCCTTTGCTCGTGCAATTATAGGAAGTGTGGGCTTTGCGGCGGCAAGAATTTCTCTGCCCTTGTCGTTAAAGCCAAGCACACGAATGTACTGGGGCTCCAAAGAGTACAACTCCTTGTCAATGCCAAGCAGGGCAGACAGTAAAATTCGTCTTATTCGTGCGTGGGTATACCGTTTTGATTTTACCGCGTCGGCAACGGCAAAGACCGAGCCGCACTCACGAACTGCTTTATAAATACGGTTTTCAAGCCCTTCGCTAATGTCGGGCAGATTGGCGATGTCCTCCAAACTCATACTGCGCAGTTTTGCCATAAAGGCTCTGTCAAGACTGCCAATTAGCATAGGAGCCTGACCGCTATCCACTTTTTTTAGCAAAATTTCGGCGGCGTCAAGGGGCATATATGGTGCAAAATTATCCCCGTCAGCCACCATTTTGCGAATGACGGAAGCACTGGCAAAGGTGCCTTTTACTCCGCCGTCGTGACCAACTCCTTTGCGCTTGATTGCCATCCTCTCAAGGCAGGCGTTTTGACGGTAAATCTCGTCAATATAGCAAACGGCAAGGGTATCGTTGGCATTTTGAAGAATGCCACCCTCGTAACCGCAAAATTCAAGTGCAGACTGTCGTGCAGAGGCAAAACTCATACCAAGCGCCAGATTTTCCTTCATTTTCTCAACCACTTGGGGAAAATCAATGGCATCGGCAATTTTATCAAGCAACTTTTGGTCACCGCATTCTGACCCAAAAGCCAAAGTGTCAACGCAACCGAGTGCTTTAATCAAAGCCACCGCTCCATGAGCAAAGCGCTGAGCAGTTGCGGCGGCATAGGTAACAGGCAGTTCAATAACCAAGTCGGCGCCACCCTCAATAGCCATACGGGTTCTGGAGTATTTGTCGCATATGGCCACATCACCCCGCTGAACAAAGTTACCGCTCATAACGGCAACAACGTGGGTGCCGCCTGCCTTACGAACCTTGTCAATCATATACTTGTGACCGTTGTGAAAGGGATTATATTCGGCAATAATGGCACAAATTTGCAAATACTTCACCTCTTTGTATAAATTAACTATTGAAAAATGTGGTAATATGATTTATTATATTATAGTTAATATTACTCCACGCTCATTTTACTACAAACGGGCGCGGTATGCAATAATTATTTAGAAGGACGGATGAAATTTATGAAAATCTTGGTTGTTAATGCAGGAAGTTCATCTCTTAAGTATCAGCTTATTGATATGGATGGCGAAAAGGTAATGGCAAAAGGCCTTTGCGACCGCATCAGCATCAAAAATACTGACGGTACTATTGGCGGCCATATCAAGCACAAGACTGCTGACGGCAGAGTTTTTGATGCCGATATTCCTATGCCCACTCACGCAGAAGCATTTGATGCATTTATGACTGCTATGACAGGTGAAGAGTATGGCGTTATCAAATCTCTTGACGAGATTGATGCTGTCGGTCACCGCATCGTTCAAGGCGGCGCTATATTCAAAGAATCTTGCCTTATTGATGAAAAGGTTATCGAAGATATTGACGAGCTTGGCGAACTTGCTCCTTTGCACAATCCTGCACACGTTTTGGGTATCAAGGCTTGCCGCAAGTGCTTCGGTACCGAGCTTCCTCAGGTTGCAGTTTTCGATACCTCTTTCCATTCAACCATGCCCCCCGAAAGCTATATGTTCGGTATGCCTATGAAGTATTACCGCGACTATAAAGTTCGCAAATACGGCGCACACGGTACATCACACCGTTATGTAAGCGGCCGTTGCATCGAGCTTATGGGTGAAAAGCCCGAGGGCACCAAGGTTATTACCTGCCATTTGGGTAACGGTTGCTCAATTACCGCAGTTAAAGACGGCAAGTGCTTCGATACCAGTATGGGTCTCACTCCTCTTGACGGCTTTATGATGGGTACCCGTTCAGGTGCAGTTGACCCCTCTGCCGTGCTTTATATTATGAAGAAAGATAACATTTCTCCTGACGAGATGTCTAACATTCTTAACAAAAAGTCAGGCGTTCTTGGTATCTCTGAACTTACCAGTGACAACCGCGACATTGTTGATGCCGCTAACAATGGTCACGAGGGCGCACGTCTTGCAAAGGATATGCAGACCTATCAGATTATCAAGGTTGTTGGCTCTTATGCCGCAGCAATGAACGGCGTTGACGCTATTGCATTTACAGGCGGTATCGGTGAAAATAACGAGGATATCCGCAGTGCAGTTTGCAAGAGCCTTGAATTCATCGGCCTTAAGGTTGACGAGAATCTTAATAAGGAAACTATCCACGGCGCAGAGGGAATTATTTCTACCGCTGACTCAAAGGTAAAGGCATATGTAATTCCCACCGAGGAAGAGCTTATGATTGCCCGCGACACCGCCGCTTTGGTAGTAGCTAAATAATCTATAATTAACAAAAATCCCGACTCAGACGAGTCGGGATTTTTTTGCCTCCCTTGCCTAAAGGGAGGGGGACCAACGCATGCGTTGGTGGAGGGATAAAAACGGTTCCTTGTTTAAGGTGCCTTTAACTTATTATTCCACATTTTCAAACTTAAAACTGCCGTCGGCAAAGTCGCAACATACCTTATCGCCCGATTTAATCTTGCCCTCTAAGATATGCTCACTAAGGGTGTCCTCAATCTTGTTCTGTATGGCTCGGCGCAAGGGACGGGCGCCGTATACCGCGTCAAAGCCTGCTTCACTGATAGCCTTGACGGAGTTTTCGGTAAACTCGATGTCAATATTCATATCGGCAAGCCGCTTTTTAAGAGTGTCAAGCATCTTTGTTGCAATTTCACCGATTTCATTTTGACTCAACTTGCTGAAAACGATAATATCGTCAATTCGGTTAAGAAATTCAGGCTTAAAGGTGCGTTTTAACTCCTCCATAACCTTGCTCTTAATGTCTTCGTTGTCAGCAGTGTCAGTGCCAAATCCCATTGAGCGCTTGTTGTCGGTAATCAGTCGGGCACCCACGTTGCTTGTCATAATAATAACGGTGTTTTTAAAGTTAACCTGTCTTCCTTGCGAATCGGTCAGTACACCGTCTTCAAGTATCTGAAGCAGCATATTAAACACATCGGGATGTGCCTTTTCAATCTCGTCAAAAAGCACCACCGAGTAGGGCTTGCGGCGTACCTTTTCGGTCAACTGACCGCCCTCATCATAACCCACGTATCCGGGGGGAGAGCCAACCAGTCGTGATACGGTGTGCTTTTCCATATACTCCGACATATCAAGCTTAATCATTGCATTTTCGTCACCAAACATAGCCTCTGCAAGAGCGCGGCAAAGTTCGGTTTTACCTACACCTGTGGGACCTAAAAAGATGAAGGAGCCGATAGGACGCTTGGGGTCTTTAAGACCAACTCTGCCTCGACGAATAGCCTTTGCAACAGCGTTAACCGCTTCGTTTTGACCAACAACTCGGCAGTGCAACTCTTTTTCAAGACGAAGCAGACGGGCGCCCTCCTCCTCGGTTAACTGGACTACGGGCACACCTGTCCAACCCGACACAATTTGAGCAATGTCCTCCTCGCCGACTTCACCTGACGCGTGTTCGTTTTGCTCTTGCCACTTTGATTTAAGACCGTCAAACTCCTCTTGCAGTTTGACCTCGTTGTCTCTAATTTGGGCGGCAAGTTCAAAGTTCTGAGAGTTAACCGCTGCCGTCTTTTCCTCAGACAGTTTTTTGATTTTTTCCTCCAAATCCTTCATATCGGTGGAGGGAGTCATATTGTTAAGCCTTACCCGCGAGCAAGCCTCGTCAATAAGGTCAATAGCCTTATCAGGCAAATATCGGTCACTGATATATCGGGATGAAAGTTTGACAGCCGCTTCAATGGCTTGGTCTGTAATGCGCACCTTGTGGTGTGCTTCATATCGGTCTCGCAGTCCTTTAAGAATTTGCACCGCGTCCGCCTCGTTAGGCTCACCAACAGTAATCGGTTGAAAACGGCGCTCCAAAGCGGCATCCTTTTCGATGTGCTTGCGATACTCGTCAAGAGTAGTTGCGCCGATAACCTGAAACTCACCCCTTGCAAGCTGAGGCTTTAGCATATTTGCCGCATCGGTAGACCCCTCTGATGAGCCTGCACCCACGATGGTATGAACCTCGTCAATAAATAGGATTACGTTGCCTGCCTTTTTAACCTCGTCAATGGCAGATTTGATTCTTTCCTCAAAGTCACCGCGGTACTTTGTGCCTGCCACCATACCTGTAAGGTCAAGGGAAACCACCCGCTTGTCTTTAAGCAGTTCGGGCACTTCACCCTCACTGATTTTGATTGCGAGCCCCTCAATAACTGCGGTTTTACCAACACCGGGCTCACCGATAAGGCAAGGATTATTCTTGGTGCGGCGGCACAAAATCTGAATAATACGCTGAATTTCTTCCTCTCTGCCGATAACGGGGTCAAGATTGCCATTTTCTGCCTCAAAGGATAAATCTCTGCCGTATTTATCAAGTGTAGGGGTGCTTTCACCCTTTGATTTAACAGGTTTAGAGTTGCCTTCAGGTGATTTTACACCGTTACCCATTGCTTTCATAACTTCACTTAAAATGGCAGTGCAGTCGCCCCCTAATTCACTAATGAATCTTACGGCGTAGTTGTCACCCTCCTCAAGAATGGCAAGGAGTATTTGCTCAGTGCCAACGTAGGAAATACCTCTGCTTTTGGCGGCGGCAACCGACATTTCAATAATCCGCTTTGCCCGTGGAGTAAACTGGGCAGGGGATAACTTGGTTTTTTCACCAACACCAACAGTAA
Organism: Acutalibacteraceae bacterium; assembly: GCA_045653445.1. Taxonomy (GTDB): domain Bacteria; phylum Bacillota; class Clostridia; order Oscillospirales; family Acutalibacteraceae; genus RGIG2206. Next base: position 30,889 of record JAZOLY010000025.1, read on the forward strand.
CGGTCAAAGCATCCTCAATTTGTTCTGTAATAATACCTTTGGCAGTCAGAATCTGTGCGGCAACACCGCTGCCTTCTCTCAGAATTCCGATAAGCAGATGCTCACTGCCAATATAAGTGTGGCCAAAATCCTGTGCAGACTCTATTGCAAGGTTAAGGGATTTGTTGGCCTTTTCGGTAAATCCGTTGAATTTATACATAAATTCACAGCCTTTCGCGTATGATTTTTGCACGCAATCGGTCTCTTTCGGTGGCATCTAACGGCTCACCTGCATTGGCTTGCAGGGTAGCGGCGCCTGCGTCGATAATAAGCTCCTCTATTTTTTCAAGGGGGATACCCTCAACAACTCCGGTTGCAACCCCCAAACGAAGACGGGAAATCAATTTCATAAACTCGTCACCCGACAGAATGCGTGCAAATTTAAGGGTGCCGAGGGCTCTGTAAGCGTTGTCCTCCAAAGCAAATTGATCAAGATTTTCTCTTGCGCTTTTTTCCTGAGCCATAGCCTGTGCGGCAATGGATTTAAGATTTTCAATAGCCGCTTTTTCCGATATGCCAAGTGTAACCTGATTTGAAAGTTGATACATTGATGCGCTTGCCTTGGTGCCCTCACCGTATGTGCCGCGAATGGTAAGACCGATTTTGCTTACCGTTGAAGCAAGACGGTTGACTGCACCTGACATTTCAAGGGCAGGAAGATGAAGCATCAGTGATGCTCTCAGTCCTGTGCCAAGATTGGTGGGGCACTCGGTAAGATAGCCCAACCGCTCATTAAAGGCATAGTTTAGTTTTTCACCCAAAAGGTCGTCTATTCTGTCGGCCTCTGCATAAGCCTCGTCAAGAGATAACCCTGCCCGCATAACCTGAATGCGAATGTGGTCCTCCTCACAAAGCATAATGCTTACCGACTCATCATCAGACAAAATCAGTGCCTTATTATCGCGCACTTTGGCAAATTCGGGGCTGATAATATGACGCTCCACCATAGACATAACGGTGATATCGGGCAGTGTATCCATCTCAATGTACTTAAATCGTTTAGCCCCATCCTCGTCGCAAATAATAGCCTCTTTAACGGCAAGATTAACCTCTTTGCGTTGCTGAGCGGTCATTCGTGAGGGGAATGGCATACCTGCAATATTTCGCGCAAGGCGGATGCGAGTGCTTATAACGGTGTCAGACTGATTACCGCAAGAAGTGTACCACTTACTCATTGTCAGCATCCTCCTTTAACTCTTTAATCTGGTCGCGGAGCTTTGCGGCAAGTTCAAAATCCTGTGTTTCAATGGCTTTTTGCATTTGATTTTGAAGCTCTGTAATTTTATCCTCTGTGCTTTCCTCAATCACAATTTGGTTGGGGATTTTGCCTGCATGACGGCTTCTGCCGTGCATTCTTTGTAAAGAGGGGAGCAGTTGCTCTAAAAAGGTCTCGTAACACTTGTCACAACCAACCTTGCCTGACTGAGCAATATCGTCAAAACACATTCCGCAACCCTCACAACGCTTGCGGTTGTCGGTTACGGGATGGCTTTTAAGACTGTCACCAAAAAATGAGCCAATAAGACTATCAAGCATCACACTGCTGCCGCCCGAATGCTCCTTTGCACAGTCGGGGCACAGATGATGCACCTCAACAATGCCGTTTATACTTGTTTTTATGTGTGTTGTGGCGGTTCTTTGACCGCATTTATCGCATAACATAAGTTTGCCTCCTTATCTAACCTGTGTCATAAGCATATGCTTAAATATGGATGCCCTGACCTCGTCTCGACTGCTTGGGGCAATCTGCCGCAAAGCCGAGTCAGATACTGCCGCACTCATAATAGCGGCGGCGCCCGATGAAATCAGGTCGCGAAAAACCAAGTTTTCCAATATAATGCGCTGTGTTCGCATATCAAGTGAGTTGCCGATAGAATTGATAATATGCATCAAAGCAGAAGCGGCACCTGTGCGCACTTCTGTAATGCGGATATATCCACCGCCACCACGCTTGCTTTCAACAATATATCCTTTTTCGGGAGTGAAGCGGGAGGATATAACATAGTTAATCTGACTGGGCACACAACCGATAGCCTCTGCCAAGGTGTTGCGCTGAATTTCGGTGATGCCGTCTTCCGAACCCTCTAAAAGTTCAAGTATTCTTTTTGCTATAAGGTCACTGATAAGCATTAGTCTGCCTCCTTTGACTTTCTTTGACTAATTATATTTTATGAGAAAAGTCAAAGAAAGTCAAAGTCAACAAAGGTCAAAAACATATAGTTACAACTCAAAATCCGCCAAATTTTAAAAATAACTTTTCATATCTCATTTTTTCTTTGATTTTCTTCAATTTACTGTGTAACTCCAAAAATCACCCCGTAACCAAAATAAAACCCTTACATAGAATGATATCGAAGGGCGGCAAAAGAGAGAAAACCTCCCTTACCGCTCGGAAAGGGGGTCGCGCATATGTGTAACGGCTTCGGCGGAAACTGCAGCTGGATTATCATCCTCATCATCATACTGTTCTGCTGCTGTGGCAACAACGGTCTCTCCACCACTAACGGTGGTTGTGGATGTGGTGGCTGCAATGGTTGCAACAATGATTGCTGCTGCTAACTGACTACCTAAAAAGCTCCGCTTCGTCTTAAACGGGCGGAGTTTTTTGGTTGAGCCAAAGCATTTAAATCTGAGTTCAAGTTTGAACGCTTTGGCTTACTTAATAATTGTGACCGCAACGGTAATATCGTCCTCGTGATTGTCGGTGCGTCGTCTTCGAGCCGAGTCGGCAAGGCTCGAAGCCAGTTGTTGAGCAGAGTATCCAACATCAAATTTTTTAAGTTCCTCAACAATCCAATCGGTGCCTTCTGAGTTAACGCCGTCAGAAAAAATTACCGCAATATCGCCTTTTGACAAAGTAACCGCCGCCGTATCAAAAGCAACTTGCCTCAATATGCCTGCGGGGAATGAGGCGCACTCGGCAATTCCTGCCCGACCTGACCGCATTACAAGTGTAGGACAAGCGCCTGCTTTAAAGAATTCTGCTCTGCCTGTAAAAAGGTCAACCGAGCAAATATCAAGGGTGGCAAGTGATTCGTTTGCAGATTTAAAAAGCAAAGCGGAATTGACAATTTTAAGGGCACTGTCATAGCCAAAGCCTGCCTTAATCATACGCTCCATAAGTCCTGTTACCATAGCAGAATCAACCGCCGCTCTGCCGCCTGTACCCATACCGTCACTAATCATCATAATACTATGACCTCTGCCGTCGCAAAATACCGAGGCGGTGTCTCCACACAGTTTTCCGTCACCGCTTGTGATACTTGCAAGCCCAACGTCTGCCGTAAGACGAGCCTTTTGCGCAAGGGTGATTAGGGTGCCTCTGCCGGAGGAATAGATTGACGGCGGCTCAAATTCTCTGCCGCAAGCAGCGGAAACCTGGTGCATAATAGTCATTTTGCTAAAACGTGCCCTGTCACCGCTAAGCACCCTTATTTCAACCGTCATTCTACCAAATCGGTCAATGGCGCAACCCACGTCTGACGGTATTATGTCAACCGACCTAAGCGCCGATTCAACTCTGCCTGCGGCATCGTGGTCAAAAATACGCTCGCGGTCAAATTCATCCGCCACCTCAGCAAGCAGGTCGGCAACTCCGGAGAATTGGTCAGCAAGAGCCTCGCGGATTTCTCTTATTCTGCCCGTAGCCTCGTTGCGACTTAAAAACTCACTGTAAGCCTTTTTTGCCGCAGCAATAAGACTGTCCTGTCTGCCGCAACCGGTAAGATTTGTCTCTTTTTCTCCGCGCACTCTGCCTATAAGAGCGGCAACGGTGTTTTCCCGTCTTTCTTCCCAACAGTAGCACCGCATAGAGCAACCGTTACACACCGATTGCTCAACCGAGGTTATCACCTTTTCAAGTGGGGGATTATCTATTTTTTCAAGCCTTCTTGCAACATTTTCTACTGTGTCAGAAACGTCGCACAGTGCCTTTGATGCAAAACTTAGCCTCATAGAGACAGATTTTTTAAGTCCGTCAAGGCGAGGCAGTTCTGCCGCAGGGGCAAAAACTCCTGATATTTTTGACCTAAATTCTTTTGGCAAAAAGATAAATATAACTGATGCGGCAACCGTTTCATAAATCAGTGATAAATCTGCACTTCCGCTAAGCAGAGTGTAAACGATACCCGTTGCAGAAAAAAGTATTGCACCCCCTATATGAGCAAATGGAGATACCAGTCCTGCAGTAAGTCCGCTCAAAGACATTGCGGCAGGAATCCAAGGCTCCGCTCGGCCTGTAACACACATAACAAACCCAAGTATAGCACCCACATAAGCACCTGCGGCACCCTGACCGCCAACTGCGGCGCACAATATAATTACACCCGTGCAAACAGAGGATAGACTAACCCCTCCAAACTCAATCCACATAAGTGAGGATAACAAAAGCCCTACGGTTGTGATGATGCACAGGTTGTCCCCAATGGGAATGTGTGCAGGCTTTCTGTTTTTAATATAGCCTACAGAAATACTGACTGCACCTGCAGTGCAACCGCAGATAATACATTCGGCGCTTTTTATTGTAAGGCTTTCAACCGAAAAAGACATAATTATATTAGGCAGTGTTGCAACAAGACAAGAGGTAAATCCAAGAATAGCAGAAAAAATATGCTTACGGTTACCCTCATATTTGCCGTGCAAAACAAATTTTATTGCAAGAATGGCAAGGGTAGCGGCAACATATCCAAACCCGCCTTGGTCGGTAATAGGGAAGAAGTATCCTGCCCCACTGCCAATAGCCGCCGCAAAAGCGTATACCCCCTCAAGTCCTGCGCAAAACCCCAATCCAAAGGGGACGCTTTGCCCTAAAAGAGCAGTTCGAGCAAGAAAAAATCCCATCACAGTAGTAATAGTGATTTTAAAAACTCGGTTGGCAATAAGGTTGCCTTTAACACTTTCTTTCGTTTTGTTAAGTATGTTAGTGCTTTCTTTCATAAATTCACCACCCAATATGATGAGCCCATTATAGCCTGTCCAAACCGACAAATTTGTCGCAAAAGGGAGGTGGTTAAAAAATATAAAGTTGGGGTAAAACAAACTTTAATTAAATGCTTGCAATATCTTTAGCCCTTTGGTATAATACATAGGTTGAATATGAAATTTAAAGAAAAGGTGAATTTTCTATGTCAGGACATTCCAAATGGAACAACATTAAGCGTAAAAAAGAAAAGACCGATGCTCAAAAAGCAAAAATCTTTACTCGTATCGGCCGCGAACTTGCAATGGCAGTTAAAGCAGGCGGTCCCGACCCCAATGTTAACGGCAAGCTTCGTGATATAATTGCCAAGGCAAAGGCAAACAATGTGCCTAACGATAATATTGACCGTATGCTTAAAAAGGTATCTAACGACGACTCAAGCAATTATGAAGAAATAATTTACGAGGGATACGGCCCCGCAGGTATTGCCGTTGTTGTTGAAACTCTTACCGATAACCGCAACCGCACCGCAGGTGAGATGCGCCACTATTTTGATAAAAACGGCGGTAACCTTGGTCAAAGCGGCTCAGTTATGTTTATGTTCGAACGCAAGGGCATCATTATTATTGATAGCGAAGGCCTTGATGAAGACACCGTTATGGAAGATGCACTTGAAGCAGGCGCCGACGACTTTAATGTAAACGACGACTCTTTCGAGATTATTACCGACCCCAATGCAGTTGATTCAGTTAGCGCCACTCTTACCGAAAAGGGTTACACCTTTGTTTCTGCCGAAGCAGAGTATGTGCCCAATATGACCAACGACCTTACTGATGAAGAGGCTATTTTCAAAATGAACAGACTTCTTGATATGCTTGAAGAGAATGACGACGTTCAGGGCGTATGGCACAGTTGGAATCAACCCGAAGAATAAGATAACAAAGTCGCTATGCTGATGAAAAATGTAGGTATGTCCCGTTGGAACGTTTTTATTTGTGAGAGAACTAGTTTTGCAAAGCAAAAGACTGATGGAGAATGCGAAAACCGCCGAGTAATCGGCGGTTTTCCTTTTACAAACTATCAATAATACTGTAAAGATTTTCGTCTGAATATTCAATTTCGCTTGAAAAAGCACGTGCAATGTCTACTCTGCAGTCAAAACTTAACTCGCCCCTCTGAGTAAATTCTGCCGCGCCCAAGGCGTAGATTATATTTACCGCAAGTGCAGCAAATTTTGCTCTTTTAAGGCAACTGACACTGTCGGGCGCATTGGCAAAATGCCGATAGATAAAATAGACCGCCAACTGCTCATATTCACATTCATAATTCTTTATGTAGTCGGCATAACCCTCAAAATCAATAGGATTTTTTAGTGTGTTTAATCTGTTTGACCAATCCTCATCAAGCCGTTCAAGGTTATACAGTCGGTCTGCCCAATTCTTAATATCAACCTCAAAATTATCCTCACCGCAAAGCCAAAGCATATTTTCCAATCGCTCAAAAATTGAAAATTCGCGGTCTTGCAAGGTGTCAATTATGGCATCCCGCAAATTGATGATACTGTCATCGCAAGGGGAGTCACCGTCAAAGACCAAATCAACCTTGTGCTTTTGCCTTAAAATCAAATCAGCCGCCGCCTCACAACAAAGCCCTATCCCAATTTCAGTGCGGTCGGGCAACTGATTTTTAAATCTTGGATGGTCGGCGCAAATACCGCAAAGTTTATCTTCACCTAATCCAATTATAATATCGCACAGATTTTCATTGTTCAAAAAAGGGCAACGCTCATTTTCACCAAAAATAAAGCAAGGCTCATTCCAATCAATGTGTTTTTTCAGTCGGTCACCTAACTCGCCGCCGACACTTTTATACTTTTCTGCGGTATCGCTGTCAATCTCAATCTCCCAACCGATACAGCAGTTGTGACGGCATTCGCCCTTAATACATTCAAAATCCTTATAATAATCAGGATAAACGGTCATAAAATCACTTCCTTTGCTTATTGTATCATAATTGCCCACTTATTTAAAGTAAAATGTGCATAAAATCCCCTTTGTGATAAAAAATAAAGAAAAATGCAAAAAAAGGTGATTAAAATGGCATACCGTCAAGGCAGATATACCGTTATTCTTGAGCATAAACCCACTATAATTGAATCGGCAGCGGTGGTGGGCACAAAAGAGGGAGACGGCCCTATGGCGCCCTATTTTGACTATATAACCGATGACGACACAATGGAGCAAAAGACCTGGGAAAAGGCAGAAAGTATGATGCAAAAAACGGCGGTGCAACTTGCACTTAAAAAGGCGCGCCTTGCCGCTTATGATATAGATATGCTGTTTGCAGGGGACTTGCTTAATCAGTGCATCGGCTCAACCTTTGGACTTAAAGATTTTGAAATAGCCTTTGCAGGAGTTTTCGGTGCCTGCTCTACAATGAGTCTGTCGCTGATTATGGCATCTCTCGCAGTGGAGTCATCGGTGGCTCGCAAGGCAATAGCAGTGACCTCGTCTCACTTTTGTACGGCTGAGCGGCAGTTTCGATTTCCATTAGATTACGGCGGAGTGCGTCCGCCTACAGCCCAGTGGACTGTAACAGGCTCAGGCGCCGCAATAGTGGGTGACGGCAAAGGCCCATACGTGCAGGCGTTTACGCTGGGCAGAGTGGTGGATATGAACATCACCGACGCCAACAATATGGGTGCCGCAATGGCACCTGATGATGTTAAAATAAGACCATACCCAAAGTTAGAGGGTATGGTCTTTTTCTACACACAAATCCAGTATTTAAGGGGGTTTAGAGCACTTTTTAAGGTTTTTCAAAGCACGAAAATACGCAAAAAATAGTATAACAGAAAAAACACACTATGTTTAATGTTCTATAAAAAGGAGGTAATTTAAATTGCTAAAACATTTAATTGAAACTTTCGGCTGTAATCAGCCATTTGCTATTTCGGAAATTACATATAAAGACTATTCGCAGATTTGGATTTATAAATCGGTTGCTGAACTTTGTAAAAAGGGCGAAATAGTACACCTTGACAGAGGTGTATATTATATACCTAAGAAAAATAAATTTGGTATTGTGCCTTTTGACCCGATGAAGATTGTTGAAAAGAAATATATCAAAGATAACGAAAACGTAAAGGGTTACTATGTAGGACAATATTTGTTATATGAACTCGGCTTATCAAAAGTTCAACCCAAGACAATAGAAATTTATTCTAACAATGAAACACAAAGAAGTAAAGTGGTAAATATTTGCGGTAAAAGATTATTGTTACATAAACCAAGAACTAAAATCGATAAATTTAACGCATCTGTCCTATGCTTCTTGGAACTGATGAATGGCATTGACACCGAAACTCTTGACGAGTATAAGCGAAAACTAATCACCGACTATATCACAGAAAACCGAATCACCCAAAAGCATATCACTAAATACATACCGTATTTTCCCGATAAGACCTGCCGAAATTTAATAGAAAGAGAGGTAATCTACCGTGTCCCGCAGTAATAGTTGTATGGTTTGTACATACCTAATCGAACTTGTAGCAGGAATAATGACCGGTTACATATTTATATATCTTGATGATGCCATTGTGATGAGATTTGCACTTTTGATGTTGTATATTCCCGCAGTTCTCGTCCTAGTAGATGCAAAATCAAAAGCGGTGCGGTTCCTCGCTTACCTTATGCTGACCGCTGTCTGCTTTTGGGGTTTGCTCTACGCCATCTATTTCCGCCGTCCGTTTGGCTTTTCATTGATTTTCTGCTCCATTGTCGGCTTTGTCTACTACGTTATATTTACCGATACCGCCAAAAAGGATAAACTGTCAAAAATAATTATCGTCAACGTTTGCTTTATCGCATTGGTATTCTTAATCGCACTCTCTTGTAACCTGATGTTCAACCCTAGGCACGCACCCCTCCTCAACGGCGGCGCAGTGATGTGGTGATTTAAATAATAATAGTGGAATTTAAAATTATTGTATGGTATAATTGATTTAAATATAAGAATTTGCGATATAGTTATAGGAGGGGCGTGCAATGGGAATTTTCAGAAATGTTTTTTTCAAACTGGCCAGTGAAAAAAAGCTAAGAAAAAAATCGAATAAGATGTTTAATAAACTCATAAAGGTTGGTTTCTATGAAAAAGAAGGGAATAGGCATATGAGGCTTGCCAACAAGTATAATGATTATGTAAATGCCATTGGTAGCAAATGTGCAAGAAAATTACCAAAACGCGAGCACGGATGGTATATTCATAAAAAATGATAGATAATACAGTCCGCAAATTCCAAAAACCGCTGAAGCGTAAGAACTTCAGCGGTTTTAATATTACTTATCAAAAGAAACAGGCTTTGTATCATTAGTCGCAAAAGCATTGGGACCGGGATCCGACATAGAGAAATACATTTTAGCAGCCTTTGTTGTGCCGAAATCTCGGTTAGAGCCTGAGTTTTGCACCTTGTTAAATGCATCACGGAACATCTGGTTGTGCGCTTCCTCACGGTTTAATAGGAAGTCGATGGTCTCACGCACCTTTTTGTCATCAATCTGACGATAAAGATATTCGTAAACCACCTTTGCACGTTGCTCGGATGCGATATTGCTTAAGAGGTCTGCACATAGGTCACCTGTAACCGTTACATAGTCGCCCGTCCAAGAGTAACCCGATGCATTTATAAGTCCGGGGTTAAGACCTAAAAGAACGTGCGATTGAATCTCGCCCGATGGCACCTTTTCTGCATCAACATCGTGTCCGTTTAATAGATTGATGGTCTGCGCCACCATCTCCATATGACCGAGTTCCTCTGCTGCAATGTCAAGGAATAAATCTTTGATTTCAGGGTCTTTGATTCTAAAACTCTGCGACATATACTGCATAGCAGCTTTAAGCTCGCCGTTGCCACCGCCGAGCTGTTCTTGTAAAAGCGCCGCATACTGCGGATTAGGTTTCTCTACTGCTACAGGATGAAATAGCATCTTTTCGTGTTTAAACATAAACTTACCTCCGTTTACTTTCTATTAACTATTCTTACCAATTAACAAACGGATATGTAGCAATTTTAATATTTATGTGGTATAATCAATTTAACAGATAAGAATTTACGGAGGAAATTATGTTAGAATTTATTGTTACTTTTCTTGTTGGAGTTATATTGATTGTTCTCGGTATTTCAAATATGCGAGGAAATATTTCGTCACTACATTCTTATCACAGACATCGAGTTTCAGAAGAAGATAGAATTCCTTTTGGTAAAAAAGTGGGACTTGGAACAATTATTTGTGGTTGTGCTGTTATGGCGTTTAGCATTTTGTCTGCTGTAACCCTATATACCGAAAACAACGTTTTTATGATAGTTGGAACTGTGCTTTTAATAGTAGGACTAGTTGCAGGGCTCGGTTTAAGTTTTTATGCGATGATTAAGTATAACAAAGGAATTTTCTGATGAATTCAATTTATAGAGAGGTATGCCTGTATGAAAAAGAAGAAATTGTTATTTGCAATATTATGTGCTTTGGGTAGTGGAGCAGTAGGATTCTTTGCAAACCAGTTAACCGAGGTATATGGTTGTGTATTATTCGGTATCGGTGTTGGTCTAATGGTATATTCAATTATAAATTTAAGTAAGTGAATAATATATTGAACTGATAACAAAATTCAAATGTTTTTAAGGAAAGATTTATGAAAGATGAATGTTTAATTTGCGGTGCACCGCTTACATATTTTGAAAATGAAAAGCAAATGGAATGTGCTCTCAGCCACAAGAAAAGAATAGCAAAACCGCTTGTGAAAAAGGTCATTACATATGTAACGATTGCCACACAAGAGGAATGGATAGCATTATTGGGATTTGTAGTTCCGAAACTTCAAAGAACCCGATAGAAATCATCCAAAAACTAATGGCTCTCGACTTTTGCCATATGCACGGGCCCG
>JAZOLY010000026.1:0-4204 GCA_045653445.1 Acutalibacteraceae bacterium
AAATTCTTCTCGTAATTTTTCCACAGTTTTACTCTCCCACGGCATTAAAACACTTCCTTTATTAGCATTTATCTGCCTTTTATTTTACCATAAAACTGTATACTATGTCCTTGCACTACCTGTTTACTATGTTACTACACTGTACAGTTTACGACATCCCGCGCATAAGGAAAGTGTTGGACGGATACTCTGCGCTCACACGCCGTTGACCGCTCCGAGCGGTACCCAACGGCATTTGTGTGCTCGAGACTTTGGCGGTCCCCAATGCCTGTCGCGGCATTGGTGCCGCGTCGCCGAACCAATGGTTCAGCATCAAGCATCCTCTCCCACCAAACAAAAACACCACCCTGTTGGGTGGTGTCGTTTGGTGGGAGAGGATGGATTCGAACCATCGAAGTCAGAGACAACAGATTTACAGTCTGCCCCCTTTGGCCACTCGGGAACTCTCCCATATTTAATTTTTGCTGGAGCTGGTGGACGGACTCGAACCCCCGACCTGCTGATTACAAATCAGCTGCTCTACCAACTGAGCTACACCAGCACGTCACACAGCAAAAGTTATATTATCATAATTGAATGAGTTTGTCAATACCAAAATTCAAAAAATTTGCTTTAGAAAATTCAAAAAATTTGCTTTAGAATAAATTTACATTTGCAAAACAATATTGCACTTGATTTGAATGTTTGCTATAATCAACAAAAGCAATACAAACATGAGGTGATTTTATGAAACTTATGTCTTTTAACACGCAACACTGCTTAAACTATCTTGAGCAAAAGATTAACTATATTTTTGTAAGCCCTGATGTTGAAATTATATCGGCAGATATACCTGCTATCGTCTCTGCCGACCACCGCCCACACACCGCAGAGGTAATAATGAAATAAAAGGGCAAATACCCCTTGACTTGAGGGGGCATATGGAATAAAATTAACACTATACTGATTTAACGGAGTGATGATTATGGCACAGTTAAAACCTTTCGGTGCATTAAGATTTACAGAAAAGGCAGGGGAAATATCTCAGCTTTGCTGTCCCCCTTACGACATTATCAGTGAGGATGAACGCCTTGCATATATTGCTCGCAACCAGCACAATATTATCCGTCTTGAGCTTCCCCGTGAGGGTGAGGATTGCTATGCCACCGCAGGCGAAACCTTGCGCGGCTTTTTGGCAGAGGGCACCCTTAAAACCGACGATGCAGAGGGTCTCTATATTTATGGCGAGCGCTTTACCGTTGAGGGCAAAGAGTACGAATTCAAGGGTATAATCGGCAGAGTGCATATTGAAGAGTTTTCAAAGGGTATTGTTCTGCCTCACGAAGAAACCTTGTCAAAGGCAAAGGCAGACCGTTTTAACCTTATGAATGCCACAATGTGCAATTTCAGTCAGATTTACTCTCTTTATAACGATGACGGTGGCGTGACCACTGCCGCTATTGACCGCCTGTCTGCGGGTGAGCCTGTTCAGTGCTTTACTGACGGTGACGGTGTTACTCACTCACTTTGGATTGTAACCGACAAGGATGAGTGTGCCACCCTTTGCAAGCAATTTGATGCTCGCAAGCTTTATATTGCCGACGGTCATCACAGATACGAAACCTCTATCAATTTCCGCAACCACTTGCGCCAGCAGGGCATAGCCAAAGAGGGCGACGCCTGCGACTTTGTTATGATGATGCTTGTGGCTATGGAAAGTGACGGCTTGGTTGTATTCCCAACCCACAGAATTGTTTGCGGCGTTGAGAATTATAACCAGAAGGACGTACTTTCTGCTTGCGAAAAGAGTTTTGACATTGCCGAGCAAAAGGGTGCAGATGCAATTTTACCCGCTCTTAAAACCGCATACGAGCAAAACAAAACCGCCTTTGCATTTTACGTTGGCGCAGACAAGTGGTATATGCTCACCCTTAAAGATACAACCGAGTTGGATGCAATTTGTTCAGGTTGCAGTGATGCTCTTAAGGGTCTTGACGTAAACGTGCTCCACACTCTCGTTCTTGAGCGTGCAATGGGCATTGATAAAGAAAATATGGCAAAGCAGATTAACCTTACCTACACCCGCAACGCTGACGAGGCTATCTCTGCAGTTGACAGTGGCGAGGCAAACTGCTCATTTATTATGAATCCCACCCGCGTAAGCGAAATTCGTGATGTTGCTGCCGCAGGTGAGAAAATGCCTCAAAAATCCACCTATTTCTATCCCAAACTCATTACAGGTCTTGTAATGAACAAATTCGGCGAAATCTAAAGAAAGGGGGCAACGTTGTGCCTCTTTGGATATATGTTTACGTGCCTTGGGTGACGGCTATTTATATTGCCCTGTCACTGCTTGTTAACTTTGGCTTTTTGTGTGTTGCCTCAACCTGTGTGGACGGCAAACCGAAAGCAGTGAAATTTGCCCTTGACCGACTGATAGTCACCTTTTTATGTGCAGTTGCCTCTGCTGTTACCGCCTTTGCGATAATGGGTGCATTTCTCACCTACGGAGATGCCGCCTTGCAACACAACTTAAGCGTGTGCAACTATGAAAAAAGCACAGTATGGGTGCCAATCCTCGCCTCAGTGGCGTCGGCGTTAGTGATGTATTGGCTTACCCGATTTGCCATACTTGGCAAGCGTGTCAGTGACAATATGAATCGCACAATGCTTTGCGGATGCTTTGCACTGCTTAACGTGCCCTATGTGGTGCTTATCCCAATTTTGATATAATAAAAACCTGTGCAACAAATTGCACAAGTCCAGTAAAAACAGACAATAGAAAAAAAGAACCCCCTATGGTAGAATTAAAAAAACTACCATAGGGGGAATTTTTATGCCAAGAAGTTACCGAAGAATAAAAGAATATGAATTAGAAATATTAGAATTAAAGTCTCAAGGACTAACAAAACGAGAAATTGGAGAAAGGTTTGGTTTCACATACGAACAGGTGCATAACTTCATCAGTCGGCACAATATGAATCAACGAAAATTGGCATTAGGAATTGCTTTAAAACGCAAAGGCAGACCGCCAAAAGATTGCGTTGTAAGCGAACAAGATAAAGTTACTGAACTGAAATATATGATTGCTCGCAAGGAAGCAAAAATCAAAACATTGGAAATGGAAAACGAATTAATGCGGGATTTTCTCTCGCTCACAGAAAGGAAGTGAGAACAAGCATAAAATATATGGTAATCTACCGCCACAAAGATAAATATTCAATTAGTGAAATGTGTCGGTTCTTCAAGGTATCCCGAAGTGGGTATTATGCTTATGTGTCACGAATGGATATACCCGCATGGGATCTGCCGTTGGCAGAAAAAATACGAGAATGCCAGGACGAATGTGGTAAGACCTATGGTTATCGCAGAGTACATATATGGCTAGAGAAAAGAGGAATATATCGTAATCCTAAGACAGTTCTACGAGTTATGCAGAAATACGGATTACTGTCAGTGATCAGAAGAAAGAAATATCGCAATTATGGTGAATATCTGCACAGATATCCCAACTTGCTAAACAGAAACTTTTCTGCCGAAAGACCAAACCAAAAATGGGTTACGGATATTTCATACATACACACCAAGCAAGGCGTATTATATTTGTCGATCATCAGAGATTTGTATGACAACAGGATTGTTGCCTACAAGACCGGCACCGAACAAAATGTTAATCTTGTTTTAAGTACCATTCGTGACGCCAAGAAAAAAGAAAAGGTCACCGCAGAGTTGCAGCTCCACAGTGACCAAGGCTTTCAATATACCTCGCAGGGATATTTTAAGCTAACTCAATCTTACGGTATTACGCCGTCAATGTCAAGACGTGGAAACCCATACGACAACGCTTTGGCCGAAAATTTCTTCTCCATTCTTAAAACAGAATGTATCTACCGGGTTAAGCTCCAAACCTATGAGGAGGCTCGCCTCCTCATAGATGAATACATCCATTTCTACAATCATCATCGCATCCAACTTAAAACAAAACTGACACCACTTGAAAAGCGATGTCAGTATGTTGCTTAAAATTTAATATTCACTACCATAGTGGTTCTTTTTGTACTGTCCGCACAAATTGGGGCTGTCTAATGCACTGCAGTTTTTTTAATCAATCCAAGCAGATTCGTTTTCGTACTTTTTGGGTCTGCCCATAAGATTTTTGATTGCATTCTTTGGCGGAGTACCACCATAAAGGATGGTGTAACACTGATTTGAAATAGGCATTTCA
>JAZOLY010000027.1:0-21865 GCA_045653445.1 Acutalibacteraceae bacterium
CTTAAAGGAAGTCGTGCGGAAAAGATTTGACTTGCCTTACTTTTCACAACACGACTTGTTTTCGCATCCACAATCAATGGATGTCAGTTCCTTTAGTAAATCCGCAGCAACTTTTGCTCCCTCTTCTGAAATGGAATAGTGCATCCATTTGCCTTCCTTGCGACCAACTACAACACCGGAATCGCAAAGGATCTTCATATGGTGGGAAAGCGTTGGTTGCGTAACATTGAGTTCGTCAAGCATTTTGCAGGCACACTTTTCGCCGCTTGTCAGCATCTTCAAAATGCGGATACGGTTTTCATCGCAAAAGGCTTTGAAGATCAATGCCGTTTTTCTTTCGTCCACTCGAAACACCTCCCATAGACGTTTATCTATATATCATTATATTCAACACAT
Organism: Acutalibacteraceae bacterium; assembly: GCA_045653445.1. Lineage (GTDB taxonomy): Bacteria > Bacillota > Clostridia > Oscillospirales > Acutalibacteraceae > RGIG2206. The sequence continues at coordinate 397 of JAZOLY010000027.1, forward strand.
AGATGTTTGTCAATAGGAAACGATGATTTTTTGCAGAAATGTCATCTTTGAAGGGCGATATCAATTTTATGTGAGAGTTCGAATTCATACGCAAAACTGCCGAAAATATCTTTTTTGTAGCCCATAGACAAAAAACGACAGGTTTCGACCTGTCGTTTTTTTATCTATTGCGAAAGCAATGGCATATCATCACGCGGTATGCGTGTATCTCATCACCAAAGGTGTATATCATCAGCCGCAGGCTGCAATTATCTTTCGCAGTGATGATATACTCGGCTTTGCCGTAATTTATACGAGGGTTCAAATTCATATGCAAAACTGCCGAAAATACCTTTTTTATACTTCGTCTTCAATTACAAGCACGTTAACCTGCTTTGTGTCGTAGGTGCCGGCATCCACCGTTATAAGTCCGTTGCCGTAGAAAATATCCACGTTACCTTTTTCGCGGTGCTTGTCGTACACGCTTGCGTAAAAATTAGGCATATGACCGCACACAAGAGTTTTGTCGGGTATAGGTCTTTCCTCAGTATACCGCTCTGTCCATCTGATTTTTCGAGCCTCTGCCCAAACGGATTCAGGTGCGTCACGCCACCGAACGTCTTCGGAATAACCGTCAGGCAACCAGCCGTGAACAAAAACGAAATTTGCCGTTTCGTAGTAATCAACCGTTTCCTCGATAAACTCTATCATTCGGTCAACGGTGCTTGTTTTTCCTGAAAAATCAATGGTGTTGGTGGTGTAATCCACATAATTTTTGCCGAAAAAGTTATCAAGTGTGGCTATGGTACCGTTAATACAGTGGTGCTGCATAAGCTGCCCTGTGTAAAGCAATTTAAGCAGCATATCCTCATGATTTCCTCTGAGCAGGATTTTATATTTCAGCCGCTCAAAAAATTTCAGCACTTCTACGTTTTCATTGCCTCGGTCAAAATAGTCACCGCAGCTTACAAGCAGATGGTGGGGATTATCCTTATCAAAGCCTGCTTTATCAAGCGCCTCTTTCATAAGGGTAAAATGGCCGTGAATGTCACTTACCACAAATATTTTCTTCTTTACCCTGCCGTTTAAAATCCCTATCGCCTGCTCTGCTTCCTGACTGTTAAGTCCGTCCTGATATGCTGAGGTTTTCACGAAACGTCCCTCAAGAAAATCTGCACTTAAAAAGGCATCGTCAAGCACGACAAAGCTTTCGGTATTGGGATTTTGGTCAAGCCAAGCTTTAATTTCCGCCTCGCGTCCGCAGCTTCTGTCAAGAGTTGGGGTTTTGTCGTACAAGGCAAGTCCGCAATCGGCAAAAAGGCTGTTTATAAGTCTGCCTGTTTGGTCGCACAAAGAGGAAGCCTTATTCCAGTGCACGCGCCAAGAGGTTGTAAGGACGATTTTTGCCTCGGTGGCATCCACAATTTGCTTTAGCAGTGCCAAGCGAGTTGGGTCAAGAATTGCACCCTCTTCTGCACGACGCAAAAATTTATCGCTGTTAAGCACACCGTCAAAATCAAGAAATATTATTTTCACAGACTCACCGCCTTTCGTTTTTTTGATTATATCACAATAACATATAAATGCAACAAAAAAAGGAGGGTTGACGAGGCACACAACCTAAGAAAGTGTGCCTCAACTAAGTTTGCCCTAAAGGGCAAGTGAAGTTATCTTCACTTGGACTTAAAGTCCATACTTCACTTTTGCGTCAGCAAAAACTTCACTCGGCAATTCAAAAAAGAATCCGTTATTTTCGGCGAATATTTACCTTTCTCAAAGTATGTAACTCACTATGACACTTTCACAATACTTGTGTAAAGTGTCATTTATTTTGTAGAAAAAGCCGTGGGAGACAACTTCTTTACGAAGTGTCTCCCACAGTCGTTCCTTTTTAATTCGCATTAGCAAAATTTCACGCGTGATGCAATCCTGCACCTTCACTCGCCCCACTGAGCTTTTATACGTTCGTTTTCGACAGCATACATCACAGGAATAAGTTTTAAATCATATTCTTTTATGCTGATTTCGGCAATATCATCTTTTTCTTCGCATTGAGGAAAATTGACAAGCCAAGTGTCGTTAACCTTCCGTTCGTCGCAAATCCAGCCTTGCATTCCTTTATGGACGCCTTCTTTTGCGTATATTTCTTTTTCAACAATTACCTCTACACAATCCATCATTTTCATATCAGGCACCCTCAACTTATAATTTCATAGTCAAAAGGACAATCAATGTCTGACCAATACTGTTTGTTTTCTTCTAACATATCTAAAATTTCTTTTACCGTAGGTTTTAAATCCTCTGCCACGCTATCGCTACCGATAACTGTAACAAAATCCACATCACAATCCCGATTAATACAATCCCAAAATGCATCTAAATTTTTGCCATAATGATCGGGAAAATCTAACGAAACACGTATACGCTCATGCATTTCGCGTCGTCCAGTACAACCTGTTAAATCTAAAATTGCTTTTTTCATACTAATTCTCCTTTATTAAATAATCTCGTAAAAAGTCTCGTAATGGTCATACGTAACAAATATCAACTCATCATTTGACCAGACAATTCTTTGAGTATTTCTTTTACCGGACTTGTAGTTAATATCCGCTTCATACCATACCCTACCAGACTGATGCGGTAAATGGTTGTTTTTGTTTTTATACACACCAGTGGTTATCATTTTATCAGGCACAAAGTTTGAGGGCCATTTACCTTTTTTCCATCCTTTTTCTTTGGCGAATTCTTCAGTAACATAATAATCAGGCAAATCACCCTCATATTTAATCATCCAATCGGCGCCGTTTGCGCCATTGATGGTTGCCGTTCCAGCAGTAATGGCTTGCATAGGTTTTATTTCACAACGGTCCTTTGGATGTATCGGTGGCTTGGAATCAGGTGCTTCTGAAATCGGCCAAATTTTGCCGTGATTATCTTCGCACACCTCGCATCTTTTTTCATCCTCAACACTAACCCAATGCTTATATTTTGTGCTTTGAGTGATTTTAGGGTATAACTTATTGCCGTTTAAAGCCGCAAGCGCTCTTGCAATTTCTAAACTCAATTCTCATTTTCCTTTATATTATATCATTTTTTAACGCAAAAGTACAAATGCATTATTTTCACAGATAAAAGGGTAATATTTTAGCAGGACTGCGCCACGGCAACCCTGCTAAAACTTATTCTTTTTCTTTAATTTGCTCTAAAATTTCCACTATCCTTTGCGGGATGGGCACGCCCAATCGGGCAACGTTTTCAATGATGCTGATGCCCTCGTTGGCTATGTAGAAATATGCCACGAGGGTGCGGAATATCCACTGACCGCCGTTAACAAGTCGGTCAAGCATAACCGCCACAATCAGCATAAGCACCACAAAAAGTTTTTTTGCGAGCCCTTTGAACCCCGTATGACTTGACAGTTTTTTGTTTATTACAGCCCCTACTACCCCTGTAAGATAGTCAATCGCCATAAAACTGACAAGCACGGCAAGTGCCACGTCCCAACCGCCGAACAAATAGGTTGCGGCGGTGCAACAAAGGGTGAAAACAGAGGCTAATGCTGTTTTCATTTGGTAACCCCCGTCCATTTTTTCCAGCAGTTGACACCCCACTGACCGTCAACTGCCAAATTGTTATTTTTTTGCCACACTTTGATGGCATTTTCAGTATCTTTACCGCACAGTCCGTCAACTGCAACTCCTACCTCACCCTGCACAAGTCGGGTAAGATTTTTGTATTTATAGGTGTCGCGCCGTCTCACAACCGCCGATTTTGCAACCGATTCAGTCTCACTGCCCCACATACCGTCGGTGCCGTACTTCGAAAACTTGAAGCCGTCGGCAAGTGCTGCCCTCTGAAAAAGCAAAACGCGGTTTGTGGGTGCAGGCTGTGTTGCCACAGTACCCGACTTGAACTCTACAAGCGGAAAAAATTTACCCGGACAAGCGGTAGCTTTTAATTCTCCGTGACCCTTAATATCTTTAATGGGATATTTGCCTTTGAGATAGGCTATCAGTTCAAAGCCCGACTTTTTCTGAGCATCGGGCATAGGCTCGTTTTCAAAGTTGCCCTCAAAGCAAACTCCGATTGAGTTGGCGTTGAAGCTTACTGTATGAGCACCCACTCGGTCTTCAGGTCTGCCACGCCACACCGAGCCGTCCTTACGGATAAAAAAGTGATAGCCGATACCCGACCAACCTCTGTCAATATGCCAGCGGTGAACGTCCTGCACTGAGCAAGATTTTGCCGCCGCGTGATGAAGCACGATAAGGTCGGTTTTTGACCGCTTGGTCATAAAATCAAAGGTAAGAGAGGCTTCGTTAATTTGCACCGCCGCTCACCTCTGTTTTTTCAAGAAAGTTTTTAGCCGCAGAGCGCATCTGAGCTATGGTTGTGGCGGTAGACATTGCTTCCACCATTTCGGTAAAGGCATCGGGAGTGGCAGGCTCTAATTCTGCCAACTCCTCTACCGTCATTTCTCGGTATTTTCCGTTTTCGCAAATTATTGCCATTACTGTAACCCCCAAATTGTAATTTTTGTGCCTGCAGGAATAAGATTGGTGCTATTAGTCTGAAATTTTACATATCGCACCTTGTCCCCTGCATAGTAGGATATATCACCCGTTATATTACTAAGAGTTTTTATAAAGGGGGCAACATCAACATTCCAGATGTCAGCATAAGGAACGATGTCAAAGCAGCAAGCGGTGACACTTTCATTAGCAGGCCAACTTTCAGCGCGAACTATTATCTCTCTGTTTTTGTTTAGGCTGACGGTGGCAGCCAGTCGGTTGTTGGGCAACACAGTGTTGGCGGGCAAAACCACCTTAACACGTACACCTTTTGTGGTGTCACCTAAGTCCTCAACCTTTTCGCTGTAAGCCGACACATCATTTTCCATAACAAATTCCTTATAAAGCTGCCAATCTTCTTTCACAGCCTCTTCAGCGCGGTCGGCGGCGTCAATCGCTCTTTCAGACGCGGTCTGAGACAACTCTGCCGACTGAGATGCAACCTGCGCGGCATCCACCGCAAGACTCATTGCACCCACAAGATTGTGAGAATAACGGTCATATTCATTGCTGTCAACAAGGGATGCCACCGATTGTCCAAACTTGATTTTTACAACCGAAAAGCACTGCCTTTTTAACATAATGTAGTTCTCGTCCACAGTTGTTACAACCAGCTGCAAAGAGGCGGTTGAGCCCGACATAGTTATCTCTGTGGGCAAAACAAACTCCGCTTTGCAACCATTAAGTTCAACGGGATAAACCTTTATATTGCCCTGGGCATCGCCAACCTCTACTGTCCACAATTGGCGGTCAGTCTGACTTGCCAACTGCTCTGCAAGTGCATCCTCCAAGGTGAAAATCACCTTTGTGGCATTGTATTCACACTGAAAGCCTGCCTCCTGAACCGATGAGGGAGTTATGCTTTGGGCACTGACTAAATAATTTATTTCTCTCATTAAATTCAACTCCTATTATCCTTTGTGATAGTTTAACAAAGCGGCCATATACTGACTGGCAAGCTGACTTACCTCGCCCTTTGTATACAAGGAATTTGCGTAATCAAGAATATACTTTTCACCGTAAACTCTGCGTTTTTCTGCAGGATTGCTGCCGATAAAAAGATTATAGAACTGCTTAATTCTTGCCATATCGTTGGTAGTGAGATATCGGTCACGCACCAAAAGAGGCAGCAGCTTATCAGCGCCGTACTGCTCAACGTTGTAGTTTTTAAGAGCAGTCTCAAATGGACTTACCACTGAATAATCCCCGCCCTTTTCGGTGGCAGATTTATATTCATCAAGGTATGTTTTAAGTCCTTGCCAACGGTCTCGCTCCTTGATAGCAATTTCGAAGAAGTCATCCTTCAGCTTAGCCGCTGCTAAGCCACCGCTTGTAAGCACAAGCTGTGCCTCGGTTACCGAAAGATTGTGCATTATAATATACTCCATCAGAATATCCCCTGCGTGAGGTGCCGTAATGCCCGTCTGCACAGAGTTTTTGAAGGCGGTCATAAGGGTGTTAAGCAGACTTTTTCTTTCCTGAGTTGCCTTTTCAGACGCCTCTTTTTCTGCCTTTTCGGTGGCTTCCTGTTCCTTTTTCGCAGCCTCTGCCGCCTCTTTCTGTTGCTTGTCGTAATATTCCATTTGCTTGATTTCGGCATTGTAAAGGCGGTTGGCGTTATCCTCTGCAACCTGTCGGTCGATAGAGTTTAGTTCGCTTGTCAGTGCATTGTTGTTGGCGGCTATTTCATCACGCACCGACTGCTCAATGCTACGTACCGCCGACTCGTACTGCAAACGTGTATTGTAATCGGCGTTGCCTCTGCTTACTCCCAACGCCGTCTGCTGAGTGCGGTTAAGTCCCGAGTCGGTGAGACCAAGATTAGCCATATTTTCAGCAACCTTGCGCTCACCGATATACTGCTTTACTGCGTTTTCGTCGTAAATAGAGCGGTATTTACCGCTCAATTTACCTATATCATCAGCGCCCGCCTGAGTGATCTGCTGATTTTTTATTGCAGTGTCAAGTTTTGCTTGCTCTTTTCGTTTTTTGGCAAGCTCCTCTTGCATTTTGTTTTGTTGCTCAGCTGCGCTGATATAATTTATATTTTCTGTCACACTGTTTCACCTGTTTCCTTATAAATTATTGTTAAGCCTTCCATTGACATTTCTCCCTTGCCGCTCACGCGCAAAGAAAAATCGGCAACTGAATTGGCGGCAGGATATATGCGCTGTCGGTATAAAAATCCATCGTCATCCTCATCACACAAAGTTGTGTGAGATGATAAAACCTTACCGTCTGATAAACACTCTACCGACACTTGTCCCTGATTTTTTCCCAATGCAAAAAGCACGCTGTCAATATTTTTCTTTCGATCGGGTGCGCCAAAAATAAAGTGCTTGGTACAAAATCCGCAGGATATGGGATGCTCATTATCGCCGCAAAAATCGGCATCTGCACCCTCGTCAAATGACAGGGTATACATACCCTTATCGGTTATAATCAGCACCTTTGTTTCAAGAACACACAGGTGAGCTATGTTTCCCATAAAGGAGGGCAAGGTCCACACGTACCAAGCCATATTTCTTTGAGCGTTTTTGTCGGCAGCATAAGAGGTGTAACCCTTAAAGGCGGCGCTTTCATAATCAAGCACATACACCTTGTCATCAATAAAAAGACAGTATTTGCCCATAATATCGGCACTTTTGGCATTTTTAAGAGACTGAGTACTGTGTTTTTTAAGCAAAGGCTCAATAAGATAACTAATCTCACGCACATTCCGTTCATTATACTGACCGTAACTGACCAAAGTGTAAACCTTGCCGTTGCTGTTAAGCCACACAAGTCGGTTAGAGCAAAGTTGCACTGTGTCGGGGCAGTCACATCCTACCCCTGAGTGCAAAGGAGTCATCGGGAAGGTTGCCGCAAGGGTGGTAATATCCACCACTGCGCCTGAGGACAGGTCGGTGGCAGTTACTGTTTCGCCCTGCACATACTGTGACACAGTAAGGGCGTTTTTTTGGAATATTACCAACAGGTCGGATTGTTGCGCCAGGGCATTAATGCTTGACGAGTCACCTACATAGGCATAGTTGTTTTCGGGAAAGTAGTTAGGTCTGTTAAGGTCTGACCAATAAATTGCGCCCGGACAATCGGGATTGCCCGTCACAAACAGACGGGTTCCTCCGCCCAGTCCTCCTCTTGAGCCACCAAACCAGCAGGCCTTTGTCATACCAAGTATTACAGGCGCATTGGTACCGCGTAAGCTTTTCACCGTAACGCTCATATTAGATGATGAATTACTGTATGCACCCACCGACACAGGTGCTATATGCAATCCAAATACCGTTTCACTCTTTCTTTTTGACACAAAAACAATACAGTTGGAGTAGGCATCGTATGCTACTCTTTGCTGATATTCAACCGCTTCACACTGATTATCAGGTATATAGGTTGCCGTAACAGGCTCAGACACATATCGGGTAAAGGAGTAATCTACACTGCGGTCAACAGTTTCGCCAATATAAATAGTGTGGTTGATTGCACCCTTAACAGGGTCATACAGTTCTACTGTTATAGTTTCACACCCTTTTATCTGACGGGGTAATTTCCACGTGGTTACCTCTCCGTCTGCAGTGGCAAGCATTCTGTAGCTGTCGCAAAGCATATTGTAGCCTTCAAACAGCGTACCAGACAAATCGCATTGAACAGGAGTAGCTGATCCGTTATTGTTTATAAGCACAGTGGGAATATACATTTCCTCTTCATAACAAACATCAACCTCGCCGTTGAAGACAGTTTTAAAGCACTTAACCAAATATCCATCAACATCACCTTGCAATCGCAAAACTGCATCCTTGTCACTGTTTAGAGGAACAGTAAGATACTTGTACGTAGAATCCACACTGGCATTAACGTTATTTGCCAATGTTATTCGTCCGTTTTGCTCATTTATAGCTAATATGTTAGGCTGGGCAGTTTGGTCTTTTACAATAAATTTGTTGCCGAATAACCACGCCGTTGAGCCTGTCTGACAGAATTCATAGTCGCTAAAGGGCACATTATCTTCAAAAACAAAGGGCGGTCGCGTTCGCAATCTGCCTTTGTCAAAATACATATTGTTACAATCGGTCAACTGATTATCCCCCACGTAAGAGGGAGCGTCCGCCACATTGACACCGCCCGAAAGCTGAGGAATTATAACCCGACGTTTGCCCTGTCGGTTAAGATAGGGATAACGCATCAGCCATCCCCCCTCGGCAATTTGTCGGTTATTTTAGCGGATGAGGATAGCAATCGGCGTTTCTGACTGTAAAGGGAGGCAAAAAATTGGTTTTTGTCTCCGTCACCGCGATAAAGGGCTAAGTACATTGCCACTCCGTAAAGAGCAATATCGCTAAGCACATTTTCGGGCAGACAAAGTCGGTCACCAAGGGAATTGATGGGATAAAAAGGCTTGCCCATAGCGGTGCAAATATCGGCGCACACCTGATTTATAAAGGCAATGCCTGCCTCGTAAACATCGTCGCTTTTGCGGTAACCCAGATTGAGCACCGCGCTGTCCAAAAGATTTTTACCCGTCATATTGCACCCACCTTTCCTGTGGCTTTTGCCAAAATTTCCTCTTGCTTTTGGGGTGGCAAAAGGTCAAACTGCTCTCGTATTTCGGCAGGCAGTCCCTGAAGCAACTCTTCGCTTGTAAAGTTTGAATTTTCTTCCGAAATTGGCGCATCTTTTTGCCTTAAATCTTCCATAAGACCGCTCACGTCGGGCACAATCCCCTTGGGCAACCGCTCAAGATATTGCATAATGTCAATTACCTTGCGGTCAAACAGACTGTCAAGGATACTGATGCTTTGAGCCTCACTCCAAAGAGTAGACGCGCCCACATCCACCTTAACCGAAAGCATTGTGTCGGCATAATCCTTGCTATTAAATGGAAGATACCATACGCCCTGTCGGTCGGTAATTTTAAGATGTCGGCTGCCGTACATATTAACCCAAAAACTTGCCCAAACACGCACGGTGTCCTCAATAAACTGATAAAATCGGTTTTTGAACATCTGCATAGGCATAGTTGCCGCCTCCCGCACCGCAAGGATTGCAGATGTGTTGTCAGGCACAATGTCACCAAGAGCGGCATCGTTTGCACCCGACTGAGTGAGGGTGTTGCCGATGATACTCTGTGCCATATTGTCAAACTGAGCATAAAAAGCAGGAGGAGTTACATATTGCAATGCACCTGCAACTCCGTTACCGTTAAGACTGACGGCATTTATAATCTGACCGGGGTCGTTTGATATATCCTGAGGAATGGCATCCATATCTTTTACAAGAATTGGCATACCGTTAATCATTACCGCCCAGACTGCCGCAGTAAGCATACGGTTAATGGCAATCTGATTGGGAATAAGCCAGGTTACCTCACTTTCACCGTAAAAACAGTTGCTTCTTTGCTCCCAACAAAATGCCGAGAAGGGATAAACGTCCACACCGCAGTCCCACTCTTCTCTGACGGTGGCGTTTTTGCAAACTCTAACGGCTTTAACTCGGGTTTTGCCACCCTCCTTGACCTTGTAAAACTTGGTAAGCAGGGTGCATTTTTTATCCTCGTCAAGAGCCTTTGAGCCGTAATCCCCTGCAAGACTGTCGGTGTCGTTGTCTGCCTTAACGCTTTCAATTTCCTCACTGGGTCTGCCGTTTAATTTCATCTGCTCCTTAATCTTTTGCACGCTTACGCGCTGTTCAATTATGATATAGGGCTGACTTTGAATATCCCTTTTAGTCACGTCACCAACATAAAAGTTTTCAACGTCAATCAGTTCACAGCATATGTCACCTTTAAGGGCTTTTGTGCGCTCTGCGTCGGCATAAAGTCCGGTTACCACATCTTCATCCCAATAGGTGTGCAAGATGGCGGTGCCACTGATATAAGCCTTGCGAAGCGCCAAGTCTTTGATTTCGTTAAAGCGGAGCCTCTCCATTGTGGTGTTGCAGTAGTCACCCAAAGTGCCCACAACAAAATCTGTTCTTTCGGCATCGCTCATTTGTGCAAAGGGGTCAAGTCCGCCCGCTGTCAAAGAGGGCATCTGTCTGCGCAAAGATGAATATTGCTCTCTTTTATCCGACAAAGAGGATACACCCTCTGCCGTAAAACTAACAGACACAGGTGCCGAAACAATAAAGGACTGCTTGTAGTCACCAATTCGCTTTATAACGTTGTGGCGCACAAGAGGACGGTCGGAGCCGCATTTTGCGCCGTGCCACTGGTCACCCACATAAAAGCGCTCGTTACGCTTTGACTGCTCATAGAGTCCCTTTTCGCCCATATTGCCCTTGTAGGTAACACCTGCCTGATATTCTTTAAAAATCTGTTTAGGAGTATTGTTGTTTTTATTCATTTTTACCTCCGTTAAAAAATTACTCCGACGCCTTCGGCATCAGCCAAAAACGCCGGAGCACAAGTTAGTTATTATTAGTAGGAATAAGCGTAAACGGTGTTAACTGCTGACTTTTTAACAAGGAAGTCATACACAAAGCGGAAGTCAAGCTTGTATGCATCCAAATCAATGTTCTGGTCAGGAGTCCAGAAGCGCATCTTCTGAGTTTTCATAACGCGGTTAACAACCTTACGGGGAAGGACGATAAGGCCAACGTTAACTGCATCTTCTGCAGGAGTAAAGCCGAATTTACCGTCACCATCGTTGTAAACATAGTCGCTCTTCATACGGGCGGCAGGCACGCGGATGATAGGGCAGCCGTTAAAGGTCTTAACCTTGGTGTTAACCTCACCCTTGCTGAAATCAGAAATGTCAAGACGGCGCTCAAGCTCGGTTGTCTTCATAAGGTCGTTGTAGAAGGCAGGGTCGGCAAATGCGATAAGGTCTTCATCCTCGCTGTATGCCTCACCTACTGCATTGATAGCCTGGGTAAGAATACTTACAGAGTGGTTTTCAATAGCAGTACCCTTGCCGATAACTTGGTTGTTATCAGATGCAATGGAATAAAGTTTTGACAAAGCGTATGCGTCAACCTCAGGAACAACCTGAGTGCGAACAAACTCGCCTGCCTTACCTGAAAGGCGTGCAGGAAGATTGTCAATACCTGCTTCTTCTGCATCAAGGCGGTCAATGGTGAATGTGGTGCCGCGCTCCATTGTAAGCTCATAAGGGGTCTGGTTGATTTTTACCGCACCCTTGGGAAAGCCGGTCTCGCGGTCATAGTCACCAAGGCCGTCCATCTCTACGTCATCGATAAGAACGGTTTTGGTGCCTGTAAACTTAGCAACCATACCGCCGTCACCGAAAAATCCTGTTGCAGCCTTTGCTGCAATCATCTTGTCAAGCTCACCGTCGAGCTTGCTGTGAAAAACAAAATTGTTTGCCATAATTTAAAAATTCTCCTTTTAATTTAGTACTGTCCCCAAAGGGCTTTGTAAACAGATGCCATTTCGGGACTTGTGCCGTCGGAAGCCTCACTTTTTAAAGAAGGGGTGGCAGAATTTGCCGCCGCCCTTTGCGACTGCTCTGCAGCACTGATTTTTGCCTGCTCTTTGCAGACGTGCATTGCGTAGGCGTACTTTAGCGGTACGCCCTCAATAGCCGAGCATTCCTTTACCCAGTCGGGCAGGGCACCGAAATCCTGCGCCTGAGGGAATTCCGTCTGAAGTTCCAAAAACTCCTCTGCCAATCGGTGATTTATATCATTCTTTGCCGCTTGTTCGGACGCTTTTTCCTCATCGTCAGATTGAGCACCTCGAAGTTTTGCAAGTTGCTCGTCGGCTATTTGTTTGGCAAGGTCTGGGTCAGAAACTTTACCGCTTATGTCGGTGGCAAGCCTTTGCTCACCCTCGTCAATCAGTCGGTTAAGCAGTTCCTTTACCCCATTCTCGCCTGACAGTCTGGCAAGATATTTTAGCCTGTCTATATGGGGCTTTGAGTATAGCCCGATTTGTACAAGTTGCTCGGCTTCATCGCGGCCAAACTGTCTTGGTTGGTGGTTAAAAACCGTTGTAAGATACGCCTCTTTGGGCTCGTGATTTTGAGGAACAGGCTCATTTTCAGTCACTGTGGCGGGTGAGCCAAAATCAGACCTCTGCTCAAAATCGGCGGTTTGCTCAGTGTCAACGGGGACGGCAACCTCATCGGCACTGCAGGATAAATTTTCCTGTGTCATACTCTTTCTCCTTTCTCATGGCGAGAGATATATCATAAAGACCTTTCAGTCGGGTCTTGCTGTACGTCACCGTTATAGCTCCAAAAATTCTGCATCTCAATCTGCTTGATGCGAGCCTCACGGTCCTGTCGGGCAGTGTCCTCTGTTTTTACCTTGGGGGCAAAAGATTTATTTTTGCTACCCAAAGCGTAACCCACCAAAAATATGGCGGTGCAAATAATAGCGGTGCATAGCGCCACCGCAAAAGATAAAAAGATAATCATTTCCATCCTCCTTTAAAATCGTTGGCAGAGACAAGGCTTGAACGGGATTTGCGATGTGGTATTTTAACTGCGCCGAATCCCCTTAAATCCTGCATTGCATAGCGCATTGCATCCATCAGATGATTGTCACTGTCTTTGGGGTAGCCTGTAGGCTTGCCCTCTTTGTCGGTCTGCCAGGTATAGTTAGAAAGCTCTGCCACTGTGTTTTTGCAGTTTGGGTGCACAACAAATCGGTACTCCTGCAACTGCTGAATTCCTGCACGCACACTGTCTGCACCCTTTACACTGCTTACAATACGAAGCCCATCCCGTCGCAAAGTATCGTTGGTTTTTGGCTCGGCAGAGTCGGCTACAATCCGCTCTTTGCTATAGCCCATAGTCTTGATTTTTGCAACAATATCACTGTTGAGTAGGCGCTTTTCATACATTTCGTCGTATATGTAAATAACCTTTTCAGTGGGATTTACCGCCATTGCAATAAAAGCGGTGGGGTCGTTGGTGTAGCCGTAGTCAAGACCGAACAGATGCTTAAAATCATCTGTAAGCATTGCCGTTTTTTCAAAGCCTTCAACCTGCCAGTTTTCAAAAACAAGTCCCTCTGCCACACCCCACTGACCAAGGCCTGCAACGGCATAACGGCGTGGATTGGTAAGGCGCATTTGCTCAAACAACTTTATATCAGAGCCGTCAAGCCACTCATTACAGGTGTAGTTGGTAGTGACGGCAAGAATGTCGGGATCTCCATCAATATCGAAGAAACGGCGCTTTAACCAGTGATGCTCATTCCAAGGATTAAAGGTAATGGTGATTTGTTTAAAAAGTCCCTCAGGCACTCCGCCACGAATAGACTCGTTAATCATATCAAAGTCGGCCTCGTTTTCGATTTCGTAAGCCTCCTCAATCCACAACCAACAAAGCACACCTGTATCCACCGTCACCGATGTAACTTTTAATGGGTCATCAAGTCCCCGAAAGAGAATTTTTTGCCCTGTAGGGCGGTAGGTCATCTCTAAGGGTGACTCTTTAACGTCCCAACTTTCCTTTACGCCAAGCCTTGCGATTGCCCATTTTAACTCTGCAAAGCAGGAGTCCTTTAAGGTACGGTAGGTCTTGCGTATTACAAGTGTGTTAGCAAGGGGGTACTGCATCATTCTGACAATGGTATTCAGAGCAGTAGTCTTGCTCTTTTTAGATGCGCGACTGCCTTTGCACACGCGGTATCTTCCTTTGAAATGCCAATAGTCGCGGTAGCCTTTGCCCACCACATCGGGCAGATATACACTGTTACTCAAGTTCATCAGCCCCCGTTATAACAACTGATGGGTTGTCCTCCACCGTCTTGCCACCTTTAAGGTCAAAATAGAGCTTTATGGCACGCATATCACCCGACCGACACTTTTCAATAAGAGCCTCCCAAACTGTCCCCACCGCACCGTTGGTGTAGCCTTCAATCAGTCGGTGCAGATAGGCGGTGAAGGTGTCGTCCTCAAACAGTTTGCATAGGTCGGCAACCGATATCTGATTTTGAATACAAATTTCTGCCACACTAAGTTCTGTTGGTGTAACCAGCAGTTCTGCCACCCGTTTTTTCTGTTTTGTTAAGTTTGCCGTACCCTTCACCGCCTTTTAAAAATTAAGTATCACTTATGCGCCGACTCCCCCGTCATACTTGTAGCGCTCCACCCAAGGCATTAACTTTTCGCCTTACACCATTATGTTAATTCATCAAAAAGTGCAATTGGTGCAATCCTCTGCAAACTGCAAAAGTTCAAGGGCTTTTTTGTGCAGATTAAAGGTCTGCCTACGGCTATATCCAACGCTATCCGCAACCGAGTCCCAGTCGGCGCCGTATATGTATCTTAGTTGCATAATTCGGCGCAAAGCGTAGTCTTCCAAGCCGTCAATTGCGCTTTCAATGGCGGTGCGCATCTGTCCCAAACGACTGATTTGCTCTTTCACTTGCGCCATAATTCCCTCAATATCTTGCCGAGAGGCGTCCGCCACCTTGGATTGCAATTGCCCCCACCGATATAGCCTGTCCCCCAGTTCAAAAATCAGGTTTTCGGCAGCACGGTATTCCTTAAGCAGCTGCTTTTTCTCCTCAAGGGTCATACCGACACCTTTGCACTGTGGCAAAGAGCAACCTGCCTGCCGTAGTGAATTGAGCCGTGGGCATTTACAAAATCAATCACCTTTTTGGTGCCAACCCCCATTCTCATTCCGTGCTTACTGTCATATACACCCTGACGGCGATAGCCTGACCGATAAAGTCGCTCCAGCCCTTGACGGCGCACCTCCTCTATGCTTTTTTGAGGCTTTGTCTGCCCCGCAAAAATGCGACCCTTTGAGCGTAATATGTTACGCTTTTCCAAACATTCGCTGCACAGTTTTTCTTCGGGGTTGCCCCTCATTCGTCCGCAACAACTACATTTTGTTCTCATTATTTAAGTCCTCCGTCAAATCAAAATAGGCTGTGTAGGCTTCACCTTCATCATCAAAAGCCCCCACTCCGCTTACAATATAAAGCGGTTTAATATGTAAGTTTTCACACCGTCTGCAAGCATTATATTCTCCCTCCGCAGACTCAATCCGAAGCGGAATATCAAATTTGAATCTGCACCTTTTACATTCATAAATCTTTTCAATTTGTGGTGAGGCGGTCATAACCTGTCCCCCTTTGAATAAAATATCTTGTGTGCACTTATGCCTCCTTTGCCCCAACGGGATGGGCAAAAATTTGTTGACAATTACAGAATTATGTAATATAATGTAGAAAACCGTCGGTTTTTGTCGATGGTTTACAGTGTTCTGTAAATGTTTGCTATATAATATTACAGTTTTCTGTAATTGTCAATAGATTTTACAGAATTCTGTACGCGTTTTTTATAATTATTTTTAAGTGGGGATAAATTATGTCAGATTTATACAAGAAGGTGCTTTATTTGACAGAGGAGTGCCGCATCACTGTAACCGAAATGTGCAAGCAGGCAGGGGTAACCCGAAGCATTATTTCGGAATTCGGCGCAGGCAGAACCAAGCGTCTATCCACAGGCACACTTATGAAAATATGCGAATTTTTCGGCGTCACCACCGACTATTTAACAGGGCTGAAAAGCGCCGACACCATCCGTTGCCCCATTTGCGGATTCACCTTCCCAACAGATAATGAGCAAGGCTCACTTGCCCACAGTGAGTACCACATCAACTTTGAGCGGATGAAAAATGAGTACAAAAAAATATATCCCCTGTATGAAGCAGAGGATATGTCGGCAGAGGGTATTCAGTTTTTAGAGGGCAAAATTAGTTTGCCCAAGGATTTGGTCCTTGACACAGTGGAGCAGACGCTTAAAGGATTGTTTAGCCAAAGCGTAATGGCAAAGTCTGAGGGGCATCCCCAATTTGAAGAATATTCCGCAATGCTTTTGGCACAACCCCGATTCAAGAAGGCACTTCCACGCGCTGATTATAAAAAACTGTGCGATATTTACGGCGTAACAAAAGGTATTGAGGATGGCAATCTGTTCGACAAAACGGGGCAGATTCAGTCCCCTGCCTTTGCATCGCAACCCGAAAACGTTACCCTGCTTCCCAAAAATAAAGTGCGCCTTATCCCTCTTTACGAGTCGGCATCGGCAGGCTTCGGCGTGACGGCAAACAGCACAATTATCGACTATATGCCCCTATTTATCACCTCGGATTTTGAGGCAGAGTCAACTATGTGTATCAAGGTTAAGGGCAACTCAATGTATCCCAAAATTGAGGACGGAGATATTGTGCAGGTGGTCAAAACCCCAACCGTTGACTCAGGCAAAATTGCCGTTGTACTTTTGGACGAAGATGAGGGGCTTATAAAAAGAGTTGTCTACGGTGAGGATTGGATTGAATTGCAGTCCATCAATCCCGAATATGCTCCCCGTCGGTTTGAGGGAGCCGAGGTACAACGCATCCGCGTAGTCGGTTTGGTTAAAAAGATAATTAAAGAGTGTTGATGGCAACAAGCCTTGCCAACCGTCAAATCATCATTTGTTTGACATATTTTTCTCTTTAATATATACTTTAAAATAATTGAAGTGTTATTAAAAAAGGTGGTCGTTATGAAAAAAATATACTCTGCTTTTCTTTCTTCAAACTATACTTCTCTTATAGATGAACGCCAAGAAGCAATCAACGTTTTGCTGGATTTCAGAATTTTGCCTATCGGTATGGAGCATTTCACGGTTTCCACTAACGGCGAGTTTTCTGATATAGAGGAGTTAATTGACGATTCCGACTTTTTCATAATGCTTATGGGTGAAAGATACGGCTCTTGCGATAGCGACGGCATCTCGTGGACAGAAAGAGAGTATCGGTATGCGTTAAATAAGGATAAAGCTATTATCGTTATCGTTTGCGATGAGCTTATTAAACTTCTTAAAGCAGACCCCGCCACACTTACCGAAGATCAGAAAAAGCAAATTGAATTTTATAATCGCATTCCGGGTTATATGCGCGAGGTAAGCGAAAATTTCAGTATTAAAGATATTATCCGTTCATTTCTTCAAACCTATTCTTTTTCAAAGTGCACCGGCTGGTCAAGAATCGAAAATATTGAATCCAACGAGAAAAAATTGGCAGAGTGGCGAAATAACAACAAAGCAGTTGATATTTCAGGAATATGGTACCACGTGCATCTTAGTGAAGAGGATGAAACCTACATAAGAACAGGAACAATAAAAATCGAGCAAGAGTTTTTTCCTAACAAATATCAAACTCTTCATATGGACGGGCATAATTATAATGTGCGCTATTATGATGCCAACACACAGTCCATAATTGAAGACAAAATGAAAAGTTCTCGGTTTGTGGGTGAATATACTCTTCAAGAGAACGGTGAGATATTTGGAATTTTCAACTCCAAGCGCACCTTCAGCAGCGAGTTCAATTCCCTTGAGGTTAACAAAGGAAATCGCAGAGGCATTCACGATTTCACAATCGACACCTCAAGTATGTCTACCGAAACCTTGTCTTTCGAAGGGGAATTTCACGACGAGGCTCCCTCTCCTAAACAAGGACGAATATTTTTGTTCAGAAACCTTAGTGACAGAAACGAATTTTTGTTAGAAAACAGGCAGCATATACTTGAAAAGGAGTAAGGCGTAATGGATTATCAAAAGATTATCGACTTGGTTAAAAAAGCGGCCGATTTTGTGTTTGACCAAAGCTTAAAAAGCGACGTCAATATGAAAGGCGAATCTGATTTTGTTACTGCAGTTGATTTAAAAATCAGCAACTTTGTTAAAGAGGAATTAAAGCGTCTTACTCCCGATATAGGTTTTATGAGTGAGGAAGAAAAAACCCAGCTTTCTTCTAAAAGGTGGATACTTGACCCCATAGACGGCACCACTAATCTTGTGTACGATTACAATATGAGTTCCGTCTCGTTAGCCTATTATGACGGCGAAAAAGTAGCCTTCGGCGTAATATATAACCCTTTTAACAAGGATTTGTTTATTGCAAAATACGGTGAAGGCGCCACCCTTAACGGACAAAAGCTTCCGACTGCGCCCGACAGAGATTTGAAGGATTGCTTAATAGAATTTGGCGCAGGCTCCACTAAAAAACAATACACCGAGCAAAGTTTTGACATTGCTAAAGAGGTTTTCAAAAACTGTCTGGACCTCAGACGGATTTGCTCCTCTGCATTGGCAATTGCATACGTGGCAGCAGGTAAGCTTAACGGATATTTTGAAAGAAGCATAAAACCGTGGGATTATGCCGCCGCTACCTTGATATTGCACGAATGTGGCGGAAAATGCTCCGATTGGCAAGGGGAAGCCATTCAATACGAGCGTTCGTCCAGTTTTGTATGCGGTACCCCCAAAGCCTATGAATTTTTGATGCAAACGATAAATAAGTATCAGGACTGTTAACGTTGTGCGCATATTTACGCCTCATCCGTCGGCTACGCCGCCACCTTCTCCCACCGGAGAAGGCTTTGATTACCCTTGCACCTATTTATATTTTGTAGGGGATTGCGCTTGCCGACATCCCGTTAATGCGGGTCGTCAAAAATTGCCGACCCCTACAATCCTCATTGCGAAGCAATATATCGAGCGTGCGTTAGCGCGCATATTTACGCCTCATCCACCGCTATCGCGGTCCCCCTTCTCCCACCGGAGAAGGCTTTGATTCGGTAGCAAAAAAAGCCTTCCTCTGACGAGGAAGGTGGCACGACGAAGTCGTGACGGAAGGAGAGAAAATATTGCGGTTTTTAGTTTTCCTCATTGCGAAGCAATATATCGAACGCGCGTTAGTGCGCATCTTTACGCCTCATCCACCGCTATCGCGGTCCCCCTTCTCCCACCGGAGAAGGCTTTTAAATTTGTAGGGCGGGGGTTCTACTCCCGCCGAAATTCTTCATTAAAAAACTCCCGATTCGGTTGAATCGGGAGTTTTGTTGTATTTATGCTACCCAGGCGCCGCTTTCGTTAAAGAAGTACCAAGTGCCGCCAAGATATTGCCAACCGGTGAGCATATTTCCGCCGTCGGCAAGGTAATACCAAGTGTTGCCAAGGAGCAACCAACCTGTTGCCATATCGCCACCTGCATTGAAATAATACCAGGTGCCGCCGATATTTTGCCAACCCGTCACCATATTACCGCCGGGGGCTAAATAATACCAAGTGCCGCCAAGAAGCAACCAACCTGTTGCCATATTTCCGCCTTCGTGGAAATAGTACCAGGTACCGCCGATAAGTTGCCAACCCGTTACCATATTTCCGCCGTCAGCAAAATAGTACCAAGTGTTGCCAAGCAATAACCAACCTGTCTGCATAACGCCGTTTTCGTTCAAGTAATACCAAGTATCACCCAACAACAGCCAACCTGTGACCGCTTCACCCATAGAGTTCAAATAGTACCAATTACCATTCTCAAGAAGCCAACCGTATGTAAGACGTCCATTGGAATAGTGGTATCTTTTTCCTGAGATTTCTGTCCAACCGTCAGGCTTTGCATACCAGTTAAACAAGGCGTTAAAATCGACCGTGTTTTCGTCAATACCCGAAATTTTGCCTGCAGAGGTGTATTGCCACATCACATAGTTTTCAATTCCACCCTCGGGAGAAAATGAGGCTTTAGGATAACCGTCGTTACTGCCGTAAGAGGATATCCATTTGTAGTACGCGTTAAATTCGGGGGAATTCAAATAGTTTTTCCAGTAGTATTCGTTGGAGTAAATTCCGGGCTTATAACCGTTAGCTATAAAGGTGGAAATATACACCTTGGCAATCTCGTTAAGGTCACAGTCACCGCCGTTGGTCTCTATGTCAACAAATACAGGCAAATCGGGATTTGCGCCCGACTGTTTAAGAAGACTTACAACATTGTTAGCCTGTAACTGTGCCCTTTCCACGGTAGTTGCCGTGTTGAAATGATAAACACCATAGGACATCTGCAGTCTTTTAACATTTTCAAGGTATTCCTCAAATTTAGCATCCTTGTGCTCGTTAAAATCGTCGGTTGTGCCGCCGTAACTGATTCGCAAAATTACTCCATCCACATCGGTTTGCGCAAGTTTATCCCATTTAACGTTTCCTTGCCAACGGGAAAGGTCAATTACAAAGGTGTGAGCACCCTCAACCCAATGACCGCTTGCGTCAAAAAGATACTTGTTGCCACCGGCAGTGACCCAACCGGTCTGCATTATGCCGTCATCATTAAAATAGTACCAAACGTCGCCTAAGAATTGCCATCCTGTCGCCCTTTCACCATCTATAATGTAAAACCAGTTCTCGCCGTCAAGCACCCAGCCGTCCGACAGAACTATTTCACGCACGTCACCACAAACGTTGCAGTCAGGGTCAAAAATATCATCGTAGGTGTGGTCGCCTACTTCGCGAACATCACCACAAACATTACAGTCGGTATCGCAGTCGTTGTCATAGCTATGGTCAGGCACTTCACGCACGTCACCGCAAACGTTGCAATCGGTGTCGTAGGCGTTGTCGTAAGAATGCATTGAACTATCACATATTAAGAAATGCCATTCAGCGTCTTTAAAGTCATTATTACCATGGAAAATTTGCATATTATATTTACTTGTTGAGTTGCCGCTATACCATATGTGTTCTAGAGAATCACAATCGGAAAATGCATATGAACCTACTGTATGAACTCTGCCCAAAACTATTTGTTGAAGAGGAGTGCTTTGAAATGCGTTTGAGCCGATTGAATACACCGTACTCGGCAACTCCGCTCTAGTTATATCTAACTTATAAAATGCATAATTGCAAATTTCTGTTACTCCTTCTTCAATAACTACTTCCGATATATAACAGTCTTTCCATGGCATTTGGCTAGAACCACCCATAAACATAGCACCTGAACCACTAATAGTCAAACAAGTACCATTGACTTCCCAAGTACATTTTCCAATTACCCCACTCGTTGCCGCATTTGCGCTAATGGCGAACACAGGCATAGCACAGAAAATAAGCACTAAACATAGTGCAATGGACAATAATTTTTTCATATCGTTGCCTCCATAAAATAAAAAATGCG
>JAZOLY010000028.1:0-45012 GCA_045653445.1 Acutalibacteraceae bacterium
GTTACCGGTCTTGGTCTTGGCGAAGCAAAGGCTCTTGTTGACGCTGCTCCTAAGACTCTTAAAGAAGCTTGTGCTAAGGACGAGGCTGAGGCTATCAAGACTAAGTTCGAAGAAGTTGGCGCAAAGGTTGAGCTTAAGTAATCTAACGCTACAAAAAATCAACACCCGTAAGCATTGCTTACGGGTGTTTTTTATTATACACAACAAGTAAACCACCTGCTATGCAGGTGGAATGTATGGACTTTAGTGTCAGATATTGAAAAAGAAACTCCGTTTTGTTAGAGTAGAAGCGGCTACCAACCGCATTGCACAAACAGAACGGAGGACATTAGATGGAAAATAAAACTAATGACACATACAGTCTATCACACACAAGTTGGAAATGTCAATATCACATAGTGTTTGCGCCAAAGTACAGGCGAAAAGCAATATATGGGAAACTAAAATCAGAAATAGGAGCAATATTGAGAGAATTGTGTGAGCGCAAACACGTGAGCATAATAGAGGCACATGCAATGGCGGATCATATACATATGTTAGTAGAAATTCCACCAAACCAGAGAGTGAGTGATTTTATGGGGTATCTAAAAGGTAAGAGCACAATGATAATATTTGAAAGATACTCAAATCTGAAGTACAAATACGGAAACAGACATTTTTGGTGTAGAGGGTATTATGTTAGTACAGTAGGTGGAAATAAGAATGGAATAGCAAAGTATATAAGAGAACAAGAAAAAGAGGATATAATATACGATCAATTATCGTTTAAAGAATGGGAAGACCCGTTTAAAAGTATAAATTAAAAACAGGAGCTAATGCGGTAGGTAGCTTTAGCTCCTGCGATACCTCTTTAGAGGTGTGCTGGTATAATGCCCTTAAGGGCTGTTATAAAACCACCGGCTCAGCCGGTGTGATATTTATTTCTGCCGTTTGACAATTTTGGGTAACTGATATATAATAACTTATCAACAAAAATCAAGGAGCAACTATGTTTTCAAACACTAAACTGTCAAACCGCAAATACTTTCTGGTTGCAGGGCTTATTGCCATGCTTTTTGCGGGGGTAGTATATGCCTGGTCTATACTAAAAGTCCCATTTAAAACAGAACTTGGCTTTGCCGATTCCACCCTTTCTCTTTGTTTTACCTTTACAATGTGTACCTTTTGCCTTGGGGCATTTTTCGGCAGCAAGCTTTACAAAAAAATAGGTGTCACCTTTACTTGTGTGATTGCAGGCGCTCTTTCGGGATTGGGATTTTTCCTGACAGGTTGTGTACCTCTTAATTCTGTACTCCTTTACGTTTTTTACGCTCTTTTTGCAGGCTTCGGCATTGGTATCGCCTACAATGTTATAATATCGGTGGTTAACTCTTGGTATCCCGATAAAAAGGGTTTTTCATCGGGCGTGTTGCTTATGGGATTTGGCGCCAGCACCCTTATTCTCGGCAATGTTATTGACCTACTTTTTAAGGCGGATGGTGTGGGCTACAAAACTACATATATGCTGCTTGGCGCCGTTATTGCCCTTGTCATAATCGGTGCAGGTGTTATTGTAAAAACACCAAGCGCAGATGTTGTATTCCCCGAAAGTAAGGGGGTTAAAAAGGCTAACAAAGAGTCCTTTGAAGCAACCGATTACACCACCGCCCAAATGATAAAACGCTTTACATTTTGGCGCGCATTTATCCTTTTGGTTTTCCTTACCGCCGTTGGCAACTCAGTTATAAGCTTTGCCCGTGACCTTGTTTTATCGGTAGGAGCAACTGACTCCTGGGCGGCAACCCTTGTAGGTGTGCTTGCGGTGTGCAACGGTCTTGGCAGAATAATTACAGGTGTGCTTTTTGATAATGTGGGCAGACGCCTTACAATGCTTTTTTCCAATCTGCTTACTATATTTGCGGCGCTCATAACCCTTGTGTCTATAACGCTTGGCTCGTTGCCCGTTTGCATCGTGGGACTATGCCTGACAGGACTTTCTTACGGCTCTTGCCCCACTGTTTGCTCGGCATTTGTATCCTCTTTTTACGGAACAAAGCACTTTGCCACCAATTTCAGCATTATCAATTTCAATCTTATTGCCGCATCCTTTATTGCCACCTTAAGCAGCAATTTGATGTCAATAAGCGGCGGATATACACTGCCTTTTATAGTGTTGCTCAGCATATCTCTTGCGGCACTTATTCTCAATTTCACAATCAAAAAACCTTAAACAGAGCCGCCGAATTTTCGGCGGTTTTTTCTGCGTCTGCGACAAAAATAAATATTGTATTTGTTGTATATATTTGGTATAATATAAGATGGTGTTTTGCAATATTTCAAATGAAAGGATAGTGCAACCTATGTACTACAAACTTGAAAACTTTTACAACAGCATTAAGGGCAAAAAAATTGCCTTTTGCGGTGTGGGTATTAGCAACCTGCCCCTCATATACAAATTCAAAAATATCGGTGCCGATGTGTACGCTTGCGACCGTCGCACAGAGGAGCAACTGGGCACTACTGCCGACGAACTTAAAAAAGCAGGCATCGGTCTGATTCTTGGCAACGACTACCTTAAAAACTTAGATGTGGATATTATCTTCCGCACCCCCGGTATGAACTTCTTCCTGCCCGAACTTGTTGAGGCAAGGCGACGCGGCATAGTTGTTACTTCCGAGATGGAGGTTTTCTTTGACCTTTGTCCCTGCAAACTTTTTGCGGTGACAGGCTCTGACGGTAAGACTACCACTACTACTCTTATTGCAAAAATGCTTGAAACTCAGGGCTACAAAGTTCACCTTGGCGGCAATATAGGCAGACCTCTGCTTCCCATAATTGACGAAATTGACGCTGACGATTGCGCCGTGGTTGAACTGTCATCCTTCCAACTTATTTCAATGCGCAAAAGCCCAAATGTAAGCGTTATCACCAACGTGGCACCCAACCACCTTGACGTGCACAAAACAATGGATGAATACATCTCTGCCAAGCGCAATATTATGATTCATCAAAACGCATTTTCCCGCACAGTCCTCAATGCCGATAACGAAATTACCGCAGGTTTTGAAAAGGATGTCCGCGGTCAGACAGTGACCTTCAGTTACCATCACCCCGTTGAAAACGGCGCATACTACGGTGCCGACGGCGTGCTTTATATGGCAGAGAAAAAGGGCAACATCCCCGTTATGCATCGCAGTGATATTAAGGTTCTTGGTGAACATAACGTTGAAAACTTCCTTGCCGCTATTTCGGCAGTGTGGGGCTACGTTACTCCCGAAAATATCGTAAAGACTGCCCGTGAATTTAACGGTGTCGAGCATCGTATTGAATTTGTCCGTGAGCTTGACGGTGTGCGCTACTATAACGACTCAATTGCTACAAGTCCCACCCGCACCATTGCAGGACTTGCCGCATTTGACCGCAAGGTAATTCTTCTTGCAGGCGGTTATGATAAGCACATTCCCTTTGAGCCTCTTGCTCCCCATATTATAGAAAAAGTGGGTACCCTTATTCTTACAGGTACCACTGCCGATAAGATAGAGGCGGTTGTCCGCGCCGACGAGGGCTTTGCCGACTCAGGCGTGCAGATTATCCGTGCCGAAAATATGGCAGATGCCGTAGCAAAAGCCCACAGTGTTGCAGCGCCGGGGGATATAGTTACCCTTAGCCCCGCATGTGCAAGTTTTGATGCCTATTCAAATTTTGAACTCAGAGGCAAACACTTTAAAGAGATTGTAAACGCTTTATAATAAGGTGATAAAATGACTTTAAAAGAAATGATTTTTGCTTTATCCTCTGCAAAAGGGGTAACAGGTCTTGACGGCGCATTAACCGTTGCCGAAGATTTGCTTTCTCCTTTGGGTGAGGTTGCAACCGACAATGCAGGGGGTATAACCTGTACAATCGGAAATGGCGCCCGCCGTGTAATGCTTGATGCCCATATTGACGAAATCGGCTTTGTTGTTACTGCCTTTGAGGACGGATTTATCCGTGTGGGCAAGTGCGGTGGCATAGATGCAAGAACGGTTATCGGTCAAAGGGTGACTGTTCACGGCAAAAAGGATATTTCGGGCGTAGTGTCATCAATGCCTCCTCACCTAAAAAAAGAGTCAACCGATGCTCCTAAAATCGAGGAGCTTGTAATTGATTGCGGTCTGCCTGCTGAAACAGTAAGTGAACTTGTCTGCACAGGTGACAGAATCAGTTTTGATTGCGAGCCTGCAGAACTTCTTAACGGCAGAATCACAGGCAAATCTTTGGATAACCGAGTTGGCGTTGCCGCAATAATTGAGGCGGCAAAGCAAATTTCACAGAAAAATGCAGACATTACCCTTATTTTATCTCTTTCCGCACAAGAGGAATTGGGACTAAGAGGTGCACGCACCGCTACCTATGCCCTTAAACCACACGAGGCAATTGTTGTTGACGTCTCTTTCGGTGACGGCGCAGGCCTTTCCGACAAAGAGTGTGGAAAATTGGGTGAGGGCGTAATGATTGGCGTATCTCCTATTCTTAACAAGACAATGACTGATAAGATGAAATCCCTTGCCAAAGCGCATAATATCCCCTATCAGATAGAGGCAATGGGTGGCTCAACAGGTACTAATGCCGACGTTGTTACCATCAACTGTGAGGGTGTGCCTACTGCACTTTTGTCTATCCCACTTAGGAATATGCACACCTGCTGCGAGGTTGTGGATATTAAGGATATTGAGAGCACAGTCGGTCTTATCACTGCCTATATTTGCGGAGGTGCGGTATGACAAAAACAGAAATGTATTTAGAAAAACTTTGTCAGTTTTATGCCCCCTCAGGAATGGAAAGCTCAATTACCGAATATATAAAATCGGTCATTGAGCCCTACTGCAAAGAGTGCTATGTGGATGCTTTGGGCAATCTTATCGCATTTAAAGAGGGTAAAAACCGAGCGGTAAAAAAGGTGCAACTTGATGCCCATACCGACGAGGTTGGCATCATTATCACCGCCATAAACGGTGACGGCTCCTTGTCATTTACAACCGTTGGCGGTATAAACTGCGAAAGTCTTGTGTCAAAGCGTGTGATTTTCGGTGAGATTATGGGTGTTGTTCAAACCAAGCCCGTCCATCTGCTTTCCGACTCTGAAAAGAGCAAAATGCCCGAAAAATCCTCTTTGACAATCGATATCGGTGCTACCTCCCGTGAAGATGCCGAAAAATATGTGTCAGTGGGTGATATAGGCACCTTTTATAGCAAGTACGAAAAGTTAAGCGACAACACACTCCTTGCCCGTGCTCTTGATGACAGAGTAGGCTGTGCCGTTCTTATGACTATGATTACCGAAGACCAACCCTACGATGCCTACTACACCTTTTCCGTACAGGAAGAGATTGGCTGCAGAGGTGCCCGCACCGCCACATATCAGGTAAATCCCGATATTGCCTTAGTGTTGGAAACTACTACCGCCGCCGATATTCCCGATATTTCTCAGGGTCAAAAAGCCTGCTATCTTGGAAAAGGCGCGGCAATATCCTTTATGGATAACGGCACCCTTTATGACCGCAAACTTTATAAGGCGGTTTTCGAAATGGCACAACATCAGGGCGTTAAGGTGCAAGCCAAAACCACAGTGAGCGGCGCCAATGATGCCACCGCAATTCATCAGGTTCGCGACGGCGTGCGCGTTCTTGCTATTTCAACCCCTTGCCGTTATTTGCACTCAAGCGCATGCCTCATAAATCTTGAGGATGTGCAGGCGCAACTTGATACAGCCCGTCAAATGCTTGCTCTTTGTGCATCGGGTGAGGTATGATTGAACTGATTGAAGCACTGCCCAAAAAAGAACCAACCTGTGCCGCCGAAATTCGAATTTATTCGCTTTTTAAGGCATATGGCAATAGCGGTTTGGCATTGTTTTGGCAACAACAAAATGATAATGAAGAAACCGCCGCACTCATTTCAAAAATGGATGGGGCGGTCACCATTTGTGTTTATAATAATTCCAACACTGAGGAAATAGAGCAGTTTATATCAGTGATTGGGGCACAGTCGGTGCTATCAAACGTGCCGTTAAACCTGCCTGATGAGACTACGCTTTATCAGTTTTGTTATGCGCCTCAAAATCTCACAAAAGTTGAACTTGCAAAGCCTGACTATAAAGGTACATACGATATTATGTCAACCCGATTTACTATGCCGCCTTTTGACGTGTGGTACCCCGATATGTGCCACCGAGTGCGACACAATACCGCCTGCCTTATAAACAAGAGCACCGCCGCTTTGTGCGGATTTATTGGCGGAAACAGTATGCTTGTTGTGGGGCTATGCTCAATCCCTGAGTGCAAAGGTCAGGGCACAGCCACAATACTGCTTAAAAAGATTACAAATTCCACCCTTGCAAAAAACTATTTCGTTTTGGCAGAGAAAGAATTAAAACAATATTATGTAAACCAAGATTTTGCCCTTTTGGGCAATCACTATACATATGGAGATGTGTAAAATGCAACAACCCTTTTTTAAACTGTCACCCCAACTTGCAACCCTTGATAAAGAGGTAATGGAGCAGGTCAAGGAACAGTTTGCAAAAATCGACCAAATAACCGAATATAACCAACTCAAAATGCTTAATGCATTTATAAAAAACGGCGTCAGTGAGTCCCATTTCGTTGCCTCAACCGGATATGGCTACGGTGACAGAGGTCGCGAAGTAATCGACCTTGTTGCCGCCGATGCTTTTGGTGCTGAGGCGGCTATTGTGCGCCACAATTTTGTAAGCGGCACTCACGCCTTGACTGTAGCCCTTTTCGGACTTCTTCGTCCGGGTGATACTATGCTTTGTGTTACGGGCAGACCTTATGACACCTTGCTTGGCGTAATCGGTCTTAATGGTGAGTCTGACGGTTCTCTTAAAGAGTTTGGCATCGGTTATGACGACGTTGACTTGCTTCCCGACGGTACTGTTGACTATGAGGGGATAGAGGCTCGTCTTAAAAAAGGCGGATTTAATATAGTTTACATTCAGCGCTCAAGGGGATACAGTGTGCGACCCTCTTTGACAGTTGAAGATATTGAAAAAATTACTAAACTTTCAAAATCGGTTTGCCCCAATATCCCTGTGGTTGTAGATAACTGCTACGGCGAATTTGTGCAAACAAAGGAGCCTTGCGACGTAGGAGCCGACCTTATAGTTGGTTCACTTATTAAAAATGTTGGCGGCGGTATCGCATCAACAGGCGGATATATCGCAGGCAGAGCCGACTTGGTTGAAAAATGCTCATACCGACTGACTGTGCCTAATGCAGGCAGTGAAATCGGCGCTACCCTTGGTCATAGCCGCGAACTGTTTATGGGGCTTTTCAATGCTCCCCACTTGACAGGTGAGGCAGTCAAAACGGCAGTATATTCTGCTTGTCTCCTTGAAAAATTAGGCTTTGCCGTATCACCCCGTTGGGATGAGGCAAGAGGGGATATAATCCAGACCTTGACTCTTGGTACCCCTGAACGACTTGTGGCTTTTTGCCGAGGTCTGCAAAAGGGAATGCCCGTCGATGCCTTCTTAAGACCTGACCCAAGCGATATGCCTGGCTACGACTGTGATATTATTATGGCTTGCGGCAGTTTTACCTTAGGTGCAACCAGTGAACTGTCGGCAGATGCACCCTTGCGAGAGCCATATGCCGCTTGGCTTCAAGGCTCCCTCAACTTCCATAGCGGAAAAATGGGTGTGCTTTTGGCAGTTGATTCTTTGCTGGGGGATAACGGGTAATGGATAGCGTGGAAATTATCCTTATAATTATTGGCGTTGCCTTTGTGGCATTGGTAATTGTAGGATTTTACGATTGGCATCACCGACGCAAGATGTACGAAAAACTTGACGACCCTATTGAAGAAAGTCCTGCTATGGCTATCGGCGCAGTAGTTGTGTCAAAACGGGCAAACATTCAAAATATGGGTGGTCCAAAATATCCCCACAGTACGCTTTGCTGTTATGCTACTTTTTCAACCGATGCAGGCGAAATGGTTGAATACAGTATTCCCCAAGAGGTCTATAATTCAATTAAAGAGAATGACTATGGCACACTTGTTACGGTTGAGGGCAATTTCTTTGCCTTTGGTGACGGTGAAGTTGTAATTGAATAAGAATAAAAGCCACGATACCTCGTATCGTGGCTTTTCGATATACTGAATTATTATAGGTCTAATTTAAGGTCGCCCTCTTTAATCCAACCGACCTTGCGCATAATCTCGCTGAATATAAGACTAAGAACTGCAGGCATTACAATGCAAAGTGCCAAGATGCCAATCCACATAGATGCACCGCCTTGCATATCAGACAAGATGCCGATAGGACCAACCAATCCGCAAGTACCCATACCTGCGGCGGCACCTGTGCATTCAAGTTTGAATACCATTGTAGAGATGGGGCCTGTAATTGCGGCGGCAAGTGTGGGGGGAATCCAAATTAAAGGACGGCGGCAGATATTACCCATTTGAAGCATAGATGTGCCAAGTCCTTGCGCTACAAGACCTGACCACTTATTTTCTCTGAAACTTATAACGGCAAAACCCACCATCTGTGCACAGCAACCAACTGCGGCGGCACCGCCTGCAAGACCGGTAATACCAATCATAGCGCAAATTGCGGCGCTTGAAATAGGCAGGGTCAGGATGATACCAACCACAACGCTGATGATAATACCCATTAGGAAGGGCTCAATCTCGGTGGCGGTGTTAACAAAATCACCAAGGTAATACATACAGTAAGCAATAGCAGGGCAGCAAAGCTTTGCAATGCCGTAACCTGTAAGAATGGTAACAACGGGTGTGACGATAATATCAACCTTGGTTTCTTTAGATACAAGCTTACCAAATTCGCAGGCAAAAATAACGGCAAAAAATGCGCCTGCAGGACCTGCAGTGTAGGTAAGGGAGTCGCTAATCTGTGCGCCCAACGAATAGCCGATTGTACCAACAACGGCGCAGGAGTACATAACAAGTGGGGGAGCCTTAAGGGAGCTTGCAACGGCAACGCCGATAGCCATACCGGTAGCGGCGGTAGCGAAGCCTGCTACTTCTACCAAAAAGGCAACATTTAACTGCTCACCAAGTGTTTTAAGGATGGTGCCGATAAGCAAGGATGCAAAAAGTCCCAAAGCCATTGCGCCCATTGAATCGATAAAATAGGTTTTCAAGGATAAATTTATATCCTTCTTTTTCAAGAATTCTGCAAATTTCTTCACGTCTATTCCTCCTAAATTAACTTTTGAGTGCAGTATACTGCAAAAAAATACAGTATGCAAGGCGTTTTGGTAAAATTCGGCAAGAGTGACTACAAAGCAAAAAACAGGTCAAAAATTTTGTTAATTTTTTAATTACACTGATAAAAAATTATCAAAGTATAAAAGACAACACCCCATAATATAAATGTATATACATAACTATTAAAAGGGGTATATTTATGAAGATAAGAACGGTAAATTTACGGCTTTTGCTCACAAGTCTGGCACTGCCGATTTTGGTTGGTATTGCAGGCGCCCTTGTAACTGCATCGGGTATGGATGCTTTTGAATTGCTCACAAAACCGCCACTTGTACCGCCCGCCTGGGTTTTTTCAGTGGTGTGGACGATTTTGTATATACTGATGGGTGTGGCGGTCTATAATGTGCGCATAGCAAACTCATATAACAAAAGTGAGGCAATGCAGTATTTTTACATACAACTTGCCCTTAACTTTTTGTGGGTTGTGGTGTTTTTCCGCTTTGGATGGCTGTGGGTATCGGTAATAGTTTTGCTTGCGCTTATAGTGGCAATTGCTCTTACAATCAAAAACTTCGGTGAGATTAGTTCCACCGCCGCCCGACTTATGTTGCCTTATCTTTTGTGGTGCCTCTTTGCACTTTATCTTAATATCGGTTATGCAGTGCTGAATTAAAAAATGCTCGACTTGATTTCAAGTCGAGCATTTTAACTTTGCTATTAAAGAATAACTTCGCCCATCATACCGGGGGTGCAACCTGCGGCATTAGATTCGTCAGTGTCAATATGCATTGCCAAAGCGTAGCTGTCGCTAACACGAACAACAACGTCACCGAAGGTAAGACTGCGGCCGTCGGTGTCAACCTTAACGCTTACAATCTGAGTATCCTTAACGCCAAACTCAGCGGCATCGGCAGTGGTCATATGGATGTGGCGCTTTGCAGAGATAACACCCTCGCTGATTTCAACCTCACCCTTAGGACCGATAAGCTTGCAAGCACCTGAGCCTGCAATATCGCCTGACTCGCGAACGGGAGCGGCAACACCGATTGAACGGGCATCGGTCAGTGACAACTCAACCTGAGTACCGTTGCGGCAGGGACCAAGGATAGAAACGTTTGCCAATTCCTTTTTGCTTCCAACAACGGTAACTCTTTCTTCGCAAGCGAACTGACCGGGCTGAGAAAGCATTTTCTTAACGGTAAGTTCGTAACCCTCACCGAAAAGTATTTCAAGATGCTCTTTAGACACGTGAACGTGTCTTGCAGAGGTTTCAACAAGAACTTTGTTAGCCAAAATAAAAACTTCCTTTCGTTTTTGAATGTATTTTAATTTTACAACTATTTGCCTGACTTTGCAACACCTATTTTAAAAAAAGAAAAGAATAAATGCAAAGAATGATGTTTTTATTCGGAACAGGTGTAAAAACTGCAAAAAGCATTTGCATAAGGGGATATAATGTGATACAATAACAGATATATTATCTTTTTGTGAAAGAAGCGAAAATGATGGATTACAAATTTGCCAATCGAATCTCAACCCTTGCCCCCTCTGCCATTCGTGAAATATTGAAATATTCTTCAGAGCCGGGCTTTATCTCTCTTGCCGCAGGCAGTCCTGCCTCTGATGCATTTCCCGTTGAGGAAATAGCAAAAATCTCTGCGCAGATTTTTGCCGAAAGACCGATGGAAGCCCTCCACTACTCTGTCAGTGAGGGATACACTCCTTTGCGCGAAACAGTTCGCGACTATATGCGCAAAACTCAGTCTGTAGGTAACGATGATGACAATATTCTTATCACCTCGGGCGCACAGCAGGTAATGGACCTTGCTACCAAGGCAATTTGCAACGAGGGTGATGCCATAATCTGCGAAAGTCCCTCTTTTGTCGGTTCGGTCAACGCTTTCCGTTCTTACGGACTTAACCTTGTAGGCGTGCCTATGGAATCTGACGGAATGAATATGGAGGTGCTCGAGCAGAAACTCAAAACCACCCCCAACGTTAAACTGATTTACGTTATTCCCAATTTCCAGAACCCCACAGGTTTTTGTATGTCTTATGAAAAGCGTGTGCGTCTTTATGAACTCGCCAAGCAGTATTCTGTGATGATTATTGAAGATAATCCTTACGGTGACATCCGCTTTACAGGGGAGCCAATCCCTGCTATAAAATCAATGGATACCGACGGATTGGTTATCTATGCAGGCTCATTTTCAAAGGTGCTTGCTCCTGCAATGCGCGTGGGCTTTTGTATTGCTCCTGCACCCGTTATTCAAAAAATGGTGGTGTGCAAGCAGGTTAGCGACGTTCACACTCAAATGTGGTCACAGATTATCACTCACGAGTTTATGACCAAGTGTGATTATGCCGCCCACCTTGAAAAAATCCGTGCCATTTACCGCGAAAAAGCAAAAAAAGCACAAGACTTTATCGACAAATATATCGGTGATACCGTCAGTTACGATGCTATTGAGGGCGGTTTGTTCCTTTGGCTCAGACTTCCCGATTCAATCCCCTCTGAGCAGGTTTGCACCGCTGCACTTAAATATAAGGTGGCAGTTGTGCCCGGCTCTGCATTCAGTATCGAGGGTGACGACAAAATCAACTGCATCCGCATCAATTATTCTGCACCAAGCGACGAAAATCTTGAAAAGGGTATTCAGCTCTTGGCTAAAACTTTAGAGGAGTTTAAATAATGGAAAACATAGAAACTAAAAAAAGAGTATTTAGCGCCATACAGCCCAGCGGTATGCTTACTTTGGGTAACTATTTGGGTGCCCTTAAAAACTGGACTTTAATGCAAGACGAGTTTGAGTGCCTTTATGCTGTTGCCGATTTGCACGCCATCACCGTAAGGCAGGAGCCTGCCAAACTGCGCGAGCAAATCCGCTCTACCTTTGCACTGCTTTTGGCAGTAGGTGTTGACCCCGAAAAAAGCCCTGTATTTTTGCAGTCCCACGTTGCAGAGCATTCTCAGCTTGCTTGGCTGCTTAACTGCTACACCCAATACGGTGAGCTTCAGCGTATGACTCAGTTTAAGGATAAGTCACAAAAGCACGCCGACAATATCAATGCAGGTCTTTTTACATATCCTACACTTATGGCGGCAGATATTCTGCTTTACCAAGCCGACTTGGTGCCTATCGGTCAGGACCAAAAACAGCATCTTGAACTGACTCGCAACATTGCCGAGCGCTTCAATATGACCTATTCACCCACATTCACTATTCCTGAGCCTTACATTCCCAAGGTGTGCGCCCGCGTTATGAGTTTGCAGGACCCCACCAAAAAGATGTCTAAATCAGACGAGAATGTTAACTCTTGGATTGCCATTCTTGATAAGCCCGACGATATTATCCGCAAGGTTAAGCGTGCCGTTACCGATAGCGAGGCGTGTGTCCGCTACGGCGAGGGTAAGGAGGGCGTTAACAATCTGATGAGCATTTATTCTGCTTGTACAGGTGCCACCTACGAACAAATTGAGGCAGAGTTTGCAGGCAAGGGCTACGGCGATTTCAAGGCAGCCGTCGGCGAGGCTATTGTTGAAACCTTGCGTCCTGTTCAAGAACGTTATAATCAGATTATTACCGACAAGGCATATCTTGAAGAGCTGTATGCCAAGGGTGCCGAAAGTGCCCGTCATATCGCACGCAAGACTGTCTCAAAGGTAATGCGCAAAATCGGTTACGTGTAATATGAAAAAAGGTAATTTAAAGCACAACATTTGGTTTGGCGTGCGGATTGCCGCGTCCCTCGGCGTGATTGTGCTTATGTGGCGTATGTTCAGTATGCCGGGTGAAAAGGAACATCAACTCTACCTTGTGTTAAGTTTAGTCCTCTTTTTCGCGCTGCTGACCGCCGTCAATCTGTTGTGGTATTTTAAAAAGGATTAACAAAATAATATAAATTGCACAAAATTATACGGTTACTTTTGTTAAAGTAACCGTAATTTTTTTATAATTACACTAAAAAGCGACTTTTCTTGCACATTTCACATATATTTTATAAAATATCTTGAAATCTTTTGTGCAATATGTTATAATACTAACAATCAAAAGGCAAGACCCTTAATTAAATTTAAGCGGCAACTAAAAAGCCGGAAAGGATATGATTATTATGAAACAGTACACCCCCGAAAAAATCCGTAACATTGCCTTGCTTGGCCACGCTGGCAGTGGCAAGAGCACCTTTGCCGAAGCAGCATTGCTGCTTGGCGGTATGGTTGAGCGTATGGGCAAATCGGTTGACGGCACCTTGTTTATGGATAGCGACGCCGAAGAAAGAAAGCGCAAGGTATCATTGTTTACATCTGTATGCGCTATGGAGTACGGTGACTGTAAGTATAATCTTATCGACGCACCCGGTCTTTTCGATTTTGCGGCAGGTATGCACGAGGCAGTGCGCGCCGCCGACAGTGCAGTAATAGTCCTTTCAAGTAAATCAGGTCTTAATGTTGGTGCACAAAAGGCACACGACCTTTGTGTTAAAAACGGGCTTCCTCACGCCTTTTTCATTGGAAAGTTAGATTCGGCACACGCCGCTTATAATAAAGTTCTTAACAGTTTGACAGGTGCCTTTGGTGCACAGATTTGCCCTGTTATCGCGCCTTTCTATGAGGCTGATAAGTTAAAAGGCTACGTTGACCTTGTGGCAGGCAAGGCTTATACATATACCGACGGCAAGCGCAACGAGGTACCGCTGCCTCTTGACAGCGGCATCGGCGGTTTGTTTGACTTACTTAACGAAGCAGTTGCCTCACAGGACGAGGCTTTGATGGAAAAATATTTCGGTGGTGAAGCCTTTACCCCTGAAGAAATTATCGGCGGACTCAGAGCAGGTATCCTTTCGGGCGAAATAATCCCTGTTTTTGCGGGTGCACAGCAAATTTGCGAGGGAATGGACCTTACTCTTGATATGATTGCTCGCATTATGCCCTCTGCCACCGATTCTCCCGAATATAAAGAGTCAAATGACACTGCGGCTATCGTTTTCCGCACCGTTGCCGACCCCTTTGTTGGCAAACTTTCAATGTTCAAGGTTGTGTCTGGCGCAATCGGCGCATCCGCATCTCTTGTTAACTCTCGCACAGGGGAAGAGGTGCGCATAGGCAAGCCTGTCTACCTCCGCGGCGGCAAGCAGGAAGATGCCGACAAGATTGTGGCAGGTGATATCGGCGCAGTTGCAAAACTTGGTGATGTCCGCACGGGTGATACACTTTGCAGTGCTTCCGCAAAGGTTACCCTTGAGGGTATTGATTACCCCAATCCTTGTCTTTCAATGGCAGTTTACGCCGTTAAGAAGGGTGACGAAGAAAAGATTGCAAGCGGACTTATCCGTATGATAGAGGAAGATCCAACCGTATCCTTTGCTCTTAATGAAGAAACGGGCGAGCAGATTTTGTCAGGTATGGGTGAATCCCACCTTGATGTTATTGCAAGCCGTCTGAAGACCAAATTTGCTGCCGAGATGCGCCTTGAGGTGCCTCGTGTAGCCTACCGCGAAGCCATCAAGGGCAAGGTTAAGGTTCAAGGCAGACATAAGAAACAGTCGGGCGGTCACGGTCAATTTGGTGATGTTTGGATTGAGTTTGAGCCATACGATGGCATTGACCTGCTCTTTGAAGAAAAAGTCTTTGGTGGCGCAGTTCCCAAGAATTACTTCCCCGCAGTTGAAAAAGGTCTGCGCGACTCTGCGGTAAGAGGTGTCCTTGCAGGCTACCCCGTTGTTGGACTTAAAGCCACTCTGGTTGACGGCTCATATCACCCCGTTGACTCATCCGAAATGGCGTTCAAGATGGCGGCTTCCATTGCTTATAAGACAGGCTTGCCTCAGGCAAAACCCGTACTTCTTGAGCCTATCGGCACACTGAATGTTGTTGTGCCCGACGACTTGATGGGTGATGCCATCGGCGATATAAATAAGCGCCGCGGCAGAGTGCTTGGTATGAATCCTCAGGGCAATAAACTGACCGAGGTTGTGGCAGAGGTGCCAATGGGCGAAATGCACGACTTCTCCACTGCAATGCGCTCCATAACTCAGGGCAGAGCAGAGTTCACTCTTGCATTTGAAAGGTATGAGGAAATGCCCTCACAACTTGCCCAAAAGGTAATCGACACCGCAAAAATAGACGAAGAATAAACAAAAAACTCTCGACTCACCGAGTCGGGAGTTTTTTCTAAGCCTTCTCCGGTGGGAGAAGGTGTCGGCGAAGCCGACGGATGAGGCGCAAAATATGCGAACATTGTTCGCTCGATATATTGCCTTTGGCAATTCGATATGTTTTGCAAGCAAAACTCGATATGCCTATCGGCTCGATATGTTGCTTCGCAACAAAAAAAGCCTTCTCCGGTGGGAGAAGGTGGCGGCGAAGCCGACGGATGAGGCGTGAAGATGCTTGCTCCTTTCGCGCAATATGTTGCTGCGCAACACAATAAAATACTGTTGAAAAAGATGGCAATTACTGATATAATACCAATATTAACGAAAAAGGGGAGATAACTGTGGAATTCAATCCAAACAGCACGTTTTTGTACATAGTTGCAATCATTGTAATTGCCTTTGTGCTTGTGCAATCCGTATACTTTCTTGTTCGTGCTTATCGTCAGGGCAAAAGGCTTGGAATGAGCACTGCAAAACTCAGAAAGACTATTATATCAACATCAATATTCACTATTGCACCCGCCATATCCATACTTATGGGTGTTGTAGTGCTTGCAAAATCACTTGGCATACCGCTTCCTTGGATTAGACTTAGCGTTATCGGCGCATTGACCTACGAGCTGCCTGCCGCATCTGCCGCCGCCAACTCATTTGGCATCAAAGAATTGGGCGAGCTTATTACCGACCCCAAGGTTTACTCGGCTATTGCTTGGGTTATGACTCTTGGAATTTTGCCAAGTATTATTTTGCCTCCAATTCTTATGAAGGGTATTCGCGGCGGAATGGTTAAGATTAAGGGCAAGGACCCAAAATGGAGCGACATTTTTATGACTTCTCTGTTTTTGGGTATGATATCTGCTTTTTTAGGCGTGGTTTTTGCCAATATTCACGACGGCTTAAAGGGATGGATTCCCTTCTTCGTGTTGTTGGTATCTGCCGCAGTTATGGCAATTTGCGGTCTGCTTATCAAAAAGTGCAATATGAAATGGCTTGAAAACTACGCTATTGCAATCAGTATGCTTTGCGCAATGACGTTTGCGGTGTTTATCACACCTGTTATCGGCGGTTAAAGGAGGGAACATAAATGAGTAACTACTTAAAAAAGACTGATACTATCGGCAAAATCTGGATATGGTCTGCAGCTGTACTTGTGCTTATGGTTCCCGTGGCAATTTGCGTCTACTACAACTCTTGGCCCGAAATCACAAGCATTCTTAAAGGACTTCTTGGTGTTGCACCTATTTTCTGGACTGTGGGCGTTATTGAAGTTATAACCTACACCCCCATGCTTGGTATAGGCGGCACATATCTTGCCTTTGTAACAGGCAACCTTACCAGCATCAAGGCGCCTGCCGCTCTTACTGCAATGGAAAATGCAGAGGTTAAAGCAGACAGTGAAGAGGGTGAGGTTATCTCTACCATCGCAATTGCAACCAGTTCAATTGTTACCACCCTTGTTATTATTGTGGGTGTTGTGCTATTTTCACTTGTTGCCCCCGTTATTGAATCACCTGTGTTAAAGCCTGCCTTTGACAATATTCTGCCTGCCCTTTTTGGCGGATTGGCAGTGGTATATGTAAGCAAAAATTGGAAATTGTCCATTGTTCCGCTTGTGTTTATGGTAACCCTTTTCATTTGCTTCCCCACACTTTCTGATGCAGTTGGCATACTTGTTACTGTTGGCGTTATTGTTGCCTTGGTATCCTCCCGCATTATGTATAAGAAAGGATGGATTTGATGCTCTGGGCATATATCGGTGGGGCATTAGGCGTTGCACTGCTTATATTCATTACAGTGATTTTAATCC
This sequence comes from Acutalibacteraceae bacterium, assembly GCA_045653445.1. Lineage (GTDB taxonomy): Bacteria > Bacillota > Clostridia > Oscillospirales > Acutalibacteraceae > RGIG2206. Next base: position 17,180 of record JAZOLY010000028.1, read on the forward strand.
GCACTTTGCGATTTAAACCTGAATCTTTACCCGAAATAAAGGGTGAAGACGTCCCGCTTGACAATGAAAAAATCGTTGCCAATATGGTGGATATGATTCGTTGCCGTACTGTCTCAAACCGCGACGAATCCTTGGTGGAGTGGAGTGAGTTTGACCGATTTGTCAATTTGCTTGGTGACAGGTATCCCACCATTCACTCTGCTTGCACCTTTGAAAAAATCGGCAAAACAGGTCTTTTGTATCATCTTAAAGGGCAGTCGGACAAGGCTCCCACAGTCCTTATGGCACACTACGACGTGGTGCCTGTGGATGAAAAAGGTTGGTCAAAACCCGCTTTTGAGGGTGTTATAGAGGACAACTGTATTTGGGGCAGAGGTACCCTTGACACCAAAGGTACCCTTTGCGGAATAATGGAATCCCTTGAGCATCTGCTTAAAGAGGGATATTGCCCCAAAAACGATTTGTATCTCTCTTTTTCAGGCGAGGAAGAAATTGACGGCAACTCCTGTGCCGATATTGTTACCTATCTTGAGCAAAATGGGATTACTCCCGCAATGGTGCTTGACGAGGGTGGCGCAGTGGTTGAGAATGTTTTTCCCGGCGTTAAAAGTGAATGTGCTCTTATCGGAGTTGCCGAAAAAGGCGGCGTCAACCTTGACTTTACCCTTGAGTCAAATGGCGGTCACGCCTCAACCCCTCCAATTCATTCCAACTTAGGCAAACTCAGTCAGGCGGTTACAAAAATTGAGGCAAACCCATTCAAGTGCCAACTTGCAAAACCCGTTGCCTTGATGTTTGACACCTTGGGCAGACATTCAAGCTTTCTGTACCGTATGATTTTTGCAAATCTGTGGTGCTTTTTGCCCCTTCTTGATATGATATGCAAGATGTCGGGCGGTGAACTTAACGCTATGATGCGCACCACCGTTGCCGTAACTCGTATGGAGGGCAGCGATGCCTATAACGTCTTGCCGCCACGTGCAAAATTCGGCGTTAATATGCGTCTTTTAGGTGACGACACCATTGACAGTGCAATAAAATACCTTAAAAAGACGGTAGCAAATGATGAGATAAACATCACCCTTGTTAACGGAATGAACCCCTCAATCTGTTCAGATACAAACAATGAGGGATGGCAGACTCTCTGTACTGCAATTCGCTCAACTTGGTCCGATGCAATCGTATCTCCCTATCTGATGATGGCTTGCAGTGACTCCCGTCACTACTGCCGCATAACCGATAAGGTTTACCGCTTCTCTGCTATGCGCCTTTCAAAAGAAGAGCGTGGTATGATTCACGGCAACGACGAGCGTATTCCTATCGAAACACTGATTAAAACCGCTCAGTTTTATGCCCGTCTTTTAAAAATGATATAGTTTCAAAATAATCCAGATTAGCCGCTGCAAAGCGGCTTTTCTTTTTGTTGTAAGTTTTCATTGTAAGCGTGCAAACCTTGTAATTGAGGTCAAATGGCGTCTGCCTTATTTCAAAGGAGTCAATCCATTCCATAGGCGTATTGCTATCAAAATGGGTAAGCCTTTTTGGGTGATATATTCTTGCCTTTCTACCTAAAACTGCAAACCCTTTTTTAACTCCGTGAAGTTTTATCCTTAATCGGTAAAGGCAAATAACGGCACTGCTTAAAAATATGATTGCCCACAAAAAAGCCAAGCGAGGCATTTTATAAACAAAAAGCGCCAACAAAAACAGGCAAATACCGGTCAAAATTAGAGGAATTTTCACTACTCTTATTTTTGCTCTTTTTGGGCAATTTAAAAAAACTCCATTTTTATCAAAAAAGTCAATGTCGTTTTCTATGGCCGGCAAGACCGACTCACCCTCTTGCTTGTTGCCGTAACCCCCAACAATGATGCGCAGGTTTTTTCTGCCAAAAAAGTGCAAAACGGGAGAACCTACCGCTACTGCACAAGAGATGTTGTGGGTAAAAATATAGGCGTGACTGCGAAGCAATATTCCTTGCTTAATATGGAGCATTTTGCCCGACTGCTCAACACTGTGGCTTAAATGATGCACAATAGCTACCCCAAAAGACAAAACAAATCCCACCAAAATCAGTCCCGCAATTGCGGCTGTAATGGGCGGAATAATCAGTCCCACCTTTTTGAAGGTATCGGTCAGTTGGCTTAAAACCTCTGCACCCATTTGCCGACCTAAAAAGCGCCCCAAATAATTGATTGCAGTGGCAAAAAGCAGTAACCCCGACCAAGCGGAAGTTTCTGATAAAGCAAGCAATACACTCTGCCAAAAGGATGATTTAACAGGTTTTGCGCCTTTAAAGTCGGTAATGCACTCAACGAAAGATCGGGCTTGCTTTTGGTTTACATAAAACTCGAAGTCGGGCTTTTTACCTCGCCCTGCCTGAGTCTCAATGCTAACCTTTACTGCTCCGAAAAGCAGACAAAGAAAAGTGCGCTGAGTATAGACGGCGGTAAGTCGGTCTGTCTTTATATTCCACTGATTTTTGAAAACAAACCCACTGTTTATAAACAGTTTGCCGTCTTTTACTTTTACCGAAATACTTTTGTATTCAAACCTTGCCCACAAAACCGAAAGTATAGCACCAAGCACATCAAAAAAGGTGGCAGAAAAATTAACACCGTGCAAAATATAACGGTAAACACTGCTTGTTACGGGAATAATCAGCAAGGGTAAAAGCCGTTTTAAATACTTAAAAGCGGTTAGAGGATGGGGTGTAAAACTATTGCCTATCATATTTTGACTCCAGACTGCTGACCAAAAACAGAGCATCTTTGCAACTAAGCCCGTTTATACACAAATCACCGCCAACAAGCCGAATTTTCACTGTGCAAATTCCAAAAAGCCAAGTGATTGGCCCACTGCAAATTTTACAGTACAAGGGTCGGCAGTAGGGAATGACGTGCCGTCTTTTTATAATAACTCCTTTGTAAACCCACAAAGACTCTTTTTCAAGCACTGCTTTTTGCTGTTTGCAAAGCAAAGGCAGATAAACTGTCCACACAAAAATTAACGGCACAAAAATCCCCACGCTCCAAACAAGCGTGGGGATTTGACCGTAAAAATATGTTATTCCCAAAATGGCGGCAATGGGTAACGCGCCAAGAAAAAGCCTTAATCGCAAAACGCTCAAAAACTTTCGGGAAGGAGCAAAGGTCAATCAAATCACCCTTTGGGTAAAAACCCGATTATTTACCTTTTATCTTTTCCCAATAGGCACAAAATGCCTGTTCATTTTTGTTGTCACCGAATCGGTAATATTTTGCGTCCTTAAGTATATCGGGCAGGTATTGTTGCTTAACCCACTTGTCAGGAAAATCGTGTGGGTACTGATAGCCGATAGCCTTACCCATTTTTTGCGCACCTGAATAGTGTCCGTCCTGCAAGTGAGAGGGGATGCTACCCACCTTACCTGCCTCTATGTCTGCCCAAGCGGCATCAATAGCGCAAATGCCCGTATTGGATTTTGGTGCCAATGCAACCATAATTACCGCATCGGCAAGAGGAATTCTCGCCTCGGGCAAGCCAACCTGCAAGGCGGCATCAACGCAAGATTTGACGATGGGTATAATCTGCGGGTAGGCAAGCCCTACGTCCTCTGCGGCGCACACCATAAGTCTGCGGCAAGCACTTGGCAGGTCACCTGCAATCAGAAGTCGCGCAAGATAGTGAAGAGCGGCATCAACATCACTGCCTCGCATAGATTTTTGGAATGCCGACAAAATGTCATAGTGAGCATCGCCGTCACGGTCGTACCGCATTGAACTGCGCTGAGACAACTCCTCGGCAATTTCTGCCGTTACAGTAATTGAGCCGTCATCCTCTCTGTCACCTGACAGTACGCACAGTTCAAGAGCATTAAGTGACTTGCGCACGTCACCGCCACAACCTGCGGCAATGATTTTTACTGCCTCATCACTGATAGAGATAGCCGTTTGCATCTCTTCCGACAGATGCTCTGCGGCGCGCTTTACGGCAACCTCGATATCGCTTGAGTCAACGGGTTTAAATTCAAAAACGGTAGAGCGTGACAAAATAGCGTTGTAAATATAAAAATAGGGGTTTTCTGTGGTGGATGCAATAAGAGTTACGCTTCCGTTTTCGATAAATTCAAGCAAGCTTTGTTGCTGCTTTTTATTGTAATGCTGGATCTCGTCAAGATAGAGCAAAATGCCACCCATAGCGGCAATGGAGCCAATCTCACTAAATACCTCTTTCAAATCAGAGGTAGAAGCGGTGGTAGCATTAAGTCGGTGCAAGCGCATATCGGTGCGCTCTGCAATGATAGAGGCAAGAGTGGTTTTGCCTACACCCGAGGGTCCGTAGAATATCATATTAGGGATTTTACCGCCATCAATAATACGGCGCAAGGGTCTGCCCTCATCCAACAGATGATGCTGACCCACAACCTCGCTTATATTTTTTGGGCGAATTCGGTCGGCAAGCGGTGCTGACATATAATCACCATCCTTATATATCTATTTTACACCAAGCCGACTCTTTTGTAAACTGCAATCATTATTATGCTCACTTCTTACATAATAATGTATTAAACAAAAGGGAGTGGTATGATGTTTTATTTGTTAAAATGCAATTATAAAAAGAAAAGAGGACTCTTTTCCCGACTTTTTTCATCGGGAGTAGTGGTGACGGGTCACCGTACAAACTCGGTTAATTACTGCATTGCAGAGCTTTCCTGCACAAAGGGAATAGAGTGGAATAAAATAGTTTCCACCATCGGAAAAAATGAAAAAATCGTCTTGCCCGAGGGAGTTACCCTCCCCGAAAATATTCCTTTGCAAAGTTATCCCACCGAAAATGCGGTGGGGCAGTTGATTGCCCAAGGCGCATTGCAAGTGATAGAAAAGGCATCACAGCACAATCACAACTTGTCGGTTATGCTGATTGACAAATCGGGCAAGTACACCCATCTTCTGACCCCTCTTATGAGATGCGCCCAAACGGTAACGGCAGTCACCGCAAGCAAAGACCAATACGAGCAAAGCGCACAGTGTTTGATAGATACTCTTGGTGCATTTCCTGTAATAACCGACAACGCTCAAAACTGCTCTGTTACAAGCGTAATTATTGCACCCGACGGAATATCGGGCTGCGGCACCTTGCCACTGCCTGCAATGATTTTTGCTCCTCGAGGGTGGGACTTTATTTCTGTTGAAAACGAAAACATTAATCTTGGCAGTTTCGGTCAGCTGCAAGGATACAACCGACTGCAACTTGCGGCGGCAATCCTTGACAGTAAGGAGGCAACGGGGCAACTGCCATTTGCCGAAACAATGTGTGTAAGGGGCAAAAATGTGCCGTTGGATGAGCTTGCCGAAATGCTTATTTAACCGATAATATCCAAAACCTTATGCAAGTCATCAATGCGATAGTCAATTCTTATGTTGTTGGGCAGTTGGTCAATTCCTCTGTCATACCAGCAACAAACGATACCTGCATTGTTACCGCCAAGCATATCGCTTGAAAGGGAGTCGCCCACAATCAAAACTTCCTCTTTTTCATATTGACCTATTTGGTCAAAAACCTTGTCAAAAAATACTTGTGATGGCTTTTCCGCGCCAACTTCTTCCGATATAAACACGCCGTCAAACAAATCAATTAGCCCCGATTTTGCTAATTTTCGGTCTTGTGCTACCTTTGTACCGTTGGTGACGGCATATTGTTTAACCTTGCCTTTAAGAGTTTTGATGATGTTAAATGAATCATCAAAAAAGCATATGGTGTCACCAAGTCGCACTTGATATTCGGCATTAAGGGCATCAAAATCCTCAAATTCAATTCCCTTTAATTTGAAAAAGTCAACAAAACGGCCTTTAAGAATTTGAGGCTTGGTTAATTCACCTGTCTCAAGCCGCTTCCAATAGGATTTGTTAATTGCGGAATAATCTTTAATATCCTCATCGGTAACCTCGCCTAAATTAAAAAGAGCAAGGGTGCTACGGATAGCCTCTTTTTCAGCGGCAATAAAATCCAAAATAGTGCCGTCAATATCCCAAAGAACAACTTTAATCATTTATGTCACCTCATATACCCATTGTAACAAAAAGCGCATCTTTTAACAAGATGCGCTTATCAACTTTTTCAATTATTTTTTGCCGGTGTAATTTTTAATGGTGGTTGCGCGCTCGTGAGCGGTCTCAATAGTTCCGTAGGGAGTCTCGGGCTTATAACTGCTGGGACCAAATCCGCCTTCATAAAGGAATGGACCGTTGTAATCGGCTTCTTCCATAGCGGTGATTAACTCTTCCCAATTGATTTCGCCCTCTCCTGCAAAATAGTGGCGCTCGTCAACAAAGTCATAGTCACTCATATGGGTGGTGATGATTTTGTCACCCAACTGCTTAACAAACTCAAGATGGGTGCCGCCGTAAACGGTAAGAAGGTGGTTAACGTCAAAGCAAACGCGCAAACGGTCGTGAGCAGAAACAAGCTCAACCATCTCTTTAACATCGTGACCGAGACAGGTGCGAGGCAAGTCCTCAACACATACGTATGCGTCAAACTGAGCGGCAAACTCTGCCATTTCAGCAAGAGATTTTTTAGCCTGCTTCATAGATTCTGCACGGTCGGCATCCTCAATAGGCTCTGCCGAGGGATGTACTACAAAACGCTTAACGCCGTATTTTGCAATGTTTGCAATCAATTCTTTATGTACGGTTACTGCAAACTGTCTGCGACCGTCGTGAAGATTGGCGATGTTAATTTCATTTGCAAAGGGAAGATGGTAAGACATAATTTCAACCCCTGCTTTTTTTGCATTCTCAGCAATTTCCTCCCAATCTCTGTGCCAGTCAAACCATCTAAGACTAACCTCAACGCCCTTTACGTTTGCTTTTGCAAAGCGCTGAAAATTCTCCAAAGATGTGTCGCCGGTGGATATTGCTGTGGGCCAATTTTTGTAGTTAGTCATAGAAATCACTCCTTTATATTACGGCAATGCCGTTATTTATACAGTTTAATGCCACCTTGATGCATATCAAGACCGATTTTTTCTGCATCATCGGTGTGAACGTAGTAGTGACCGCTGATGGCAACGGGCATAACGTGGGGAGCCTTAAGCAATTCTTTTTCTGCTTGCTCAAGCTGAGATTTAGTGACACTGCCCGTAACGCCGATTGCCGCCGTTACACTGTCGGCAGTAAAACCAAATTTGCCATTGCCATCCTCACCTGCAAAGGCGCGAAGTGCCGATACGGCGTTGCCGTCGTCTGCTGAAAGAGAGCAAAGGGCAAGCTGATAATCACCTGCGGCAAGACGTGTGTTAAGTGCAGAGGTGCCTACCGCCTCAATATTTATGATTACGCCAAGTTGCTGTTGCCACTGTTGAGCCAATCGGGCGGCAGTGGATTTAAGTTCATATCCGTCAGGATAAAGCATAGTAAGGGTTGGCATTTTGCCCGAATAACTTTTAAGCGCGGCAACCAATTTGTCGCGGGCATTTTTGTTGGCTTTTAAGGTGGGCAGACCGTCCTTTTTACTGCGGTAATCCTTGCCGTTTACAGTAAGACGGGGAGCCACCACACCGCCAAAGACTTCAAAACCCGTAGGCAGTGTATCGGCATAAGAATTACTGTCTACCGCCGATTTTAGTGCCGATGCCACGGCAGAGTCACCCACAACCTTTGCGGCAGGATTTATAATCACCATCCAAGCGGTGTCGTTAAAGGAGGTCAAATCAAGACCTGCTTGCTTAGCTTCGTCAATAGAACTGCCCGAAAGGGTGGACAGAGCAGAAATATCGTTGGAAAGACTTTCGATTTTTTCACTGTCTGTGGCGCCGTAGGTGAACACAGTCTTGTTGAAGACGGGCTTAAAATCACCCTTGTAATGCTCGTTTTTAAGAATATAAACCGACTTGTCAATGGAAGTAAGGTAATAAGGGCCGTTGCACACAATAAGTTCCGAACTCATACCGTACCGACCGCCTGCCGTAGTAAAAACATCCTCACGGCAGGGCATACACATAGCCTTTGACAAAATTTCGGGCAAATCTTTTTGCGGGCTTACAAGTTCAATAACCACCTTGCCGCCCTTGTCATAAACTGCGGCAGTGGATGGGTCTGCCTCACCCTTAAGAGCGCTTTCGCCACCTTTAATGCAATAAAGCAAAGAGGCAAAAGGCGCAATAGTATCGGGATTAAGGGCACGCTGAATGCCAAAAACAAAATCCTTTGCGGTAACCGCCTTGCCGTCAGACCACTTTGCACCTTTGCGCAAAGTAAAAGTCCAAGTGAGTCCGTCCTCACTTACCGAATAATCACTGCAAGCGGCTTTTTTGATTTTGCCGCCGTCAAATCTGAAAAGTCCCTCAAAGCAGTTGCGCACAACGGCAAGCTCCTCACCGCTTTCGGCAAGCTGGGGGTCAATATTGACGGGCAAAGTGCCCATAGCAATTCTTACATTGCTTGCTGAGTCGGAGCCACTGCAACCGCCTGCGCAAAAAAGCAAGCTTAGGCACAAAAGCAAAGATAAAACGCTCTTCACAATAACCCCTCCCAACTTAATAAATCTTTTGATTTATTATACACCAAGCCTTTTGTTTATTCAACCGCAAAATGCAAGAAAGTTGACTTTTTAAAAGATGAAAGCTATAATATAAAAGGTGATTAAATGAAAGTGTTACAAAAGTTGTTAAAATAGGGGGTGCTCGTTGTCGTTGACGTTGTTGCCTATTTAGTTATTGCAGTGCTTGTTAACATGGGAGAATATGAAGCCTACGGCGGTTTGGGAGTAGCTTTTATAGCGGTTGTCGGCTATATTTTGGCAAGAGCAATCGTCGTTACCCTGATATACAAAAAGGTGATTTTCCCCATTTTAACCTTTGCTGTCAGCATCAGTCTATATTTTTTGATTGTTAACAACTTTGATTTTGTCCATGTTTTTAGCAGCAATATTCTGTACGGATCTATCGGTGTGCTTTGTGCAATACTGTTTGTTCCCACGATTTTTACCTATCCCTTTGCATACTCACTAAAAAAGCGGGCTGCAGAGGGTGAGCAGTCGGTAAATGATACGCCTGCTTCAATTGACACAACTGAAAATGAATAACAAAAAGCCTCGTTACAAACGAGGCGCTTTATAAGAAGTTGTCTCTGTTTTTCTTTTACAAAAAAATGACACTTCCGGTAATAGAAAGTGTCATAATAGGTTACATACTTTAAAGTTAATGCATCAAATCAAGAATAACAAGTGATATTGTGAGACAGGTCTCACAGCGATATTTTTGCGTATTGCAAAAGCGATATAAAAGCCTTCGGCTTCTGCGATATTATATTTGTGCTACATAGTATGGCGAAAGCCATATATCGCGCGTTTATGCATATCGCATCATATGATATATCGCTTGTGCGAAGCACAAATATAACCGGGTCACCCTTCTTATGAAGGGTGACCCAAACGAGGCTTTTAAATTACTTCTTCTTTTTAACCTTTTTGTATTTAACCCGTCTGCCCAAATCGTCCATAACCACTTTTTCGGGGGGAACGAGCAGCTTTTCGGGGTGGCGGATAAGTCTTGCCAAATCCTTCATAGCAGAGGCGTAGTAGTAGCCGTCGCAAATACGCTCGTCGGCAACCACCTTCATATTTATGTATTTGCGAAGCTGAGTATTGCCATCCTTGTCGATGTAATACTCGCTTTCTTTTTTGCCCATAGCCACAAATACAGAGCAGGTGCCAAACTCATACAAATGGTGATAGATAGGACCGATACCGCAAGAGCCAAGGTCGGTAATAAACATACTTGCATGGAAAGGACTGGCTTTGTTTATAAACTTGGGCATAAGACCAATCTGGTCAAGGTTGCGCATAAGGTCAACAAAGCCTGCCTTAATAAAGGTGGGTATTGCACCAAGTGTGCGCGCAACCAAATCGGTAGCATTACCTTCTTCGCGTTTGTCAAAAACCTGCTCTTTAAGGGTGGTTTCCATATGATTTACTACGTCTTTCAGAGTGAATGTGGGCTCAAACTCGGGGGTAATAGTAGTTTCCTCATCATTTATGGACAACGAACGCTTAATGGCAATAGATATGGAATAGCAGTTGCGGGCAAACACCTTTTTGCCTGCAATGAAGCGGTTAAGACGGGGATACTGAGACATCATACGAAGCATTGCCGCCATAAATATATGAAGCATACGTAAATTAGGCATGCCGTTTTCACGCTGTTCTCGCACAAATTTTTCAAGTTCGGTTATATCTAGCTTGTAATCAAAAAACACCTGTGAATCTAAACGTGTGCGCATAATAGCGGGCACAATCTGATAAACGGCATCTAATTTTCTTATTCTGTAACCGTCATAGCGGTCACCCGGTCGTCTTTTAGGCCATTGCATATCGTTTCCTCCTGATTTAAAGACATAATTTGTCAAAGAGTACAAAAATACAACATTATTATACACTATTATTAACTAAATGACAACTAATTTTTTTCTTGACATATATGATAAGTTTATGTATAATACCTTTAGGTGTAAAGCATTTTTACTTTACACACTTGTTTTCGGGGGTGTTGGGTTATGGCAAAAGATTTATCGGTTGCCACCTTGCTTGACACCTATGGCAATATGCTTACTCCCCGTCAGCGTGACGTTGTGGGCTATTACTACTGTGACGATTTGTCTCTTGCCGAAATTGCCGAGAATGAGGGTATCACCCGTCAGGCAGTGCGTGATTTAATCCGCCGTGCCGTTGCACAGCTTACCGAAATGGAGCAAAAGCTTGGTTTTGCCGCCAAAATGCAGACGGTTTATAATATTGCAAAAGATATTCGCAAGGCGGCAGAGGTAAGTGACACGTCATCGGTAATCAGTCTTTGTGACGGGTTGCTTAAAGAATAATTAAAAGGGGGCGCTTTTATGGCGTTTGAGGGTTTATCCGATAAATTAAGTGCCGCGTTTAAGCGTCTTCGTTCAAAAGGCAAGCTTAACGAGGCTGACGTAAAAGATGCAATGCGCGAGGTGCGAATGGCACTTCTTGAGGCAGACGTTAACTATAAGGTTGCCAAGGATTTTACCAAAACCGTTACCGAAAAATGCATCGGCGAGCGTGTAATGGAATCTTTAACCCCCGGTCAAATGGTGGTTAAGATTGTTAATGAAGAATTGACTGCACTTATGGGTGGCGAGCATACCCGACTTAATATGTCGTCAAAGCTGCCAACCGTTATTCTTATGAGCGGTCTGCAAGGCTCAGGTAAAACTACCCACGCCGCAAAGTTGGGCAAACTGCTTAAGTCAAAGGGCCACCGTCCTTTGCTTGTAGGTTGCGATATTTACCGACCTGCTGCTATTGAGCAGTTAAAGGTTGTTGCCGCACAGGCGGGGTGCGAGGTTTTTGAACAAGGCACCCAAAAGCCTGAAAAAACCGTTAAACAGGCAATATCCCGTGCTAAAGATTACGGCAACGATATTGTTATTATCGATACCGCAGGCCGACTTCACATTGATGAAGAGCTTATGGGCGAAATCAAGCGCATCAAGGATGTGGCAGAGCCTGACGAAATTATCCTTGTTGTTGACTCAATGACAGGTCAGGACGCAGTTAACGTTGCCAAAGCCTTTAACGATTTACTTGAAATTGACAGTGTTCTGCTTACCAAACTTGACGGCGATACCCGTGGCGGTGCGGCACTTTCTGTTCGTGCTGTAACGGGCAAGCCTATTAAATATGTTGGTACAGGCGAAAAACTTGACGATATTGAAGAATTCCATCCGGGCAGAATGGCATCCCGTATTCTTGGTATGGGTGACGTGCTTAGTCTTATCGAAAAGGCAGAACAGCAAATCGACGAAAAGGAAGCCGAGGCTCTTGCCCGCAAACTTAACGAAAACAAGTTTGACCTTAACGATTTGGTTGCCCAGTTCCAACAAATTAAGAAAATGGGTCCCTTAAAGCAGGTGCTTTCAATGGTACCGGGTATGGAACGTCAGCTTCGAGACGTGGATATTGATGACCGTCAGTTACTTCGTGTTGAGTCTATAATCTATTCTATGACTCCTGCCGAGCGTTCAAAACCCGAAATTATAAATGCATCCCGCAAACGCCGAATTGCCGCAGGTTGCGGTATGAAGGTAGAGGATGTTAACCGTCTTTTAAATCAGTATGAACAAATGAAAAAAATGTTTAAGCAAATGAAGGGCGGCGGCAAAAAGCGTCACGGCAGAGGCGGGTTCCCCGGTGGCTTCCCCGGTGGCAATATGCCGGGCGGTTTTCCAAGATTTTAATTAGGTATTATCATCGCCAAAACGATGGAAATATATATCATTCTATTTACAGGAGGTGCGAAAGATGGCAGTAAAAATCAGACTTCGCAGAATGGGTGCTAAAAAGGCTCCTTTTTATCGTGTAGTTGTTGCGGATTCAAGATTCCCCCGCGATGGCCGTTTTATTGAAGAGGTAGGTTATTACAATCCTCTTACCGAGCCCGCAGAGGTTAAGGTAGACGCTGAAGCAATCAAAAAGTGGATTGGCAACGGCGCTCAGCCCACCGATACCGTCAAGGCTTTGCTTAAAAAGGAAGGTATCCTCTAATGCAAGAACTTTTGGCAACTATGGCTCGCGGTTTAGTCCGCAATCCCGATGCAGTTCAGGTTACCGTTGATGCCCCCAATGCCGAGCAGGTTGTAGTTTATCACCTGCACGTAGCAGAGGAAGATATGGGCAGAGTAATCGGTAAGCAAGGCCGCATCGCAAAGGAAATCCGCACGATTATGCGCTCTGTTGCAAACCGTGCAGAACAAAAGATTATGGTCGAAATTGACTAATCTCGAGTAGCATAAAGGGGTGGCTTAATCCACCCTTTTTTGTTACAGATTTTAAAGTAAAGGTGATTTTATGATAAAATCCTTTTTAGAAACCGGCAAAATTACAGGCACACACGGTGTCCGTGGCGAAATGAGAGTGCACCCTTGGTGCGATTCGCCTGAATTTCTTACCGAATTCAAGCGCCTTTATCTTGACGACAAGGGCGAGGAATATATAAAGGTTGTCCGTTCAAGAGCCCACGGCAATATGGTTATTCTTAAGGCAGATGGAATTGACACCATTGAGCAGGCGGAAAAACTGCGCAACAAGGTGCTTTATATCTCCCGCAAGGATGCCAAACTTGAAGAGGGAGCCTACTTTGTTCAGGATTTGATTGACTGCAAGGTTATTGATGCCGATTCAGACAAAGAGTACGGCATTCTTTCAGATGTTTCCCAAACAGGTGCCAACGACGTTTGGCATATTAAGACCGAAAAGGGCGAAGTGCTTATTCCTGCCATACCCGACGTGGTGCAGGGTATTGATGCCGAAAAGGGCGTTATCACTATTCGCGCGTTAAAGGGGTTGTTTGACGATGAGGATTGATATAATGACCCTTTTCCCCGATATGTGCAACGCCGTCACCCACGAAAGTATTATCGGCAGAGCAGTAGCGGCAGGCAAGGTTGAGATTAACTGTGTTGACATTCGTCCATACACCACCGATAAGCACGGCAGGGTTGACGATGCTCCCTATGGTGGCGGAATGGGTATGATTATGGCACCGCAACCTATTCACGACTGTTTTGAGGATATATGCCGTCAGCGTGGCAGCCGTCCTCATCTGATTTATATGTCACCCCGTGGCAAAACCCTTACCCAACAGCGTGCAGTGGAACTGTCACAAACGGAAGGGTTTGTTATTCTCTGCGGTCATTACGAGGGTGTTGACCAACGTATTATTGACGAGTTGGTGGATGAGGAAATATCTATCGGTGATTATGTGCTTACAGGGGGCGAACTGCCTGCATTGGCACTGACCGATGCTGTCTGCCGTATGGTCAAGGGCGTGCTTAGTGACGATATATGCTTTACTGAAGAAAGCCATTTTTCATCACTGCTTGAGTACCCTCAGTACACCCGTCCTCCCGAATGGCACGGGGTAAAGGTGCCTGACGTTTTGCTTTCGGGCCACCACGCAAATATCGAAAAATGGCGCCGCGAAATGTCTCTTGCCGAAACATTGAAGCGCCGTCCTGATATGCTGGAAAAAGCCGAACTTACAGAAAAAGACAAAAAATATCTGTCATTATTGAATAAAAAAGATTAAAAAGATAGTACAATATGCACATAGCCTAATAAAAACAGCCTACTTATTGTCAAGTTATACAAGGGCTTGACTTGCGGTAGGCTGTGTTTTTGTTTACAAGATAGAACTTTTTGTATTAAAGCCGAATTTCGTTGACCTTAATAAAAGTTGTGGTATAATATGTTACAAAGGCGTGATTTGAATATTTTACCGCCTTTAACGGAAAAATAAAAGATAATAATTTAGTGTAAATGTAATTTTAGGAGGAACGATTCCAATGTGCAACAAAGAAGTTAATGTTAACAACAAGGTGGGCCTTCACGCTCGCCCCGCAACCTTCTTTATTCAAAAAGCTAACGAGTACAAATCATCTATTTGGGTTGAAAAGGATGACCGCCGCGTAAATGCAAAAAGCTTGCTTGGTGTACTTTCACTTGGTATAGTTGGCGGCGCAACCATCAAAGTTATTGCAGACGGCTCTGACGAGCAAGATGCAGTTGACGGTCTTGTTGCTCTTGTTGAATCCGGCTTTGCTGACTAATTTTGCACTTATTAAAACTGCGAACTTTATTAGTTCGCAGTTTTTTATCTTGACCGACAGGTTTTGTGTTGATATAATAGTAATATAACAAAAGAAAGGATGGTAAAAAATGAAAAAGTTTATTGAAGATTTCAAAGCATTTGCACTCAAGGGTAATATTCTTGATATGGCAGTCGGTGTTGTAATAGGTGGTGCATTCGGTAAAATCGTATCATCATTGGTTGCCGATATCATCACTCCTCTTATCAGCCTTGCTACAGGCAGTCTTAATTTCACAGATTTAAAATGGGTTTTCAAAGCCGCCGTTGTGGAGGGTGGCGAGGTTGTCACTCCCGAGGTTGCAATGACCTACGGCAACTTCTTGCAGGCTATTATCGACTTTCTCATTATCGCACTTTCAATCTTCATCGTGCTTCGCATTATAATGAATGCCGAAAAGAAATTGGCATCTCTTAAGAAGAAAGAGGAAGAGGCAGAGGAAGCAGCAGAAGAAATTGCACAGGATACCGAGATTTCCCTTCTTACCGAAATTCGCGATATGTTAAAAGACCAAAAAGCTGAATAATTTAGGCTTAGTTTTGCCCGTGTGCTTGTCACACGGGCTTTTTCTTTGCTTGACACACACTTTTTTGGGGAATATAATTAAAGCATAAGTCTATGGTAGGATTGTGAATAATGAAAAAATATAATGTTACAGGAATGAGTTGTGCCGCCTGCAGTGCCCGAGTGGAAAAGACTGTGTCCTCACTTCAAGGAGTCGAGTCCTGCTCGGTAAATTTGCTTACGGGCACACTGTCAGTGGAAGGAAATGCCGAGCCCCAAACGGTTATATCAGCCGTTGAGCAAGCGGGCTACGGGGCATCCTTGGCAGCTTCTTCCCCACAACCAAAAACTCAACAAAACGATGGCTTTAAAAAGCGTCTCATATCATCTGCAGTGCTTTTGGCAGTGCTTATGTATCTGTCAATGGGCGGCGTGATGATGGGGCTACCCATACCAAAAAGCCCGATAGTGATTGCCTCGCTTCAACTGATTTTAACCCTTGCGGTAATGATTATAAATCGCTTGCTTTTTATAAACGGATTTAAGTCGGCACTAAAAGGTACACCTAATATGGATACCCTTGTGGCAATGGGTGCAGGCACCGCTTTTGTGTATAGTCTGTGGGTGACTTTTTCTATATTGTTCGCACAGATTAAGGGGGATGTTGCCACTGCAACCCATCTTTTGCACGGACTTTATTATGAGTCGGCGGCAATGATTTTGACCTTGATAACTGTGGGTAAAATGCTTGAAGCCTATTCAAAAGGCAAAACCACCGATGCTCTTAAATCTTTGGCAAATCTTGCTCCAAAAACCGTAACAGTTTTGATAAACGGGCAAGAAAAGGTTATACCTGCCACACAGATAAAGGTGGGGGATATATTTATTCTGAAATCAGGCGAAGGTGTAGCCGTCGACGGCGAAATAATCGACGGTCAAGGCACCTTTGACCAATCGTCAATTACGGGTGAGAGCATACCTGTTGACAAAAAAGCAGGGGACAGCGTTATCACAGGCACAGTTAATCTTAACGGATATATGCAGTGCCGCGCGCTAAAGGTGGGGGAAGATACCACCTTGGCACAGATTATCCGCATTGTCAACGACACTTCTGCCACCAAGGCGCCTATTGCAAGAATTGCCGACAAGGTTTCGGGCGTGTTTGTGCCTGTGGTTATTTCTATTGCAGTGATTACAACGGCAGTCTGGTTGTTTTTAAACGCCTCCATGGGTGATGCCTTGGCAAGAGGAATTTCGGTGCTTGTAATAAGTTGCCCGTGCGCTTTGGGACTTGCTACCCCCGTTGCTATAATGGTTGGCAGTGGAGTTGGCGCTAAGCGTGGCATACTTTTTAAGCAGGCAACTGCCCTTGAGCAAACGGGCAAAATCAAACACGTTGCCCTTGATAAAACAGGCACCGTTACAGAGGGCAAACCGTCTGTAACCGATATAATCCCTGTGGACTGCTCTCAAAACGAATTGATGATTTTTGCCTGCTCTGTTGAGCGGCAAAGCGAGCATCCATTGGCATCTGCGGTGGTTAAAAAAGCAGAGGAATTGGGACTGACTCCTCAAACTGTTTCTAACTTTGAAAACCACGCAGGCGGTGGCGTTTCGGCAGTTTATATGGGCGAAAACGCTCTTTGCGGTAATTATAACTTTGTGGCAGAAAGAATTGAAATTTCTTCAAACGTAACTGCCACCCTTGAACGACTTGCCGACGAGGGCAAAACCCCTATGCTATTTGCCAAAGACGAAAAACTGATGGGTGTTATTGCAGTTGCAGATAAGGTAAAGGAAGATAGCAAGCAGGCGGTCAGCGACCTGAAAAAATTGGGAATAAATGTTGTTGTGTTAACCGGAGATAACTCTCGCACCGCAACCGCAATAGCAAAAGAGGTAGGCATAACAGAGGTGAAAGCCGACTTATTGCCCGACGGCAAGGTTAAAGCAGTAACAGAGCTTATGGAACAGGGCAAAACTGCAATGGTTGGTGACGGTATTAACGATGCGCCCGCCCTTACAGTTGCCGATATAGGTATAGCAATCGGCGCAGGCACCGATATAGCAAACGAGGCAGCACAGGTGGTGCTTATAAATAGCCGACTGGGTGATGTGGTGTCTGCCGTCAGATTAAGCAGGGCTACCCTCCGCAATATACACCAAAATTTGTTTTGGGCATTTTTCTATAATGCTCTGTGCATACCATTGGCTTCAGGAGTGTTTGTGTCACTGTTAGGCTGGCAGTTAAGCCCAATGATTGCCGCGGCGGCAATGAGTCTGTCAAGCTTTTGCGTGGTCACAAACGCCTTGCGACTTAATTTTGTTAAACTCACTAATGTTAAAAAGGAGAAAATCAAAATGGAAATTACACTTAATATTGAGGGAATGATGTGCCCCCACTGTGAAGCAAGGGTAAAGCAGGTGCTTGAACAGTTGCCGCAGGTTGCTTCAGCAGAGGTTAGTCATCAAAAAGGCACCGCCGTTGTCACTCTTAAAGATAAGGTTGATGAGGCTCTGCTTAAAAAGGTTGTCACCGACCAAGGCTATACAGTAAAATAAACAAAAAACCTATGTGTGCATTGTCACACATAGGTTTTTATCTTTTTATACAAACTGTGGCAACGTATCCGTCCGGGCAGGGAACTTGCTCAAATCGGCAGGTTTCATCATTTAAAAATTCTTGCTTTAACGCCCACCAAACACCTTTGCCATAAAGCTTTCCGTAACTTTCTGCGGCAGTCCAAAACCGAAAAAATTGCTCCTCACTTTCAAAGGTCATTCCAACCTTTTGGGCAATCTTTTGTGGTATGTCACAAATCTTTTCAATATCAACGCCGATAGGATTATGGGATATTCCGCAAAGCACTGCCTCACCGCTGTGACTGATTGAGATGTGGCAGGACGCATCTTTGATAAAAGGCTTGCCGTTTTCGTCGGCAGACAGTATCAGCGCATTTTCATCCATACCAAAATGCTCTTTTGCAAGTTTGCGAATAAGCATATCGGCGCAAATGCAAGCACGCTTATCGGCATCAGCGCGCATTTTATCACACCTTAGCCGTCTGTCTTCGTTCATAAGAGCATAGGCTTGGCTCAATTTTTCGTCACTTATTTGATTTGTCAGTATTGCTTCGGCATAAAAATCTTTTTTCATCATAACTAAATAATATCACATATGGGATTGGTGTGCAAGTGCCTCTTTGCTTGACAAAGGTGGGTGAATGTGGTATCATATGGGTCTTGTAAGGAGTGATATTTTTGGGTATTGCTGAATTGATTTTAACTGCAATCGGTCTTTCGATGGATGCCTTTGCGGCGGCTATATGCAAGGGCCTTAATATGCAAAAATTAAATCATAAGCAGGCGGCAATTATTGCCCTCTTTTTTGGCGGATTCCAGGGACTAATGCCCTTTATCGGTTGGGTGCTCGGCAAACAGTTCGAGTCATATATCACCGATTTTGACCATTGGATTGCCTTTGTACTGTTGGCGTTTATCGGCAGCAAAATGGTGCTTGAAGCCTTTAAAAAGGATGAAGAGGAGTGTGGCTGTTGCGACACAGGCTTTGATATAAAGGATGTGTTTATGCTCGCCATTGCAACAAGTATCGACGCCCTGGCAGTTGGCATTACCTTTGCCACTCTTAAGATGCAACTTGCCGAAACAGGTCTTGCAGTTATCCTCATTGCCGCAGTGACCTTTGGATTCTCCTACGGTGGCGTTGCAATCGGCAACCGTTTCGGCGCCCGATTTAAAAGCAAGGCAGAGTTTGCGGGCGGTGTGATTTTGGTGCTCATCGGCGTTAAGATTTTGCTTGAACATTTAGGCGTAATTGCTTTTTAAAGTGTAACTGCTCCCACTCAAGTGGGAGCAGTTTTTCATATCCCGTAAAGTTTTGATAAGGGGTCTTGAAACAACGGAATGTGAATTGGGAAAAAGGTAAGCAGAATAAAGGCAAAGCCTATTAGCAACAAAACAATCAGTGAAAGAGTGGGGGAAATCAGGCATTTAAACCCGTTTTTGATAAAAATCCACTCTGCAAAAAATACTACAGCCGCCGAAATAAAGTATATAGTAATGTTAAACCAATCGGCATTAACTCCAAAAGCACCCGTGTAGGTGTAATATAAGGTGGGAATGACCAATAACCCCAAAAGCGTCCCGAACAGTTTACCGCACCAAAAATTTGGGTATTTGTTTTTTAAAAATCGGATTTCAAACAATGCAAATATCAGCAATGGAACAAAGAGCAGTTTCATATGCTCCCAAATGGACTCATTTACCGCTGAAAAGAGCGCAACAAAAGGGCTTTTGCCCGACCAGTCGAATAAAAAATGGAGCAAAGTCCCCGTTATCCCCGTAAAAACGAATCCGCCAATTTGCCAAAACGCCAACTTGTTTTTCATATCACCACTCCCACACTTGTTAGAAAAGTATATGCAAAATAGGGGTGAATATGAAAAAATAAATTTGTATTTGCCCTTGACAAAACTCTGCCAATATATTAAAATAGATAGGTCGTAACGAGGTGTGGCGCAGTTGGTAGCGCACTAGTTTTGGGAACTAGATGCCGCAGGTTCGAGCCCTGTCACCTCGACCAAAAATCCTCATTCGCAAGAATGGGGATTTTTACTTTTTCAATCTTCACTTTTCACTCTTCACTATTCTCTGCGATTTTTCATAGAGGATTTTTGGGAAGTAATAAGTAATATGTAATAGTGAAGAAGTTCGGTGTCTGCTTCGCAGACGAATTTATAAAATTTCATAAAATGCCGAAATCGGCATTTTCTTTTTTATAGTAAACATACAAAAAAGTTAAGGTTTCCTGCTTTTTAATTTGAATTGATGCTTTAGCACACAAAAAACGCCTCCCGTTAACGAGAGGCGTTTATATGTAATTTTAGAAGAAAACGGACTTTGCCTTTTCCTTAATTTCCTTGGATGCAGCAAAGGGAATACGGGTGGTATAACCATTTTTAGCAGCAACAATTTTCTTGGTGGGCCAAGCAAAAATATCTCTGTTCCACTGATTGATGGTGTCGTTATAGAGTTCTCTTGCGGCGGTGATTTCTCTCTGCAAGTACATATTTTGTTGCATTGCATCAGCAATTTCACGGTGAGCCTGAAGGTCGGGATAATTCTCGACGGCCACGTTTATATCTCGTGACATAGTCTCGATTTGTCCGCCCAATTCATTACGGTCGCTGTCTGAATCACCGCTGTTGCCGGAGCGAAATTTTGCGATGTTTTCAAAGGTACTCTTGTCAAGGTCGATAGCTTTTTCCAAAAGGCGTGCGCAATTCTGAAGCACCATAACTCTCTGCTCAAGATAATTGTCTATCTGAGAAGCGTTTCGCTGAATTTTCTGCTGAAGCTGGTCAAAATGCTTTTGTGCGCTTACTTTCATAAACAGGAAGATTACGCCGGGAAGGATGCCACACACCCACAACATAATTTCAAATAATTTTGAGCCTGCGCCAACCTCGGCGGGAATTTTCTTTACAATAACATTGGTGTCAAGGCCTTCTTCTCTTACTTCGGGATTGAGTTCATCTAACTGATTTGCCATTTCTATTTCTCCTTTACTGATTAAGAATTAAATATGCACAAGCCGTTACGCCTTGCAATAACTGATTTGCCTTCTGCTATTTCATTGGTTGAAATAAAGAAGTTGTTGTGTGCTTCAAGAGGCAGGTATTCATCCCACTCAACAGGCACGTCGTGATAATATCCGTCGTCACCGCGAACGGAAACGATATCCACCCTTTTTTCTATATCGTAGGAATATGCGGATATGCAGGTTTCATCAATATTATCTTTTGAGGCAACAAAGGTGGATTTCAAAATTGCCTGAGTTTTTGTGTCGGGGTGAACTACGTGTTCATAGTCCACTGCATTTGCCAACGCCTCGCACTCCTTAAGGGAGTAAATCTGAGAATAGTCGGGAATAGGCTTAAGGGAATGAACAGGCCTTTCCTGATACATCGGAATAGCCAAAAGAGGCGCAAAATCGAAATACACCGCTTTGAAAAACTCCATATTTTTGCCTATGAAATTTTCTTTAATAATATCGTATGAGTATGATATGTAATTAACAGGCATCAGATTTATCGCTCTGCCTTGACTGTGGTTAGATATGATTCGGTTGGTGCGGTTGGTTTTTACAAAGGCAAAGTCATCACCGTAGCCAACCTTGGATAAAATCAAATCAACCATATTGGTTTGAGCCAACGGGGTAAACAGAGTTCTGAACTGAACCTCGTTGGTTCGGTCCAAAGCGTCGAAAAGAACCTCAAAATCAGAGTTAGACATACTCATAAAGTCGCCGTCACCCTTTATAGCCTTGTCGGTCTTTTTCTTCAGCTTTTTTTCGCCCCGTTTTACATACTTTTCAATTTCCTTTTCGCTTTTTTGCTCAAGGTGGGTGGCGTCTCTGCTAAACGATAGGTCGGGTCCGCCCTGTGCGCAGTAATTAAGAATAACCCTCGTATTATAAAAGGGTTTGGGCTTGGTAACCTCGGCGTGAAGTGTCTGAGAGCGTGAGCGGGTTTTCATTCTGCCGTCACTGTCCCGATAGGTTTCAGTCCATCTGATTGTTTTGTAGCCGTGATAGGTTTCGGTGCCCATAGTGTGAATAACCTTATTTTCAAACAAAAACGGGTTTCCGTTATAATTTCCTGCCAACGCGTCAAGGGTTGACTGCTCATATTCGTCGTATTCGCAGAAATCATAGTTGATTTTCATATCTGCTTCCTGCTTTACGGACAAGCATTTGTCAAAGGTTATAAGGGGAATGGTGGATTCGATTAAGCTCAAAGCATCTCTGTCGGTAAAAAGCTTGTTAAGGGGAAGCATCTGACCTTTTGCATCTTTAAGCAGTTGGTCTGCACGCTTGTCAGCCTCTTCAATCTGGCTTCTTAACTCTTTGATTTTAGGTGTCATTTTCAAAACAACAACGGGAATTAGTAAAATTGTAATGCACATTAAAACTCTGAAAAATCTGCGCCAATTTAATTTTTTCTTTAATTTTGACAGGTTTTCCTTAAGCTCGTTATACTGCTTTACAGTCTTGCGGTTTTGTTCAATATCAACACCCGACTGCTGAACAAGCTTTTCAAAAAATCTGTTGGCATTTTCAAGATGCACATTTTTATATTTGATTTCAAATTCTTCTAACGGATTATATATTACCGAGTCCATTTTTATCACCCCTCATTCGACAGTATACTACTTTTTTCAAAGGATGTAAATAGGAAACGGCTATAAATAGTAAACAACCCATTAGAATTATATAGTTCCAATGGGATGTTTGCTTAATTATTTGCAAAATATTTCTATTGATTTTTGAACAAATTCAGCCGTGCCGTCGCCCTGTTTGTCAATATTGTTTTTAAATCGCTCGTCAGCCACATACATCTGACCGAGACCTGCCAAGATTTCTTTTGAGCAGGTGTAGTAATTATCGGTGATGTAATCCTGCAGTTCTTTAACAAGGGCTTGCGCCTTATTTGAGTCTGCGCTGTTACCATTTTTCATACACTCTGAAAATTTTGCAAAAACCAACATCAAACCGTCGTTTACATTTTGCCATTTACTTTCAGAGTAGTTAGCGGTTTTTTCAACCTGCTCTTTATAGGCATCTGTGTTTCCAAAGCGCTCTTTTGCCTCTGCTTCGTACTGCTTGCGAGCAGTTTCATAATTGCTGTTATCAAACGCAGTCATTATAATCTTTCCTTTCTCGGCACCGTCCAAAGCATTTATAATTTTCTCTAACCGTTCCTTTTTGAGAATTAAGAGTTTTCGTTGCTCGGCAAGTGCCTTTTTCTTATCGTAATCAGGAGATGACAAAATCTCTGAAATGGCTTTAAGCGAGAAATCAAGTTCGCGGTAAAACAGTATCTCTTGCATTCGGCTGATAGATTTTTCGTCATAAAATCTGTATCCGTTTTGTACGTCCACAAAGGCAGGCTTTAAGAGCCCTATTTCATCGTAATAGTGCAGTGTGCGCACACTGACTCCCGTAAGTTTTGCGAACTCGTTTATTTGCATTTTCACAGCAAATCACCTCACAAAACACAGTATAAACCATAACGCAACGTAAGGGTCAAGCCTTTTGTTTAACATTTTGCATATTCATCAAAATCTGCAAATCGCCAAAGCTTTTATTGTATTGCGCTTGTGATATGGCACCGTTTCGTTTCAAATATCATAATTCATCCTTATTTCACAATAGCGTCAAAGTTGTTTTCTGTAATCCTCTCTGATAAAGGGCTCTTTCACACCTGTTTCGGTCAAAATTCCGTACTTTTGCGGACGGCGGTAGGCATTGCCGTGCACTTCTTCACTGCGGTATTTACGAAGCATATCCACATCAAGCTGGGCAATATAAATGCCATCTTCACCGCCTGCTTGCAGGATGCAGGTATCCCTTGACCCCTCAAGTTCAGGCAGATAAGCCACTCCGTCAAAGAGGGAAGAGCCGCCGTTGCAATCAGGCACGCTGTCGGGATAGTTGCAGGTGGCAATTGCCGTCATATTCTCATAAGCTCTGCCTCGCAATTGAGACAGACGGTTGATTTCCATAGGGCAGGCATTGGGCACAAGAATTAACTCGGCGCCTTTAAGCATAAGAATTCGGGCGCTTTCGGGAAATTCTCGGTCATAACAAATCATAGCGCCCACGTTTATTATGCCTTGTTCCGTATCAAGCTCTGCTACGTAAAAATCCTCACCGGGAGTAAGTTCTTTCTCTGCTCCAAAGTCGCAGGTGTGTACCTTGGCGTAGGTCAGTTTTCTGTTGCCAAAGCGGTCAAAAAGCACCAAGGTGTTGCGCGGCGCACTTTCGTGTTTTTCAAGCAAGGTGATACCGATTGCCATATTGAGTTCTTTTGCCAGTGCACCAAAATCAGCAACAAAATCACTGTCAGCGGCAATGGCATCCTGAACCCAGATTTCAGCAGGGCGCTCATAAATATCGTAGCCGTTGCTCCACATTTCAGGGAAGAGAGCAATGTCTGCTCCCATCTCTTTGGCTTGTCTGCAAGTCTCAACACCACGAAGTCTGTTTGCCTCCAACGAGCCGCAAGGCGCAATCTGAAGCAGTGCGATTTTGAGTTTCATATGTCATCCGCTCCTTTATTATAAGTATAACACTTATTAGCTTTTTTCTCAATATTATTTTGTTTTGGATAAGTTGCATCAGTACCACAAATAATTTTATTGCCAAAACTTTATATGTGTGTTATAATTTTGTTGCTACACAATCTGAATATGTTTTTCTTGTCAAGGGAAAATACTTTGGTAAAAAGTGTTTCCCTTTTAACTCATACCTTGACGGGAGAGATTGTGTAGCAACAATGAGGGGTACATTTTTTCGGTGCATCTCTTGTTGGGGTGCACTTTTTTATTCCCCTTTATAATATGCGTTGTAAAATTCGCGAAATTTACAACGTGTGTTATGAAAACGTGTATTCAATAAACAAAAAGGAGATTTATTATGGTAGAAGAAAAACAAGGAAAAGTTCAGGAACAAGAAACTAATAAAACTCGCAAGATGAGTAAGGGTGTATTGGCTGGCATAATAGTTGTGGCTATTATCTTAGCAATATGCACAGTGATTTTTGCACCATCAGGTAAGACTGCAATCAGTGTTGAAACAGCGTTAAAAGAGGTAATAGAAATATCTGAGTTTACAACCGCTGAATACACATACAACTCAATAGTAACCGTTAAAGGAACCGAAGGCAAAAAAGCCAAAGAAGTTGTAAAATATTATGCTAAATACAAAGGAACTGTAAAATCAGGTTTTGATATTCAAAACGTTGAAATTATCAGCACAAAAAAAGGAATAACAGTTGTTGTTCCTAAAATAGAAGTTCAAGATGTTGATGTTGACACAAAAATGAGTTTTATTTTCACAAAGAAAAAATATGATACTGAAAATACATACCAAGAGGCATATAAAGCGTGTCAAAAAGATTTAAAGGAAAAAGCTAATAATAACAAAAGCCTTTTCAAGACAGCAAAAGAAAGTGCAATTGAAACTTTAACAGCACTTTCAAAACCCTTTGAAAAACAACTCGAAAAGGGACAGACTATAGAGGTTTTATATATTGACGACTACAAAAAGGAGGCTAAATAATGAAACACATATTATCAATATTCCTACTAATTGTTATGACGTGTAGTTTTTGCTCTTGCACAAATAAAGAAACAGTAGAGTTAAAAGAAGAAGAAATTCGTGCAGTTTGTGAATTAGGCACTATAAAATGCTTTTATAACAATGTTGCTGAAATCAATAAAAAAGCAGATAACATCTTCCAAAAAGACAGGAAAATGTGGATTGAATATGAAGCAGAAGCGACCTTAGGTGTTGATATGACAAAGCTTAAAATAGATATTTCGGGTGAGAAAGTTACTGTTACTATGCCTAAAGTAGAAATATTATCTATTGGAATTAAAGAGGAAACATTTAATAAAAAATCTTATGTAGCATCAGAAGACGGTTTGTTCTTTAAGAATAAAATTACTACAGAAGAACAGAGCGAAGCTATGACAATAGGTCAAAAAGATACTAAAGAGGCGGTATCTAAAAATGCGTCACTGTTTAAAAAGGCTGAAGCAAGGGCAAAAGAATTGATTGAAAATTACATAAAAAAGATAGGCGAAATTAATGGTGTAGAATACGAGATTGTTTATAAGCAAGGATGATGGTTATGGCAAAAAGTAAATGGGTATCATTTTTTCTGTGTTTGTTTTTAGGTGTTATAGGTGCACATAAATTTTACGAAGGCAGAATTTTGCTGGGTATTGTTTATGTTATTACAGGCGGATTGTTTGGCATAGGTTTGATTTTTGATTTAATATTTTTACTATTTAAGCCTAACCCATATTATCCGTAACAACTGAAGGGATTAGTACAATGGAATTTAAAAAAATATCTAAAGAAAAATTGTTAAATATTGCTAATACAGTTGGAAATGCTACAAAAAGTACGGTTTCTAATATAGGTGAGGCAACGAAAAATGCGGCTATAACAGTTGCAGAAAATGTTAAAGAGGGTAGCGAGCAACTTAATGAGCGTTTGGATCAAATGAAATATGACAACGACAAAAAGCGTCTTTGCCCTATATATAAAGAAGAACTTTTAGCACCTGACTTCGTTTTGCCTGCACTAATACATATTGTTGATTATGATAAGCGTAAAGAAAACAAGGCTTGTGAGGGTGCGGTTGGCTTTTTGACAGGCAAAGAGGCGAAAATCCTTAATGTTTATCGTGAGTTTGTTAATTTGTTAGATATAACGTTTTACCCGATTCTTGAAGATGCAGTGTATTATGTTGACCCTTGCTTTAGCAATCTTTATGTAAAACTTGATGAATATTTTGCTTACCTGAAAAAAGTGCGAGTGGATGAATTGACCACTGTAGCACAGGCATTAGGTGCAAAACACGTTGAAATTGTTTTGAAAGGAAATCAAAGAATCGCGCAAAGTCAAAGCAGTTCGGTAAGTGGTGGAGCAAGTAAACGATGTATTGGTAAAGCTAATGGAGAGTTTTCATCGTCAAGAGCAAGCAATGAGTTTACAGGTGTTGAGGTTGCGGCAAAGATTGATTTTGGCGGAAATGAAACTTCCGTTGAGCCAAAGCTTGTGTATTTTAAGAATGAAAGCGATATAAATGCTCTTATTAAAATGAGATTAAATCCAAGTAATGAAAACAAGATTTTATCCAAAACATATTCATTACAGTACGGTAATTCATCAGGTATAAAAGTAAGTGATGCACAAAAAATCGATGCATCGCTTACGCAGATAAACTGCGGAATGAGTAGGTCTGTAACAAGTGAGGCAATGTCTGAAAGCAACACCATTCTTGAATATACAATTGTGTTTTAAACAAAAAAGGCTTCCGTAAAGGAAGCCTTTTTACTTACCACAAAAATGGCACAAGTCGGTATTTTACCTTTTTCTTATACTCCTCATAGCCCTCAAGTTGCTCTGATAGCACCTTTTCCTCGTTGAGAATTCTCACCACAATAATAGCGGGGTAGGGCGAGAATACCAAAAACGCCCACCAAGAGCCGAGTATCAGCGGAATTGCCAAAAACATTAACACTGTCACTGCGTACATAGGGTGGCGCACTATGGCATACAGTCCCGTGTCAACCACCTTTTGATTTTCCTGCACCTCAATGGTGCGTGACAGATAGGCGTTTTCTCTCATTACCTCAGCATACAGTCCGTAGGTTATAAGAAAAATCACCGAAGCAATTACCGTCACGGCAAGGGGCATATTTGACCAACCGAAACGAAAATCAAGCCCTGCCACAATAAAACCGCCAAGAAATACAAGTCCGGACAACGCTACAACACCCTTTTGTGTGGCTTCCTTTTCTTTGCCGTTAAGTCGCTTTTCAAGCAGGTGAGGCGCCTTTATAAAAAGCGCTATGCCTAATATAAAAACAGGCACAAACAATAGCCCCATAAAAAGCCAACCGCAAGGGAAAGTCAAATTGCCTGCAGGCAAAAATATCAGGAGTCCCACAAGTAAAATTCCACATAAAAACTTAACAAGTCCACTGATTAAAAGTTTCATTTTATCCACCATTCAGGAGTCAGTTCCCCCAAGGTAACCACCTTGTTCTGACTGTAATCAAGCATAATTTCAATATCTT
>JAZOLY010000029.1:0-2127 GCA_045653445.1 Acutalibacteraceae bacterium
CCGAATTTTGCAAAACCGAATGTATGTCGGTGATATGGTGCAAGGCAAAAATACTACCTACAGTTATAAAATTAAGCAGTGCCGTGCAATACCTAAGGACGAGTGGATTATTGTTGAGGGAACCCATGAGCCTATTATCAGTCATGAAACTTTTGACAACGCACAGGCGCTCTTTAACAAGAGTATTCGTAAGAGTCCTAAAAAGAAAAACGTTGATTTGTTTTCAGGGCTTGTGCGGTGTGCAGACTGTAAGCGTGTGATGAACAAAAAGACCAATCAGCACACTTATGGCACTTATCATTATTACCGTTGTGTTACGGCACGAAAGATGAAAAAATCAGCCTGCACAAACCATACCATACGCATTGACAAATTAGAAGAAGCGGTTTTTTTGAGTATTCAAAATATGATTAATACTGCGGTTACGATGAGCGATATGTTAGATTTGATTAATAATAATGCTAAACGAAAAAGTGAATCAACTCATCTTCAAAAGGCACTCAAAACGCAAGTATCTGAACGCGAAAAATTGGTAACGATGCTTACTGACCTTTATCCTGATTGGAAAAGTGGCGTTATTACAATGGATGAATATCAAATGTTAAAGGAACGTCTTAATGAGAGACTTAGAGTTATTGACGAAAAAATTGCCGGACTTACCAAATCGGCAGAGCAATTCAAAAACGGTATCAACGAAGATAACGACTTTGTAGCGCATTTTAAGAAATACGGCAATATTGAGGCTTTAACAAGACCGATAGTAACTGAACTAATAGAAGAGATTTTCGTACACGAGGGCGGAGATATCGAGATTGTATTCAAGTTTTATGATGCTTATATGCAAGTTGTTGAGTATATTGAACTCAACAAGCAACTTATCGAACCCGATAAGCCGAAACGCAAGAAAAAATCGGCGTAAAGACAAAGCGTGTGCTATTTTATGCACACGCTTTTCTTTAACTAAACTGTGAATGATATAATGAGTAGTAGAAACCGCCTTGACTTATAAGTTCATCATGGTTGCCTTGCTCTATAATTGCGCCGTCTTTTACTACTAAAATAGTGTCCGCACTTTGAATGGTGGAAAGTCGGTGAGCAATGATAAAGCAGGTTT
The DNA here is from genome assembly GCA_045653445.1 of Acutalibacteraceae bacterium. Lineage (GTDB taxonomy): Bacteria > Bacillota > Clostridia > Oscillospirales > Acutalibacteraceae > RGIG2206. Next base: position 1,115 of record JAZOLY010000029.1, read on the forward strand.
TATTCTCCATAAGAGCAGTCATTGCGTTTTGGATTTGTATCTCGGTGCGCGAATCAACATTTGAGGTTGCTTCGTCAAGAATTAGAATTGGCGCTTTTGAAAGAAATGCACGGGCTATGGTGATAAGCTGTTTTTGACCCTTTGAGATGTTTACACCATCATCTGAAAGCACTGTGTTGTACCCATCGGGCAGACTTTCAATAAAGGTGTCAATCCTTGCATCCTTTGCCGCCGCATAAACTTCTTCAGGAGTTGCGTCCTCTCTGCCGTAGACGATATTATCATATATCGTACCGCAGAAAAGCCACGTGTCCTGAAGCACCATATTAAAGGCAAGGCGCAAATCTGAACGTTTTAACTCGACAGAGGAAATACCGTCTATCAGTATTTCTCCGCTTTCGATATCGTAAAACCGCATAAGTAAATTGATGATGGTAGTTTTGCCCGCACCTGTAGGGCCTACTATAGCCACCGTTTGTCCCTTTTTAGCGTTTACCGATACATTTTTAAGCACCGTTTTGTTTTCGGTATAACCAAACGTTACGTCTCGAAGCGCAACATCGCCTTTAACCTCTTTAAGCTCTTTCGCATCTTTTGTATCTGCCTTTTCAGGTTCTTCATCAAGGATGGCAAACACGCGCTCTGCCGCAGAAAATGCTGACTGAATTTCGTGAAGAATATTAGAAAACTCGTTTATAGGTCCTGCAAATTTTCTTGAATACTGTACAAACTGTGCCACACCACCTAAGGTGATAAAAAAGGTGGAAGCAGTAAGTATGGTGCCGTTTTGCGAGAACATATAAAGAATTCCTCCCATAACCGCTACAAGAGTCAGAGAAATATTATTAATGAGGTTTATGGTGGGGAAAAGCAGTGCGGCATTATATTCTGCCTTGTAAAAAGCATCCATTGCTTCATCGTTTATCTTATTAAACCGTGAAGAAACAACCTCCTCTGTTCCGTATGCTGAAATGGTGCGTGAGCCGGTTAGCATTTCTTCGGCAAAGCCGTTT
>JAZOLY010000030.1:0-6273 GCA_045653445.1 Acutalibacteraceae bacterium
ATTCTGTTGGTTGTTAGTTTTTTATTCCATATTGATTTTATTTTCAAAAAGTGTTATAATGCAAGTCTACACTGTAAAGTATTTGATATCGGTGGTTGTCGGGGCAGGATAGCCGCCTTTTAAATGAGGAATATAAATGTACAAAATAGTTGAAAAAAAGATATTAAATCCCACCGTGGTGCAACTTCAGATTGAGGCTCCACTTGTAGCCAATAAGGCGCGCCCCGGTCAGTTTATCATCCTTCGAATTGATGAGGATGGTGAGCGTATTCCTTTGACTGTTGCAGGTGTAAACAAAGACAAAGGCCTTGTAAAAATCATATATCAGATTGTGGGCGCCACTACCAAAAAACTTTCCCATAAGGAAGCAGGGGACTATATTCAGGATTTTGTAGGTCCTCTTGGCGTAGCAACCCACCTTGACGGACTGAAAAAGGTTTGTGTTGTTGGCGGCGGTGTCGGATGTGCCATTGCCCTGCCTATTGCCGAGGCACTCAAAGAAATGGGTGCGGATGTTACAAGCATAATCGGGTTCAGAAGCAAAGACCTTGTTATCCTTGAAGATGAGTTTAAATCTTGCTCAAGCACCTTAAACATTATGACTGATGACGGCTCATACGGTGAAAAAGGCAATGTTACCATTCCTCTTAAAGATATGCTTGAAAAGGGCGAACAGTTCGATATGATTATCACCATCGGCCCCCTTGTTATGATGAAATATGTTGTTGAAACGGCACGACCTTTCGGCACTCCCGTAACTGCCTCTATGAATCCCATTATGATTGACGGCACGGGAATGTGTGGCGGATGTCGACTTACCTTAAACGTTGACGGCAAAAAAGTTACTAAATTTGCCTGTGTTGACGGCCCCGATTTTAACGGCTATGAAATAGATTTTGACGAAGCCATGTCAAGAGGCAGAATGTACTCATCCTTTGAGCGTCACGCTTATGAGGATACCTGCAACCTTTTTAATAAGGAGGTGCGCTAAATGGCAAAAGCAAATATGTCTCTTATCCGCAATGTAATGCCCACTCAGGATGCCGTCACGCGCGCTCATAATTTTGACGAGGTTGCATTGGGTTACAGCGAAGAAACGGCAATCAACGAAGCAATGCGTTGCCTTGACTGTAAAAATATGCCCTGTGTTTCGGGTTGCCCTGTTAAAATTCACATTCCCCAGTTTATAGGAAAAATCAAAGAAGGGGATTTTGAAGGAGCCTATCAGGTTATTGCAAAATCATCCTCACTTCCTGCCGTTTGCGGAAGGGTTTGCCCTCAGGAAACACAGTGTGAATCCAAATGTGTGCGCGGCATTAAGGGTGAATCGGTTGGTATTGGCAGACTTGAAAGATTTGTTGCCGATTGGCACAATACCTTTTGCACAGATGACCCAATCCACCCTCAAAGTAACGGACATAAAGTTGCAGTTGTAGGTTCAGGCCCATCAGGGCTGACTTGTGCAGGTGACCTTGCCAAAAAGGGCTATGAAGTAACTGTTTTTGAGGCGCTTCATACCGCAGGCGGTGTGTTGGTTTACGGCATTCCCGAATTCAGACTTCCCAAGGCTATAGTGGCAAAAGAGGTTGAAACTCTTAAAAAACTTGGGGTTAAAATTGAAACCAATGTTGTTATCGGCAAAACCTTGACAGTTGATGAACTTTTTGACGGGGGGGTTGAAGCGGTCTTTATAGGCTCAGGTGCAGGACTTCCTAACTTTATGGGAATTCCCGGTGAAGCCCTTAACGGAGTTTATTCTGCAAATGAATTTCTAACCCGCAGCAACCTGATGAAATCATATTTTGACAATCCCCAAACACCCATTATGAAGGGTGGAAAGGTTGCCGTTGTTGGCGGTGGCAACGTTGCAATGGATGCCGCAAGAACGGCACTGCGTTTGGGTGCAGATAAGGTTTATATCGTATATCGTCGCTCTATGGATGAACTTCCTGCAAGACGGGAAGAGGTTGAGCACGCTGAGGAGGAGGGAATTGAATTCAGGCTTCTGTGCAATCCCACCGAAATTCTTGGCTACAACAATCCAAATGACCCAAGGGATGCTAAAAACGGATTTGTTACGGGTATGACCTGTGTAAAAATGGAACTGGGTGAACCTGACGAGCGTGGCAGACGCCGTCCCGTAGTTGTTGAGGGCAGTGAGTTTACCATTGATGTGGACACTGTGATTATGTCTATCGGAACGTCACCTAATCCCCTTATTAAATCCACAACCGAGGGACTTGAAGTTAACAATCGGGGTGGAATTGTGGTAAATGAAGAGGGTTTAACAACTCGAACTGGCGTTTATGCCGGCGGTGATGCCGTTACAGGCGCCGCAACCGTTATTTCTGCAATGGGTGCAGGAAAGACTGCCGCCAAGGCAATAGATGAGTTTTTAAGCAAATAACCTTACAAGGATAAAGTTTTTTCTTTATCCTTGTCTTTTTTTCTTTACATATCTGATTGTTTGGTGTATAATAACATTGTTAAAAAATTAACAAAGGAGTTTTCACTATGGCAAACAGATTTGTACTTAACGAAACCAGTTATCACGGCAAGGGTGCGATTGCATCAATCGCAACCGAGATTAAAGCAAGAGCTTTCAAAAAGGCTTTTGTTTGCTCTGACCCCGACCTTATCAAGTTTGGTGTTACCAAAAAGGTAACCGACATTCTTGACGGCGCTGATATTGCATACGAAATTTATAGCGATATTAAGCCCAACCCCACAATTGAAAATGTTCAAAACGGCGTTGCCGCATTTAAGGCAAGCGGTGCAGATTGCATCGTTGCTATCGGCGGTGGCTCTTCTATGGATACTGCAAAGGCAATCGGTATCATTATCACCAATCCCGAGTTTGCAGATGTTCGTTCTTTAGAAGGCGTTGCACCTACCAAGAATCCCTGCACCCCCATTATTGCAGTTCCCACTACTGCAGGAACTGCCGCAGAGGTTACTATCAACTATGTTATCACCGATGCCGAAAAGAATCGCAAGATGGTTTGCGTAGACGTTCACGACATCCCCGTTGTTGCCGTTGTTGACCCCGATATGATGGCTTCTATGCCTAAAGGTCTCACTGCCGCAACAGGTATGGATGCCCTTACCCACGCTATCGAGGGTTATATCACCAAGGGTGCTTGGGAAATGAGCGATATGTTCCACATCAAAGCAATCGAGATTATCGCAAAGTCACTTCGCGGCGCAGTTGCTAATACCGACGAAGGCAGAGAGGGTATGGCTCTCGGTCAGTATATCGCAGGTATGGGCTTCTCTAACGTTGGTCTTGGTATCGTTCACTCTATGGCACACCCACTTGGCGCAGTTTATGACACTCCTCACGGTGTTGCAAACGCTATCATTCTTCCCACTGTTATGGAGTATAACGCTCCCGCAACAGGTGAGAAGTACAGAGAAATTGCAAAGGCTATGGGTGTTGATGGCGTAGATGCTATGACCCTTGAAGATGCAAGGAAGGCTGCTATTGATGCTGTTAAGCAGTTGTCACTTGATGTAGGCATTCCTGCCGACCTTAAAGAGATTGTAAAGCCTGAAGATATTGACTTCCTTTCACAGTCTGCATTTGATGACGCTTGCCGTCCCGGTAACCCCCGTGAAACCAGCGTAGAGGAAATCAAAGAGCTTTATCTCAAGTTAATGTAAAATGTTTTGCGGTGACAGAGCTTTCTTCTGTCACCGCTATCTTTTTGTTTTAAAGATAAATACTACCAAAAATCCCCTTTGTTTTTATTGACAAACAGGGCGGTATAATATAAAATAATATCATCAAAAATGAAAGAAGTGTGAATATGGGCAAATCTATTAAAGACATTGTCAAATTTATAAAAGACAATGATATTAAAATGGTTGACTTTAAAATGGTGGATATCAACGGTCAATTCCGCCATGTAACTATCCCTGCATACAGTTTTTCTGAAGAAACTATGGAAAAGGGTATCGGTTTTGATGCCTCTAACTACGGTTACGCAGTTGTTGAAAAAAGCGATATGGTCTTTATTCCTGACCCCGATACCGCTATGATTGACCCCTTCTGCGAGGTTCCTACTCTTACAATGAGCGGTAACGCCATGATTATCGATTCTCCCGCCAACAGACCTTTGGCACAGTATCCCCGTAACATCGTCCTTGCCGCCGAGAAATTTATGCGCGACAGCGGTGTTGCTGATGAAATGTTCATTCTTCCTGAGTTTGAGTTTTATCTTTTCGACCAGGTAGGTTGGGAAGTACAACCCGATTCAATCTCTGTATGCCTTGACGCTAAGCAATCATACTGGAACAGTTTTGAGCAAGGCCTTGGTCATATCGTGCCCAAGCAGAAGGCTTATCACATTGCCAAGCCTTACGACACTTCTTATGAGTGCCGCAGCGAAATGTGTCTGCTTATGGAACAGGCAGGCATTAAGGTTAAGTATCATCATCCCGAAGTTGCCGCTTCAGGTCAGTTCGAGATTGAGCCACAACTTGGCGAAATGTCCAAAATGGCAGATGCTACCATGACCATTAAGTATATTATTAAGAACACTGCCGCAAAATACGGCAAGAGTGCAACTCTTATGCCTAAGCCCATTTATGGTGAGGCAGGCAGCGGTATGCACGTTCATATGCTTCTTATGAAGGATGGCAAGCCCGTATTCTCTGACGATGCAGGCTACGCTCACCTTAGCGAGACTGCTCACTACTTTATCGGCGGTCTCTTAAAGCACATTGGTGCTCTTTGCGCTATCTCTAACCCCAGCACCAACTCCTTCAAGCGCCTCGTTCCCGGTTTTGAGGCTCCTGTAACCGTTGGCTACGCTACCTCTAACCGCAGTGCAGTTATCCGCATCCCTGCTTACGCAAAGCAGCCTGAGGAACGCCGCTTTGAAATCCGCAATCCCGATGCAACCTGCAACCCCTATTTCTGCTATGCCGCATTGCTTATGGCAGGTCTTGACGGTGTTAAGAATAAGATTGACCCCCACGCAAACGGATGGGGTCCCTTTGATGTTAACCTTTACAACTTGCCTGAGGAAGAAAAGGCAAAGCTTCAGGGCTTGCCCACCTCTTTGGAAGGTGCTTTGGATGCACTTGAAGCAGACTACGGCTTCTTGATGGAAGGCGGAGTATTCCCCGAAGAGCTTATCAAAAACTTCATTAAGACCAAGCGTGATGAGTGCCGTCAGCTTGCTGCAGTACCTCACCCCGCCGAGTTTGATAAGTATTATAATCTGTAATATAACACAAAATCCCGATTCAACTGAATCGGGATTTTTTTTATGCCTTCCTTGCCTAAAGGGAGGTGGCAAAACCGTAGGTTTTGACGGAGGGATATAACAAATATGCGTTATTCCTCAACGTAATTCAACAACTGAAATCCATAAACGCCGTTTCCGTTGCAGGTAAGGGTAAAGGTGTAATCACCCTTATAATCCGAAATATCCCACCAACAAGGCTCGCAGTCCTTTTCGTCAAGCACTACTTTACCGCCTGCGTTTTTGATTACAAGGTCATAGGATTGCTGAGAATCATAAAAGGTAGCAGGTCCCTTAGCATCAATGCACAAGCGGTTAACACTGCCGTCGGCAGTAAACGTACCCTTGATTTTTTGCTCACCCGTTACAACGCCAAAGGAAATGGGGGACTTAGCAACAATGAAACTGCTTGGAATATTGGTATGTATGTTTGTGGGTTGCTCCTCCGATTTTTTAACAGTGCAACGGGCAACTCCATCAATACCGCTTGCGGTGATTGTATACTCACCCTTTGTTAAGAAAAACTTGCGATAGTACCACTCAGTCTCGTGAATGGAAACCTTGTCTGCAATAATATTGCCTTTGCTATCCTCAATTTTAAAGGTGCAGTCACTTTCAAAGGTGCAAAGCTCACCGCAGTTAATGTCATAAAGGCTGTCTTCTTTGGCGGTAAAGGTGAATTTTGAATTTTTACCGCTAACTTTTGCGGCGGCAACGCCACCACCAACAGTTACAGTCTGTGCCTCGTCGGTATCGGGTGCAAATCCCCAGGAAACAAAAGCCTTATTCATATCCTTAAACTTTTTGTCAAAGGTGATTTTAGCGGTAACCGTGCCCTTTTCAAATCGGATTTTATCGACGTAACCACCCGAAATATCATCAAACTTGTGCAAAACCTTTCCATCGTTGCTGATAAATTCCAGTTTTGCCTTGTTAAACCCTTCGGGCCAAACCTCATATTCCGTGTTATCGTATGCAAGCAGTTTGATATATCCCGCCTCAGAAAGCACAAAATCAATCT
>JAZOLY010000031.1:0-59917 GCA_045653445.1 Acutalibacteraceae bacterium
CAAAAGGGTTTGAATTTGTGTGGCCTTTCCAAGAACCATAACCACCCTTTTGGGTGGTTTGGTTTTTTCACTAGAAGGACGAGAACCACGAAAATGGCATTACTACCTAACCAAGCATTAAGCAATGACACAAAACTGCAATCAATTTTTTGTGATAAATTACAAATATTACACCAAGCGGTAGAAATACACAAACAACTATGTTAAAATATTTTTATAATAAATAAAAATTTATTTTATTATTAACCACCTGCTTTCAATCTAAATTTTAACACACACGAAAGGAGCTTTTATATGAAAAAAATCTGTTGTATTTGTCTTGCATTATTGATATGCTTAGGAATTTGCGGATGCAAAAAAGAAAACGATGGACTTCCACACTTATCTGCTGATGAATTCAAAACTGTTTTTGTTAACAGCACCAATAATCTTGTAAGCGGTGAGATTATTAACAAAATAGCTCCAAACGTTTTGGAATTGCAAACAAGCAGTTCATCAACAGACACCTGGGGTAAAACCGTATATATCATTACTGACCAAGCTGATGAGTGGTGTGTAGGTGATAACGTTGACGTGCGTTTTTCCGAGGCTCAGCGTCCTCATGACACAAAACAAAAGGTAAGAATTATCGCCGATTCGGTTTCCAAGCGCTTTCATGGTATACCTGCCGGCAAACCTATTATTTACTTTTACCCCGAGAGCCCAACTGTTTGCTCTGCCAAACTTACAATTAAAGGCGAGCTGACATGCACTTATCCTGACTATAATAAACAAGGCTGGCAAAATTTTATCGCTTATCCCGACGGCACACTGGTATTTCCCGACAGCAAAGAATACTACGCCTTATACTGGGAGGGCATAATTAATACTAAATGGGACTTTTCGCAAGGTTGGTGTATTAGTGGCGAAGATACTTCAGATTTTCTTGAATGGGCTCTTGCTCAGCAGGGATTGACCCCCAAAGAAGCTAATGAATTCATAATATATTGGTTACCCCTAATGCAAAACAACCCTTATAACGTTGTATCCTTCCAGACCTCAGCCTATACCGACTGCGCAGAATTAGATATAACACCAACCCCAGACAGTATGTTGCGCATTTTGATGGCATACTATCCCACCGATTCAATGGTTAATATACAGCCTCAAACCTTTAACCGTTTCGAGCGTCACGGCTTTACAGTAGTGGAATGGGGCGGTAGTGAGGTTAATAGCCGACAGGTATCTTAAATTTAAATTTTTGACTTCAAAACCTTAGAACAAAGATGTGATTAAATTGAGCCAAACAGATTACAAAAAACTGTACAACAAAATTTTCAAAATATTAAACGATTTAACTCCGTTGAAGGCAGATTGCGGTCAACTTTGCGGTGGAGCATGTTGCAAAGGTGACAGTACAACAGGAATGAGACTTTTTCCTCACGAAGAAAGCAGTCTTTCCGTTATCACTACTGATGACGGCATTAGATTGGTTGTTTGCAAGGGCACTTGCAACAGAGAGGAACGTCCGTTGGCTTGCAGAATATTTCCCTTCTTCCCCACGATTGATGATAAAAACCGAGTATATGTTGAACTTGATTACAGAGGATACAATCTTTGCCCGATGATTGAACATTTCGATGAAATCATATTTGACAAACCTTTTTTGAGAGCTATTAAAAAGGTTGGTAAAATTCTTTCAAAAGATGAAGAATGCAGAAAATTCTTACAAGAATCTACCAAAGAAATTGACACATATCGCTCTTTTTTATTTAAAGAATAGTCCTATTCATTGACTATTCTTTAAATTTTGATATAATAACTTTTGTAATTTGATTTTGGAGGGCTAATTATGATACCTGCACTTATATTATTTGCTGTTACATATGTCTTGATGCTTGTATTCAGTAAATACCGTCCGTATATTGCTCTTGCCTCGGCATTAGTTTTTATTGTCACAGGTATGCTGCCAATTGGAAAAATCTTTGGTGCGTTAGACTTCAACGTTCTGTTGATGATTGCAGGCACGATGGGATTGGTTGCTTTATTTATTGAAAGCAAAATGCCATCACTGCTTGCCGATTTAATAATGGCAAAAGTGCCAAATGTTATGTGGGCAGCAGTTGCAATGGCTCTTTTTGCCGGAATAATTTCTGCATTTGTTGACAATGTGGCAACGGTACTTATGATTGCTCCTGTTGCGCTTGAAATTTGCAGAAAACTTAAAACCAATCCTGTTCCTTTCATTATTGCAATTGCAGTTTCATCAAATCTTCAAGGAGCTGCAACTTTGGTTGGAGACACAACCGCTATTATGTTAGGCTCTGCTCTTGATATGAGTTTTATGGACTTCTTCTGGTACAAAGGCAAGCCAAGTATATTCTTTGCAGTTGAATTGGGAGCAGTTTTATCAGCACTAATCCTTGCGTATTTGTTCCGAAGTGAAAAAGGACTTATTCCTAAAACCGCTGAATTAACAAAGGTTACAGACTACGTGCCTACTGTTTTGCTATCAGGAACGATTGTTTTGCTTATTATAGCTTCCTTCATTCCAAATACTCCCGCTATAACAAACGGTGCGATTTGTTGCGCTTTATTAGTTGTAGGACTTATATACAATTTATCTCGCAAAAAGAACCTGTCGGCAATAATTGATCCATTAAAAGAAATTGATTTTGAAACCATTGGCCTTTTGGTTGGTCTTTTCTTGATGATAGGCGGTATTTCAGAGCAAGGCGTCATTGACGCGGCTGCAGGCTTACTTGCAAAAGCCGGCGGTGGCAATTTGTTTGTGTTATATACTGTTATAGTTTGGGCATCTGTTATAATTTCTGCATTTATAGACAACATTCCTTACGTTGCAACAATGATTCTCGTTATTGCAGGTCTTGCATCCGCTTTAGGTGTTGATCCAACTGTACTTTACTTTGGACTGTTGTCAGGCGCTACTCTTGGCGGAAACTGTACACCTATCGGTGCTTCTGCAAATATCACAGGCATTGGAATTCTTAGAAAAGAAGGTTACACTGTTAAAAATTCTGACTTCTTTAAAATTGGAATTCCATTTACACTTGCCGCAATAATACCCGCATACATATATATTTGGATATTCTATGGAATATAAAGTTAAAAGCCTTGTCACTGACAAGGCTTCTTTTCATATAAAAAACATCTGATTGTTAATATTACACCATTTACATCTGTTCATATTTTCACCTTTTGATACATTAATCTTGATATATGAATAGTTTTCTGCTAAAGTAATATAAAAAACAAAAGGTAAGGCGTCCTATGGCAAATAAAGATTTAAAACAAAACTTAATATTTGCGCTTAAATGGCTTTTATTATGCATTGTTTTTGGTGCTTGTTGCGGGATTATTGGCTTTTTGTTCTTTAAAGCAATAGAAACCGTTACCAATTTCAGAGCAAATTACAGAAGCATTATTTACTTGTTGCCATTAGGCGCACTTTTATCTGTTTTTATAAACAAAAAATTACAGACCTCAAGTTTGAACACAAACACTGTAATCAACAGTGTAAATGACAAAACCAACCTTAACCCAAAAATTTTACCTGCTATTTTTATTTCTGCAGTTATTACGCATCTGTTTGGAGGCTCCGCAGGCAGAGAGGGTGCCGCGTTACAGATGGGTGGCGGTGCTGCAATATGTATGGGAAAAGCGTTCAAACTTAAAGATGATGATTTGCGCACATTAACCGTTGCAGGTATGGGAGCAGTATTTTCTGCGCTATTTGGCACACCTTTGGGTGCTTTTGTTTTTGCATTAGAAGTAGCATACAGTAAAAGAATTATTTTAAAATCGTTTATCCCAACTTTAATATCAAGTTTTTCGGCATATTTTGTTAGTGTTTCATTAGGCGCTCATCCTGAGCGATTTAAAGTTACACAAACCAATTATGATATTAGTGTTGTTTTAAAAGTAATGCTTATTTCTGTTGCAGTATGTGTAGTTGGCACACTGTTTTGCCACGCATTAAAATATTGCCATATTTATTTTAAAAAAGCAATAAAAAATGAGTATCTTTTAATTTTTATTGGAAGTGTTTTTATAGTTTTACTAACCGTAATCATTGGAAATCAAGATTACAACGGCAGCGGCAGCGAATTGATTGCAAGAATATTTGAAGAAGGCAAAGTCAACTATTACGACTTTTTATTTAAAATAGTTTTCACTGTTATTAGCATATCAGTCGGACTAAGAGGTGGAGAAATAGTCCCATCCTTCTGTATAGGCGCCTCACTTGGCAGCTTTTTAGCATTAAATTTTGGTATGGATATTACTATCGGTGCCGCAATTGGTATGGCTGCTATTTTTAGTACAGTAACTAAATGTCCTATTTCAACAATTTTTATTTGCCTGGAATTATTCGGCATAAAATGTTTACCGATATGTATTTTAGCTACCGTTGTTTCGGTATTCATATCAAGTAAAAACGGACTATACGATTACAAGCGCAACAACTTTGCCCTTCTTAGATTTATAAAAGCATCCCGAAACTGATAGTCGGGATGCTTTTCTTTTAGCCTAATGAATCTTTTTTAATTGTAACCACCTTATCATCATAACAACTAAATTTTTCATCAATATTAGACGGGAGAGTTTTCTGAGTTAACAAACTGACAATAGGAACAATTATCAATCCGCCAATCATTGCAAAAACACCTGAGTATAGCGAGTTGGTAAACACAAAGCCTAACACTTTGTTTGACAGGGTTATCCAGCCTAAACCAATGAAAAGTTGCACAATTTCAAGTCCTGTACCGAAAACAAAGCTTGCAACAACAGCTGCTTTTGTGGTCTTTTTCCAGTATAATCCATATAAAAACGGAGCCAAAAATGCACCTGCAAGTGCACCCCAGGATACACCCATCATTTGAGCGATAAACACGGAATCCTTCCAAACACTGTCTTTAAGAATGGCAATAACAGCAGAAATAGCAATAAAGAAAACTATAAACAAACGCATAATTGATACGCTTTTCTTTTCAGAAATCTTCTTTTTACGTGACAATACTGGAGTGACAACATCTAATGTTAATGTTGACGATGATGTAAGCACAAGTGAAGACAAAGTCGACATAGATGCAGATAAAACCAACACAATAACCAAAGCAACAATTACAGGTGCTAAGTTACCAAGCATTGTAGGAACTACCTTATCAAACATAATTTTGTTTCCACTTATAAATCCGCCGTCAAGCATCTTATCAAAGTAAAGTCTGCCAAATCCACCTAAGAAATAGCATCCGCCTGCAACAATTACCGCAAACACGGTTGAAATAATTGTTCCTTTTTTAATAGAGTCTTCATTCTTTATAGAGTAGAATTTGCCTACCATCTGCGGTAGTCCCCAAGTGCCTAAGGATGTTAAAAGAACAACAAATAGTAAGGATATAGGCGAAGGTCCAAAGATTGAAACAAATTCATGACCTGCGTTTTTACTTGTAGCTAATGTATTGACTGCATTTAAAAATCCACCATTATCAGCAAGAACGGCTATAATAACTGCAACAATACCGACAAGCATTATGATACCCTGAATAAAATCGTTGATAGCAGTAGCCATATATCCACCAAAAATAACATAAACACCTGTAAGCACTGCCATTATAACAACAACCGACCAATAAGGAATATTAAATACGTTATTAAAAAGTGAGGAAAGACCATTGTAAAGTGATGCAGTATAAGGAATTAAAAACACGAAAACAATAAATGAAGCAATAACCTTTAAAATTTTAGAATCATATCTTTTTTCAAAAAAGTCTGGCATGGTTTTTGACCCTAAGTGCTGAGTCATAACTCTTGTTCTTCTTCCAAGAACTGACCATGCAAGCAACGAACCTATAAATGCGTTGCCAAGACCAATCCAAGTAGATGCCAATCCAAAATTCCAGCCGAACTGCCCTGCATATCCTACAAAAATAACAGCAGAAAAATAGGACGTACCAAAAGCAAAGGCTGTAAGCCAAGGTCCCACAGAACGACCGCCAAGCACAAACCCGTCGACGTTTGTTGAGTGTTTGCGACAAGCAATACCGACGCCTATCATCAATGCAAAAAATAAGATAAGCATTGGCACCGCTATTAAAGCAGTAGGCGAAATTGCTCCGAAACTCAATTCTAAATTCAACATAAAAAACACCTCTTGCGCGCTTTAAAGTTTTAAAGCATTAAATTTGTTGTAAACACTTTAACACTTTAAAGTATATTTGTCAAGAACTTTTTTAAAATTTTTTAAATTTTTATTTATCCCCTTAATAACCAATAAAATTAAAATATTTCCTTTTCATTAAACGAATCATATATTCGCAGACAGATTGCCGCCATTAGAAGTCACAAGTTCAAATTTATTTAACAATCTTTAAACATAAATAATATACTATTTAAATATTTTTAAATTTTATGCGAATTTTTGTTGACATTTTTGATTTAAAGTGTTAAAGTGTTAAATATCATTACAGCATAAAAAGGATTGATTGTATGACTATCGTTCATTTGCTTGAAAAAAACGCTAAAGAGTTTGCTCAAGACACTGCTTTGGTTGAAATAAATCCCGAGCAACCCGAAACTCGTCGTTCTACTTGGCATGAGTACGAGTTGGTAGAGCCCACTCATCGCGTTTCTCATTATCGCAGAGAAATTTCTTGGTCTGTATTTAATGAAAAGGCCAACCGTCTTGCAAATATGCTTAAGCAAAATGGAATTGGAAAGGGCAAAAAAGTTGCTATTTTACTTATGAATTGCATTGATTGGTTGCCCATATACTTTGGTATATTAAAGGCTGGTGCATTAGCAGTTCCTCTTAATTTCAGATATTCTTCTGATGAAATTGATTACTGTTTAGAATTAGCAGAAGCTGACGTGCTCATTTTCGGCACAGAGTTTATAGGTCGTGTTGAAGCGGTTGCCGACAAAATCAGTAAGCGTTGTACCCTTGTTTATCTTGGTGCAGGTTGTCCTGCCTTTGCTGATGATTATAACGACCTTATTTCAGAATGTTCAGGCAACTTCCCCGAATGCACCTTGGAAGAAAGTGACGATGCCGCCATTTACTTTTCATCGGGCACAACAGGTTTTCCAAAGGCAATACTTCACAACCACGAAAGCCTTATTCACTCTTGCAGAGTTGAGCAAAACCATCACGGTCAAACTAAAGACGACTGTTTCTTGTGCATTCCCCCGCTTTATCATACAGGTGCAAAGATGCACTGGTTTGGCAGTTTGCTTACAGGCGGTAAGGCAGTAATTCTTAAAGGCACACAGTCTAAAAACATTTTAAGTGCCGCAAGCACAGAAAAATGCACTATCGTTTGGTTGCTTGTTCCGTGGGCGCAGGACATTCTTAATGCCCTTGATTCAGGTGAAATCAAACTTGAGGATTATGACCTTTCACAGTGGCGCTTAATGCACATTGGTGCTCAACCTGTTCCTCAAAGTCTTATTAAGCGTTGGCTTGAATACTTCCCCAACCAGCAATATGACACCAACTACGGACTGTCTGAATCTATCGGTCCCGGTGCCGTTCATCTTGGTGTTGAGAATGTACATAAAGTTGGCGCAATCGGTGTTCCCGGTTACAAATGGGAAGTCAAGATTGTTGACCCCGATGGCGTTGAGGTTAAGCAAGGTGACGTTGGTGAACTGTGTCTCAAAGGACCCGGCGTAATGACCTGCTACTACCGTGATGAAAAAGCCACCGCAGATACATTAAAAGACGGTTGGCTGTATACAGGCGATATGGCTATGCAGGATGAAGAAGGTTTTATTTATCTTGTAGACCGCAAAAAAGATGTTATAATTACAGGTGGAGAAAATCTCTACCCTGTTCAGATTGAGAATTTCTTGGCTGCACACTCAAAAATCAAGGACGTTGCCGTTATAGGTCTTCCCGATGCAAGACTTGGTGAAATTGCTACTGCAATCATTGAAGTTAAGCAAGGAATGACTTGCACAGAGGAAGAAATCAACGAGTTTTGTATGGAACTTCCCCGATACAAGCGTCCTCGCAAGATAATTTTTGCCGATGTTCCCCGTAATCCAACCGGTAAAATTGAAAAGCCAAAACTTCGCAAGATTTATGGTGCAGAAGGTCTTGTAGACTCACAAAACAAATCATAAAGGAAGGAATTTAGATATGAAAAAACTGCTTATAGGTAATCAAGCCGTTGCAGAAGGCTTGCACGACGGTGGTTTGGGTTTGGTTTCAAGTTACCCAGGCACACCTTCAACAGAAATTACTGAATTTTTAGCAAAATTTGACGATATTCACAGCGAATGGGCACCCAACGAAAAGGTTGCCGCAGAGGTTGCATTCGGCGCAAGCCTTGCAGGCGCTCGTTCTGTTTGTGCTATGAAGCACGTTGGTCTTAATGTCGCCGCAGACCCCCTGTTCACTCTTTCATACACCGGTGTAAACGGCGGTATGGTTATATGTGTAGCCGATGACCCCGCTATGCATTCTTCACAGAATGAGCAGGACTCACGTCACTATGCTATTGCCGCAAAGGTGCCTATGCTTGAGCCTGCCGATTCTGCCGAAGCCTACGCTTTTGCAAAATCTGCATTTGAGCTTTCTGAAAAGTACGACACCCCCGTTTTGCTTCGTATGTGCACCCGTATTGCTCACAGTCAATCAATTGTTGAGCAAGGCGAAAAGGAGCCGGCCGTACTTAAAGATTACAACAAAGACCCTGCAAAATACATAATGATGCCCGGCAATGCTATTAAGCGTCACCCCTTTGTTGAGCAGCGCACCGAAGATTTGCGCACTCTTGCAGAGGATTGCATTTACAACACTGTTGAAATGAATTCGGACGAAATCGGTATCATTACATCAGGTTGCTCTTACCTTTATGTTAAAGAGGTAATGGGAGATAAGGCAAGCATCCTAAAAATTGGTATGCCTAATCCCCTGCCTGTAAATATGATTAAAGAGTTCGCCTCAAAGGTTAAAAAGTTTTACGTTATTGAAGAGCTTGACCCCATTATTGAGACTCACGTTCGTTCACTTGGAATTGAGTGTGTAGGTAAAGATTTATTCTCTCCCCTTGGCGAATTTTCACAGCAAACCATTGCAATGGCATTCGGTTTGGCAGACAAAGAGTCTGTAAGTGCCGATTCAGTTATCCCTGCCCGTCCTCCTATGATGTGTGCAGGTTGCCCCCACAGAGGTATGTTCTATACCCTGTCTAAAAACAAGATTACTGTTATGGGTGACATCGGTTGCTATACTCTTGGCGCCGTTGCTCCCCTTAACGCCCTTGACTCTACACTTTGTATGGGTGCATCAGTGTCAGGACTCCACGGATTCAATGCCGCAAGAGGCACCGAAGCAGAGAAAAAGTCAGTTGCAGTTATAGGTGACTCCACCTTTATGCATTCAGGTATGACAGGTCTTGTTAACATCGCTTACAATGCTACCAACTCAACTGTTATTATTCTTGATAACTCAATTACAGGTATGACAGGTCATCAGCAAAATCCCACAACCGGCTTTAATATTAAGGGTGACCCTGCCGCTAAGGTTGATTTGGAGGCTCTTTGCCGTTCACTCGGTATCAACAGAGTGAGAGTTGTTGACCCCTATGACCTTAAGGCTTGCGAAACTGCCGTTAAGGAAGAGCTTGCTGCTGAGGAACCCTCTGTTATCATTTCTCGCAGACCTTGTGTGCTTCTTAAGAGTGTTAAGCACGAGGCTCCTTTAAAGGTTGAGGCAGATAAATGTAAATCCTGCAAGCGTTGTATGGGTCTTGGATGCCCCGCAATCAGTCTTAAAGACGGCAAGGCTAAAATTGACAACACCCTTTGCGTTGGCTGTGGCGTATGTAAGCAGTTGTGCGCATTTGACGCTATTATTTAAGGAGGTTTAGCAAATGAATACAAAAAGCATTATGATTGTCGGCGTTGGCGGTCAAGGTAGTTTGCTTGCCTCAAAGCTTTTAGGCAGACTGCTTGTTGACGAAGGCTACGACGTTAAGGTAAGTGAAGTTCACGGTATGAGTCAACGTGGCGGCTCGGTCGTTACCTATATCCGCTATGGTGAAAAGGTATACTCCCCCATTATTACCGATGGCGAGGCAGACCTTATCATTTCTTTTGAAAAATTAGAGGCTGCACGCTATGCCCGTTTTCTTAAAAAAGATGGCAGAATTGTTGTTAACACCCAACAAATTGACCCTATGCCCGTTATTATCGGCGCAGCTGAGTATCCTACTGAAGTATTAGATGAGCTTACAAGCAAAGGCTTGAACGTTGATGCCTTTGATGCTCTTTCATTAGCAGAGCAAGCAGGCTCCTCAAAAGCAGTTAACATCGTACTTATGGGCAGAGTTGCAAAGCAATTTGATATCCCCTATGACAGTTGGATTAGTGCTATTGAAAAGTCGGTTGCACCTAAATTTGTTGAAATGAATAAGGTTGCATTTAATTTAGGATACAACTCATAATTTTTTCAAAAATCACTTGACTATTGGCATTTAAGGTGCTAATATATATGCAATAAAGACGCTTGAGCGAAAACCAGTACCCGAAAATATCATTTTCAGAGAGTTGCGGTTGGTGTGATGCAACAATGTAAAATCGGTGAATTCATTTCGTTAGTTGTTGGCTGAAAGTTAATTCTGTGTAGGTCAAACGGGTTCGACCGTTATATCGACAAGGGTGTGTTTGCACTCGGAGGCCGTTATTGTGAGATAACGGTAAATAGAGGTGGTACCACGGGTTTATTCTCGTCCTCTGTATTCCGAACGGAATGCAGAGGACTTTTTGTTTCTTCTGCAATCCAACCCAAAATTCCATAAAAAGCAGAAAGGACGAATTAAAATGGAACAGCGTTATTATCAAAAAGAAATCGAAACCATGCCTGTTGATGAAATTAAAAAACTTCAATCAGAAAAGTTAGTCAAACAGGTAGAGCATGTCTATGAGAATGTGGAGTATTACCGCAACTTAATGGACCAAAAAGGTGTTAAACCTGAAGATATCAACGGTATTGAGGATTTACACAAACTACCTTTTTTGAAAAAGGATGATTTGCGCGAAGCATACCCATACGGCTTATTGGCTAAGCCTTTAAAGGATTGTGTTCGTATCCACTCAACATCAGGCACAACGGGCAAGCGTGTTGTTGCATTTTACACTCAGCACGACGTTGACTTGTGGGAAGATTGTTGTGCAAGAGCAATAGTTGCCGCAGGCGGCACTAACGAAGACGTTTGTCAGGTTGCCTACGGTTACGGACTGTTTACAGGCGGTGCAGGTCTTCACGGCGGCTCACACAAGGTTGGTTGTCTGACACTGCCTATGTCATCAGGCAACACTGAACGTCAGGTACAATTTATGACTGACCTTAGCGCAACTATTCTTTGCTGCACCCCCTCATATGCCGCATATGTTGGTGAATATCTTAAAGAGAATGGATATAAACCTGAGGATATTCCTCTTAAGGCGGGTATTTTTGGTGCAGAACCTTGGACTGAGGAAATGCGCAGAGGCATTGAAAGAACTCTTGGTATTAAGGCATACGACATTTACGGCCTAACCGAGACTTCAGGCCCCGGTGTTGCATTTGAATGCTGCGAGCAATCAGGTATGCATATTAACGAGGACCACTTCTTAGCCGAAATTATTGACCCCGACACAGGCGAAGTTTTGCCTGAGGGTAGCAAGGGCGAATTGGTATTTACCGCTTTAGATAAAGAGGCGTTTCCCCTGCTCCGTTACAGAACACGCGATATTTGTATTCTTTCACGAAAGCCTTGTTCTTGTGGCCGTACCCATATCAAAATGACAAAGCCAATGGGCAGAAGTGATGATATGCTGATTATCCGTGGTGTAAACGTATTCCCAAGCCAGATTGAAACTGTTCTTCTTAAAGAGGGTTATCAGCCTAATTATCAAATTGTAGTTGACCGTGCAAACAACACCGATACGTTTGAAGTTATGGTTGAAATGAATCCCGAACAGTTTACTGACACTGTAAGCGGCGTTACATCTCTTGAAAAATCCCTTGCAGGTGCTATGAAAACTATGCTTGGCATCAACCCCGTCGTTCATCTTGTTCCCCCCAAGAGCATTGTTCGCAGTGAGGGCAAGGCTGTCAGAATCATTGACAAGCGCAAGCTGATTGATTAAAAGGAGCTGATATTATGTCTTTAAAACAACTTACTGTATTTGTTAAAAACGAGCAAGGTGCTTTGGTCGCTATTACTGAGCTTTTGGCTGAAAAAGGTGTTAACATCCGAGCCCTGTCTATTGCCGACACCGAGGAATTTGGTATTCTTCGTCTTATAGTCAGTGACAACGATACCGCCTGTGCAGTGCTTAACGAAAAAGGATACCTTATCAAAAACACCGATGTTGTTGGCGTTAAAATCGGCGATGCACCAGGCAAGCTTTCTATGGCTCTTAAGGTGCTTGATGATGCAAAAATCAATATGGAGTATTTGTATGCATTTATGTCTCGCACCGAAAAGCACGCATACGTTGTGCTTAGAGTAGCAAATAATAATGCGGCTGAAGAAGCGCTTGAAAACGCAGGATTTCATATTATTACCGATGCAGATGTTTGCAAATTATAATTAATTTTAAAGGCACAGTTAATACTGTGCCTTTTTTATTGAAAAAGCCATAAATTCATCATTTATGAAGATGTTGCAAATGCCGCTTGGTTTTTAGGCTCTGACCAGTCAAAAAACATAACCGGTGCAGAAATAATGGTTGACGGCGGTATGTCTGCTCAATTATATCCACAAATGTTAAATGTGCTTAAAAAGGAAAAAATTGCCCGAGCATTTGGCGATGAATAAAATTGGCGCACACACTAAATTTTGGTGTTGTGCGTTTTTTGTTGAACAAGTGAGGTTTTTGTGATAATATGTTGTTGAGGATGTGATTGAATGAAAATCAAAACAAAGGTTTTGCCATACGAAAAGGTTATGGAATTGCCAAAAGAAAAGGCACACCGACCTATTAAACCAAATATATTTTTCAAAACCTTAATTCGCGTTTTATCAATTCCTGATTTATGTAAGACCCATTTTAAATACACTACTGAAAGAATGGATGAAATCGGTGATTCACCCTGTCTTATACTAATGAATCACTCAAGCTTCATAGATCTTAAAATAGCATATAAGATTTTTTATCCGAAGCCTCTTTCAATAGTTTGTACGTCTGACGGATTTGTTGGTAAAAATTTACTTATGCGCCTTATTGGATGTATTCCAACCAACAAATTTGTTACCGACCTGTCACTGATAAGCAACATAAATTACGCGCTTAAAAAGAAAAAGAGTAATGTTTTGATGTATCCCGAGGCAAGCTATTCTTTTGACGGATGCGCCACTCCCCTACCTAAACGTTTAGGCACTCTGCTTAAAAAACTTGATGTACCTGTTGTAACCATTATAACTGAGGGCGCTTTTGCTCGCGACCCCCTTTACAACGGATTGCAACTGCGCAAGGTTAACGTTTCTGCAAAAGTTTGTTGTTTATTCAGTAAAGAAGATTTAAAAAATCTTTCCGCAGAGGAACTTGACCGACAGCTAAACGAAAAATTCAGCTTTGACAATTTCCGTTGGCAACAAGTAAACAAAATTAAAATCGACGAGCCTTTTAGAGCAGACGGACTTAACAGAATTCTTTACAAATGTGCTCATTGCGGTGCAGAAGGCGCTACCGTTGGCAAAGGTACAAAGCTTGTTTGCAACAACTGCGAAAAAGAATACGAGCTTGATGTTTACGGCAATTTGCAAGCCACAGACGGCGAAACACGGTTTAACCATATTCCTGATTGGTTTAACTGGGAAAGAGAATGTGTGCTTAAAGAAATTACAGATGGCACATATAAAATCGACTGTGACGTTGATATCGGTATGTTAGTAAATCACAAAGCTATTTATATGGTTGGAGAAGGTCATCTCACTCACTCTGCAGATGGATTTAACCTTGTAGGTTGTGACGGGAAGCTTAATTACACTCAAAAGCCTGCTGCAGCATACAGCCTTTACTCTGACTATAACTGGTATGAGATTGGCGACGTTATCTGCATTGGCGACAAGAAAACACTTTATTACTGCTTCCCTAAAAATTGCGGTGACGTGGCAGCAAAAGCAAGGCTGGCAACCGAAGAAATGTTTAAACTAAACAAAACAACTAAGGCATAAAAGAAGCGCGTTCTCAATCGAGAACGCGCTTCTTTTAAAATATGAAATCAAACAGTTGTTTGAGATATGGAATCCATCCCATTATCCACACAAAAATAAGCAACAAAGGAATAACTATTGAGCAATGGATTCTAAGCCACTTGGGAACAGCAACACCCTTGCCGGTATTAGCCTCCTCAACAAATTTATTCCATCCCCATCCATTACGATTAAACGTACAGAACAGTACATACACAAGTGAGCCTAACGGCAAAATATTATTGGAAATTATAAAATCCTCTAAATCAAGTATAGTAGAACTGCCGCCCATTGGGTGCACAAAGCTGAGCAAATTAAAGCACAACGCACAGGGTAATGATAATATAATAATTGCAACAAGGTTGATAGCACAGGATTTTTTTCTGCTCCAGCCCCATTTTTCCATACCAAATGAAATTATGTTTTCGAAAACAGCAGAAACGGTTGACATAGCGGCAAAAACCATAAATAAGAAGAACAATGTGCCCCAAATTCTGCCGCCTGCCATTGCATTAAAGACATTTGGTAAGGTCTGGAATATCAAATCAGGACCTTGAGCAGCATCAATATTAAAGGCAAAGCAAGACGGAATAACAATCAATCCCGCAACAAAAGCAACCATTGTATCAAGAGTTGCAATTGAGATAGACTCGCCAAGCAGTCTTCTGTCTTTGCTGATGTAGGTGCCGAAAATAGCCATGCTTCCCATACCGATAGACAAAGTGAAAAACGCTTGACCAAGTGCGGCAAACACAACTTCGCTTATACCGTATTCTGCCATACGCTTAAAGTCCGGAACAAGATAATATGCCAAACCTTTATCTGCGCCGGGTAAAGTTATTGTTCTGATTGCCAAGAAAGCAATAATCGCCAAAAGCGCAATCATCATAATCTTATTTATCTTTTCAACACCGTTTTTAAGTCCCATTGAGCATATAGCAAATCCAAGCACAACTGTAAGCACCATAAAACCAATCATTAACAACGGATTGCTAACTAACTCGGTATATTCTGCCGATATATATTGTGTTTCTTTTCCAACGAAGGCTTCAGGTATAACAAAATCACCATTAACCATCTTGAAAAAATAGGCAAACATCAAGCCTGTGATGGTTGTATAAAACATCATAAGCAAATAGTTGCCTGCCATACCCGCCCAACTGACAAGATGCCACTTGGTTCCTTTAGGTTCAAGCACCTGAAATGAACTTGCAATACTGCGCTGACTTGCTCTGCCGACAGAGAACTCCATCGTCATAATAGGCAAACCAAACAGTAGCAAAAAGAGCAAATAAATAAGTATAAATGCCGCACCACCGTATTTGCCAACAATATATGGGAAACGCCAAACATTGCCAAGTCCGATTGCACAGCCTGCAGAAATCAAAATAAAGCCCAATCTTGAGCCGAACTTTTCTCTTTCCATAATTTCACCCACATTAAAAATCAAGCCTTAGCAGTTTGCTAAGGCTTGTAATATTATCTGTTAAGAATAAGCTTTGTCAACTCAACAGGCTCAACAATCTTGTCGCCTTTGTAAACACGCATATTACCGGATGCAATCTCATCAATAAGAATTACTTCACCGTTGTTATAACCAAACTCAAACTTAATATCCCAAAGATCAAGACCGATTTTCTTAAGGTCATCAGCAACAATCTTTGTAATTTTAAGAGTTTGCTCCTTCATGCTTGCAAACATTTCTTCAGACATAACGCCAAGAGCAGACAAGCCTTCGCTTGTTACGAGGGGGTCACCCTTTTCGTCATTCTTAAAGGTGCATTCAACATAGCCACCCTCAAGAACGGTACCATCTGCAATGTACTCGCCATATCTACGGATAAAGCTTCCGGTAGCAACCAAGCGGCAAATAACCTCAAGGCCGTGACCGAAAACAGTAGCAGGAAGAACCTCCATAGTAGCGTTATCAACATCAGCGCTTACATAGTGAGTTTTGATGCCTGCCTCTTTAAGCATATCAAAATAATAAACAGAGGTGCGCAAATTTGCCTTGCCAATACCTTCAATAGTAAGGCCAACTGTGTTTTCGCCCGGATCAAAGACACCGTCTTTACCAGTACAATCATCTTTAAACTTGAGCATTACGTTGCCGTTATCAAGACCGTAAACGTCTTTAGTTTTGCCTTCATAAAGTTTTTTCATAAAACATTCATCCCTTCAATATTTAACTGTCGGTTTTACGACTATTTTTACAGATTGATAATAACACAACAACGATAAAAAATCAATATATTTGAATTACAAAATTATATATTTTATGTATTCTATTTTGTAGAAAATGCAAAATTAGAAACAAATCTAATTATGATTAAAAATATTTTTTTCGTTTATGGTTAATTTATACTGTTCATTCAAAATTGGTAGCCAATCCAAAAAAGCAAGGCACAGTTCATCACAATGAACTGTGCCTTTAATTTTTACAAGTTTTATTTTACTTCGTTTTCCTTACTCTTTTCGTTAATACGGTCACTGTTTTCCTTGGTAAATCCTTCTGTACTTTCCTTCATAAACATAATTTTTACTGTCATAAGAATGAGCTTTATATCAAGCAAAAACGAGTAGTTTTGAATATACATAAGGTCAAGCTGGAGTTTGTCGTAAGGAGTAGTATTATACTTGCCGTACAACTGAGCGTAACCTGTCAATCCACCGCGAACTTTTAGGCGGTAAGAAAACTCAGGAATTTCTTCACAATACTGAAGTACGTGCTCCACTCTTTCGGGACGAGGGCCAACAAAACTCATATCACCAAGCAAAATGTCAATAAGTTGGGGAAGCTCGTCAAGACGGGAAGCACGCAAAAATTTGCCAACAGGGGTAATTCTTGGGTCGTTCTCTTCGGCGGGTTTTGCACCGTCTTTTTCCGCGTCAACAATCATACTTCTAAACTTGTGAATTTTAAAAACTCTGCCATCAATAGTACTTCTATCCTGGCGGAAGAAAACCGGTCCGCCGTCATAAAGTTTGATAGCCAAAGCAGAAATCAAAAGAAAAGGTGAAGAAACAATTAGGAAAATCAATGAAAAGACGATATCAAAAGCGCGTTTTAAAACTCTTTCAACAAATGTAAGACCCATATTTCTGTAAAGAAGCAATGGTGAATCAAACATATGCACCATTTCAGAGCCGCGTACTAATATATCAGAAACCTTAGTTGTACTATATGCCCTGATATTATTTTTAAAGCACATTTTAAGTATCTTGTTTCGTTGTTCCGAGTGAACATCGTATACAATGACAGTGTCGTGATTTTTAACAAGTTCTTCCAGCTCGTCATTTCCTACTGAAACATTGATAACACTGTTTACAACAAACTTGTCTTTTCTCAATTTCAGTTTTTCTAAAAAAACAGTTGGCTCATACTCATCATACACGACCAATGTTTTTCTTGCGGGGAACATCTTTTTCATAAGGAAATCGCCGCCGAAAATCAATGCAGTTATAATAACTGCATCCCACACAATCATAATAAGCAACGGTACAGGTGTTACAAAATGAGCAGTCAGCAATACAATCTGCAAATAAATAATAAAGGTTGTTGTAACCGTTGCCAATATTTGCGCTATTATAAGGTTGGTTCTGCGATAAGTTCCGTATTTAAGACCGTCGTAAGATTTTAAAAACAGCAAAAACAGAACAACGTAAACGAAATAGAAAAACCAGTTGCCTTTTTGTACAAACGGAACAACTATATCATCATTATAGTCCTTAAGCCAAACGTGTGCAAAAACCAAGGTTTCGCAAAGAATCAAAACGCCTGCAAAAATTGTGCGTATTAACTTTTTAAATTGTTCCATATTTTTCACCAAATCACATCCATCGTTTAGAAATCAGTCTTAATTTCAATTGCTCTTTTCAAATTTTCTAATTATAGCATCTGCAATACGCTCGCTTGCGTGACCGTCACCATAAGGATTAGATGCCTTACTCATTCTTTCGTACTCGGTTTTATCGTTAAGCAGCCGCATAGTTTCAGCATAAATCACATCTGCATCTGTGCCAACCAGCTTAAGAGTACCCGCGTCAATTCCCTCAGGACGCTCTGTGGTGTCACGAAGCACAAGAACAGGCTTACCTAATGACGGAGCTTCCTCTTGAATACCACCGCTATCGGTAAGAATTATATGTGCAATATTTTGGAAATTGTGGAAATCAAAAACTTCTAAGGGTTCTATCAGCTTTACGCGGTCACAATCACCGAATATTTCATCGGCAACTTGGCGCACAAGAGGGTTTTTATGGATTGGATAGATAACCTTTATACCCTGTGTTTCGTCTAAAACCTTGCGAATACCCTTGAAAATATTTCTCATAGGCTCACCAAGGTTTTCACGACGGTGTGCTGTCAGTAAAATCATTTTGTCACCCCGCAGCCAATCAAGCTCAGGGTGAGTGTAGTTGCTGTCAACAGTGGTGCTCATTGCATCAATCGCAGTGTTACCTGTAATATAAATCTTGCTGTCATCCACGTTTTCTTTAAGCAAGTTTTCACGGGAAAGCTCTGTTGGAGCAAAAAACATATCGGTCATACAGTCAACCATCTGCCGATTCATTTCTTCCGGATAGGGTGAGTATTTATTATACGTTCTAAGGCCTGCCTCAACATGACCGATTGCCACTTGATTATAAAACGCCGCCAAACCACCTGCAAATGTGGTAGTAGTGTCGCCATGTACAAGCACAATATCGGGCTTTGCATCCTTAATAACACCGTCAACACCTATCAAAGCACGGGTGGTTATATCTGCAAGAGTCTGACCTTGCTTCATAATATCCAAATCATAATCCGGTTTTATATTGAAGGTATCAAGAACCTGGTCAAGCATTTCACGATGCTGTGCCGTAACGCACACTATACTTTCAATCTCTTCCCTTTTCTCCAGCTCCTTAACAAGTGGAGCCATTTTTATAGCTTCCGGACGAGTACCAAAAATACTCATAACCTTGATTTTTTTCATCTAAATTCACCTGCCCAATGGCAACATCATTTTTTTAATTTAAGTAAAAATTTCACATTGCTGTTATAGAAACGCTTTAATCTTGAAGGCTCTTTTGTAATTCTGTAAAGCCACTCAAGATTGTGGTTGATAAAGAATTTAGGTGCACGCTCTTTGGTGCCGCTAAGTACGTCAAAACTTCCGCCAACACCTACAAATATTCCTTTATCAAATGTTTTAAGATGCTTATAAATAAGCTTTTCTTGTGCAGGTATACCGAGTGCAACCAATATTATATCAGGCTTTGCCTCTTTGATTTGCTCAAAAGCAGCATCCTTATCCTCAACATACCCGTTTATTGCACCAACAACCGTTAAGCCTTGATATTTTTCTTCAACAACCTTGCAAAGTGAATCAATAACCTCTTGCTTTGCACCTAAGAAAAACACAGTTTTTTTAAGCTCGCTTCCAAAACTTAACAGTTGCTCGGCAATATCTATACCGGGGATGCGTTCTTTAATCTCGATACCAATTTTTTTGCCGCCCTTAACAATACCTATACCGTCTGCCACCACAGTGGTAGTTTCGTCAAGAAGCAACGACTCAACCTCAGCATCCTTTTCGCCAAACATAAATGCTTCGGGGTTAGCAGTAACAATAAACATTCTTTGTTCGTCGTTAAGATTGCCTTTAACGGTAAAAAGGAAATCCTCTTTACTTCCTTTATAAAGCTTATCAAAAAATCTCTTCATACTATTCCTCGCAAGACGGCGGTTAATATAATAATATTATGCGCCGTTAAAATCAAAAGTAGTTTTTTTGTTTGATTAACAAAAATACTATAATTTACCACGTTATACATTATAACAGAACGAGTAAATTTAGTCAAGGCTATTTGCTTTTTATCAAACCGTCTGCCAATTGACTTTTTCGATTTTAATGATATTATAAGCTTAACAAACAACTGAGGTATTTATATGATAAATGATTTGATTTTAAATGAGCTAAGCCAAATAACCGACGAAGAAAACACCTTGCTCAAAAGTAAGAACAGTATTGATAAAAGTATATACAGTACGGATGGACGTTGGATTATAAACGCTGACAAGCTACTTAAAAAAGGTGATATTATTACAATCAGACCTCACACAAGGTTTGTACACTTCCCTTCCCACACTCACAATTATGTTGAGGTAGTATACATGTGCAAAGGGTCAACAACTCATTTTATTAACGGCACGAAAATAGTGCTAAATCAAGGCGAGCTTTTATTCATCGGTATGAATGCTACCCATCAAGTATTTGAAGCGAATAAGGAGGATATTGCCGTAAACTTTATTATTTTGCCTCAATTCTTTGATGAACCTATAAAAATGATCGGAGAAAACGATTCCCCTCTTAAAAAATTTCTTGCAAACTGTCTTGCAGGTAAAAATGACGGCGAACTATATTATATTCATTTTGAATGCGCAAAACTAATTGCGGTACAAAACCTGATTGAGAATTTGCTGTTAACAATCAAATCAAATATAACTAACAAGCAAGTCATTAACAAAACTACTATGGGGCTTATTTTTATGCATTTAATGGGTAACACAAACCACATTCAAATTGGAAATAACAACAGCAGTATTGTTATGAGGGCAATCGGATATATTGAAGAAAACTACAAAAGCGGCAGTCTTAACGAATTTGCAGAAAGTATAAAAATTGACGTAGCCCAACTAAGCCGTGAATTCAAATCAAAAACCGGTCAAACCTACACAGATATTTTGCAACAAAAGCGATTATCTCAAGCTGCATACCTTTTAAAGAACACTGATTTGAGCGTGCTTGACATTGCTACCTCAGTGGGATATAACAACACAACATATTTTCACAAGTTGTTTTTAAAGCAATACGGGCTTACTCCCCACAAATACAGAAAATACAAATAAGGTTGTTTTTTCAATCAAATTCAGTACTTGAAAAATGCTATGATTAGTGTTATAATTGTGGTGAAGTGTAAATTCATATTTTTTACAGAGGTCATAATTATGAAATACTATTTAGCAGTTGATATCGGCGCTTCCAGCGGAAGACATATATTAGGTCATCTTGAAAACGGGCAAATTAAGCTCGAAGAAATTTACCGATTTGAAAACGGTATGAAAAAGGTTGACGGTCATTTAATTTGGGACACGGAAGAACTTTTTTCAAATGTTGTAGCAGGTCTAAAAGAATGTGCAAGTCTTGGCATCGTTCCTCAGTCGGTTGCTATTGACACTTGGGGCGTTGACTACGTTTTGCTTGACAAGGAACTTAAGGAGCTTGCACCTGTTTTTGCATACCGTGATGCCCGAACAGAAGGCGTTCCCGAAAAAGTCGACGCCATTATTCCACGTCAAAAGCTTTATGAGCGTACGGGAATCCAATCACAGAATTTCAACACGATATATCAGCTTATGTGCGATAAAGAAAGCGGCAAATTAGATAAAGCCGCTCACATATTGATGATACCCGAATACCTTGCCTACCGTTTAAGCGGTGTGCTTTCAAACGAATATACCGTTGCATCAACAAGCGGTCTTGTAGGTGCCCATTCAAAACAGTGGGACACAGAGTTGATGGATATGTTGGGAATTAACAGTGACATCTTTAAGCCTCTTTCGAAAAGTGGTACTGTTTTAGGCAAGTTTTTGCCCCAACTTGCAAAGGAAATCGGCTTTGACACCAACGTATTGCTTGCAGCAGGTCACGATACTGCATCTGCAATTGCCGCCATTCCCATTGACGAGGGTGGTATGTATATCTCATCAGGCACTTGGAGCCTTGTTGGCGTAGAAAACAAGGTGCCTGTAACAAACGAAAATGCATTATCTGCAAATTTCACCAACGAGGGCGGTGTTGAATACCGCTACAGATTCCTTAAAAACATTATGGGAATGTGGCTTTTCCAAAACATCCGTAAAGAGCTTGATAAAAAGTTTACATATGACCAAATGATGCAGATGGCTATGGATAGCAAATTCACTCAGACAGTTGACGTTACAGACAGTTGCTTCAATGCGCCCGATAGTATGATTGATGCTTTCAAAACAAAACTCGGTATGCCTGACTTAGACATTGCAGATGTGCTTTCTTGTGTATACCATTCCCTTGCCAAGTCTTATAAAGAATGTGTAGAACAAATTGAGAGACTTTCAGGAAATACAATCCCCTCTATACAGATTGTAGGCGGAGGCAGTAAAGACAGATACCTTAACAGTCTTACATCAAAGTACACAGGAAAGATTGTTTATACAGGGCTTACAGAAGCTACAGCTTTAGGTAATATTCTTACTCAGTTAATGAGCGACGAGTCGATTACATTAACCGAAGTAAGACAAATAGTTAAAAATTCATTTGATATAAAGGCGGTGCAATAATGACCAGATACGAATCTGCAAAAGAAATTTACGCAAAATACGGCGTAGACACTCAAAAGGCCATAGACACATTAAAGGAAGTTTGTATTTCTGTTCACTGTTGGCAGGGTGACGACGTTACGGGCTTTGATACAAAAGCATCCTTGTCAGGCGGTATTCAGGCTACAGGCAACTACATAGGCAAAGCAACCACTCCCGAAGAGCTTATGGCTGATATTGACAAGGCATTTTCTCTTATTCCAGGTAAAAAGAAACTAAATTTACACGCTTGCTATGCAATCGCAGAAGACAACGAAGAAATTGACAGAAGTCAGCTTAAGCCTGAGCATTTTAAAAAGTGGGTTGAGTTTGCAAAAGCACGTAATATGGGTATTGATTTTAACCCCACTTTTTTCTCTCACAGTATGGTTAAGGATAACCTTACCCTTTCTTCACCCGATGAAACCGTTCGTAAATATTGGGTCGAGCATGGCAAATGCTGTGTTAAAATTTCTGAATACTTTGCAAACGAGACAGGATACCCCTGTGTTATGAACATTTGGATTCCCGACGGATACAAAGACATTCCTGCCGACCGCGTTTCACCAAGAGCAAGATTCAAACAGTCTCTTGATGAAATTCTGTCTATTCCCTATGACAAACAAAAGGTGTATGTTACCCTTGAGTCAAAGGTGTTTGGCATAGGTCTTGAATCCTACACTGTTGGCTCTGCTGAATTTTGTTTGTCATACTCTAACAAGGCAGCTATCACTCCCCTTATGGACAATGGTCATTATCATCCGACCGAAGTCGTATCGGACAAAATTTCTTCTCTGCTTCTTTTTAACCCCAAGATTGCACTGCATGTAACAAGATGTGTTCGTTGGGATTCTGACCACGTAGTAATTTTTGATGATGAAACTAAAGAAATCGCAAAAGAGATTGTTTTTGCCGATGCTCTTGACAGAGTGTTTATTGCAACCGACTATTTTGATGCTTCAATAAACCGTATATCTGCTTGGGTCACCGGTGTAAGAAGTGTGCAGAAGGCTCTTTTGTTTGCTTTGCTCCAGCCCAAAGAAGAAATGCTTGCTCTTCAAAAAGAAAGCAACTTCACCAAGCTTATGGTATTGCAGGAAGAACTTAAAACTGCTCCCTTCGGTGACGTATGGAACGAATTTTTGGCTGAAGAAAACGTTGCTGCTAACTATATTGCAGAAGTTGAGGATTATGAAAAGAAAGTGTTGGTGAACAGATAATGAAAGATATTTTAACTGCACCATTCGTTA
Organism: Acutalibacteraceae bacterium; assembly: GCA_045653445.1. Taxonomy (GTDB): domain Bacteria; phylum Bacillota; class Clostridia; order Oscillospirales; family Acutalibacteraceae; genus RGIG2206. Next base: position 23,823 of record JAZOLY010000031.1, read on the forward strand.
CTGAAATGCGTAAAACAACCGCAAATATGTATCGTTTAGGTTGGGATGAAAGAAACGGAGGCAACATCAGTTATATGCTTGATGAAGCAGAGGTTGCCGAATATCTTGACCTTAACAACGTTATTCGCACCATTCCTACCGGATTTGTTGCGCCGAGTCTTAAAGGCAAAATTTTTATTGTCACCGGCACCGGCAAATATTTTAAAAACGTTGATGATGATCCTGAGGCAAATTTAGGTATAATCCGCATCGCAGATGACGGCACCACTGCAGAGCTTTTGTGGGGCTACAATGACGGCGGCAAATTCACCTCTGAGTTACCTGCCCATTTGATGAGCCACGCCGCACGACTTTCCGTTGACCCTGAAAACAGAGTTATTATTCACTCTCATCCCACCAACACGTTAGCAATGAACTATGTTCATAAGCTTGACGAAAAAGAACTTACCCACACACTATGGGAAATGTGCACCGAATGTATCGTAGTGTTCCCTGACGGCGTTGGCGTATTGCCTTGGATGCTCTGCGGCACCAACTCAATCGGCGAAGCAACTGCAGAAAAAATGAAAGAGTTCAGACTGGTCGTTTGGGGTATGCACGGAATTTACGGTGCAGGCAAAAATATGGACGAAACCTTCGGTCTTATTGAAACCGTCGAAAAAGCCGCACAGATTTATATGCTGACTGCACATTTGCCCAGAATCAACACCATAAAAGACAGCGAAATGCAAGAATTAGCAGAGTTTTTTGGTGTTAAGTACCGCAAGGATTTTTTAAATCTGTAAGGTGATTTAATGAATGCCAAGCCATATGGGATTGCCTTAATTGTCGGTTCTGTTTTATTAGAACACCTTTGCTATGAAAACATTTACACATTAAAATTGCCCGGCAATCCTATCGTACTTATACTCCCCATTTTGTTTTTGTTAACAGGAGTAATTTTACTTATATTCAGTAAAAAGAATAAAAGCAACGATGAAAAAGACGAGTTATAACATCAACTCGTCTTTTTGTATTATTCAAGTCTTTCTTGTCGCAAAGTAAAATTTATATTTCGTATTCTTTTCGTACTTAAGGTTAATACTTTTATTGTATTATTCTGGAGGCGATTGTTATATATAATAAGGTTGAAATTTGCGGAATCAACACTTCCACACTAAGAGTGCTTAGTGAAAGTGAAAAAGAAAAACTTCTTATTAAAATTAAAGATGGCAACAAAAATGCCCGCGACGAATTGGTAAACGGAAACTTAAAATTAGTGCTTAGTGTTGTTCAGCGATTTACAGGCAGGGGTGAAAACCTTGACGATTTGTTTCAGGTAGGCTGTATTGGTCTTATAAAAGCCATAGATAACTTCGACACCTCTCACGGAGTACGGTTCTCTACCTATGCAGTTCCGATGATTATAGGCGAAATAAGGCGCTATTTAAGGGATAACAACGCAGTCAGGGTATCACGTTCTATAAAAGATACTGCTTACAGAGCAATGCAAGCAAAAGAAAAGTTGCTTATAAAATTACAACGGGAACCAACCGTTGAAGAAATTGCCGCCGAACTTGAAATAACAAAAGAAGAGGCGGTAATAGCCCTTGAAAGCATTGTTGAGCCTCTATCACTTAACGAACCTGTCTATTCAGACGGAGGAGATACCATTTACGTTTTAGATCAAGTTGGTGACGGCAACGACGACCGCAACTGGCTTGAAGAAATTTCCTTTAAGCAGGCAATCGGTGAATTGTCTGAACGGGAACGTAACATTTTGTCTATGCGATTTATGATGGGAAAGACGCAGATGGAGGTTGCTGCAGACATAGGCATATCGCAAGCACAGGTTAGCAGATTAGAGAAAAACGCTCTTGACAGAATTAAGAAACAGATATAGAAAAAAGCCGCTTAACGCGGCTTTTTTGTTAGTTTATTGCATTTTTAAGAGCGTCAACTTTATCGGTATTTTCCCAAGGTAAATCCAAATCAGTTCTGCCAATATGACCGTATGCAGACAGATTGCGATAAATAGGATTGCGTAAACCTAAATCTCTGATAATTGCTGAGGGACGAAGGTCAAACACCTTAACAACTGCATCAGCAATATCACTTTCACTTTTTACACCTGTGCCAAAAGTGTCAACCATAACCGAAACAGGTTGTGCTACACCGATTGCATAAGCAAGTTGAACTTCACAACGAGAAGCAAGACCTGCCGCAACAATGTTCTTTGCAACATAGCGAGCGGCATAAGCAGCAGAACGGTCAACCTTTGTGGGGTCTTTACCTGAAAATGCGCCACCACCATGACGGGCATATCCGCCGTATGTATCAACAATAATCTTTCTGCCTGTAAGACCTGTGTCACCCTGAGGGCCGCCAAGAACAAAACGACCTGTGGGGTTAACGAAAATCTTGGTATCATCATCAAGCAGATTTGCAGGAATAATGGGCTTGATAACAAGTTCAATCATATCTTTGCGAATTTGCTCAAGAGTTACAGACTCACTGTGCTGAGTAGATACAACAACTGCATCAACTCTTACAGGTTTGTCGTCATCATACTCAACAGTAACCTGCGTTTTACCGTCGGGACGGAGATAATTAACAACACCTTGTTTGCGGATATCGGTAAGACGCTTTGCAAGTGAGTGCGCCAATGAAATAGGCAGAGGCATCAATTCTTCCGTTTCGGTACAAGCATAGCCAAACATCATACCCTGGTCGCCAGCTCCGTTTTGCAGAGCTGAATCCTCACCACCATTTTTAAGTTCAAGAGAGTTATCAACACCCATTGCAATATCGGCAGACTGCTTATCAATTGCAGTCATAACGGCACAGGTGTTGCCGTCAAAACCGCTTTCGGCACTGTCGTAGCCGATTTCGCGTAAAGCATCTCTTGCAATAGACGGAATATCAACCTTTGCGGTGGTTGTAATCTCACCCATAACGGTAACGATACCTGTGGTGCAAAATGTTTCGCAAGCAACGCGAGCCATTGGGTCCTGCTTTATTATTTCGTCAAGCACTGCGTCAGAAATTCTGTCGCATACTTTGTCGGGATGTCCCTCTGTCACTGATTCTGATGTAAACAGTTTTTTCATAATAATTCTCCTTTAAACAAAAATATCCGCACCAAAAGATGCGGATAATAAAACTCATCTTTCGGTATTATACCGCAGGATTTAGCACCTTGCTTTCGCAGGTTGCCGGACTTCATAGGGCCTGTTCCCTCTGTCACTCTTGATAAGATAAATATTAAATTTGCAAGGTGTATTATATCATAATTTGTCGATTTGTCAACCTTTTAATCAAAAAAATGTGAATTTACCATTAAGTACCACTAATATAACAAAAACAGATAAAACAACAATTACCGCAGAGGCAGTCATAAGAATAACAGTAGTTTTAACATTGATTTTTGCATTGTTATTACCACTTAAAAGTTTTGATTTTTTAAGAGCAGTTGTAATAGGCTTATAAATTATCATTGTAATAGCAGCATTTATTATGCCTTTGCACAGGTTAAAAGGCAAAATCAAGGTAGGAAGCAACGCAACAACAACGCTACGCTCAACTTTCATATAAAAAGGTGTAATAAACAGATTAGCAAGAAGCATAACAGCAGTCATAGAAACAACAGCGACAATTGCACCGATAACGGCGCCGCTCATTGTTCGGCGGTATTTGTATATTGTTCCGCACACAAAAGCAAAGGCACTGCTTGACAAGGCATTCATTATAAGCCCGTAAACACCCGTATCACTAACCGAAATAAATTCAAAAAAAGCAACAATAACTGCAGATGCCACGCCATATACAGGTCCATACAAAAAGGCAATAACCGATAAAATTGCATCCTTAAAATCAAAGGTTAAAAAACTAACCTTAAACTTAAATACAAACATACAAAGATATGCAACTGCGCACAGCATTGCAATAGTCGACAATTTTTTTAGATTGTTTTTAGCATTCATCAAACTCACTCCTCAAAATAAAAAGCCCTGCGTAAACACACAGGGCAAATAGACACAATTATAATAACTGCGTTTATCTTCTTTCATCCGGACTATACCGTCGGTTTCGGAATTGCACCGAATCAACCAAAAAGGCTCGTGGACTGTCACCACCGGTGAGGAATTACACCTCGCCCTGAAGATATTAAACTATTAGATTAACTTACTTTTTAAGGGCACGCTCAAGCCAGATTGCGCCGATATCCATAGCGTTGTAAAGACCGATTTTTTCGCTCTTTTTAATTATACGCTCACGGGGACGAAGTTCACTGTCGGTGCTGAGAAGTTGCACCAAAACTTTGTCTGCCATTTCCAAATCGCCCTCTTTTTTAGTGGAAACGATTTGAATCATAATAACAAACTCTTCTGACATATCGCCGTAATAAAGGGTGTTGCCGTTGCGAACTAACGGGCGGCCTTTATAAGTTAAAAACTCTTTCTCTTCAGCCATAACTAAACCTCCGTACAAAAGTTAAATATAGCAATAGTATAGCACACATATTTTTGCTTGTCAAACAATACTATCACTTTGTGTTTTTTAAATAATCAAGATAATCCTGCAAAATTATTGTTGCCGCAACAGCATCAACAACATTTTTACGCTTTTTACCTCGCACATCACCTGCATTCAATGCAGTATATGCACTGACGGTAGTATTTCGTTCATCGCGAAGCACAACCTCTACCCCGCTCTGATTGCCTATTAACTCGGCAATTTGACGACAGGTTTGAGCACGCTCGCCCTCACTGCCATCCATATTACGAGGAAGTCCCACAACAATACGCTTTGCATCATATTCTTTGGCAAGTTGTGCTATTTTATCCACAAGTCGAGCTGTATTATGCTCGTGAATTACTGTTTTTGGAAAAGCCAAGGTCTGCAATGCATCACACAAGGCAATTCCTGTGCGGGCAAGACCTAAATCCACCGACATAATTATCATCACATTACCTCTGGAGCAGTGATGTTGAGCATATTAAGAACGTTTGCTATAACCTGACGGACGCGAACACAAAGGAAAAGACGGGCGTTTGTCAAGTCATCCTCACCGCAGTTAACACGGCAAGAATTGTAATACTTATGAAGCAAGGTTGCAAGGTCAATTACATAACGGGTAATACGAGATGGGTCATATGCCTTAGCGGCAGAGACAACCTCGCCCTCAAGTGAAGCAAGCTGACGAATAAGTTCACGCTCTTCGGGTGCCACAAGGCAATCAAGCTTATCGGCAGAAAGGGTTTTATATTCAATACCCTGTGCCGCAAGATTCTTAACAATACTGCAAATACGTGCGTGAGCATACTGCACGTAATAAACGGGGTTTTGAGAGGATTGCTCCACTGCCAAATCCAAATCAAACTCAAGGTGACTGTTAGGCTCGCGCAGATTGAATATCAGACGGGCGGCATCAATCGGCACCTCATCAAGCAAGGTTTCAAGAGTTATAGCCTTGCCTGAACGCTTTGAAAGCTTATAGGTTTCGCCATTTTTAACAAGGCGTACCATTTGCATAATAACAATATCAAGGCGAGCAGGGTCTACTCCCAAAGCCTCAAGTGCCGCTTTCATACGAGGAATATAGCCGTGATGGTCGGCACCAAGAATATCAATTGCAATGTCGTAGTTGCGCTCGCAAAGTTTGTTGTAGTGATAGGCAATATCGGGCACAAAATAGGTGGGAATTCCGTTTGCACGAACAAGCACACGGTCCTTTTCTTCGCCAAAATCGGTTGATTTAAACCAAAGGGCACCCTCAAGTTCATAAGTGTGGCCTGACTGACGTAATTTTTCAATTATACGTTCAACCGAGCCGTCATTGTGAAGTTGTGACTCCTTAAACCAGCAATCGTAGTTAATGCGGTATTTTTCAAGGTCATCGTGAAGTTTTTGAATATTGATAGGCAATGCATACTCACAAAGTGCATCGCGGCGTTCTTCACTGTCTGCATTAAGGTATTTGTCACCGTAAAGTTCAATAAAATTCTTAGCGTGGTTAACGATATCTTCACCTAAATAGGCATCTTCAGGCATTTCTATAGGCTCACCAAGTTGCTGTAAATAGCGCACTTCAAGAGATGTTTTAAATTTTTCAATCTGATTGCCTGCATCATTGATATAAAACTCCCTTGCAACCTCAAAGCCTGCATAATCAAGCACTGCGGCAAGACAGTCACCAAGTGCACCACCGCGAGCATTGCCTATATGCATAGGACCTGTGGGGTTGGCGGAAACAAACTCAACAAGCACCTTTTTGCCTGCACCATAATCGGAACGACCGTAATTGTCACCGCAAGTTTCAACATCCTTAAGAATATCGGAATAAAATTTGTCACCTAAAAAGAAGTTGATAAATCCGGGGCCTGCTATTTCATATCGGTCAATATAGGTGTCTGCCAAATCGAAATATTCAGTCAAAATCTCTGCAATCTTACGGGGCGCATTATGCAATGCTCTTGCCCATACCATTGCGGCATTAACTGCATAGTCGCCGTGAGAGCGGTCTGCAGGCACTTCAACATTAAATGATGGCAGTGGCACTGCCTCAAACTTGCCGTCTGCAACCGCTTTTCCTGCGGCATTCATTATGATATCCGTAATGTCTTTATTAGCTTTTTTAACAATTTTTGACATTTTTATATTCCTTTCACTTAGCAAGCTCTGCTTTGATTGTTACTGAATTAACGCTAATTGGTGCGGCATTTATATCAACCGCATAAATAAGCTTTATATCGGCGCCTTTTTCGGAAAAATCAACTTTTACCTCTCTGCCAGTGAAGCCAACCATCATACCCATTGCACCCATATCATAGTGGCCTACGCATCTTTCCCCTGCTTTTACAACAAGTCGGGATGCCGCTTCACCACTGCGCTGAATGGTAACTGAGTCATTAGTAGCTTTAATAAAAGCGGAGGAGTTTCCGCTTCCATCATCTTCATCATAGTAGAGTCGGCAAACACCGTCTTTAACAAGCATACTGCCCGTTGTATTAAATTCCATATTCTCAATATCGCCGTCTGTTTCAACGGCACTTTTAATTGAAATAACTACATCTGTCACGACTAATTCTCCTTAAAAACTATGGACAAAAAATTATAACATATTTATTGATTTTTTGCAACAACTTATTTATTTGTGAATTGAATTTATGTTATTTGGAAATAATAGTTAACAAGCACTGTTTTAATGTGGATTTTATTCACTTATGTTGAAAGCACAATTACAATAATTTATAATAAACCTGTTCGAAACAGAAAGGATGTTTATTATGGGTTCAATGATTATTGCCAACAATCTTAAAAAGCGGCGCAAACAATTAGGTCTTACTCAGCAGTTAATGTCAGATTTAATTAACCTTGAACGTTCCACCTATGCCTATTATGAAACCGGTAAAACTTATCCTTCCCCCGAAACCTTCTTAAGAATCTGCACTATGTTTGACTGCACCTTTGAAGAATTGATTACAGAAGAAAAAGAAGATAACGACGGTCTTGTAGTTGCAGAGGATCCAAATTTTTCACTTAAAAAGGAAGATCAAATTATCTGTTCAATTAAGGTGGCCAAGCGGTTAATATCCAAAATCAGCGAACTCCCCCTTAAAGACAGGTTAGAAGTTGAAAATTTGGTTGATAAATTGCTTGATGAAAAAACAAAAAAATAAGTTAAAAAGGATGAACAAAACGTTCATCCTTTTATTTTTTATATTCTGTTAAAAAAAGGACATTTGAGCACTGTCAGGCAAGAAATCAAGGGCGTGCAGTTCATCAAGAGCCGCAACCAATGATTTACCCAATCCGCCGACAAGAGTCAACTCTTCCTTAGAAATAAAGGACTTATCACTGTGGGCGACGTTATAAATTGACTCTGCCGCATTCTCACCAACACCGCTTATAGAACTGAAAGGCAGACGTATTTTGCCGTCTTCAATTTTATAAAGTCGTGAATCGGAATTATAAAAATCAATAGGCAGGAATTCATATCCTCTTGCAAACATTTCGTTTACTATCTGCAATATTGCGTGGCGCGAGTTATCCTTTGCGTTAGCAAGCTTGCCCTTTGCCTCAATTTCCTCCATTGCGGCTTTTACAGATGCTCTGCCACCCATAAGCACCTTTGCATCAAGGTCGTCACAACGGACACTGAAGTAGGCGGCATAATATTCAAGAGGATAATAAACCTTGTACCAACCAAGTCGCAAGGTAGAAATCATATAAGCCGCCGCATGTGCTTTTGGGAACATATACTTAATTTTGAAGCAAGAATCAATGTACCACTGAGGCACGCCATGGTCAAGCATTGCCTGAACATGCTCTTCCGTAAGCAGTTTGGTGGCTTTACCCTTTCGCGTAATCTCCATAATCTTAAATGCCATTTTGGGATCAACACCCTTGTGCATAAGATAGGTCATAATGGAGTCACGGGTACCGATAACCTCTGAAATGGTACAGGTGCCGTCTTTAATAAGTTCCTGAGCGTTGCCGAGCCAAACATCAGTACCGTGGGACAAACCTGAAATCTGCAACAAGTCAGAGAAGGTCTTAGGTTGGGTTTCAACCAACATTCCGCGAACAAAGTTGGTACCTACTTCAGGAAGCGAGAAGGTGCCGGTCAGTGAGCCAATATCATCGGGGGTAACACCAAGTGCATCCGTTGATGTAAACAAACTCATAACCTTGGGGTCGCTCATAGGAACATTCATAACCGAAATACTGGTATAGTCCTCAAGATACTTGTATATGGTGGGAACGTCGTGCCCGAGTATATCGAGTTTAAGAATAGTATCGTGTATAGCGTGGAAATCGAAGTGGGTAGTCTGCACGTCAGAGTTAATATCGTCTGCTGGGTGCTGAATGGGACAGAAATCGTAAATCTCATATCCCTCAGGCACGATAACCATACCTGCAGGGTGCTGACCTGTTGTACGCTTAACACCTGTGCAACCAAGGGTAAGTCGCTCAGTTTCTGCTTTGTTGAGGATTATTCCCCTCTCCTCTGCATATTTGCGAACATAACCGTAGGCAGTTTTGTCGGCAACGGTTGCTATCGTTCCTGCTTTGAAAACGTTTTCCTTGCCAAACATTTTCTCGGTATATTTATGTGCACTTGTCTGATATTCACCTGAGAAGTTAAGGTCAATATCAGGCACCTTGTCACCGTCAAAGCCAAGGAAGGTTTCGAAAGGAATATCCTGACCGTCGCGGTTCATGGGAGTATCGCAATGAGGACAGTTTTTCTCAGGCAAGTCAAAGCCTGAGCCAACTGAACCATCGGTAATAAACTCGCTATGCTTACAATTAGGGCAAACATAGTGAGGCTCCATAGGATTAACCTCTGAAATGCCTGACATTGTTGCAACAAATGATGAGCCAACAGAACCACGGGAGCCAACAAGATAACCGTGTTCAACCGAATCGGCAACCAATTTTTGCGCCGAAACATACATTATGGAAAATCCGTTTTTAATAATAGAGCCAAGCTCTTTGTCAAGGCGCTTTTGAATAATTTCGGGTAATGGGTCACCGTAAATTTCGTGTGCGCGGTCATAGGTAACCTGCTGAATAATATCATCAGAGCCTTCAATTGTGGGAGGATAACTGCCGTCAGGAATAGGTTTGAAATATTCACACATATCGGCAATTTTATTGGGGTTGGTTACTACAACCTCGAATGCCTTTTCCTTGCCAAGATAGGCAAAATCGTTAAGCATTTCTTCGGTGGTTTTAAGATAAAGCGGTGCCTGTTCATCAGCATCGTCAAAGCCCTGACCCGCCATAAGAATTGCACGGAATTTTGCATCTTCGGGGTCTAAAAAGTGAACGTCGCCCGTTGCAACAACAGGCTTGCCTAATTTATCGGCAAGCTTAATAATAGTGCGATTGATATTATTAAGCTGTTCATCAGAAGCAACTGTACCCTTTCGCACCATAAACTCGTTATTACCGTTTGGTTGAATTTCAAGGAAATCGTAAAAGTCGGCAATTTCAAGCAATTCGCCCCATGGACGATTATTAAGCACCGCCTGATAAAGCTCTCCCTGTTCACAGGCAGAGCCGATTATTAAGCCCTCGCGGTGTTTTTCAAGCTCACTTTTAGGAATAAGAGGCTTTCTTGAAACACCCTTATTCTGATAGTACTTAACATGTGCCATAGACACAAGCTTGTACATATTTCTGAGACCCGTAAGATTTTTTACAAGAATAATCTGATGATAACGCTTTAACGTTCTTGGGTCACCGCCTGCAAGATGAGCATTCAAGTTGCTCATAGAGGTACATTCGCCCTCTGTCTGCTCTTTAAGCATATTAAGAAGTTTGACAAAAATCATACCAAGCACAGTAGAGTCATCAACTGCGCGGTGGTGGTTAAAATCGCCCAAGCCCAATGCATCTGCAACAGTATTAAGCTTGTGATTGCCAATATCGGTAAGGAGTGCGCGAGCCATAGGAACTGTATCAAGATAAGGATTGTTAAAGGGTATTCCTAAGCGCCCTGCAGCAGCTCGTGTGAACGAAATATCGAATGGAGCATTGTGGGCAATCATCAGTCGGTCACCGCAAAACTCCAAGAATTTTGGCATAATTTCAGACTCATCAGGTGCCGAAGCGACCATTTCGTCAGTGATGCCTGTAAGTTCCACAACCTTTTGAGGAATAGGCTTGTGGGGGTTAACAAATGATGAGAACGTGTCCACAATCTCGCCATTTTTAACAAGCACTGCGCCTATCTCTGTAATGCGGTCGTTGGTACTGCTAAAACCTGTGGTTTCGTAGTCAAAGACAATAAACTCGCCATCAAAAGACTCGTTACACTCGCCATTAAGTGCGGGCACCAAATCGTTAACAAAATAAGATTCACAACCGTAAATTGCCTTAAATTCAGGGTCTTTTTTGCGAATATCCTCAACAGTATTCATAATTTCAGGATATGCCTGAACAACACCGTGGTCAGTAATTGCAACTGCACGATGCCCCCAAGAGTGAGCGCGCTTAATAAGTTTTGACGCATCAGTCATACCGTCCATTTGTGACATTTTGGTATGCATATGCAATTCAACACGCTTTTGCTCTGCCCTATCGGTACGCTTATACTTATCAACAAAAGCGATAACAAGCGGGTCAAAAACATACTCATTCTCATATTTATCGTTAATAAGTGAACCGTAAACAAGCAAACAAGTACCGGGGTTAACATTTTCAAGCCAACCCTCTTGACCGTTATCAACATACATCTTAATCTGCACAGAATTTGTTTGGTCGGTAATGTAAATATTGATTCGGAACTTATCCCCTCTTTTAGTGGGATTCATATCTTTAAAGAAAACCTCACCCCACACGACACATCTTCCCAAATCGGGGGTAACGTCCTTAATAGGAGTCGGTTTGCTTCTGATTTTGTCACTGCCGAATTTTGACCAAACAGTTGTTGCCGTATCTAAATAAACGGGCAATCCATCAGTTGGTGGGTCAATATGAACAGGTTTTGCCTTGGGTTTAGACTGTTCAAGAACCTCGGGCGAAATATACACCTCTTCAACTGCAGTCTCACCCGAAAAGCTTACCTGCCGCTTAAGACCAAACACCTTGAATATAGCGGCAGAGATACGCTCGTTCATATTTTCGCGACTTGATATACCACCATATTTAAGTTTTATGTCAACCTTTTCGTCGGTAATTTCAAACTCACATTCGTTGAAAACACCTGCAAGCGTAGCAGTGCCTGAAATCATATAATCAAGCATAAAACGCAAACTTTCGGCGCAAAAAAGCTCACTATCCATATGAACAGAGCAGCGGATGTGTGACAACTTTAACGCATCATACACAAACTTTAAAAGCTTGCGATGTCCGTTAAAATCAATCATTGCCTTATAGTGTAAGCCTAAATCAAGCCACCGAGTTTCTTTATTTATATCTATATGTGTTATGTAAACCTTTTCGGGCTCGATGGGTAAATCAATTTTATCGTCCACCAGAACGCCAAACATCTGTGAAAAAGGTATTGCGTTCAAAACTTACATCCTCTCTATCTCTGCTATCAGTTCGTCTATCAATTTATCTTCGGGTATTTTTCTTATAATCTCGCCTTTTTTAATAAGCACTCCGCAACCGTCACCGCCTGCGATGCCTATATCGGCTTCTTTTGCTTCACCGGGGCCGTTTACAACACAACCCATTATTGCAACCTTAATGTTCTTTTGGCAGTTTGCAAGGCGTTTTTCAGCCTCGTTAACAAGGGATACAAGGTCAATCCTCGTTCTGCCACAGGTGGGGCAAGAGACTATCTTTAACCCATCGTTTTTAAGCCCCACAGACTTTAACAGGTCAATAGCGGCAACAACCTCTTCAACAGGGTCATCGGTAAGAGATATACGGATTGTATCCCCTATTCCGCTAAGAAGCAAACCGCCGATTGCCGCAGAGGATTTAACTATTCCCATACGCTTTGTGCCAGCCTCGGTAACACCAAGGTGTAAGGGATAATTGCACTTTTCCGCTGCAAGTTTGTAGGCGTTAAAGGTGGTAACAGTATCAGATGATTTAAGCGACAAGACAATGTCGTTAAAGTCGAATTTTTCTAAAAGTGATGCATGATAAAGACCGCTTTCAACCAATGCTTCAGGAGTTGGCGCACCGTATTTTGCCAAAATCTCTTTTTCAACCGAACCTGAATTAACGCCGATACGGATGGGGATATTTCTCACTCTGCAAGCATCTGCAACGGCTTTAACACGACTGTCGTCACCGATATTACCGGGGTTAATGCGGATTTTGTCAACACCTGCTGCCGCACATTCAAGAGCAATACGATAATCAAAATGAATATCGGCAACTATGGGTGTGCTGACCGCATTTTTAAGCGCATCAATAAGCGTAACCGCGGACACATCAGGTACTGCAACACGAATTATTTCGCAACCCGCCGCCTCTAAACGCTTGGCTTGAGCAACGTTAGCGGCAACATCATAAGAGGGTGCATTAAGCATTGACTGTACACTGACAGGTGAATTTCCACCCATCAAAAGACTGCCGATTTTTACCTGATTTGACTCTCTGCGGTTAATCATACTGAGCATCCTTTCTTTTAAAATAGTTTAATTACATCACTGATTAAAATGACTACTGCCAACAAAATCAGCAACATAAAGCCTGCGGCGTGAATCCAACCCTCGTATTTTGCAGGAACAGGCTTGCGGAATATCATTTCAAAAAGTATAAACAAGCATCTGCCGCCATCAAGTGCAGGCAAAGGCAAAAGATTAAAAATTCCAAGATTAACTGTAAGCAGTGCGGCAATATAAATCAGTGAAGTAAGGGACTGCTTTGCCGCGTTGCCTACTGCAACTGTAATTCCAACGGGACCGCTCATATCGGATAACCCAAATTTGCCTCCTATAAGGTCGCCCACCGACATAATTACAACTCTGCCAAGCGAAATTTCGGTTTTTGCGGCATTTTTAATAACAGACAGCACACTTCTCGGTTCACCGTAAACATAAAAGTCAAGAGCAATATACTGCTTGCCGTCTTCATATTCCTTCATTGCAAATTTAACATCATTAAGAGTAACTTTTTTGCCATCACGTTCAACAACAAAATCCATTACACCGTCTTCACTTGTGCCGAAAATATAACTTAAATCGTTAAAGGTATAAACTGCTCTGCCATTTGCCTCAATAATAGTATCCTTCTCTTTAAGACCATACTGACTGCTAACGGCTTTTTCATTAAATTTTGAAACGGTTGTGGTGGCATACAAATCCTGACCTGCAACAAAACCAACACAAAGCACAAACCCCAATATCAGATTAAAAAGGGCGCCTGCAACAACTACCAGCAGTCTGCGCCAAGGCTTTTTGTTACCAAAGGCACGTGGGTCTGCCGAATCTTCATCCTCACCCTCCATAGCACAATAGCCGCCAAATGGGATAAGGCGCACAGAGTACGCCGTCTCACCCTTTTTCTTTTGGAAAAGTTTTGGACCAAATCCCACAGAAAACTCGTTAACCTTTATTCCGTTAAGTTTTGCCACAATAAAATGGCCAAACTCGTGAATTATTATAACGATAAGAAAGACAAGTACAGCCACAAGATATGGCCAGACATTGTTTAAAAAGGCTAAAATAGTAATCACTCCTGTTAAATAGAAGAAAGCACAAACTCCCTTGCCGCTTGGTCAACTGCCGCAATATCTTCATAACAGCCGACCGATGACACAGGTTGAGCATTGGTTGCCGCCTCAACCAAATCACCGATTTGCAAGAATTTGATTTTGCCCTTTAAGAACAAATCAACCGCCTGCTCGTTGGCACCGTTTGCGGCAATCGGCTTGCATCCACCCTGACCGATAGCATCAATTGCAACCTGCAAACACTTGAAGGTGTCTGTATCAGGTTTTGCAAAGGTCATCTTCGCCGCATCAGTAAGGCTTAAACGCTCACAAGGTACATCCATTCGGTCGGGATATGTGAGAGCATACTGAATAGGCACCCGCATATCGTGAACGCCGATTTGAGCAATAATTGAGCCGTCACTAAACTCAACCGCCGAATGTAGCAAACTTTCGCGGTGAACAACAACCTCTATATCATCTGCAGAAACACCAAACAAATGAACTGCCTCAATTACCTCAAGGCCTTTGTTCATCATAGATGCACTGTCAATGGTGATTTTTGCGCCCATACTCCAGTTGGGATGTTTTAGTGCTTGCTCAACTGTAACGTTTGCAAGTTCTTCCTTTGTTTTGCCAAAGAAGGGTCCACCTGATGCGGTAAGAATTATCTTGTGCAATTTTCTTTGTGGGGGTGCGGCGTTAAGACACTGAAAAATGGCAGAATGCTCACTGTCAACAGGCAGAATTTTTACGCCCTTTTCAGCTGCTCTGCGCATAACAAGGTCACCACCTGTTACAAGTGACTCTTTATTGGCAAGAGCAAGGGTTTTGCCTGCTTCAATCGCCGACAAAGTGGGACGAAGCCCCGCAATACCAACCACAGAATTAAGCACTATATCGGCTTTTTCAAGAGATGCGCAAAAGCATACTCCATCCATACCCGTAAGCAAGGTGTAATCAACATCTTTTGTGCGTGCTTTAAGGTCTGCGGCGGCTTTTTCATCCACCACTGCCACATATTCGGGTTTGTACTGACGAATCTGTTTTTCAAGCAAATCAACACTACGGTTGGCAGTTAGAGCCAATGCGCGCATACCACATTTGCTTATTACATCAAGGGCTTGAGTTCCGATTGAACCGGTTGAGCCTAATACAACTATATTTTTCAAGTTAATCACCTTATTTTAT
This sequence comes from Acutalibacteraceae bacterium, assembly GCA_045653445.1. Classification (GTDB taxonomy): domain Bacteria; phylum Bacillota; class Clostridia; order Oscillospirales; family Acutalibacteraceae; genus RGIG2206. Next base: position 39,121 of record JAZOLY010000031.1, read on the forward strand.
CCCAACAAGGCAATATGTTGGGCAAATAACATCACGATTGGTAAAGATATACACAAACTGTCGCATCTGTCCATTATGCCGCCGTGACCGGGCATAAGTGTGCCGTAATCCTTTACTCCAAACACACGCTTGACTGATGATGCAAACAAATCGCCAATAATACCGCCAATTGATGCTAACAGGGTGCAAACGATAACAGCGCCTATACGTACAGATTCATCCTTGCAAAAGATTGCAGCATATATATATGCGAATGCTACACAAACTATTATTGACGAAATCAGTCCGCCTATTGCACCCTCGACCGACTTCTTAGGACTTACTACAGGTGCAAGTTTAGTTTTGCCCACTGCACTGCCGACAAAATAGGCACCTGAATCAGTAACAAATGCGGCAAATGCAGATAGCAAGAAATAGAACATTCCATATTTCCAATCAATTAGCACCACTGCGGTGGTAAGACCAAATATAACAGAAGATATCATAACAAATGCTATAAACATCTTAGGCAGATTATCGGCATCGAACTTAACAACAAGACTTGCAGCAAAAAGACCGAAATAGATGCAAATTACCGCCATTAGACTGATTGGGACGTATCTTGCCGCAAAAGGCATAAATGCAGCAAAAAGAAAAGATACAATAAAAAACGCTATATTTGTTTGTGCACCGGTTGCTCTGAATATTTCAAAGACAGCAAGACAGCCTGCAAGCGCTAACACCACAGGCAAAACCCAAGTAAGTCTGAAAAAGAGCACACAAATAACGATGGCAGCAGATACTGCCGCGGTAACAATACGGGTTTTCATAGTCTATCCTTCCTTTACTTCTTATTTCTGCCGCCAAATCGACGGTCACGGGATGAGAAAGAACGCACTGCCTCATCAATAGTATCGGCAGTAAAATCAGGCCAAAGCACGTCGGTAAACCAAAACTCTGCATAGGCAGTTTGCCATATAAGATAGTTTGACAACCTGTACTCCCCACCCGGACGAATAAGCAAATCGGGGTCAGGCATACCCGCTGTATACAGATTTTGTGACACAGTTTGCTCGGTTATAGCGTCGGGAGTCATATCTCCGTTTATACAAGCGGTTGCAATATCTCTTACAGCGTGGACAATTTCATCCCTGCCGCCGTAGTTAAGGGCAATATTCACCCAAAGCCCTGTTGCATCTTTAGAATCGTCCTCTGCTTTGTTGATAAGCTTGATTATATCACTGTCAATGGGCGTTAAATCACCCACAAAATGCAATCTTATATTTTCTTCTTTGAAATTGGCGGAGTCTATAAGATAGTTTCGCAGTATGTTCATTATACCGCTTACTTCCTCTGCCGAGCGCTTCCAATTTTCAGTTGAAAAAGCGTAAACGGTAAGAAATTTGACACCGATTTTATTGCAATAACGGGCAATAGTTTTGAAGGTATTTGCGCCTGCAGAATGCCCTGCAGTAGTAGGCAATCCTCGCTTTTTTGCCCATCTGCCATTACCGTCCATAACAATTGCAATGTGTGTGGGAATTTTAAGCTCAACCTCTGCATTTTTGTTGATTTTTTTAGAAAACAGCTTCACAGTGCTTCTCCTTAAAAATCGGGACTGTAACAGTTAAGCCACAGTCCCTGAGTAATAAATCAGATTTCAAGTATCTCTTTTTCTTTGGCGGCTGCAAGGTCCTCAACCGACTTGCTGTACTTATCAGTAAGCTTTTGAATATCGGTTTCACCCTTTTTAACGTCATCTTCTGTGAGCTCTGAATTTTTCTTCATAGTCTTGAACTTTTCGATAGCGTCACGGCGGATTGAACGAATTGCAACCTTTGAATCTTCTGCCATACGCTTAACGTCCTTAACAAGCTCTTTACGACGCTCTTCTGTAAGGGGTGGGAAATTAAGGCGGATGCTCTTGCCGTCATTTACAGGTGTAATGCCGATATCAGACACAAGAATTGCTTTTTCAATAAGCTTTACAATTGATGCATCCCAAGGCTGAATAAGCAGCGAACGAGCCTCTACAACCGAAACAGATGCCATCTGTGTAACGGGGGTTGGCGCGCCGTAATAATCAATGGTTAATTTATCCAAAATTCCGGGATTTGCTCTGCCTGCACGTACTGCGGCATACTCTTTTTCAAGTGCGGCAACTGACTTGCCCATCTTCTCTTCTGCTACTCTAATTACTTCTTTCATAAAAGTTCCTCCAATCACTCAACTATTGTACCGATTTTTTCACCCTTAACAGCGCGAAGAATGTTATCGGGGTCATCAAGGTTAAATACCAAAATCGGAATATTATTATCAAGACACATTGCTGCAGCAGTGGTATCCATAACACCAAGGTGCTTCTCAACAACTTCAGCAAGACTCATCTTTTCAAACATAACTGCATCGGGATTTTTGCGGGGGTCACTGTCGTAAACACCGTCAACGTTGGTTGCCTTGAATATAACCTGTGCTTCAATTTCGCAAGCACGTAAGGCTGCTGCAGAATCGGTTGAACAGAAGGGATTACCTGTGCCACAACCAAAAATTACAACCCTACCCTTTTTAAGATGGTTGGTTGCACGGTTACGAATATAAGGCTCGGCAACCTCGTGCATAGCGATTGCAGTTTGAACGCGGTTTTCAACGCCAAGTTGGTCAAAAGCGTCACCGATTGCGAGCGCGTTGATTGCGGTTGCAAGCATACCCATATGGTCTGCACGGGTGCGATCCATCTTGCCGCTTGTTCTACCGCGCCAGAAATTGCCGCCGCCAACAACGATGCCAACCTCGACACCTAATTCAACCACTTTTTTAATGCTTTCGCAGACACGCAAAACAGTATCAAAATCAAGACCTGTTTCCTTGTCACCTGCCATTGCTTCGCCGCTTAATTTTAATAAAATTCTATTATATTTCACAGACATACGCATACCTCCGCCATTTTTATATATTTTACAATAATTTTGACAAATTGTAAAGAGTATTATGTCAATTAAATAAAATAAAATGCCGAAGTTTTTCAAAACTTCGGCATTCTTTAACAATTTGCAATTACTTAATCATGCTTGCAACTTCGGCTGCAAAGTCATCCTCACGCTTCTGGATGCCCTCGCCCTTTTCAAAGCGAGCAAACTCAACAACCTTGATATCGCCGCCAAGGGTCTTAGCAACAGAGTTGATGTATTCAGAAACAGTCATGCTGTTCTCTTTAACGAACTCTTGCTCAACAAGGCAGTTTTCCTTGTAGTACTTGCCCATCTTACCTGCAACGATCTTTTCAAGAACTGCATCGGGCTTGTTTGCCATCTTAGGATCTTCCTTCATCTGAGCAACAAGGATTGCCTTTTCGTGATCAAGAGCCTCTGCAGGAACAGAATCCTTGTCAAGATAGGTGGGGTTAACTGCTGCAATCTGCATACATACGTCCTTAGCCATAGCCTTGAACTCTGCAGTTGCTGCAATTTCAGCGGTGGTATCGAACTTAGCGATAACGCCAATCTTGCCGCCTGCGTGAACATAGCTTGAAAGAATGCCTTCCATACGAACAAAACGGCGAACCTTCATATTCTCACGAACAACAAGGAAGTACTCCTGTACCATTTCTTCAACAGTTTTGCCGTTTGCAGAGCAAGCAAGCAAAGCGTCAACATCGGCAGGATTTTGCTCAAGAGCAATTTCTGCGATGCCGTTGCACAAATCCTTAAAGCCGTCGCCGCCTGCAACGAAGTCGGTTTCTGAGTTAACCTCAAGAACAACACCAGCAACGTCGTTAGCAATAGCAACAACCTGACCCTCAGCTGCAATACGACCAGCCTTCTTTGCAGCAGATGCAAGGCCCTTTTCACGCAAATAGTCGGTAGCCTTTGCCATATCACCGTCGCACTCTACAAGTGCTTTTTTACAATCCATCATTCCGCAGCCGGTTTGTTCACGAAGCTGCTGTACGTCTTTAGCAGTAAAATTCATTATATTATCCTCCAATTCATATTCACTATAAAAGATGCCCGCTTTTTTTGGCGGGCATCGTATTTACCGAAAAATTACTCGGCAGCTTCTTCAGCCTCAGCGGGAGCCTCAGCCTCAACAGCGGCAGAGCCCTGCATGCCCTGTTTGCCCTCAAGAACAGCATCAGCCATTGTAGCGGCAATCAACTTAACTGCACGGATAGCGTCGTCGTTACCGGGGATTACATAGTCAATCTCGTCAGGATCGCAGTTGGTATCAACAATAGCAACGATCGGAATGTTGAGCTTCTTAGCCTCGGAAACGGCAATTCTTTCTTTACGGGGGTCAACAATGAAAAGTGCGCCGGGCAACTTCTTCATATTCTGGATACCGCCCATAAACTTTTCAAGCTTTTCAATTTCAAGCTTAAGCTTGATAACTTCCTTCTTGGGAAGAAGATCAAATGTGCCATCTTCCTGCATCTTGCGAAGCTGATTGAGACGCTTGATACGAAGGGTGATGGTGTTGAAGTTGGTCATCATACCGCCAAGCCATCTTGCATCAACGTAAGGCATTTCGCAACGGATAGCCTCTTCCTTAACGGATTCCTGAGCCTGCTTTTTGGTGCCAACAAACAAAATGTCTTTGCCTTCAAGAGAAAGGTCGCGAACGAAGTTGTAAGCAACCTCAAGATTCTTAACGGTTTTCTGAAGGTCGATAATGTAGATACCGTTGCGCTCTGCAAAGATATACTCCGACATTTTGGGGTTCCAGCGTCTGGTCTGGTGACCGAAATGGACGCCTGCTTCGAGAAGCTGTTTCATAGAAATAACTGACATGACAAATATCCTCCTTTTAGTTTTTTCCTCCGCCATGGTCAACCCGTGCGCCCACCGAAAGCAATCGGCACAGGGACACAGTCCCACAACGTGTGTATTTTGTCACCTGAGGATTATATCACACTCTTTTTGATTTTGCAAGTACTTTTTTACATTTTTATCTTGTTTTACCGCCAAAAAGTCCTCTGTTGCGGTGCGGTATGTGGGTGCAATTCACAAGAACGGTATCCTCACCTATTACCTCAATGTCACTCCAAGGAATAATCAAGTCGTCGTCACGACCCATTATACCGAAAAGCCGCGGTCTGCCGTAAACAATAACCGACACTATTTTTGCCGTATCGGTATCAAATTCAACGTCACTTACAGGACCAAGCAAACTACCGTCGCGAACACACACTACCTCTTTATGTTTTAAATCCAAAATGCTGCAGTTCATAAAAAATCCCTCCCGCATATTATATGCGAAAGGGACTTATAATTATTATTTATCTCTGAACTTGCTGCTGCGAACAGGATGACGAAGCTTGCGGAGTGCCTTAGCTTCAATCTGACGGATACGCTCACGTGTAACCTGGAACTGCTCACCAACCTGTTCAAGAGTATGGCAACGTCCGTCAACAAGACCAAAACGCAGACGGATAACCTGCTCTTCACGGGGAGTCAAGGTTTTAAGCACGTTGTCAATATCCTCGTTAGTGATGGTTTTAAGGGCGGCTTCGTCGGGAGCGAGAGCGTCTTCATCACGGATAAAGTCCATAAGACGACTGTCTTCCTCAGGTCCGATAGGTGTTTCCATAGAAACGGTTTCCTGTGCCACACGCATAATCTCGCGCACACGCTCAACAGGTAAATCCATTGCCTCTGCAATCAATTCTTCTGAAGGTTCTGTTCCGTTTTCGTGAAGAAGTTGACTTTGAACCTTTTTAAGACGGTTAATGGTTTCAACCATATGAACAGGGATACGGATTGTTCTTGCCTGGTCGGCAATAGCGCGGGTGATTGCCTGACGAATCCACCAAGTTGCATAGGTAGAGAACTTGAATCCTTTGGTGTGGTCAAACTTTTCAACCGCTTTAATAAGTCCTACGTTACCCTCTTGAATAAGGTCAAGGAAGTGCATACCTCTGCCGACGTAGCGCTTTGCAATGCTGACAACAAGACGAAGGTTAGCCTCGGTAAGACGCTTTTTAGCATTTTCATCACCGTCAAGGATTCGAGTTGCAAGGTCAATCTCTTCATCAGGTGAAAGGAGTGGCACGCGGCCAATTTCCTTAAGATAAAGCTTAACAGGGTCATCAAGAGACACACTGTCGATGTTAAGGGCATCCTCTAAATCTTCCGCCTCTGCCTCTTCCATTTCCAAATCTTCTGCAGTAGGCTCGTCAGCCATAACATCGATATCCAAATCAAGAACAGGTGAATCGTCGTCCAAATCGTTTATACCAAGCTGTACGCTGGCCTTGTCAATGTCAAACTCTTCTACCTTACCGTAACTCAAATCATCTTTCATAATTTCTGCTCTCCATTCTTTAGTTTACCCATTCTTTTTATATTTTCCGCCCACTCGTCATCTGTCATTTCAGACGGATTAGGCAAGGCGGTTTTTGACTTTTCTTCGACCATAACCGAAACGCTGTCACGCAGTTCCTTTGCGGCAATGTCACCACCAACTCGGCGGTTGAACATCATCACCATTTCACCCATTTCGTCAGGTGCAAAATCGCCGCTGAATTTTCCAAAATCAGGCTGAGCGCCCGATTCAATAATTTGAACAAGCCGTTCAAATATACGTCTATTAAAGGCTGTAACAAAGTGGTCTGCCGTTAATCCTGAGCCCTTATACAGTTCGGGATGATTATAAAGCACGCCAAGCGCCGATTCCTCCGCCACACAGGCACGACGGCGAAGTCGCTTTTCGGGGTTGGGTGACTTTATATCGGTTTGACCGCTTACAATTTTTGCAGTTCTTCGTTTTTCTTCGGCTCGGGTTCGGCTTTTAATCGCCTGATTGACCGACTGACGAAAGGCTTGCACAGGTATGTCAAACTGCTGTGAAACACGGCTTATATACAACTCACGGGCAATAGGGTCGTCCACCTTTGAAAGTATAGACGCCGCACCGCGCAGATATTCAAGTTTGCCGTTATCAGAAGCAAGGTTGTGCTTATTCTCTTCACTTTTAAGCTTGTACTCGATGTCGTTTCCTGCATCATCCACAATATTAGCAAAAATAGCAGCACCGTGCTTTTCAATAAATTCGTCCGGATCTTTTGCGTCAGGCAGACGGACAACACGCACACTCATGCCTGTTTTGTTAAGTATTTCAATGGTGCGGTTGGTGGATTTTTCACCTGCCGCGTCGGCATCCATTATAACCGTAATTTCATCCGAATAGCGAGAAAGGAGTTTCGCCTGCTCATCTGTAAAGGACGTTCCGCAAGCGGCAACAGCATTGTCAAAGCCTGCTTGATGCATTGCAATAACATCCATATATCCCTCGCAAAGAATAAGACCTTTGCGCTTGGAATTTTTAGCAAAATTAAGAGCAAACACATTGTTGGTCTTTTTATACACCAACGTATCTGAAGTGTTGATATACTTAGCTGCAGATTGGTCATCAGGCAGTTTTCTGCCACCAAATGCGATGACGTTGCCGCGCAGGTCGATAATCGGATACATTACTCGCCTGCTGAAGCGGTCAAAATATCCGTTGCCGTTCTTTTTGCGAACAATCAGATTAGCTTGCAGCATCAATTCGTCGGAAAAGCCCTCACTTTTAAGATGCTTATAAAGAGCATCCCAGGAATCAGGCGAATATCCAAGGCCAAAATGACGAATTGTTGCAGCAGACAGCTTGCGTTTTTCAGAAAAATATGCAAGTCCTCTTGTATCTGCCTTATCGAACAGTTTGCTGTGAAAAAATCGGGCTGCCGCACGGTTAACCTCGTACAATTTAAGACGAAGTTTTTGCATCGAATCGTCATAACCGTCAGTTGGCATTTGCAAGCCTGAGCGGTCGGCAAGAGTGCGCACTGCCTCCATATAATCAAGGTTTTCAATGCGCATTGTAAAGTTAATCACGTCACCGCCCGCACCACAACCGAAGCAATAAAAAGAATTGGTTTGGGTGTAAACGGTAAAGGAGCCTGTTTTTTCGTTATGGAAAGGACACAAGCCCACCAGAGTGTTACCTCTGCGACGCAGTGAAACATACTGCGATATAACCGACTCAATATCATTCCTTGCTGTTACTTCCGTTATAAAAGCCTCGTTAAGACGCATATGCTTCACCCCTTTCGTTAAGTTTAAATCAATATTCCCAACTGTGCGGAACAAACAAGTTGGTAAAGGTTAAAGTAGCGTATCGGTCGGTCATACCTGCGATATGGTCAACCGCTGCACGCTCAACACCCTCTTTTTCACGAATTTCATTATATTCGCTCGGGAGTTTACTTGAATTACGCACATAGTAACTGAAAAGCCAGCGTATCATATCCCCCACCTTATACTCCTCGCACTTGGCAATAGGATTGGTATATACGCTTTCAAATAAAAACTTATGCAGTTTATCGTATTTTTCGAAATATTCCGGTTCCATCAAAATATCATCGCCGCTTGCACGGATAACAGAATTGACAAGGGTATCAATTCGTTCACTTTTAGAAAATCCAAGTTTTTGACGGATGTCAAGAGGAATGTCGTTTTCACTTAAAATGTCTGCACGAACGGCATCGTCAATATCGTGGTTTATGTAGGCTATTCGGTCTGCCATTCTTACTATTCTGCCCTCGAGCGTATAGGCTTGCTCACCTGTGGTATGGCGCACAATTCCGTTAAGCACCTCGTCGGTAAGATTAAGCCCTTTGCCATCTTTTTCAATGCGGTCAACCACTCGCACGCTTTGTTCATAGTGTCGGAAGCCAAACTCAGCACAATCGTTAAGAGCGCGCTCACCTGCATGACCAAAAGGAGTGTGGCCTAAATCATGAGCAAGTGCAATAGCCTCAGTCAAATCCTCGTTAAGAGCAAGTGCGCGAGCAATTGTGCGAGCAATTTGAGATACCTCAAGGGTATGAGTAAGTCGAGTACGGTAGTGGTCACCCTCAGGCGAAAGAAAAACCTGTGTTTTATGTTTAAGTCGTCTGAACGCCTTGCTATGAATAACTCTGTCGCGATCACGCTGAAAACAGGTTCTTAAATCACATTCCTCTTCAGGAAGGGCACGACCCCTTGACTTATCGGCAAAAGCCGCATCTTCACAAAGAATCAAATGCTCCGCTGTTTCTATTCGCTTGCGTACTGAATCCACAAAACACACCACCTTTTTACACTTCTATATATAATATACGACAAAAGCCGCAAAATCCCTCTATTTTTTTATAAATCCTGCTCTTTATACCGTTCAAGCAAAATATTTACACTGCATTTACCGCCTGATGCATCGGTTACAGCACTGCAAAGAGAACCGTAATCCTCAAAGGCAATGCAAAAAAGCAGTTCAACCGAATCGGTAAAGACAGGGTTTATCTCCATCGCGCCCTTTGATGCAAGCATTGAGTTTAATTTGCCGTACATATGATAGTCGCATTTAATTGAGCAGTCGTAGACAGGTACCATTTTAATAGTACCCGCGGCTTTTAAAGCAACGGTTGCGCTATGTGAATAGGCGCGCACCAATCCGCCGCCACCCAACAGTATACCGCCGAAATATCGGGTAGTGACAACGCAGACATCCGTTATATCGGATTTAAGAAGCGCATCAAGAGTTGGAATACCTGCAGTACCCTGAGGCTCAGAATCGTCTGAGTATCGGCGGACGTTCCCCTCTCGCAAGGAATAAGCATAAACGTTGTGGGTTGCATCCCAATACTGTGAACGACGGGAGTTGATAAAGTCGACAGCATCCTGCTCGGTTTTTACGGGAGTTGCGGCGCAAATAAACCTTGAACGCTTTTCAATATATTCATCAACACCGTACTGTCGCACGGTGTAATAACTTTTAAGTTCCACAATTGTCACTCCCTTGCAAAATGGTAAAAAAAGTTCCGCAACCTAATATGGCTGCGGAACTGCCTTTAACTGTTAAAAAATCAGTCGGCGAGATTTTGACGCTTCTTAAATCTGTCTACTCGTCCACCGGTATCAACCAGCTTCTGCTTACCGGTAAAGAAAGGATGGCAGTTTGAGCAAATATCGAGACGGATGCCTTCTTTGGTGGAGCGGGTTTCAAACTCAGCACCGCATGCACATCTAACAACAACCTTCTCATACTTGGGATGGATTCCCTCTTTCATCGTAGTCACCTCTTTCTCATATTTTCGCATTAACGAAAGAATGATAACACATTGCAAAGATAATTGCAAGAGTTTTTTGAAAAAAATTTAAAAAACTTGTCAAACAGGCACCTTTACTACCTTTTTAAGCCAAAAAGAATAGATCAAACAATCCTTTACAGGTTGATTGTAGTTAGCAGAAAAAGCCTGTGCATAAAGATGCAGTTGCTTAGTGTATCGTTGAATCAACTCTTCCTCTGTCACATTACGGTCAGTTTTAAAATCTACCACTGTTATACCGTCGTTTTCAAAGATAATGCAGTCAGCGATACCTTGCACGACCACCTTTTCATCACTCTCACAGTTGATATCCACGTCACGTGCAGGAAGTTCAAATATAAATCGGCTTTCGCGCATTACACGATCTGCTTTTTGCATTAAACCGTACAAAGCACTGTCAAAGAATGCCGATATAGCCTCGCGGTCTATCCCCTCTGCCTGCAAAGCGGTCAATTTGCCTTGTTTAACAAGCGCTTCTGCTTGGTTAGATATATCCTTCTTTGCCTGTTCATAGTCGGCATAGCACATAAATCTGTGGGTAGCGGTACCCCGCTCGGCAGGAGTTAGTTTTTCTTTACTTAAAAAGGCAGGGCGGGCGGTACAAATATATTCGTCAGCATGAGAGCCGTGAACAAGTTCAGAAACAGAATATTTTGACTGCACATTGAGAAGTTTTTCATAAGGATATTTGTAGTCAAGCTGTGCCGATAAATCCAAATCCTTATTTTCTTGCAAATCAAGGGTTGGCGGCAATTCAATATCACTTGCTCCGATAATTTTAAGAGTAATGTTTGATTGGCAATCGTTGTTGTAAACAACCTTTGCATCGGATATTTCTCTTGCGGCTTTTCCGTCGGGATGCATAAGAATACCTGCATAAAGCCAATCTGCCGAGCCGTTCATTCTTTGAACAGAATATGGGTCAATTTGCGAAACACCGCCGTTTTCGGTAATACTGCTTGCTACCTTGCCTATTGCTTTTGTAAGATTTTCTTCAGCAGAAACAAGCACAAGCTTTTCCTGGGCTCTTGTCATTGCAACATAGAGCAGTCGCATTTCCTCAGCAACGGTAGCATCCTGCTCCATAAGTCCTATCACCTTTCGAGCAAAGGTATCGTAGCGAATAGCAAGCTTGTTGTCGCACATTCGCATACCGATACCGCCCTGCTCGTGCATAACAAGACTTGAACGTGCATCCATAAGATTAAAGTCAGACTCCATTCCTGCAATGATGCAAACAGGTGCTTGCAATCCCTTGGATTTATGGACTGTCATAATTCTTACGGCGTTTTCACTATCCGCACCGTTTCCGCCTGCAACATCATTGTTGCTTTTTGACACCTTATCAACATAGCGTAAAAACGATGTTAGTCCTTTGTATCCGTTTTGTTCGTAATCAGCGGCAAACTCAGCCAAAAGGAGCATATTTGCCTTTCGGGTAGCACCGTCATCCATAGCGCGAGCAACAGCCAAAAGCCCTGTGTCGTCATAGATTTTTGTAATAAGGCGATCCGTAGGCAGTGTTGATGCCCAAGAACGATATTTTGACAAACGTTCTACAAACTGTGCCGCTTTTTCATTGTTAGCGGCAAACTCAATCACAGACGAGTAAAGGCTGGTTTTTCGCTTGCCTATTCTCATTTGAGCAAGCTCATCAGCCGTAAATCCAAATAGGTTTGACATCATTGCAGAAAGCAGTGGAATATCTTTAAGTGGATTGTCAACTGCATACAGCAAGGACATAACAAGAGATATTTCAGGGCGATTATAAAATTCCGAATTAAGCTCTGCAATAACGGGAATCTGCAAGTTCTTAAGCGCCTTTACAATGGGCAAGCTGTTCTTTTTGAAGGAACGAAGTAAAATCAAAAAGTCACTATACGCAACATTTCTAAGTCCACCCTTGCCGTCACTTACTTGCATTTTGTTCTGCACACAGGTTTTAATATAGTTAGCAATGTGTATAGACTCATCTGCTATATCTCCACCGTCGATAAGATGAACCTCTACTCCCGCAGCACTGTTTTCGGCAAGGCCTGTTGCAATTGGGTCAAGCCAATCGGTTTTAAGATAATCAATCTGAGATGCTTCACGGGTCATAAGCGCATCAAAGAAGAAGTTAACAAATTTGCAAATTTGCGGTCGACTGCGGAAGTTACCGCTTAAGTTAATTTTGGCAGGATAAGTTTTTCCGTCGTAATCAGGAAAGCTATCTCGCATTTTTATAAAATTCATTGGATTGGCGTGACGGAAGCGGTATATGCTCTGTTTAACGTCACCAACCAGAAACAATCTTTCTCCATCATTAGACAAAGCGTTAAAAATTGCATTTTGCAGATCGTTGGTATCCTGATATTCGTCAACCATAACTTCTTTATATCTGTCGGCAATCTCGATTGCTTCTGGTCTTACCTTCAACGTGCCATTGTCATCCCGGCACAAAAGATTAAGAGCGGTAAGTTCAACATCGGCAAAAGTCATATATCCACGCTCTGCTTTTAAGGCAGAGTACTTTTCGCGGAACAACCGCACAAGACACACAAGCGTGTTAACGTGAGCACCTGCAGCCTTTATATCAGCCAGCGTTTCGTCAAAATCGTAGCAGAAAAATCCGTCAAGCTTTGTAAGCTCGGCGCGAGCAGCATCCACCACAGTTTTTACCTTATCTTTAATATAAGGATCCGAATCCTTTCGGGATGTTCCGACTTTGGCAAGGTTGCGCAATTTAAGGGCAGAATATATCCGGTCGTAATCCCTTTGCTTAGCAAGAATGACCAGCTTACCGTAAATATCCTTAAGCCCTTCAACCAGGGGGCTGTAATTTGCGGCAACGGTTTCGTTGAGAACAAGCCATTCATCTGCAAAATTAAGCAACTTAAGATAATGCTCAGAGGACATTTCTATATTACGGCAGATATAATCAAGCCACATAGGCATTCCGTTTGTTTCACTTTGGTCATACATTTTACAAACGTTGTCAAGCCAGCGGTCAGGCATCGGCAAAGAACAAATATGCTTGTAAATTTTAAACACTGCATCCTTAGCCTGCTTGTCGATGTTTTCGCAATTCATTGCAACCAGAAGATTTGAGTATGCTTCAAAGTTCTCGCTTGCAAGGGTGGCGAAGGCAGAGGTAACCGCCTCATCCATCATAACGCTTTCCTGCTCACCCGACATAATTTTAAAATCAGGTTCTACACCTGCAGCAACAAAATTTTCACGCAACAAATCAATGCAATAGCTGTCCATTGTGCAGATAGATGCATTGTCAACCGACATTTTTTGCTTCAAAAGCCGCTGATTATCAGGATTTTCCTTTGACGCCTCAGCAAGCAGTGTATATATACGCTCACGCATTTCACTTGCGGCGGCGTTGGTAAAGGTAACAATCAGCATATCGGTAATATCTATAGGGTTTTGAGAGTCGGTAACGCGCTTAAAAACTCTGTTAGCAAGCACTGCCGTTTTGCCCGAGCCTGCCGCCGCAGATACAAGCACCGCGCCGTTTGCATCAAGGGCTTTTTGTTGCTCTTTGGTAGGATTAAACTGTGCCATCACTCTCACCCCCTCTTAATCTTTCTACTGCTATTTCGGTATTGATTTTTTCAACTGCATTATGCTCTGCATCGTCACTGATAAGACAAACCGAACGATATTCACAGTATTTGCAAGGAGACTTTCCTCCTGCATCATCGGTAGGAGCAATATCGACACAACCCGAATGTATTCCATTACCTGCTTTTTTAAGCATATCTACAACAAGTCTGCCAATGCGGTCGAAATCTTCAGCCTCAAGCACACTGTTTTTCTTATCGCCCGGGATATAAGGTACAAATCTGCCTGATTTTTCTCTATCCATTGCAGACAGTGAGATTTCGTCATCAACAAGCAATCCATTCATTCGCATTGCCTTGTTTTCTTCCTTGCTTAAAGCAGAAAAATCCTTAACTGAGGTCGAATGGATTGGTCTTTTTGAAGGCATATAAAGCACACCCGACGGAATTGCTCCGTCATAAATTCCACTACTTGTTACAGTGAACAAATAAATAAGCATCTGCATATTCATTCCGTAAAAAATGTCAGACAAATCAAACTGCTTGCCACCGCTTTTATAGTCAACGATACGCAGATATTTTTTGCCGTCCGCTTCATACAAATCAACGCGGTCAATCATTCCCGTAAGCACAACGTTGCCCTTTTCAACAGGCACCTGCAGTGCAGGGACGTCATCACCGCCAATTCTTAATTCACAGTGGCAAGGCTCAAAATCACTTACGCCAAATTCACTGCCCAGTCGGGCAACCACATGCTCAATATGCAATGCAATACGCTCAAGCATAAAGATAAATGCAACGTCAAGGCTGTCATATCCGCCAAGAGTAGTATCTGCATATTGATGCACAAGCTCCCCAATCTCTTTTTGGCGTTGCTCAGGTGTAAGTTCAGACAAACCCTTGCCGTGATTGTTAACCATTTTTTCAAGCACGTAGTGAATAAGTGTGCCACGTCGCATAACATCCATTTCTGCAGAATTGACAGGCTTTGCAGATATACCAAACTCGCAGAAAAAGGCAAAGGGACATTTTGCATATTTTTCTGCTTTGGATGCCGACATATATATGTTTGAGCCATAAAGTTTGACTGCATTATCAGAAGATATACTCATTTCACGCATACCCGTGTCGGTTACAAGTAGAGGTGCTGCTATTCCTCTGCTATCAAGCTGTGCAAACAATGAATCTCGGTAACAACTGTATTCAGGTGACGCGACCAATTCAACCGACGGAAGCACCCCTTCAAATCGGTCAAGACTGTGGTCGCGGTATACCGTTTCGCAAACAGGCAAAGACAACCTTATTTGCTTTACAAATTCGGAAGGAGTTGCGTTTGCAGTGTGATAGGTTATGTAAAGCTTGTCGCATGCACTGCAAAGGGATGTGTAAACAAAATACTGCTCGTCAATTGCGGCGTTAATCTGATAATCAGGAATCGGCAAACCGCATTTTATAATGCGTTTGCGCTCGTCAGCTGTAAGCAAACCGACCTTTGCGGCAGGACGAGGAAACTCACCGTAATTGGCACCAATTACAAAGGTGATTTTGGGATTACCGGCTCTTATACGGTCGGCAGAGCCTATTATAACCTCATCTATGCGGTCGGGAATCGCACCAATATCACAAGATGAAAGCATAAGTTCAAACAAGTCACAAAATTCGTCGGTATCACAACAGTCGTTTTCAAACACACGCACAATATTATCAAGGCAAGAAATCAGATAATCCCAGCTTTGACGGTGAACATCAGCATAATAAAACTCGCCACGCTTCTCGCATCCCTTTGCGTAGTCTTTAAGAGCTTTATCGGCACCTGTTGTAATCAAAAACTCATATATACCCTTGCAAACCGTCTTAACATCCTCTGCCACTAAATCGGCTTTAAGGCGGATAATCGGCTCAACAACCGTTTCACGAGCGGTATTGATGCGGTCAAGTGCATCTTTATCAAATTTCTCCTCAAGTCCATTGGGATTTTCGGTCCAGTCGTTATACCATTTTGCACCGCTTTTGCCCCACATAAGCACATAGTTTTCAAGTTCACTGCTTTGTTCAACCGTTATGGGTGAAAGGGGTGATTTAATAAAAGGTAAAATATTTTCGTTGCGGATGCTACCCCTTGCACACTCAATAGCAGAAATCACATATCTGAACAGTGCAAGCGAATCGGCTTCAATTCTGCGGTCACTGAAGCACGGCACGTTGTAGTGCCCGAAAGCGTCCACAAGTGCATTATGATATGCGCTTATATCACGGGCAATAACCGCAAAATCACGGTAGCGCATATTTTCTGTGCGCACAAGCTTGCGGATGGTGGCGGCTACATAGTCCGCCTCCTCATACATTGTTGGGCAAGAGCAAATTTCAACCTGACCTTTTGATGATTTATCAGGTATCTCGCCGCGCAAAAGCTGTTCAACCGAACCTACAACCGAGCCGTTAAACCGATAATCATAAGCAACCTGCTCAGGAGATGCAACGTCCACACCAACATCGCGGGCTATTGAAATAATTCTGCCAACGGTCTTTTTATTATTGGAAAACAATCCCATTCCGCCGTTGTTATCGTGAAGACTGTCAGTGCATACGGTAACGTACACGTCCTTTGCCTGTTTTAACATACGAGAAAGCACCATATACTGCTGTTCGGTGAAATCTTTAAAGGCATCAAGAAATACAGTGCGGTCTTTAAAATATTCCACCTGTGCTAAATCGTCATAAAATCTGTCAAGAGAATCAAGAGAGTCGCTGAAACGTTGGGCAAGCATACCCTCATAGACAGATAAAATCAAAGAAATATCTTTTAATTTGTTACTCGAAACGCCCTTCAACTCGTTAGAAACACGGTCAAAGTCATTAGCAGATACCACACTGCGCTTCATTTCAGACTGAAGGTCAAGCAGACTGTGGCAAAAATCCTTGTTGCCCACTGCCTTTGAATAGACGGCAAGTTGGTCTTTTACACTGCGGGTGGCACGGCTCATAATAAGCAGTTTTACTCCTTCATCGGCAGGAGTTGCCGCATCGGTACCCTGAAGTGCCGCAACATTACGAGCAAGAGAGGTAAAACTTGCCACCTCAACAATATCAGCAGAGGCACTGCCCAACAATTCAAGCATTGCCCGTTCACTTTCGTAATTATTCTGTTCGGGAACAAGCAAAAGAATACCCTGTTCACCTGCTTTTACACGCTGAGCAATCATTTGACGCATACGCCAAGTTTTGCCTGAGCCTGCAGTTCCGTATATAATATTAAGCAATACTATCACCTCTGTAACATATTATATCTATCGCAATGTACCGCAAATGGTACAAAACCCCTTGAAAGCAAAGGCTATCAAGGGGGGGGAGAGTCTTATAAAATATAAACGCCCGATGCCAAGCGCACAACCTGATGCTCGCCCGATTTAACATACTGATAAACAGGCTCGTTAAATGATGCAAAACGTTCAACAGTATATGTATCGGTATCAACAAGTTCAACACAGTTGCTTGCCGTATTGCAGACTATCAGCTTGCCGCCATCTGCATATAATCCGCAAGGACGTGAAAAAGCGTTGTCTTTTTTACTGCCGATACGAAGCTCTTCTCGCAAGGTGCGAGCGTTGTAGCGCAAAATAGTGTCACCCTCAGGGAATGATACCCAAACTGATTTGCCGATGCAAACGGCATCGCAAGGACAAAACTCCTTGTATTTAAGGGTGCCTGACCAAACGCGAAGGGCTTGCTCATCATAAGCCACTGCTTCACCTGTGGGATAGACAAAAAGCACTCTGCCATCAGGCAAGCGGGTGGCGTGCTGATTAACAAAATCGTGAAGATTGGGGGTGAACACCACATAATCGTCACCGAATTTAGCACGCAAGTAAACCTCGCGAGTGACCTTTGACATCTGCTTAGATGCAAAATCGTAAAATTTATATGAAACTATTGCTTGGTCTTCAAAAGTCTGTTCGGCAAAAACGACGATAACTCCGCCGGGTGTGCCAACTATTTGAACTGCCTTTTCATCATGTATCTGTTGCAATTATATAACCCCCGAAAGTAGACATTCTTTTGTTTTTATACCATATATGGTATATCATACAACAAAATAGCCTTTCGGTCAACCGTTTTTTTAACAATTTAAGAATAGTTTTAGTAAACGGTTCATATTATATTTATGCAGAACATTTTTTAAAATATTTTTAGATTTTTAAAATTATTTTTAGATTTTTAAAATTAAGTATTGACAAACGAGGCTTTTTTTAATATACTATAATGCGTTGACACGGTGCCATGGCCAAGTGGTAAGGCAAAGGTCTGCAAAACCTTTATTCCCCAGTTCAAATCTGGGTGGCACCTCCAAATATCCCGTTCACGAAAGTGGGCGGGATTTTTACTTCTTACTCCTTACCTCTTCACTCTTACTTCAAATAAAGTTTGACACGGGATTTTGGGGAAGTAATAAGTAATAGGTAAGAGGTAAGAGGTAATAAGTATTGCGCCCCCACCGCTTTTATGCTATGGTTGAGTTACAATAGGGACAAAAATGCACGCTACTGTGATTTCATCACAGTAGCGTGCATGATATTAATATTCTACTGGCTCTCCGATAAAGGCTCCTGTCTTGTCAATATTAACATAATAACTCTTACCATTTGCACCAATAAATTCAATCCGTGCTTGTCCGTTTGAAAAGTCTGACAATTTTGTGACTTCATAATTTACCGCTTGTGTAGAAAGATCAATTACAACCTCGCCTTTTGTATTGTAATAATAAGCCACCGTATTGATGTTTCCTTTTGAAAATCCATAGAACAAACCTTCACTAATTTTTCCAATCTCGTCACCGTCTTCTAAAGCTCCTGCTGCTTTTTCTCCATACGAAGGCATTACGGATTTATATTGCAACTCGATAACTTCACCTTTATTGTTCATTATATTACCGAAATCTGCACCAAGAGAAAAGAAAACATACCCTTCGCCTAAATCATATCTATTTTCTTTGCAATAAACATTTGAAATCACTTTACCTTCATGGTTTACAACATCACAATCATAATAATTATAAGCATATCCTTTGGTTATGATAAAAAAGTAATCTCCACACTTTGCTCGAAATTGTATATCATAATCCCCCCAGTTAGCATTCCAGTCTGTTGTAAAATTTCCGTTAACATCTACTATTGCGATAGATTCTTCAAATTTATCATATGTATCTATTGTTCGTTTCACGAAGAGCAAATGATCGTTAATGGCATAAATGGGCTCAATACTTTTTTCATTCGTTAGAGCCATTAAGCTGGAAATTAAATCTACATATTCTTTCGGAGTATAATACTCGTTAAAAGAAAGGTCGTAAGCAAATTTAGAGTTTTCCGTTATTGTAGAATTTGCAAAGGAGTCTTTTTCAGTATCCAAGTAATCATCTTGAATATAATTTGAGTTTGTTCCTTGTTCGGATACATCTTGCGAATATTGTTTTTTACATCCTACACTTGAGAGTAACAAGAGTGCCACAACAGTAATTGCTAAAATTTTTTTCATCTTTTCTTTTCCTCCATAAAATAAAAAAGTGCGCCAACCGAAGTCAACGCACCGAAAAACGCAAACCCCGATTGTCGCCAAACAAATTTAAATAGAATTAGAGCATCTCTGCCATAACCTTTTTAAATGGAATTTGCGTTTTTACCAAATTCATAAAAAAGGCTTGACAGAAAAAGGGTATATTATTCCCATAAAAGAAAAAGACACCACTAATTCTATTTATTAAATTTGTTTGGCAAGTATTAGTATATCATGTTTGTGAGAAAAAATCAACAAAAATGCAATAATTGTGGGTACTGCAGGAATAGCCGTCATACTTTCGACGGTTTTACTGCTTAAAAACAAAGTTTTTAACGACATTTTCTTTGGTATGATTTTCAATGGGTCGGTATGACTTTTGTCATACCATCAAAAATAGAGTTATCTCGTAATTTCGGGATAACTCTATTTGCATATATAACTTGAAAATATCTGTAAAAAATGTTATATTAAATCAAAGAAAATGCTGGTTGTTATGCGGGAATTTCGACTTGTGGAAATAACTGCCACAAGTTATGGTCTTTGCCTCCCTCTGACGAGGGAGGTGGCAAAACGAAGTTTTGACGGAGTGAGAGAATATGAAAGAATATAACAAAGCAAATATCCCTCTTGCTAAAGTTTTAAGAAAAAATATGACACCGTGGGAGCGGAAGTTATGGTATGAATTTCTACGAAATTATCCTATACGCTTTCAAAGACAAAAAGCCATTGGAAATTTTATAGCAGATTTCTATTGTGCAAAAGCAAGACTTGTTGTTGAGCTTGACGGTAGCGGACATTATACCGCACAGCAAATGGAAAAAGATAATGTTCGTACAAAAGAGTTAGAAAGTATGAATTTAACAGTATTAAGAATTTGCAATTTAGATATAGACCGTAATTTTAGCGGTGTATGCGAATATATAGATTTAGCTGTTAAAAATTCTCTCCCTCAGTCAGCTACGCTGACAGCTCCCTCGTCAGAGGGAGCCCATAACTGAATTTGTACCCAATTTGACACAAGCATATAATACACCCAAGGCGGTGAATTTATGAAAAGAATGTTTTCAATACTAATTATTTTCGCAATAATATTTTGTTTTTCCAGTTGTAAAGAAAGATTTGATCCTGCGCCCCAAATAACCGAAGGCGAATTTCCTTTTGTTGTAGAATATGAGATGAACGGCGAAAGGTATTCAATCGAAGATGCTGTTGTTTGCACATGGGATGGCTATGATGCGTCAAATAATTTTGCAACATTCGGATATCCATCTTCACGCGAATGGGGCGAATCACTAAAAAGTGGAAATGAAGATGGCTTTGGAATAATGTTAATGGAATTAGAAGAAAACACCGAATCGATTTTTAAAAAAGGCAGAATAAATTTCGAATCGTTTGTTTTTATTGATTATGGCACGGCTGAATATTATATGGGAGATACAAACGCAATCTCGTATCATGAACCTCGTATAAGATATTATGAGGAACACGACGAAAAGCCCGATGTTTCATTTACTACTTTGACAAATGAACAGTTAGAGGAGTATTTTGGTATTAAAATTATAAGATTTGAATTTAGTGAGCCAATTGAAAA
>JAZOLY010000032.1:0-76695 GCA_045653445.1 Acutalibacteraceae bacterium
AATGCACTGCAGTTTTTTTAATCAATCCAAGCAGATTCGTTTTCGTACTTTTTGGGTCTGCCCATAAGATTTTTGATTGCATTCTTTGGCGGAGTACCACCATAAAGGATGGTGTAACACTGATTTGAAATAGGCATTTCAACATCATACTTTTCACAAAGTCGGGCAATAACGGCAGTAGCGTGATAGCCCTCAACCGTCATTCCAATTTGCTTCAGCGCTTCTTCAGCGGGTACTCCTTGACCGATTAAAATACCGAAACGACGGTTGCGGCTGTGCATTGACATACAGGTAACAATCAAGTCGCCCATTCCCGTAAGGCCTGCAAAGGTGTCTGCCTTTGCGCCCATTTTAACGCCAAGTCGGGCAATCTCGGTAAGTCCGCGAGTCATAAGTGCCGCCTTGGTGTTATCTCCCAAACTGAGTCCGTCGCATATACCGCAACAAAGTGCGATAACATTTTTAAGGGCACCGCCAATTTCAACGCCAACAACATCGTCGTGAATATAAACACGCAAAACAGGGCTGATAAGTTCATCCTGCACGTATTGTGCAACCGCCTTGTCACTGCAAGCGGCAACAAGAGAGGTTGGCACACCCAAAGCAACCTCTTCTGCGTGAGAAGGACCCGACAGAATTACAACGGGATTTTTGGGCAGTTCATCGGCAATAACATCTGAAAGAAGTGTAAGCGTTTCGGTTTCAAAACCTTTTGCCACATTAACAACAACGGTTTTTTCAGTTATAACCGATTTAAGACTTTTGGCAACGCTTCGCACTGCAAAAGACGGCACCGCTATAACAACAATATCACTTGTTGCGGCAGAAGTTATATCGCCGTCAATAATAATACTGTCGTGAAGTTTGATGCCTTTTAAAAGCTTTTCGTTGCCTCTGTTGGAGTTTAAATGCTCTACCTCTGATTCAAAGGCAGACCACAGTGTCACATTATGTTGGTTAAATGCAAATGAGTTGGCAAGTGCCATACCCCATCCGCCTGCACCTAAAACTGTAATTTTTGCCATAATATCTTCCTTATTTCTTACTCTTAAAACTAATGGGTTTTTCCTCACCTTTTAAAAGACGGGCAATATTCTCTTTATGACGGATAATTACAAGGCCGCCAATTAAAAGACCCCACAGATTGATGTAAAGACGGGGTAAAAGAGTTAATCCGTCCGACACAAAGAAGTTTGCAAGAATAAACTGAATTGCGCCCAAAATTGAACCAAGAGAAACAGTTTTTGTAAGCACAACAACTACTACAAACACAAGCAAAACTGACAGTGCTACCTGCCAATCAAGGCAAAGCAGCACGCCCAAAGAACCTGCAACCGCTTTGCCACCCTTAAATTTGAAAAGCACAGGGAAAGAGTGACCTATAAGTGCGGCAAATCCGCAATAATAAAGGACTGTTTGCGGCTGAAGAAGAATATTAAGCGCAAGACCTTGGGATGCGGGAATTATAATCAGATGCTTGCAAAGAAGCATTGACAAAAAGCACTTTATCATATCAAAAACAAAGGTTATAACGCCTGCTTTCAGTCCTAAAACACGAAGCATATTGGTAGCGCCTGCATTGCCACTTCCGTGATTGCGTATATCGTCATGAGATGTAATTTTGGAAATGATTACACCAAACATAATACCGCCTGCAAAGTAGCAAATAACCACAGATAAGAGACACAACAAAATATAATTAAGCATTATTTGCCCTCCCCACGTTCGCGGATAATAAAGCGCACAGGTGTGCCCTCTAATCCGAATGTTGACCTGATTTGATTTTCAATATAGCGCTGATAAGAATAGTGGAACAAGTCTGCCCTGTTACAAAAACAAACAAATGTTGGTGGCTTTGTAGAGGGCTGAGTAATATAATAAATTCTTAGTCTGCGGCCTTTATCTGTTGGGGGTTGCACCCTTGCAGTTGCATCGGCAAGCAGGTCGTTCAGCATACCCGTTGTGATACGCATAGTATTCTGGGCGTGAACATATTTGATAAGCTCAAACAATCGGTCGATACGCTGGCCTGTTTTTGCCGAAATAAAGATAATGGGTGCATAGCTCATAAAGGCAAAGTCATTCATCAACTTTTTACGGTATGAGTCCATTGTATGACCGTCTTTTTCAACGGCATCCCACTTGTTAACGGCAATTATACATCCGCAGCCTGCTTCAAGAGCGAGGCCTGCAACCTTTGAGTCCTGCTCGGTAAAGCCCTCCACAGCGTCAATCATAATTACGCACACGTCGGCGCGCTCAACCGCCATTTTTGCTCGCAGATTTGAAAAATGCTCAATGGCATCGGTAACACGGCTTTTTCTGCGCAAACCTGCGGTGTCGATAAAATTAAATTTACCAAATTCGTTATCAACAATAGTATCAATTGCATCACGGGTGGTGCCTGCAATATCACTGACAATTACTCGGTTTTCACCTGAAATGGCGTTAATAAGTGACGATTTGCCAACGTTTGGCTTGCCGATAACGGCAACGGCAATACGGTCATCCTCTTCTTCACTGTCAAACTGAGAAATATTATCAAAAACTGCGTCAAGCAAATCGCCTGTGCCACTACCGTGAACAGATGAAACAGCAATGGGGTCACCCAATCCTAAATTATAAAACTCGTAAAATTCAGGGGGAACATCACCGATTTTATCGCACTTATTTACGCAAAGAACGATGGGTTTACCGCTTTTTTGAAGCATAGCGGCAACCTCTTGGTCGGTAGCAACCACACCGCTTTTTAAATCGGTAACAAGAATTATTACCGACGCGGTTTCAATAGCCATTTCTGCCTGACGGCGCATCTGACTAAGTATAATATCGTCACTTTCGGGCTCAATACCGCCTGTGTCAACAAGCATAACAGTCTTATCGCGCCACTCGCAATCACCGTAAATACGGTCACGGGTTACGCCCGGTGTATCATCAACAATAGATAAACGGCGGCCGATAAGCTTGTTAAAAAGGGTAGATTTACCCACGTTTGGTCTGCCGACTATTGCAACAATAGGTTTAGACATAAGTTTTTTCCTTTCACAAATTTTAAATCAGTATATCTTGCCATTATTAACTATATGTCAAGAATAGCATTTAAAAGTTCAAATCCGTCACTTGAGACCTGCACAACCTTAACGCCAAGTGCTTGCTCAATATCTTCGCAAGCGTAGTCGTCAAGGGTGACGTCACCTTCGCTTCTGAACATTGCAGATGGAAGCAAAAGTCGGTCACCAAGATTTTTGCCCTTTAACTGATTTATAAGGTCGGTTGCAGTCAAAAGACCTGCAACTGTTATTTCGTGCCCAAAGTAATCATTGACAATCGGCACCACTTTACATTCAATATTATGCCATTTTTCTTGCACCTTGTCAACAAGTTGAGTCAAAAGCGGTGCCGCCGCCACACCTGTTGCGATGGTACAGTTAGATTTATAATCTGCGCCCTCTGTCATTTCAAGAGCAACGTTGAATTCATCTTCAAGCAAGGCGCACAATCCTACACCGTTGTCAAGTTGGTCATAGTCACCGTAATACTCACTTTTTGGCAAAGGTCTGCCTGACTTGATATAAAACTCATCAGAGGCAAAAACTATTCTTTCACCGTATTTTGCAACGCACTCGTCACCCATTTTTTCAATGATTTCAAGGGTGTTTGTTGCGGTGTCTTTGTTATACCCCACAAGATTTGCCAAGCCATCGCGGAATTTTGTAAGCCCGACAGGTACACAAGCAACGCTTGTTACTGCGGGATAAAGGGCGGTTAAATCGGCAATACTGCGTTTTAGTTCGTCACCGTCGTTGATTCCGGGGCAAAGAACAAGCTGACAGTTGATTTTTACCCCTGCCTCTGCCAATCGATACAAAATTTTGAGGCTATCCCCTGCCCATTTGTTTTTCATCATCTGAACGCGCAGTTCGGGATTGGTGGTGTGTACTGAAATGTTAATGGGACTGATGTGCATTTTGATAATGCGGTCAACCTCGTGCTCAGTTATGTTGGTAAGAGTGATATAGTTGCCAAACAAAAAGGACATTCGCGAGTCGTCATCCTTAAAATAAAGGGTTTCCCGCATACCCTTGGGCATTTGGTCAATAAAACAAAAAATGCACTTGTTTTTGCAGCTGCGCTGTTTATCCATAAGGTAGGTGTTGAATTCAAGGCCGATTTCGTCCTCTTCTTTTTTTCGGATAACTCGTTTTTTCATCTTGCCGTCACGCTCAAAAGTTAGCACAAGATGCTTATCCCTTATAAAAAAGCGGTAGTCAAGCACATCCTCAATGGAGTTGCCGTTGATTGAATATAAAATATCCCCTGATTTTATGCGTTTTTTGTCGGCATACGAGCCTTTTACAACATTGGAAATAACAACTGACATTCGGCAACCTCCTTTAACCTTTAAATAAACAAATATCCCCACTAATAGTGGGGATACGTACATCTAAAACAATCAAGCCTTATCTGCAATTACCTGTCTGCCGTTGTAATAACCGCAGTTGGTGCAGAGTCTGTGCGGACGCTTGTATTCGCCGCACTGTGGGCATCTTACGAGCTCGGGAGCTTCCATCTTCCATACATTAGAGCGTCTGGTGTTCTTTCTGGCTTTAGATGTCTTTCTCTTTGGTACTGCCATCTTAAGCGCCTCCTTTATAAAATGGTAATTTTTTAATTAAAGAAATTTTGACAACGCAGCTGCAAACGGATTGTCATCGCCGCCCGAACAGTTGCACTGTGCTTTGTTCAAATTTGCACCGCAGTTGCTGCACAAGCCTTTGCAATCGGGTTTGCACAAGTGCTTGGTTGGTAGCGAAAGCAACACGTCGGTACGTACAAGCGACTCAACATCTAACATAAAGTTGTCGACTACAATATAATCGTCACGCTCTTCATTACTCATAGAGGTGACCAGTGTGTAGCACATCTGAACCTTGTTTTGCTTAACGCAATCGGTACCGCATCTGTCACAAGGGGCGTCGTAATCGTAGCTTGCTGTGCCTTCAAAAGAGACTGCACCTGCGCGATTGTAAACACCGCCGACAAATTTGACCGAAGATGACAAAGGATAGTAACCGCTAACCTCTGTGTCGCTGAAATCAAATGAAAGGTCAATATTCTGGCTAGCGCCGTCAGTTATGAAAATTGAACGTAGCTCTAAAACCACAGAATACAC
This sequence comes from Acutalibacteraceae bacterium, assembly GCA_045653445.1. Classification (GTDB taxonomy): domain Bacteria; phylum Bacillota; class Clostridia; order Oscillospirales; family Acutalibacteraceae; genus RGIG2206. The sequence goes on from JAZOLY010000032.1 coordinate 5,174, forward strand.
CCCATTCCGAACAAAGTTAATTATATAATTTCAGTTATATTTTGTCAAGTGGTTTTTGCAAAATATAACTTTTAAACAGAAAAAAATGCCCGACTGAAGTAAAAGTCGGGCATTTTGTATGCAATACTTAGATTTTCTTAGCAAATTCAAATGCCTTTGCAGGAATATCACTCTCGTCACAAGAAACTGTGAAGGTAATATTAGCTGATGACTCGCCACACATACCTGCCAACTTTTCAATGAAATCTGCAAACTCGTTATAATCACGACCGCCAATGCGAAGGGTTGCATCAACGAAAATATCAGTCAAATCGTAGTTGCCTGCACACATACCGGCAATGAAGCCATAAAGCGCTTCATAACCAACGATACCGTACTCCTCTGAATTAACAAGTCTTGCACGGTGAGTAAGGTCATAAGTAAGCTTCAAACCCTTTTCGATGCAAACAACGTTACCCTTTGATGCATCTACAGCGGCGTTGACTAACTCAACAAGCCTTTTTGTTTTGCCTGAACCTTTGTTGCCAATAATTAAAGAAATCATAAAACCAAACTCCTTTTGTATATTTTCACATACTTAAAAGTATGCAGTTGTCATTATTTACCCAGTCTTGCCTCAAGCTCTGCCTTTTGTGCTTCATAGCCTTTTTTGCCGAGCAGTGCAAACATATTCTTTTTATAGCTTTCAACACCGGGCTGATTGAAGGGATTTACACCGAGAATATAGCCCGAAATTGCACAAGCCTTTTCGAAGAAGTAGATAAGCTCGCCCAAGTTATAAGCATCAGGCTTTTCTACATTGATTACGAAATTAGGCACACCACCATCGGTATGAGCAAGAACAGTACCCTCGAAAGCACGCTGATTAACAAACGACATCTCCTTACCTGCGAGGAAGTTAAGACCGTCGCCGTCATCTTCTGCCATAGGAATAGTTACGTCCTTATCAGTCTGGTCGAAGGTTACAACCGTTTCAAACATTGTACGGGCGCCCTCTTGAATAAACTGACCGAGAGAGTGAAGGTCGGTAGAAAAGATAACTGAGCTCGGATAAATACCCTTGTTATCTTTGCCCTCGCTTTCGCCAAAGAGCTGCTTAAACCACTCGTTCATCATAGTGAAGCGGGGCTCGTAGCTTACCAGCATTTCCATAGATTTGCCCTTGCGGTAAAGGATGTTGCGAAGTGCGGCATACTTGTAGCAATCGTTTGCCTCAATATCGCAAACGCTGTATTTTTCTCTGGCTGCTGCTGCACCTGCCATAAGTGCATCAATATCGGCACCTGAAACGGCAATTGGAAGCAAGCCAACTGCAGTAAGAACAGAGAAACGGCCGCCAACATCATCAGGCACAACGAAGGATTCGTAACCCTCGGCATCAGCAAGCTCTTTAAGAGTGCCGCGTGCCTTATCTGTTGTGCAGTAGATTCTGCCCTTTGCACCCTCTTTGCCATACTGCTTTTCAAGCATATCGCGGAAGATACGGAATGCAATTGCAGGCTCGGTAGTGGTGCCTGATTTTGAAATTACATTAACCGATACACGTTTGCCCTCGCAAAGAGAGATAACGTCTTTAAGAGCAGCACCGCTGATAGAGTTGCCGATAAAGTAGATGTCAGGTGTGTCTTTTTTAAGATTGTTGTAGTAAGGCGAGGTTAAAAACTCGATTGCGGCACGGGCGCCAAGATATGAACCGCCGATACCGATAACGATAAGCACGTCGGTATCTGAAATAATCTTTTGAGCTGCTGCCTTAATACGAGCAAATTCCTCTTTGTCATAATTAACGGGCAAATCAACCCAACCGATATAATCGTTGCCCAAGCCTGTGCCGCTGTGAAGCTGGTCGTGAGCAAGCTTGACCTGACCGGAAATGCCTGTTAACTCGTCAGTGCCGAAAAAATCGGCAGCGTATTTGTCAATAAATTTGATTGCCATTTGGGTATTACCTCCGAGAAAGTTATCTTTTTCATATATATTGTACTATAAACTATACATTTTTGCAATACAATTTTGTATATTTATAGTAAAAAAATGATAATTTTTTATTATAGGCGCTTTTTAAGTCTTAGTTTTTTCTTTCGTTCCTTTTTTGCCTTAACATTTGCCATAACAGTCATAACTATAAATGCAACTACCAGAGCAACAAAAAGAACAATAACAAAGGGGTTGCCGATAAATCCGCTAATCCACCGCCACAAAAGAAGTGCGGCGCTTCCCTCTACCTCCTGTCCTGCAAGAAGGGTGATTTTGCCAAGAGGCTCACTATCTTCGTCTGTGGGATTGGTGAAATAAATCTCAGCTGTTCCAAGCTTTTCGCTTTTCTTTATTGGGGCATCAAAAACCTTTTCGTCAAGCTTAACTACATATTCAACAGTAGACAAATCAGCATCCTTTGGCAACAGGGCAACTACCGATTCCCCTGCTACAAGGGTTATATTATCAACTTCCCAAGACAAATCAACCTTTGCAGAAACAGAGACCTGCTCACCTTTTGAAACAACCGTTTTGTATTCAAAATTGCCAAATGCCCATTTGTAAAGGCTTATTGAGTCGCTAAAATCAATTCTCTTTTCTGCATTGGGGTCACATCCCGCAAGAATACAAACATAGCGTTTGCCGTCCCTTTCGGCAGTAGATGCGATGCAAAGCCCCGATTTTTCGGAATTGCCTGTTTTGCCTGCCAAAGTGTATTTGTAGTAATAATTTGTTGTGCGGTCAATAAGACGGGTTGTTGTGCTGAGCAGACGGGTGCCGCTTTTATTGGTTTCGGGCACAGTGTATCGGGTTTGAGACAAAATTTCTGCCACAGAGTCAATATTCATTGCCGCAGAATAAAGTTTGAACAAATCCCTTGCGGTAGTGTACTGTTTTTCGTCAAAAAGTCCGATTGGGGTATTGAAACTGCTGTCTTTCATACCCAATTTCTTTGCCTTTTCGTTCATAAGCTTAACGAAGCTCTTTGTACTGCCGCCAACATGCTCTGCCAATACAAGAGCCGCGTCATTTTGAGATGCAATTAGCATACATCTCATAAGGTCGCCAACTGTAATTTGCTCGCCGTCTTTAAGGTTAGCAACGATTGCGCCTGTGCCAAGCAGACGGTTAACCACCTCACCCTTGACGGTGACCACATCGTCAAGTTTTGCCTTGTCGCACACAATGATTGCATTCATAAGATAGTTGAGTGAGGCGGTATAAATGCGGTCGTTTGCATTTTTGCTGTAAATAACCTCGTCTGTATCAATATTAACAAGCAAGGCGTTTTTTGCGCTTACTTCAAAGGTTGGTGTGTATGCTGATACAAAGAGGGTTGATGCCAATAAAACCAGTGTTATTATAGAAACGCAGAGCGAAAGTGCGAACTTTTTCATTAAAATCTCTCCAATTTATATTGTAAAAATTCCTTTATAATGTTATTATAACAGATAAGAAGGAATATTGAAAGAGATATTTCCTTAATTTTTTAAATTTTCAGAGGTATTTTTATGGTATACATTACGGGCGATATGCACGGCGATGAAGACAGACTGTATGACCGAGCACTGCGCAAACTGAAATCAGGTGATACTCTTATAATCTGCGGTGATTTCGGTTTTTTATGGGACGGCTCATCTAAAGAAATCAAAATTCTTGAAGAGCTTGGAAGCAGAAAGTACAACGTTTGTTTTCTTGACGGCACCCACGAAAATTTTGACAAGCTTTACAGCTGCCGCGAAACAGTTTGGAAAGGCGGCAGAGTGCACCGTATAACCGGCAATCTGTTCCATATGTGCCGCGGTCAGATATTTAACATAGATGGTCTTAAATACTTTACCTTTGGCGGTGGCGAAAGCTACGACAAGGAAATGCGCACTGAGCGTCGCACCTGGTGGCGTGAAGAATTGCCCTCCCCCACTGAAATGGAAGAGGGGGTTGAAAACCTTGAAGAAAACAACGGCGAGGTTGATATTATACTCACCCACGAGCCACCCTCACTGATTAAAAGCTCTATGCTTATGCGAATGGGACTTGGCGACCGAATTAACAAGCTTAACGGCTATCTTGAAGAAATTAACCGCACCTTTAATTTTAAGCGTTGGTACTTCGGATATATGCACGAGGATAAGGTTATCACACCGGGACACATTGCAGTGTTTAAAGAGTTGTGGCCCGTAATACCCGAAGAATTATAAAAAGAAAAAATCCTATGCAAACCAAAGTTTGCATAGGATTTAAATTTTAATTAAACAATAACTCTTACCTTGATTACGCCGTCGATAGCAAGAATTGATGCAGCGGCATCCTTGCCAACAAGCTCATCAACGTCAAGAACGGTATATGCATACTCTTTCTTGGAGTCATTTGCCATCTTTTCAATGTTAAGACCGAGAGCTGAAACGGCACCTGAAATCTGAGTTAGCATATTGGGAATATTCTTGTGGATTACACAGATACGGCAAGCGGTTGTGCGTGGTGCAACAACGCTGGGCAAATTAACAGAGTTCTTGATATTACCGTTTTCAAGGTAATCAACAATCTGATTTGCAGCCATAACTGCACAGTTATCCTCTGATTCCTGAGTAGATGCGCCAAGGTGAGGAATTGCAACAACACCCTCTACACCGATAACCTCGTCACTTGGGAAGTCGGTAACATATGATGCTACAGTACCCTTGCCGAGTGCTTCAACGATGTCGGCACTGTTAACCAAGTCACCGCGAGAGAAGTTAAGTATTCTAACGCCATTCTTCATCTTTGCGATAGACTGCTCGTTAATCATATTCTTGGTATCGGGAGTAAGAGGTACGTGAACGGTGATATAGTCGCAATCGGTATAAATCTCGTTAACATCTGAAATGTGCTTTACAGAGTTGTCAAGCTTAAGAGCGGCATCAACTGACAAATAGGGGTCGTAGCCGTATACTTCCATACCTAAAGCGCAAGCGGCGTTGGCTACCAAAATACCGATAGCACCAAGGCCGATAACGCCCAACTTTTTGCCCATAATTTCGGGGCCTGCAAATGCGCCCTTGCCCTTTTCAACCATTTTGCCAACCTCGGCACCGTTGCCCTTAAGGGTTTTTGCCCAATCAATAGCGGGCACTACCTTACGGGATGAAAGGAAAAGACCTGCAATAACAAGTTCTTTAACTGCATTGGCGTTTGCACCGGGGGTATTGAAAACAACGATACCTGCCTCAGCACACTTATCAACGGGGATGTTGTTTACGCCTGCGCCTGCACGTGCAATGGCAAGCAATGATTCGGGAAGTTCCATCTCGTGCATTGAAGCAGAGCGAACAAGTATAGCCTCGGGAGCCTCAACCTCGTCACCACAGGTGTATTTGTCACCTTTGAAACGGGTAAGACCGCAAGGAGAAATTTTGTTAAGAGTTTTAATATTATACATTATGTATTACCTCAATCAATTTTCTTTTTCAAATTTAGCCATAAATTCAACAAGCTTCTGAACGCCCTCAGTAGGCATAGCGTTGTAGATAGATGCACGCATACCGCCAACTGAACGGTGACCCTTAAGGTTAACAAAGCCTGCCTCGGTTGCTGCCTTAACAAACTTAGCGTCAAGTTCTTCGTCACCTGTTACGAAAGGAACGTTCATAAGTGAGCGGTCCTCAGGAACAACGGTACCCTTGAACATTTTGCTGTTATCAAGGAAGTCATAAAGAATCTTTGCCTTTGCTTCGTTAATCTTCTTCATTTCTTCAAGGCCGCCAACCTCGTTCTTAATCCACTCAAGAACAAGTTTTGCAACGTAAATGCACCAGCAAGGAGGAGTGTTGAACATTGAGCCGTTTTCAACGTGGGTCTGATAGTTAAGCATGGTGGGGCAAATGTCGTTTGCATTGCCAACCAAATCTTCACGAATGATAACAATGGTAAGACCTGCAGGAGCCATATTCTTCTGTGCGCCTGCATAAAGCATACCGAACTTGGAAACATCGATAGGCTCTGACAAAATGCAACTTGAAATATCACCGATAAGAGGCACGTCACCGGTTTCGGGAAGGGTGTTCCACTTGGTGCCGTAGATGGTGTTATTTACGCAGATGTGGAAATAGTCTGCATCAGGAGTAAAGGTTGCCTTGTCAAGCTTGGGTATGTAGCTGAAGGTCTTATCCTTTGAAGAAGCAACAACATTTGCTTCACCGTAACGGGCAGCCTCTTTTTGAGCTTTGGTTGCCCACTGACCTGTAACAACAAAGTCAGCCTTGCCGTTTTTGGTCATAAGGTTAAGGGGCATCATTGCAAACTGAGTTGATGCACCGCCCTGCAAGAAAAGAACCTTGTAGTTATCAGGAATGTTCATAACCTCGCGGAGCAATGCCTCGCACTCGTCAATAATTGCCTGATAGGTCTTTGAACGGTGTGACATTTCCATAACGGACTGGCCGCTACCTTTATAATCAAGCATTTCTGCTGCTGCAGTTTTAAGAACTGCCTCGGGCAACATAGAAGGGCCCGCACTAAAATTGTAAACTCTGGACATAATATTACCTCCTAAAAATAATAAAGCCATTATAAAACAACTGCAAAGGCTTTGTCAAGGGGTTTGTTAATTTTTTGTCAATGTTTTTTCGCTTTTATGCAGTTTTTTGCAAAAAGTTTGTGATTTTTTTGTCAATGTATGCTTTTAACCCTATCCATCTTGAAATTTATGCCTGCAAACTGTGGATTTATTACTGTAATTTGCCTAAGTTTATCACTGCACTGCCTATATATCCTTTTTCGCTTATTATCCCTACCTCTGCCCTGCCTGATTTTGCAAGACTTGTATTCATCTTACTTACGGTAGTGCAGACTGTCATTCTTTCTTTATGCCCGAGTTTTAGGGAGGATACAAAATCAAAAGCCGAGTCATAGGTGGAAATTAAATCCTTATACAACTTGTTTGAATTTCCGCTATAAAAATAGACAACTGCCGAATTGGGCATATTTGAATTTATTATTTCAGTTATTATATCTTTTGTTTTGCTATGGTTTTTATCAATGATTACCCCGCTCATCTGACTGAATGTGAGTTCCACGCTATATCTTAATTCCACCATATTCTTTGCCTCAGCAAAACCGCTTGCAGCGGCGGTATAAATTTCACCCCCCTTACCGCTTTCGGTTATAAGACTTATTGTGCCGTCACTGTTGCAGGCGCCAATCACCACGTATACGCTGTTTTCTATCTCTCTTATGCCACTGCAAGAGCATAAATTCATCATAAGGCAAACCGACATTGCAACAGGAATAATCTTTTTGAATTTTATCATATCGGGGATTAACAGAAGCACTAAAAAACCAAAGATGACCGACACTGTTTGCACCGCAACATAAAAGATTTCAAAGTTGATTGATAAAAATGCAACGGCTAACAATACAGTCATTACTGCGCCAAATATAATAACTGATGTTTTTTGCTTAACCTTTTGCTTTTGGGTACTGCCCACCATAGCAGAAACAAGCACTATTGTTGCAGTTGCAGTTAGGATATAAACGGCGTCGGCAAGGCCCTCGAGACGCTGAAAGAATTTGCCGAAAGACACATTCTTTGAGATTTCGGCTATTACCGATTGATAGTGGGATGCAGTTACTCCAAAAGCAAGACTTCCAAGAAAAGCGGAAGCCATTATTCCAAAAGTGCAGGCAGAAAGAGTGATTATGCTTGTCTTTTTTTGCTTTTCTTCCACGAACAGTAAAGGTAAGATAAGTGGAAACAATACGGAAAAAGCGTTGATACTACCAAGAACAACACCTTTTATTCCGTTATTAAAAACGGGCGTGATGTTTGAAATTTTGTACTCCCCTATTCCAAGCACACAACAAAAAGCAAAAACTACACCAACCGCAACAAAAGAAACGGCGGTAAATATTGTTGCACCACGAAGTTTGACTCCAAAAGCCAAAAGGCACAAGGCTAAAAGCATAACAAGCACCGCAATTATTATTCCCTTACGCTGAAAAAGTGCCATACTTGCTGCAAAACGTGATAGAACCAAAAGCAAATACACAGAGCATATTGCCATTGTTACAAAGCCTGTTTTGACTCTTAACAGCAAAGGCGTCAACGACACTACTGCCACGCCTGCGATTAGAAAACAAATAAAAGCACTGTTGCCTGCAAGATTATACACACTTTTCATTGCACCTGAAAAAACTATTTCACCGAAAATGCACACATACATTGACAGGATAGCACCGAAATCAGTTATTCTTTTATTCATCATTTTCCCACTCTCTTGATATTTTGGGTTGTTGGCGCGGTCTTAGTTTGCCGATGAATTTACCTCTTTTTTGTTGCTTCCACAAAGGCATTTGCACAAAGGCATTACTATTCACTGTTTTAAATGAAAAAGGTGCCTCTATAAAAGGTAGCCCCAAAGAACGTTGCAAAGATAGTAGCAATACTATTGCAGCGCAACCAAAAAAGACTCCGTATAATCCAAGAGTGCCGCCAAGGATAATTAACGCCACCTTGCAAACGGTTACGGCAAAGTTTATGTCGTAATCGGGTAGCACCGAATTTGCAAGACCCGACACCGCAACAATAATCAACGTTACAGGGCTGACTATATTGGCATCTATCGCGGCAGAGCCAAGTATCAGTCCGCCCACAACTCCTATGGCTCCACCCACTGCAGAGGGGGTGCGTACCCCTGCTTCCCGTACTAATTCAAAAAAGAGTTCCATTACAAGCAACTCCATAAGAGATGAAAAAGGTATAGATGCACGAGACTGTGCTATCAAAAGCAATAGTTGAGGTGGTAACATTTCGTGGTGAAAGTTAATAACCGCAATATATACTGCCGACAGAAGCAGTGCCAAAACAAATGCAAAACTGCGGATAAGACGGGAAAAGGTGCCGCTTTGCCATCGTTGTTGGTTGCCCTCAGGGGAATCTAAAAATTCCGATAGAGTGACAGGCATAATCAAGGCAAAGGGTGAATTGTCGCATATAATAACCACTCTGCCTGCGTTAAGATACTGTGCCGCCCGTTCAGGTCTTTCGGTTGACAGAACAGAGGGAAAAACCGACCAGCGCGAATCCCCTATCATCTGTTCAATCATTCCGCTTCCGGTCACATAATCTGCCCTGATGGATTTTAGGCGTTTTTTCACCCTTTCAACAAGCTTCATATCGGTAAGCCCTGCAACATACATTACGCCGCAAATATCGTTGCTGATTTCGCCCACCGTTATCATTTCGGTTATCAGGTCGGGAGTCCGTACTCCTCGGCGCACAAGAGATATGTTGCTTCGTATACTTTCGCTAAACGCCTCTTGGGAGCCTTTTATGGAGTTTTCAGTTAAAGGGGTGGATATTGACCGCCGTGGGAATCCTTTGGTTTCACAAACTGCGCTAAAGTCTGACCCGTCAACAAAGATGGCAGTGTCACCAAGCAAAATTCTTGACACCACTGTTTCCATATCTGTAACCTTGGTGCAGTCGTTAAATTCCACAGTGTTAAAAATATCAATGGGACTTTGTTTACAAGACATCAGTGCCCGCACTATAAAATCATTAACGGCGGCAGTATTGGTCATTCCGTCAATATACACAACCACACAGTTTTCACCGCTATCCGATTTAAAAGAGCGGATAACAATATCCTTGTTGGTTGGGAAATGAAAAATTTCTTTGATATTTTTCATATTATCAAGGGCTTTTATTGATATATATTTTGCGGTTTTTGACATATATTTAACTCCCTGCTTAAAATTTAAAAAAAAGACTTGATTTTTTTCGTTGGGTCTGTTATTATTGTATGGTACTTTTGACTACTATTAAGGAGGTGCAGATAATGGCTAAATGTGAAATCTGCAATAAAGAGGTTACATTCGGTATTAAGGTGTCACACTCACACAGACGTTCAAACAGAACCTGGAAGCCCAATGTAAAGCGTGTTAAGGCTATTGTTGACGGTACTCCGTGCAGAGTTTATGCCTGCACCCGTTGCCTTCGTTCAGGCAAGGTTACCCGCGCTATCTAATCTTTATTGAAAAGCATTCAATTCCCCGATTCGTTCGGGGAATTTTGCTATATGTGAGGTGTTTTTATGCGGTATGACGGAATTTTGCTTTGTTCCGATTTTGACGGCACCCTTGCATTAGGCGGAAAGGTTTCAAAAGAAAATCTTGATGCAATCAGAATGTTTCAGGAAAAGGGCGGTCTGTTCACCCTTTCAACAGGCAGAACGCCTTTATATATTGCCGACACTGTCAGTGAACTTGCAGTTAATGCGCCTATGATTTGTGTTAACGGTGCTTCCCTTTTTGACTGCGCCAAAAACAAAGAACTGTACAAGGTGCCACTTGGTGACACATCGGCTTTTGCAAAGAACGTTTTTTGCCACAAGGACTGCCTGTGTGTCAGACTGATTTATCAGGATTACAGCACCACCGTCATTGAAAAAGGGGACGTTACTGCCCTTGAAAAGTGTCTGAACGACCCTTTGTACAAATTAGTCTATGTTTTTGACGGAATTGATGCGCCTGTTGAAAATCTTAATTGGTGTAAAGAAAATTTCGGAGACAGTTTTTACTTTTCGCGCAGTTGGGAACACTCCCTTGAAGTGTTGAGTATAAACGCTACCAAGGGCGAGCTGCTGAAAAAGCTTAAAAGGATGCTTCCTAACGTTAACCTTACCGTTGGTGTAGGTGACTTTGATAACGACGTACCCTTGGTAAAAGAGGCAGATATAGGATATGCGGTTGCCAATGCGACACAATCGGTCAAAGATGTGGCATACAGAATAACCGTTTCTTGCCAAGACCACGCCATAGCAAAGATTATATATGAACTGTGACAGGATGCCGAGGCACCCTGTCACTTTTTTATAATCCAAAGGATACCGATAGCGCTTGGTTTATCATATTCATTGATTGGTCATCAAGACTGCCCATTTTTTCTTTTAGGCGTTGCTTATCAATTGTTCTGATTTGTTCAAGAAGCACTATTGAATCCTTGGCGAGTCCGCTGTTGTCGGCGTTTACCTGAATATGCGTAGGCAACTTGGTTTTGTCCCTTTGGCTTGTTATTGCGGCGGCAATTACTGTTGGGCTGTATTTGTTGCCCACATCATTTTGAACAATAAGCACAGGTCTTATTCCGCCTTGCTCTGAGCCTACTACGGGACTCAAGTCGGCGTAATAAATATCGCCTCGTTTTATTGTCATTAAGCTTCACTCTCCGATAAATTATCAATGATGTACACAAGTATTTTTACCTAAACTTGCTTAATTTAAACACTCGTGTGCATCATTACATAATATTTAAAAGTGAAGTCCGATGCTATTTTACCAAAACCCCCGATACAGAAAAAACAGCAAGAATTAACCATTCCTTGCTGTTTTGTAATCAAAATCACATATATAATCGTATTTTAAGAAAATAATTTTGCTTATTACTCCGTCTTCGCCAAGATACACCTCAAAATCTCCGCAACTGTCAGTGCATCGGTATGCCCCGTCACTGTAAACGTCGTCGATAAAATTATGATTAAGTGCAACGTATAAAAGTGCCGGCAGACTGTGAGACACATACTCCATATCTATCTGCTTTTTAACTTTATACACGTCTAAAAAGCATCCGCTTGGCGAAACGGTCAACCCCAAACCCTTACTGCCGTCGCTATGCAAAAACACACTGTCAAAGGTTTCACCGCTTCGGGAAAGCCGCAAGGTTTGAGTGGAGCCATTCATTTGTGCCGTTACAACGCAACTTATTCCGTCGGTTATTGGGTCGGGATTTACCGAAACCTTGTTGCAAGAGGTAAAAACCGCAATTATTAACAACGCAACAAAAAAACGAAGCCGCAATCAATCATCCCCGACTGTCAGTTTCGCGAATGCCAAATGCAGATTTTCAAGCATATCGGTAACAGTCATTGAATAGGCAGTCATATGCTTTGCAGTTATATCACCGCTAAGGGCATGAATATATACACCTGCTACCGCTCCGTCAAAGGCAAGCGCCCCTTGACAAATAAGACCTGCAATGATGCCTGCAAGCATATCTCCACTGCCTGCAGTTGCCATTCCGTTGTTGCCGTTTTGGTTTACATAAATCCTGCCATCAGGTGAGAACACAAGAGTGTTGGCACCCTTAAGCACCAAGGTGACACCGTAATCCGAAGCAAGCTTTTTACCCAGTTCGATGCGGTCTGACATCAATTGCTCAACCGTAATTCCGCAAAGACGAGCCATTTCGCCGTAATGGGGTGTAAGCACAATCTCACAATTTGCATTTCGCAATATATCTATATTCTGTGAAAGCGCATTTATTCCATCGGCATCTATAACAAGAGGTATTTGGGCTGATTCAATTATGTTTTCAAGCAAAGCATAGGTTGTGCTTGTGTTGCCTGAGCCGCAACCGATAAGCACACAATCCGCCTTTTTGATATCCTTTAACACCTGACGGACCGACTGAAGATTAAGATTATCTTCTCCCCTTTGGGTACAGATACTATATACAGGCTCTGCCATTCGGGTTGAGAGAATTTTATAAACCGAGTCAGACACCGCCATCCGCACAAGACCTGCACCGCTTTTCATTGCAGCTTTTGCTGAAAATTCGGCGGCACCGCACATTCCGTAAGAGCCACAAACAGAGTGCAAGGTGCCAAAAGTTCCTTTATGCCCGTCAGCCTCGCGGATTGGAATTAAATCTTTAACAAAATCTTCTGTTACGGTGTGGATTGTTGGCTCAATATAGGCATCTTTAGGCACGCCGATATCCACCACTTTGATTTGTCCGCAGTTTTTTACGGCGGGATAAAGTGTATGGCAAGGCTTCATTGAAATAAATGTGACCGTTAAATCTGCCTTGATTGTTTTTTCTGTGCATATTGCACCGTCGCAATCGGTACCACTTGGCAAATCAACACTGACAGTAAAAGCCTTGCTTATATTGGCAAGGTTGGTTAAACGGGCAACAGACGTGGGCAATGTGCCATGAAAACCAAAGCCGTAGATTGCATCAACAATTACATCGCAATTAAGAAGCAAATTACTGCAAAGGTCAAAATTATCCTTGCCGTCATAAACGGGGATTTCAAGCCCCTTTACAAACTGAAAATTCTCTTTAGTGGCATCACTTTTGGGAAAGCCGTCAGTAAGGATGACCGATACCTCTGCCCCATCCTGATACAGACGGCGCGCCGCAACAAATCCGTCACCGCCGTTATTACCGCTTCCGCAAAGAATTGTTACCTTTAGACCGTTACAGTCGAAGCGGTCACGAATTTCTTTTGCAACAGAACTGCCTGCATTTTCCATAAGACGTTGTTGAGATATGCCAAGTTCCATTGCCTTTTGTTCAACCAAAACAGTTTCGTTTTTGGTGTAAATCAACATTCAAATCACCGCCGATTTTACAGAATGTTTATGGTAAGCTGACGAGGAAGGCAACGCTTAAGTCCATTAAGCATTTTTTCGTTAGGCTCAATCACAAGCAAAATCTTGCCGTCCTCTTTTGAGTTGTAAATGAAATAATAAAGATTTTCCGCATCCCCATTCGCCGCCATTATTGTTTTGGCGCAGTTGTAATTGCGGTTAGCGTCAAACTTGCCGAATTCCTCAACCTGCTTGCACTCAAAATCTGCAATGCGCTTGCGGTTTTTCATATTTACAATTGTATCAACATCAAAAAGTCCGTTGGTCAGGCAATATTCAAACTCAACGTTAAATTTGCCGCCAACATAATAAGCAAGATAAATTACACCTGCAATAACAAGCACAAAAGGTGCCATCAATGGCGGATTAAAAAGTCCCACAAGCAAAACAACGCCTGCAAAAAGTCCGCAAACGGCAAAAAGCACCATTTTAAGCATAAACTCAGATTTTTTCATATTGCGGGTTACAAGCTGTTCAACAAATACATCAAAAGTTTCCATATTGCACCAACCTTGGTTATTTTTTATTAAGTATATCACATAATTGTGAATAAAACAATAACGGAGCAAGATTTTATCTTTGCTCCGTTAATTTTATCTTTTTCCTATATAATTCATTGGATTGGCAGGCGCGCCGTTTTTGTATACCTCAAAGTGCAGGTGAGTACCTGTTACTCGGCCCGTTGCACCCACAAGGCCTACAACCTCACCGCGCTCAACTTGGTCGCCAACACTGACATACAGTTGTGAGCAGTGGGCATAAAGAGTTTTTATTCCGTTGCCGTGGTCGATTACAAAATGCAAGCCATAGGCGTTGCCTGAAGTGTTAACTGACTCAACTCTACCGTCGTAGACACTGAGTATTGGTGTACCTTTTGATGCCGCAATGTCATATCCCTTATGACCTCTGCCGTCACCCCAGAAAGAACTTACATACTGTCTGTAACCTGTATCAACCGGCCAACAGTAACCCTTATTACCTGCGTTAACAACGGCAGTTGCAGTAGGCTTATCGGGGAATTTTTCTGTAATTTGTGTATCTGCAACCTGTGTGCGAAGCTTAATATTGTTAACATATACCTCTTTATAGGTAGTTATCTGCCAACTTGACTTTGCCACAGTTTCAGAAGCAGGGATACTCTTTTTATCCTGAGTAGTAATTTCGTTAATAAATGCAAATGCAGGTAAGGAAACCTTTATTGTAACAAGGTCATCCGTCTTAAAATCGGGAACGTTCTCTTCAGAAATACCAAACTTTTGTGCAACAGATTGCTTAGTATCGCCTTTTACCGCCTGATATTCAACGTTGGTAACGATATAGTCATCAATACGCTCGTCAAGTGGTTTAAGACGACCCTTTGCGTCGGTAGACAGCACGCATTCACGAATTTCAACCGAATTATAAAATCGGTTGTTTCCTGCAATTCCGCTAAGAGTGGCAACACCCTCTTCGATTGAAACAACCTCAGCAAAAGCAATTCCGTTAATCACTACGCAATAAGCCTTATTAACGTCGTTATCGTTTGACACGATGTTATCGGCAAGCTGTGAATCCGAAATAAGCTGTGTGGACGGAACAAAGGTATATACACAGTCGACGTCAGGATTTGAGTATGCACTGTCGTTTTTTACCGAACTTGCATGCAAAAGGTCAACGGCACGCTCAACAGTTTTGCGGTCGGTTACGTATCCGCAGTTTTCCCCCTCAACACTTACTTCAAGTGCATAGGTTAAATCGGTAACGGAAAGCACCGACACAAATACAGAAAGAACGGTTGCAAACGAAATGGCAGTGTAAACCCCTCGGCGCAGGTTTATATTATTTTTAAACAGCAAGACAAAAGCCTTAAAAACTCTTTTAAGGACTAAAATCATACTGTTCACCTCCAAAAATAATTACAAAGTTGTAACAATTACGATAATTATACCGTAAAAGTTACAACTTTGCAACCTTTTTGAGATATTTTGTAACATTTGCCAACTATCAGGCAGTTGCCAATTATAGTCTTGTAGTAAATGCCTTTATTTATTGTATTCCATATCTGCCACAGTCCATTTTTCTATTTCAGCACAATAACGGGTGGCATCCATTTTGGCAAATTCAAGGCTATGCTCCCTGTAATTTCCACATTCAACAGCAGTGGTGCCGGGAATTTCGCCCTGATAATCGCGGACAAAAGCCATACCGTCTTTTATAATCTGAAGGACGGTTTGGTCGCTAAGGTCGGTAGTGAGGAAATAAAATCCTGTGCGGCAACCCATAGGGCCAAAGTAAATTATATGGTCTGAATATTGACTGTTGCGCACATAGGTGGCAAAAAGATGCTCGATGGTATGGATTGAATCGTTGCGAAGCACCTCTTCCCTATTAGGATGACGAAAACGCAAATCGTAGGTAACAACATCTCTGTCAATTCGGGAAACATAGATACCGGGGGTCAAAATATCGTGATTTACAAGAAAGCTTTTAATGGTTTTCATTTGATTTTCTCCATTACAATAGTTTTGTCTGCATCAAGCACTTGGGCGTTTTCGTGGGTTATAACCACCACCAACGCATCCTTTGCTTTTTCTTTCAACAGGTCTGCAACAATTTTTACGTTATCGGCATCAAGACCTGCAAAAAGCTCATCAAACAGATAGATATCTGCATTATAATACAAAGCTCTTGCAATAGCAACCCTTTGTCTCATTCCGCCTGACAGTTTGTCGGGTGTTTTTTTTGCATCATCAGGTGTAATACCCATTCTGCCAAGAAGCTTCAGTGCTCCTTGCTCGTCCTTTTTGTCAGAAACGCTCATTACATTTTGAAGAGCGTTAAGCCAAGGAAGCAGTCGATGTTCCTGAAAAGAATAGGATATTTTATCGGGGATATCGGTTATTGTGCCGTTATCCACAGATTGCAGACCTGCAATCACTCTAAACAAGGTGGTTTTTCCACTGCCTGACTCACCAACCACGGCAATTATTCCCTTGCCCGAAAAATCAAAACTAAAATCCTTAAGTATAGGTTTGCCGTCAAAAGCTACCGAAATATTATTCAGTTTCATTTTGGCCCACCTCCATTGCGAAACGCTTATACGCCGACTTGGACAGTTTTCTGATAATCGCGTCAAAAATCACGCTCATTATAACAACAACGGCAGTCCAGGCAAACATTTCGTTGGTTTGGATGTAATACTTAGTTTCCCAAATCTGATTGCCGATTGAATGGATTGAGCGGCATATTACCTCGGCGGCAATGCCTGCTTTCCAACAAAGGCCCAAGCCTGAGCCTGACGCCGACAGCATATAAGGAAAAATTGAGGGAAAGTAAATCAATCTTACCCTTTTGAGCGTAGGCATTTTAAAAACCTTTGCCATTTCAAGCAGTCCGCCATCTATATTTTCAAGGCCTGCAAGAGTGTTGCTCCACACAATAGGAATTACCATAAGCATACTGATAAAAACGGGAACAACGCTATTGCCAATCCACATAAGCGCAAGAATAATAAAAGATGCTACGGGAGTGGCTTTTACAATACTGATTATAGGGGAAATTAAATCTTTAAAAAAGGCAAAACGGTGAGCAACAGAGGCAAGCAAAAAGCTTATAATATATCCCAAAGCAAAGCCGCCAAAAACTCTGCCAACCGATGCAAAAAGCGAAAGCCAAAACTCTCCCTCTTGCACTAATTGAGACAGAGTTAATACAACACTTAAAGGAGATACAAAAAGTATCTCCTCGTTTATGAGCATACTAACCCCTTGCCATACAAGAAGCCATATTGCCGTTATTAAAGTGTAGCGTACAGGTTTTTTAGCCAATATAGTAGAAATTGTCATCGGGCAGCTTTCCTCCTACTGAAGCGGGATTAGCTGTGTATAACACATTGTAAAAAGCGTTGATTTTATCCTTCATTTCGTTGTCGGCAATGCATACGATGTTGCAACGGGGCAATGCCTTAAGTGCAACGGGTGCGGCAGGCACAATACCAACCTCTGCAATTACCTGTGATGCGGCGGTGTGGTCATCGTTAACCTTTTTAACCGATGCCTCATACTCTGCAAGGAATTTTGCAACGGCTTGAGGCTTAGCCTCTGCAAATGCAGTGTTTACTGCAATGCATCCCATAGCAATAATGCTGTCTTTATTTTCGGTATCCTTTACTGCTTCTGTCCACAAATCGTTAAGGTCAAAAGCAACCTTAAGTTCTGCATTTTTAGTAAGCAGCGCAGCAACCTTAGGCTCGGGCAAAAGAACTACGTCTGCCTTGCCTGATGCGGCAAAGGCAACCAAATCGTCGTGATTTGCATAGGTAAAGTCAAGTTTTACATCGGTGCCAACCTTAAGTCCGTTTTCATTAAGAACATAGGTAAGAGCATATTCGGGAGTTGCGCCCTGACCGCTTACATAAATGGTCTTACCCTTAAGGTCAGAAACGTCTTTGATACTGTCGCCTTTGGTTACAAGATAAAGCACGCCCAAGGTATTAAGAGCAATAATCTTAACCTTGCCGTTTGACTTGTTGTAAAGGGTTGCAGCAGCATTGGTAGGCAGTGCAGCAATATCTATCTGACCTGAAACAAGCTTTGCGGTAACCTCTTCGGGTCCTGAATATACTGTAAAATCATAGTTGTTTTGTGCCTCGCCCTTTTTAGCGGCATCAAGCAAATATGCCATACCCATACCGGTGGGTCCCATAAGAGTGGCAAGCTTTACATCCTCTTTTTTGGCAGGTTCTTTTGACTGAGTTGACTGAACAGAAGATGTATCAGTATTAGCATTGGTGCCGCAAGCGGTAAACAAGCCAAGCACCATAACAATAGCAAGAAGCAGTGAGATTAGTTTTTTCATTTTAGTTTCCTCCGTTAATATTCTTTGATTTTTTTGATGTCAGTAATTATAATCCGCTTTGAATCACGCTTAATAACATCGTTTGCCTCCAAACTGTCAAGGGCGCGGTAGAGAGAGGCTCTGCCTATCCCCAAGGATTTTGAAAGGCTGGTCATATTAAGGTCAAAGGGTACATCCTCACCGTCAACATAAGCGGCAATAAAGCGCGCCAGCTTTGTTTCAACATTAGGTGAAGAATAAGCACTGACAAGTCGGTTTAGATACTGAATTCTGCCCGTCAGAAAACCGATATAATTAACCGCAAAGGGTTTATACTGATTTATGGCGCGAGTTATAACAGATTCAGGCATAAATAAAACAGTGCAATCGGTTTTTGATGTAATAACCGAAACATAGGGTTTGTCGTTATGGGCAAACACCGCCGCAACACCAAAGCAGTCACCTTTTGATAAGCATCGCACAATTACGCCGTTATCGTCGCCGTTTTTGGCAACCGCTTTGCCTGAAAGGATTATTCCGACTGCCTGACGGACCTTATCGGCAGAGTATATCACCTCGCCCGATTTAAACTGCACCTGTTCACATTCGCTATCTGAAAGTATAGCCTGTATTTCGGCATCAGTTAATCCGTTAAATAGGGGGAATTTGCTCATAAAACACCTCCAACTGTCTCATTTGATACAATTATAGCCTATTTTTTACAATTTGTCAATAGAAAAACACCTGCAGAAAAATCTGCAGGTGTTTAATCTAATTTAGATTCTGTGCAACAAGTAACGATTCAAGTTGAACCAGAACTTTTTACTGTTTCTAATAGCGTATGCATCGCAAAGCTGATAGGCTTGAGCAATATATGCTCTGTCATTATCGGTCAGTTTTTCCTTACTGTAAAGGGCTTTATCGAAGCCGATATAAGCATCATATATTGACTTGTTTCCAATTTTATCAGATATGCGCTTCAAATAATCGTGAACTGTTTCATCCTTATCACGACCTGAATCGACAAATTTCATAACACGACTGAGTTCACGCCATATAACAAGTGCAAATGCTCGGTTTTCAAGGGTATACATTCGGGCAATCTGTCGTTTGCGATGATTGATAATTGCCACGGGAATCATAATAAGAGCGGCAATTATTGCCAAACCGCACAGTACAAAGAGAACGTCCTTAAGTGTAATTTTAAATCCGCTTTCGGTTTCAAGCAAGGTACTGTCACCAATAGACGTGCCGTCGTTTATAATATTGCCGTCGGGAACAGAGGGAGTTGCGTTTTCATCCTGTTGAGGTTGGTCCTCGGCGGGCTCATCTTCGGCAGGCTCGTCAGGCTCTTCCTCCTCAGGTGGCTCCTCTTCCTCAGTCTTAATTTTATAATCTGCGGTGTTAATGCCATAAAGAGTGTCAGCATCGTGGGTGGTAGGCTCAAACATTACCCAACCCACACCGTCAAAATAAACTTCAACCCAAGCGTGAGAATAAGAATTATCAACCATCAATCCCTCTCCTGCTTCTGCCAAGGGAGAGTAACCCTCAACATAACGGGCAGGGATACCTGCGGCGCGGCACATAACGGCAAGGGATGAAGCAAAGCCGGTACAGTAACCGCCGTAATATTCTTCACTTGGCTCATCCGTCAAGCTGTCGCCAAAGAGGAATTTATCAACATAGTCGGTGCCTGACTCGGTTTCTGTAACGCCGGTGCGATAACCGTAACGCCATAGATACTCCATAAGCGCCCAAACCTTGTCAATTCTTGAATTGGATTCGCTATCCTCAACAATTCGGGTAGCAAGATTTTTAACCCTTTCAGGCAGTTTTTCAGGCAAGGTAAGACAATCCTTATATACCCTGTCGGTATACGTTTTTGCACTATGCTTACTAATCTTTGCCGATAAAGGTTGACCGTCCTTATAATTTTCACTTCTCAAATAATCGTAAATAGCGTTTATATCATAATTAAGAGTAGTGAAGGAGTAGGACAGATTTTTCTTCATATAAAGGTTGGTGTAAAGGTTGTAGTTAATATCCGACCACAATACGCGTTTTGAGGGCTTGTTCATATTAACAAGGTCACTTGTACGGAAAACCGACCTGAAATAATTCTTACTGTCAGCTATTTTAAGGGTAACCTCGTCAACAGTATACTCAATGCCTGCCGCCTTGAAAAACTCAATTTTAGACAGGGCATCAAGCTCTACAACCTTGTTATCTTTAAATGCATCGGAAATCTTTTCTGCATTTTTAACAAATATCTTCGACGCCTCGTCATCCTCATATTTGGTAATCTGAGAATCAGACACCTTCCAACCTGTGCCTGTATAGGTGTCGTTATAAGTGGCGGCAATATATGTTGGTTTTTTAGACGTAATCTCGAAAATATTATCAAAGCTGAGTCTTAAGTTATCGCCAAGATAGGCGTCGGTTGTGCCAACACCTGTTGATGCAAGTTGGAAATAGCCCTGACCCCTGTTGGAAAAGGCGTTTGGACTTAAATCCTCAACAGAAAAGGTCTGAGAATACTCGTTAGCAAAAGGAAACGCAACG
This sequence comes from Acutalibacteraceae bacterium, assembly GCA_045653445.1. GTDB lineage: Bacteria > Bacillota > Clostridia > Oscillospirales > Acutalibacteraceae > RGIG2206. The sequence continues at coordinate 25,940 of JAZOLY010000032.1, forward strand.
GTAAGAACTACAACGCCCACTGTACATACAAGGCAAGTGCCGATAAGTCCCAAACGCTTAAGGCCGAAATCCTGACCGCCTGATGCCGCTTCAAAACGGTTAAAGACACCGTAAATACCCATTATTATAACGGTATAGGTAAGAACGGCATAGGCACCGAAAGCAAAAATATTACCGTATAAAAGCTGCAACATAAAGGTTACAAGTGCAACTGCCAAAGAGGGCAAAAAGAGCACCCTGCGACTTAGCAAAAACGCTGAAAGCAAGCTTAAACCAACTGTAAGAGTGATGGTTATAATACGGGCGATTTGCTCGTTAATTCGTTTGTAGCCGCCCATAAGTTCAAATATGTAGCCCGTTATTGCCGAGAAATTAAACACACCTGCAAGACAAAGGATTGCAAAGGTAATTATTCCAAGCACAATAAGTGCAAGCGCGCCAAGCAATACGTACTTTGACACCTTTTTGAAGCCAAACATTAAATAGAAGCATATTGTTGCAAAGCTGCACATTAAAACTACGGTAAAGGGCTGAATTGAAATAGAAAGGCCGCCGGACACCGCCAAAGCCAAAGAGTTTGAATACATCAGACAAAGAATAAGTCTGATTATCCAGTCAACAGTAAAACTGTTGCGTTTCATATCCGGTCACCGCCTTTCTTAAAAAATAATGGGTCCTCTGTGTGATGAGGGGATTGCAACGGTTTTAAAGCCGTCAGCCATAAACTTTTTAACCTCATCCTGCCAAGAGTCTTCCTTTTCATTTTCACCAATAACACGCATCAAGGTCATTTTGTTGCCCGCGTTTACTCCCTCGCGGAAGGTAGTACGCAGTTTATCGTCTGCACGGTCGGTAACAACTACTATGTTAGAGCCGCAGGTAGTATCATCCATAAAGGTACGCAGTGCTTCGGCTATGCCTGTTTCGCCGTCCACCTCTACGCAAGCAAGCAGGTTGTAGAGTGTGGGGTAATTCTGCATATCGTCAACGTTGTGCTTTTCAAGAGTTTTTGAGGCAGGCATATATACTACCTTAGCGGTCAGCATATCGGCTATGCAGTTGGCAACAACCGAAAGGCCGCACTCAATAATCTTGTCTTCATTATTTATGCGCACGCTTTGTTTAAGATTGGTTTTGCTTTGAAAGTCAAGCAAAACCACAACGCCAACCTCTTTCAAAGGCTCGTACGTTTTAACCATATACTGATTAAGCTTTGAGCTTAACTTCCAATGGATTGTTTTGAGTCGGTCGGTAGGAGTGTAAGGACGAACGTGAGAAATAAGAATATCGTCCTTTTTAAGCGCATTTTTGGTAACAGACTCCTGACCTACAAGGCGGTGGTCAATTTCCAATCCCACCAAGGCACTGACACGGGGATAAACGGTAACACGGCACAAATCAATCTTTTTGTGAAGTGCAAAAAGCCCTAGCATATCGACAACTCGCACCTTTTTTGCACCCACGTGGTAAATTCCACGGTATGGACAGTCAACGTCAAATTTAACGTTTACAGGTTGTCCAAAGCATGAGCAAAGGATTGAGTCTGCCCGTCTTATACGGAATTTTGATTTGTATGCACGGTTAATTCGCAAATCAAGATATGCAAATGATATAGCAAAGCGACAGCGCGCACTGAAACTAATACGCACTGTGTCACCTTTGTATAAAGTTTGTCGGTTTGCACTTTGCTTGGCATCAAGGCTGAGATAGGCAAAAAGCATAAGCAAAAATGATATTACAGGAAGCAATAATACGGCATAAACCATAATGCTTGTAACAAGATTTTGCTGAAAGCTTGCCAAAACCCACACCGCAAACAAAGTGATTAAATAAAATATGCGGTTAGAAATCATTTAAGCACTCTTTTCTAACTTATTTACCTGTAGGAACGGGAATTGACTTGAGTATCTCTGAAACCAAGTCTTCGGCTGTGGTGTTGTTAAAGCGCATCTCTTGACCAAGAACGATACGGTGAGCAACAACGGGGCCAACCATCTTTTGAATATCGTCGGGCACAACATAGTCGCGACCTGCAAGATATGCAGTTGCCTGTGCAGCACGGTAAAGGCTAATTGATGCACGGGGGCTTGCGCCAAGCATAATGCTTGGATGATTACGGGTTGCAGACACGATAGAAACGATGTAGTCATTAAGAGTGTCGTGAACAAACACCTTTTTAACCTCTTGCTGAATTTTAATAATATCTTCAGCGGTTGCAACTGCCTCAAGGTCAAGGAATGGGTCGCGAAGCTGATGCATATTAAGCACTGCAGACTCATCCTCTTTGCCGGGGTAGCCGATTGATATTTTCATAAAGAAACGATCTAGCTGTGCCTCAGGCAATTGGAACGTACCCAAAAACTCGATGGGGTTTTGGGTTGCAAGCACCATAAAGGGCTTTTCCATTTCGTATGTAACGCCGTCAACTGTAACGTGTGCTTCTTCCATTGCTTCAAGCAATGCTGCCTGAGTTTTGGGAGAGGTACGGTTGATTTCGTCTGCAAGCACAAGCTGACTCATAATAGCGCCGGGCTTGAATTCAAAATCACCTGTCTTTTGATTGTAAACGGAAAAACCGGTTACGTCAGAGGGCAAAACGTCAGCGGTAAACTGAATTCGTCTGAATGAGCAATCAATAGATTTTGCAATTGCTGCAATAAGACGGGTTTTGCCAACGCCGGGTACGTCTTCAATCAAAACGTGTCCGTTTGAGATGAGTGCAGTAAGCACCATTGTTATTGCGTCGCGTTTGCCCACAATAACCTTTTCAACGTTATCAATAATTCTGTTTAACAAAATAATCCCTGCTTCCATCTATAGTTAGGATTATTATACAATGTGCAAATACAATTTGCAACAAATTTACTGCCAATTTTAGAGGGTTCAATTTGTGTAAAATAGACTAAACTCTATCGTTTTTTCCGGAAATCAACATAATCAACATATATATAGATGCAACAATCAGTGTTGGATTGCTGCTTTTCAAAAATAATGACACACCAACCGAGGCGGTAACCACTATAAAAGCGGTGTTTATTACAATTTTAAAGACACTTTTTATCCATTCCGTTTTAACCTTTTGCAAAAGGCTATCGACTATATCTCCTCCATCGGTGCAAGAGGTTGGCAGCAGGTTAAAAAATCCGTTAACGAGCATTGCCGTTTTAAAGGTGCCGCTCTTTAAAAATAGGGCGGGCAGCAAATTAAAAAGTGGCCCACCGGATGCGATTATTATTGTTTTTATGGCAGTTTGCGCCAATGCCTTGCTATCTATAATAACTCCGCATGGGCAAAGATATATCTGCTTTGGTCTTTCTTTTAATATAAGCATTACAGTAAGGTGTCCCGCTTCGTGTATTGCTACCGACAGCAGTGAATAAGGTACAACTGAATATCGGTCAACTGCCAAAAGCAAGGATACCACTGCCGTAAAAAGAAAGTGAATTTTTACATTTATTCCAAATATTTTAAAACTCATACTGTTTTAAGTTCGCTCAAAAAGTAATCGGGATTTATTCTTACATCGTTAATTCTTACCTCAAGATGCAAATGAGGTCCGGTTGACCTGCCGGTGCTTCCCACAAGAGCAATGGTGTCGCCTTGCTTGACGGTATCACCCGCTTTGACAAGAAGCTTTGAGCAATGAGCATACAGAGTGATAAGTCCGTCTCCGTGGTCAATGGTTACAAAGTTGCCGTAATCCGAACTGTACTTTGATTTAAGCACCTTGCCTGATAATACCGCCTTTATGGCTGTGCCTGAATTAGCACTCAAATCTATTCCGCCATGTATTCCGTAGTTACCTGTAACGGGATTTACCCTGTAACCAAAGGGTGAACTGACACGTATAGGTTTAAGAGGCATTATCATTTTAAATGCGTTGGTTTTGCTTGTGGACATTTGCCGCACAAGACCTAAATCAAATATGTACTGAGCAGTATCGGAGTCCTCCTGCCCAACCTCGTAATCATAGATAAATTCGTCGGTTGTGACTGTTGTTGAGTGGGGAGCGGATTTCTCCTCATCTTTGGGCTTCGGCGTCTCTTTTTCTGGTTTAACGAGAGTTGTCGAGGTTTTTTCGTTGAACATTTTGATAATCGGTTCACTTAATTCTTGATAATGCTGAGGAAAAATCATCTTTACAGAAAGCATAACTATGCCTATTATTAAAAAAACCACCGTTTGAAAATACAAAAAAGAAAAAAGGCTTTTTGAGGGTTTTGCTTCCCTTTCGGTTGAATTTTGCAAAAACAACACCTCCCACACTATCTATATGTGAAGAGGTGTTGTATTCATTCTTAAAATCAGTATTTTAATCTGATGGTTGATGAAACGCCTGTGTCAATTCTTGATACGGTGTTAAAGTTTTTGCAAATATAGAAGTCACCACCGCCTGCAACACTGTCAAAATCCTTTATAAATGACAAGGTTGTGTTGTCGTTAAAGCAAACCATTTTTACACTTTCGGCTATTGCTTTTTTAGTGCGGTCTTTGAAAACTACCAAGCGGCTGCCCGTATCAATCGTTTCGGCTAAGATTGCCACTACATCTGCCTTTCGGTTAACGGCATATCCGCTTATACGGTGAGCAAGTGCTTCACTGCCTGCATAAATTGTTTTGTCGCTATCAACATATATCACCGTACCATCTGCAAGGTTATAAAACTCGGTAACTGAGTTGGCAACCGCCTCGGGCTCTTTGAAGCCTTTATCGGTGATTTTGACCTGCATCAAATCACCTTCTTCATCATCCTCAGTATAGTCGATATAATAAACTGCATCAAACTTTTTAGAGAACGAAATATTATTGTCACTTAAAGCGGTGTAGTTTAATTTTGCAGCATTGCCTTTAACCGCCGCAAAATAGTGAGTATTCTTAATAGCCGCAGTAATAGCTTCATTCAAATACATAGTGAAAGTGCGGTTATTTAGCATATCATCAGTAAGCTCGCTGAAGGTCAAGATTTTTTGACCAAGCTGATACTCTTTATAGACAATGGCAGCACCTTGAACTATATCAGCAACCTCTTTATTAACCATTTCCTTTCGCTCACCTGTAAAGACAACCTCGGTACAGTATTCACTGACAACCTTGGACTTGCCCTTACTGTAATAGGAAAGCTGTTTTGCGTCTGTATCAATCTCAATTGGAAATACGCGACTGCGCAAAGTGTTACGTTTAAGCATCCTTGCCATTTCAGCAGACACATCTGTACCCCATGCAACACCCTCGGTGGATTCACGGTCTATCTGCTCACAGTCGTCGTTAATAAAATCACCGACTGTAATTTTGTTTAAAACATCGCCTGTGCAATATGCCCAGTTTTCTGCACAATTGTAGACAACCAAATCCTTAACGTTTTGGGCAACCTTTTCGATTTTATTACCGTCATAACGGTATAGCTCGCTTGCATTCTTGCCTGTTTCTGTGTTTTTAAGGGTTTTCACAAAGAAAAATGCATTGTTCGGTTCTTTATCAAAATAAACCTTATTAACATCCTCCACCACTAATGTTATTGCTTCCTTGCCCGATTTTAAAAGGTCAACAATCTGAACATCATTTGAACGGGTTTTCATAGCAACGGTGGTGTCGTTAATCATACCGAAATTTTCAACACCGTATGTTACGCGGGTTGACTCGCCTTTTTCGATATTATAAAGGTACAAATCATAGTATGAAGAGCCTTTTAAATAAAGAATTGAACCACCCTTATGCACATACTCGAACTCGCCATAAACACTGCTGTCAACCAAACTACCTTGACTTGACACCCCACCATCACGGCGTATGTAAAGGTCGTAATTTTTTGTTTTCGTATTGTAATTTTTCATTACGAAAACATCGTCGTCATAAGGTGAAAAAAGCACGCGTTGTGTGTTGTTTGACACCTGAAAAGCGTTGCCCTCGTAAACAAAGTGCTGAGGACGCTTGCCACTTGTACCGGTCATATACAGATTGCCGGATTTTACATACAAAACAGGCGTATCAACCACACGTGGCAAAATTCCAAAAACACTGTCAAGCAAAATAAAGCCTGCCACAAGCAAAGCCACCGCAGACACCATCAGACTGCTGAAAAGAATCTTACGGCGTGCCCTTTTGGACACTACCATCTTCATTTTAGGAATGGTGTAGCCCAAATTATATTCGGTATCCCTAAAAGGTACCTCAAGTAAGTTGGTTGGTGGATAAAGGTCGTCAACATCTACCGTTTCTTCTTCACTTACGTTAGCAACGGCGTTAAAATATTCCGTCTGTTTAAGACGCATGTCCAATTCATTGCTTTGAACGGGAACAGGTGCGGGTTCATCAGATGCTTCATCAACTGTTGCAGTAGGTTTAACAGCCTCGGCAGGTTTAACGTAACTATTACCTGAGTTGACCACTGAACCGGGGCGTGCCCACATATCAGCCGAGCTGACAGAACCTTTTTCACAACTCTCACACAAGGTCATTCCCTCGGCAATCTCGGCAGAACATTTTTCGCACTTAGCCACACCCTCACCTCCAACACAATACTTAATTTATTACTTGTATTACTTGTTCTTTTTGATTACGTATTTGTACATACATTCGGCAGGAGTAATAAGGTGACTGCCCACCTCGTTTGCTTTGCAAAGGTCAACAAAGCTGTTAACAGTGGTTGCATCGGCACGGAACATCTCGCCCAAAATAGAATAGGTAACGGTGCTTTGAACCTCGTTATCACCGTCTACGTAAAAGTCATCAAGCATATTAACCATCTTTATAAACTGCTTGGTTTCGCCATTTTTAATAAGGTTTGCAAGATGTGGTGCTGCGTAGGTAGAAAAGAAATAATCGGGCAAAAAGCCGCTGTACTGTGCTACACAGTCTTTATATGCATCCTTATATGCAGGAAAAAGGGTTAAAAAGCGGTTGGCAAAGGCCTCTGAACCGGGAGTTGTGTCTGCCGCTGCCTTTGAGGGCAAAGCAACATCCTTACGGCGAAGAGCAACCGAACGCTGAATACCCAATTCGTTATTCAAACTGTCAAGAAAGTCACCGCCAACAGAACGGGCATCACGCTCGTCAGAAGCGTCGTCAAACAAATAGTTTGAAATGTTTACAAACTCTGCCTCGCCACCCTCAAGATTGGCAACATCAAGTTCAAAAATATGCCTTTCGGCGTTGTGGTTAATTCTGAACGCCTTTTTATCGTTTGAAAAAACATATTCATCACCTTGACGGGTGAATTTTTGAGAATCAATAACAGGTTTTAAAGTTTCGATTATAATTTCGTATGCGTTGTTAATCATAACTATCCTCCAAAAAGTATAACGGCAGTGCTGATTTTAGCCGTAAATATATAATTTCAAAATATTATATCACAAACTTTTTTATTTGTCATCAAAAATATTGTTTTTATTGAATTCTTTTGCTATAATACATTTATTAATATTAACCGCAAAATCAGGAGATTGTTGTATGTACGACTTAACCAATATTAACACCTTACACCGTATTTTTGAAAAAAACGGGTTTAATCTAAAAAAGGGGCTTGGGCAAAATTTTATTGTTGACCCCGAAGTTTGTCCTCAAATTGCTCTGCACGCCGACATTGACGGCCAGGGTGTAATTGAAATCGGTCCGGGTGCAGGCGTACTTACCTGTGAGCTTGCAAAAAGGGCTAAAAAGGTTGTGTGCATAGAGCTTGACACAAAGTTAAAGCCCATACTTGCCGACACCCTTTCTGATTTTGATAACGTTGAGGTCATCTTTGCCGACGTTATGAAATGTGACCTTAAGGCAATCATAAATCAGCATTTTAAGGGTATGAGTGTATCGGTTTGCGCCAATCTGCCCTATTACATTACCTCACCCATTATTATGATGCTGCTCGAAACCTTGCCCGAACTTAAAAGCATCACCGTTATGGTACAAAAAGAGGCGGCAGTCCGTCTTTGCGCCGAAATGGGCACAAGAGAGTGCGGTGCAGTCACTGCGGCGGTAAGGTATTACTCATCACCACAACAGGTGCTTGACGTGCCGAGAGACTCATTCTTGCCACCTCCAAAGGTTGACAGCGCGGTTATCAAGCTGACGGTAAACAGTGATAATCAAGGGGTTAACCGCTCACATTTCTTCAAGGTTATCAAGGCTGCATTTTCAATGCGCCGCAAAACCTTGCTAAACTGCCTGTCGGCTCATTTGGATGGGTGCGACAAAGCAAAGGTATTATCTTCACTTGAGCAGTGCGGCATATCCCCTACTGCAAGAGCAGAAGAACTGACTATGGAAGAATATATTGCCTTGTGCAAGACTATTTTAGGAGAATAAAATGTATTACAACCCCTATGAAACAAAAGATGCCAAAAAGCGCCGTATAACATCCAACGTCGCTCTTGTTTTGCTTGGTGTTATGTTGGTTGCAGGCATACTTGCTCTTGTTTTCCGAGATAAAAGCAACCCCACATACGATTTTGAGCATTTTAAGGCAGAGCCTGTATCCCTTTCCCAAATCAGTGAGGGTGAAAATGAGTTTAAGGCTCTTATGGATTACGGCGCAGGCAGTAACAAGCCTGTTTTTAACGACAGTTTTAAAGAGAAGTTCCCCATATCCGCCGCACTTCTTAATATGGACAGTAAGATTTATGACGGTAACAAGCCTTATGTGAGCATTAAAGGTGGATATTTGGCTTTGGCTCAAAGCGTTGTAAGCAATGCCGTGGACTGCCGTGATTTGACGGTTACTCTTATTAAACTTGAAAAGTCACAGTCTGACAGTACCCTTACCCTTAGTATGTCTGAAATTACCGAGTTTTCGGTCAGATATAATACAAGAGACAATTCATTGCCATTGATGTATTTGCCAAATGACCAAGGCACACACATAAATCTTTACAAGTTCTCTATGAAACTCAGTGAGCCCTCCTTAACCGAAAGCAGTTACAGACTGACTCTTAACCACGAGTTTGAGCCTGAGCGTGCTAAGGCAAGGCTTTATCATCAGATTATTATTGACCCCATCAACAACTCTTATCATCACCCCGAAATAAAGCAGCAAGAGGGCTCTACCCTGATTTATATTGAGCCCACCAAATCTGCCACCGATAAAGGTGGGGCTAACTGTGCCGAGTATCAGGTAAATATGACCGACAAGACCTTTTATATGCTTGACAGCGTGAATTTTAAATATAAACTGACCGACACCGAAAACACTACACTTTCATTTGAATTTAACTAAAACAAAAGAGGTTAAAAATGCGTTCTGACTATTTAAAAGGAATGTATCACGGCTTGCCTATCGGTCTGGGGTACCTTTCGGTATCCTTTGGATTTGGCATCACCGCCGTTAACGCAGGACTAACTGTGCTTGAAGCAGTGGGAATATCGCTGACCAACCTTACCTCTGCAGGTCAGGTTGCAGGTGTTGCAATTATTGCCGCCGCAGGCACGCTGATTGAAATGATAATCACCCAGCTTGTTATAAATATACGCTATTCGTTGATGGCTATTTCCCTTTCGCAAAAGGTTGACGGCTCATTTAACACTTTGCAAAGGTTACTTGTTTCCTTTGGCATAACCGACGAAATCTATGCTGTTGCTATTGCCCAACCTAACAAAATCAGTGCCACTTATATGAAAGGACTTATTCTTACGCCAATGATTGGTTGGGTAAGTGGCACTTTGCTTGGTGCAGTTGCAGGCAACCTTTTGCCCCAAATGCTGACGGCAACAATGGGTATTATGCTTTACGGTATGTTTATTGCCATTATCGTGCCCCCTGCTAAAAAAGAGCATTCCATTATTCTTGCTATCGGGCTTGCAGTTGCCACAAATTCTATTTTGTATTACTGTTTGCCTATGATTAACAGCGGATTTGCAGTAGTTATAAGCGCACTGCTTTCATCAGTGGTTACTGCCCTCTTTTTTCCTGTAAAGGAGGGTGAATAATGAGCGTTATTATCTATATAGCCGTTATGGCGGGTGTTACATATCTTGTAAGAATGTTGCCTTTCACCCTATTCAGAAAACAGATAAAATCGCAGTTTGTTCGCAGTGTGCTTTATTATCTTCCCTACGCGGTGCTTGCGGCAATGACCTTTCCCGGTATTTTTTACTCAACGGGAAACACTGTAACCGCCGCAGTCGGCACTGCGGTAGCCCTTGTGCTTGCATACTTTGATTTGCCACTTATCGTCGTTGCCATTGCGGCGGCATTATCTGCATTTGGAGTAGGATTTTTAGTTTAAAAAACGCCTAACCGCGATAAACGGTTAGGCGTTTTTTGCTGAGGGTGAATGGCCTTTGCTGTAGTTGCATACAAAAAAACTGACAACCGACCAAAAGGTCGACTGTCAGTTTGGTGCGAGCAGTGGGACTTGAACCCACACGTCGTGAAACACACGCCCCTCAAACGTGCCTGTCTGCCTATTCCAGCATGCTCGCATATTTATCCGCTTTTTTAAGCGGCAGAAGTATTATATCAAAGCGAACGGGTGATGTCAAGTTCTTTTTTCAATTTTTTGTCACTTTTTTTATTTTTAATTCAAAGCAATTCAAAAAGCCCTTGACTACCCTTGTTTAAATTGATATAATATCTCGGTAATATGTATATTTGCTGGAATGGCGCAGTGGTAGCGCAACTGATTCGTAATCAGTAGGTCGTGGGTTCAAATCCCATTTCCAGCTCCAAACGAAAATCCGTTCACGTAAGTGGGCGGATTTTCGTTTGTATTATTCACTATTCATTTTTCATCATTCATTATTCATTAAAAGAGAACAGACTTTCAAATGAAGAATGAAAAATGAAGCCGCTTACGCTGATGAATAATGATTGCGACTCAACCGCTTTTGTGCTATCCTTGTGCTACAATAGGGACAAAAAATTAATATAAAAATATCTATATTTTAATATTTGCTCTTGATTTTTTGAAAATAGTGTGTTATTATAATTCGGCACTTGCCGGTGTGATGGAATTGGCAGACGTGCTGGACTCAAAATCCAGTGGTAGCGATACCGTATCGGTTCGACCCCGATCACCGGCACCAAAGAATAGGTCGTGCCTTAAGGCATGACCTATTCTATATATTTGCGGGTGTGGCGGAATTGGCAGACGCGCTAGACTTAGGATCTAGTGTCAACGACGTGGGGGTTCAAGTCCCTTCACCCGCACCAAACTAAGCATTCAACCTTTAGGTTGGGTGCTTAGTTTTTTGTATGTGGGACTTGAATTACAACATTAACCAAGCATTACATCAAGCAGCATCATTGTGGCAAAGCCAAATATTATACCCATTGTGGCAGAATATGGATAAGCGTCTTGTCCTTTTTGACATTCGGGGATTAACTCGTGGACGGCAACAAATATCATTGCTCCTGCTGCAAAGGATAATGCATAGGGCAACACCGACTCGATATAAACCACAAGCAATGCGCCGATGACACCCGCAATTGGCTCCACCATACCCGATGCCTGACCTAACAAAAAACTCTTTTTTCGGGAAAATCCCTCTCTCCTAAGCGGTACGGATACTGCCGTTCCCTCAGGAAAGTTCTGCAAGCCTATACCAACTGCCACCGATATTGCTCCCATTAGTCCTTCGGGGGAATATCCATCCCCTGCCAATGCGCCAAAGGCAACACCAACTGCCAGTCCTTCGGGTATGTTGTGAAGGGTTATCGACAGAATAAGCATTATTATGCGGTGCAGTCGTTGGTTTGTTTGAGCCTTGTTCACTCTTTTTTGAGCAAAAAGAACAACTTTGTCCGACCCCCACATAAATATTGCTCCAAGCAAAAAGCCTGCCGTTGCAACCAAATAAGCAGGTGTTTTAAGTGTTGCCTCAGCGCCCTCTATGGCAGGCTGCAGAAGCGACCAAAAGCTTGCAGCTATCATTACTCCCGATGCAAAGCCAAGCATTACATTAAGCCATTTTTGATTTGGATATTTAAAAAAAATGACAACCGCCGCACCCAAAGCAGTTACAAACCAAGTGCCAAGGGTTGCCACCAATGCGTATATTACGTAATCATTCATAATAAACCTCCTCTTTATCCATTATATTTTCGGAATATAGAGGGGTGAATTTAAGCGTTGAAAAAAGTGGCTTGCTATGGTATAATCGTGCGGTGAGGTGATATCTTTGAGTGTAATATTCCTTCAGATTGCCATTCTTTTTGCTTTTGCTTTAATCGGTTTTTCTATGTGCAAAGCAGGTATAATCAATTCTGACGGTTCTAAATTCTTATCGACATTGGTTGTATGGGTGTTTATGCCCGCCACAACCTTTAAATCCTTTTCCACCAACTTTACGATTAAATACATAACTGAAAAATACGATATTATCCTTAGTTCAACAATTGCAGTAGTTGTTATTGTTACCCTTGCTTTTTTACTTTCAAAAATACTTACCCGTGACGGCTATCGTCGTTCGGTATATACCTATTCCCTTACCGTACCAAACAGCGGATATATGGGTATTCCTTTAACCGAAGCTCTTTTTGGCGACAGTATGCTAATTAACGTTTTGCTTTTTGCTCTGCCAATAAACCTGTATCTTTACACTGTGGGGTATTGCTCCCTTATAAAATCCAAATTATCTTTTAAAAAGCTGATAAATCCACCTATTATCGCCATCCTTTCGGGTTCTGCAATCGGTCTTTCAGGATTAAATCTGCCTGATTTTGCTAACAATTTTCTTTCTGTTGCATCGGCTCCTTTAGGTCCTTGCACAATGCTTATTTTAGGCATGGCACTTTCGGAATACAAATTTACAAAACTGCTTAAAAATCCCGTTAATTATGTTGTCGCTTTATTGAGACTCATTGTAATTCCTGCAGTTTTTGTTACAATATTCAAGTTAATCGGACTAAGCAACGTTGTTATGCCTGCACTGATTGTCTATTCTATGCCATGCGGTCTTAACACGGTAGTATTTCCAAAAATGGTTGGCGAAGACTGCGAAACGGGTGCCGCGCTTACTCTTATTTCTACCGCACTTTCTATGGCTACTATCCCCTTTATGCTTACAGTATTTTAAAACATATAAGAGAGTTGTGTAATTTATGATGCGTTTTGGAGTTGTAGGTGCAGGTTGGCGCAGTGAATTTTATATTAGAATTGCCAACGCTTTGCCCGATATGTTTGATTTTGCGGGAATTTACATCAGAAATCCCGAAACTGCACAGAAATTCAGTAAAAAATACGATGTGAATATTTGCCCATCCCTTGATGAGTTGCTTGATTCAAACCCCGACTTTGTGGTGTCTTGCGTTAACAAGGCAAGCATGTGTGATGAGGTAAAACAGGTTGAGTTTGGTCAGAATTTGTGTGTATACAATTCTCGGTCAGGATATATCTCCCCCGCTGAGAAAAACGCCACTCACACTTTGGCTTTTCTTGATTACGGCAACAAAACCGCCCTTTATGATTAAAGAATAGTATTTTTCTGACATAAGGCGGTCAAGAATAATTATACAGGGTGACAAGGGTGAAATTGTCAATGACACCTGCACCTACTTAAAAGACGGCAGAGTGCAATCCTTTGCCCCTTCAAGACTGTGCAGAGGTGCAGACGGAAATCTTGACGGACTTTATCTTGACAGAATAACTGCAGAGGGCAAGGTGTTGTATGAAAATCCATTCTACAAGGTAAGGCTTACCGATGAAGAAATTGCCATCACCCACTGCCTTGTTAATATGGCAGAATATCTTAAAAGCGGCACAGAATTTTATTCAGTGCAAGAGGCGTCTTTGGATGCCAAAACCGCATTTTTATTTCACAACGAGGTGTAACTATGTTTGATGCAAAAAAGGTAAAAGAACAGTGTGTTAATTGGATAAGAGAATTTTTTGAGGCTAACGGCAAAGGCTGTAACGCCGTTGTAGGTATATCAGGCGGCAAGGACAGTTCGGTGGTTGCAGCCCTTTGCGTTGAGGCTTTGGGCAAGGACAGGGTTATCGGTGTTTTGATGCCACAAGGGGTACAGCACGACATTGATATGGCAGAGCTGCTTGTAAATCACCTTGGTATTAAGCACTTTGTTGTTAACGTGAAAGACGCCGTTGACGGAGTACTGAACAGTTTGCCAAAGGATATGGAAATCACTCCACAAACCATTCAAAATATTCCGCCACGTGTGAGAATGACCACCCTTTATGCAGTGTCACAAAGTTGCAACGGCAGAGTTGCCAACACCTGCAATCTGTCAGAGGATTGGGTGGGATACTCCACCCGTTACGGCGACTCGGTGGGTGACTTTTCTCCTATGTCAAATCTGACTGTTACCGAAGTTAAGCAAATCGGTTATGAATTGGGACTGCCCAAAGAGTTGGTTGACAAGACCCCAATTGACGGACTTTGCGGTAAAACCGACGAGGAAAATCTTGGATTTACCTATGCAGAGTTAGATAAATATATACGCACAGGTGTATGCGATAATCCTGACACAAAGGCTCTTATTGACCGCAAACACAAGGCTAATTTATTTAAGTTAGAATTGATGCCCTGCTTTAAGCCAAAAGATTAAAACTCCTCATCCACCGCTAAAGCGGTCCCCCTTCTCCCGCAGGAGAAGGCTAAACTATATGAAAAAAGCCATCCGTTTGGATGGCTTTTAGTTTTAGACTATAATTTCGGTGCCGTCTTGTACGCGGCATACGGGGATTTTATCCTTTAACGCATCAACAAGCTGAATGGTTTCTGCCAACTCCCTGATTTTTATAATTTGTTTGGTGGAGACGAAGAGGTTCGAACTCTCGACCTTACGGATGCGAACCGTACGCTCTCCCAGCTGAGCTACGCCCCCATATATCTGCCCGAAAGGGCAGAGTTTTGTTAAATTAAGCTTCAGGTTTGTACGCAAGGCCTACACAAAGGGCGATAAACATAAATCCAACCAATGCACCAATTGCACCAAACACAATACCCATAGTTGCCCGTGATGTCTGGTCGCCCTTCTTTTTAGAAATTACTCCCGTAATAATTGCGGCAATGTCGGCTGCCCAACCAAAGAATGGAAAAAAGCCAATAATCAATGCAACTATACCAAGCACCAAAGATGCAAGGCTAAGTTCGTTCTTTTGTGGTGCAAGTTGGAGATAAGGCTGTTGATAATAGATTTGTTGAGGCGGTACGGATTGGGTATACTGAGGTTGCTGTGGCGGATAATACTGCGGTTGAGGTTGTGGTGCCACAGGTTGCACAGGTTGTGGCGGAGCATATGTATACTGTGGTGGTTGAGGAGGCACGACAACCGGTTGCGGAGGCAATTCGGGTGTTACGTCCACACACTCTACCTCTTCCCTGTCTTCACCCCACCATTGCTCCATAGGCAGTTTTTCGGGCGAAGTTACAGCGTCCTCAACTTGTGGAGTTTCCTCTGTTTGAGTTGTAGTATTTAATTCTTCACACATTTGAATCGCTCCTTAAATCATTTGCCGCAGTAGTGTTTACACACCTCTTTAAGAGTGCACTGCTCACATTTTGGGGTGCGGGCAACACACACTGCTCTGCCGTGAAGCACAACTCGGTGGCAAAAATCGTTAGATTCCTCGGGGGGCAAAAGTTCCTTTAGTTTAAGTTCAACTTTGTAGGGGTCTTTTATATTGCACAAGCCAAGCAAATTGGTTATGCGAATTACGTGGGTATCGGTTACGACGGCAGGTTTGCCGTATATATCCCCCACTATAAGATTGGCGGTTTTTCTGCCAACACCTTGAAGTTTTATAAGTTCTTCAATGGTGTCGGGCACATTTCCGCCATAATTGTCACGCAAGGATTTGCACATTTCAACAATATCCTTTGCCTTTGTCACATACAGTCCGCAGCTTTTTATATAAGGCTCAACCTCTGTCGGTGTGGCGTTGGCAAAGTCATCCACCGACTTAAAACGCTCAAACAAAGCAGGAGTCACCTGATTAACCCTGTCATCCCTGCACTGTGCCGAAAGGCGAGTGGCAATAAGCAACTCGTGAGGTGCCGATGCCACAAGCTGACAAACAGCGTGGGGATACTCTGCTTTAAGCAGTTCTATGCAGTTTTTTGCTCGCTCTGTTGCAGTCATTTTACACCCCATATAACAATGCCTATGCAAGTTGTGATACCTTTATAATACATAAACATTTTACTATGTTTTGTGCCGATTGTCTATATTTTTTTGCTATTTTCGGCATAAAAATAAGCCGTGTTTTAAACACAGCTTATTTTTCAGGTAAAATATTACTTAAAATATATTCTTCGGCTTCATTCGGTTCAATACCAAGCACATAGGAAAATTCGTCAATCAACAAACGCTGAGCATCCCTTAAAGCACGCTCGTCGGTTATATGCAGTTTTTTGCCTGTATTAGACAAAGCGCGACGACGGGTTAACAAGGTACGAACCGAAAGTAAAATTTGACCTCTGTCACCGCTTTTGAGCACTTCGGCATAAATTCTGACCCTTTCGGCAGGGTTATTGCTCCACAACTCTGCATCGGCAGGCAAGTTTGAGATAATCTCTTGAATCTCGCTTTTTGTAAGCACCTTACGGACTCTGGACAGCAAAACCTCGTTATCGGTGGGAACAAAAACGGTTGAGCTGCCCTGTGCCACGGGGGTTAAAACGTAATACTGCTTAGTTTCGCGACCAAGCTTAACATCATCCACACCGTCAACACGGCAAACACCTGTTGTACCGTAAAACACAATATCATTTATACCGAATTTGAACATAAAGCACCTCAAAAAAAGCCAACACAGAACAACGAACAAAAAAAAGCAGTTTGCCAAACGGTTTAAACCTTTTGGCAAACTGCACGCTTGTGTAATTATTATAGCATTTTTTGTAGAATTTTGTAATGGGCAAATTTAACAATTTTAATCAAATTTATTTATATATTAAACAACATTTCACAAATTGTACAAGTCAAGGGTGATTATCGCTTTAAAAAGGTCACCGTCAACCTGTATTTCAAAGTCGCCCCCGTGAAGCCGCACAAGGCTTTCGGCAATAGACAGACCCAATCCGCTTCCGTCAGAATTGCGGGATTCATCACCCCTTACAAAACGTTCCATAAGTTCGTCGCCCGATATATTAAGCGGAGTTGCGGAAATGTTTTTGAATATGATTTTAATCTTTTCATTTTCGCAAGCAGTTGATACATAAAGCCGAGTACCCTTTTGGGCGTATTTGCAGGCATTGGAGTAAAGGTTATCAAGCACCCTCCACATCAGTCTGCCGTCAATGAGGGCAGTGCAATTTTCACCCTTGCAGTCATATACCGCCTCTATTTCTGCTGATGAAAGCCGTTCTGCATACTCCCCTGCCGATTGGGATATAAGCAGGTTTATATCGGTTGGTTCCGCCTCTATGCGCACGTTGCCCGTTGAGGCTTTTGAGGCTTCTACAAGGTCATCAATCAATTTGCGAAGTCGTGCGGAGTGACGCTGAATAACCTCTATATATTCTGAACGTTGCTCATCACTTTCGGCACCGCTTAAAAGGTCGGCATAATTGACAATGGATGTAAGGGGAGTCTTGATATCGTGGGATACGTTGGTGATAAGTTCCGTCTTCATCCGCTCACTTTTAAGTTTTTCGGCAATAGCCTTATTCATTCCGTCACTGATGCTGTTAAGGTTTTCGGCGTGGGTTTTGAAGGATGGAATTATCATTCCGCTTGTATCAATTTTATAATCGGTATCACCCTGGGCTATACGCTTGCCGCCCTTTTGGAGTAGATTAAGATTTGCCATAAGGTATATAAACACAGGCAGAGTAAGTGCCTTGTAAATTATCCAAAGCACAAATACCTCATCCACATAATAGCAACACTTTAGTCCGATAAACTCAACTATTGTTAAAGCTACAATTATTGCCACGCCAATCCATATAAACGACATATTTCGTGCCACACGTCTTATTGCATACCATAGTTTTAAAGCAAAAAGTTTTAAAAGCACTAATATGCGGTAAATGATAGTGTTGCGCCACCATCCACCTGCCTTTGCCCGTGCGGCAAAGGTTGCAGAAATTGAGGTAAAAGTCAATGCCAACGGTGCCGTTGCTATCAAAATTCCTAAAATCTCGTCACTGAAGTTAAAGACTGCAGACAAAAGTGCCACTGCGCCCGCACCCAAAACAGCCACATACAAGTCAAAGGGAATTTTGTCTATCCAATTAAGTGTGATACCCTCTTTGCCCCTCTTATGACCTGCGGCACACAAAGTATAAACATAGGCGGTAACCGTCAGCACAAAAGAAATTGCGGCAATGGCTATTGCCCAGTATCGCAAGGAATAAACAAGCCTGATTTGTGCCGCACGCTGAAAATATATATCGTTGGCCGTCATATCCTCACGAATATAAACGGTAATTTTGACGGGGATAAGCTTTTGCTCTTCATAGGTTATATTAAGGGTGCACTCGTAATCGCCGTCGCCGTCCGTATCTTCATCACCTGTGTCGTACTCAATTACATTAAAATCCTGTTTGCGCTTTTGAATATATGCCCAACGCTGAGATGCCGTTTCAAAGCTTAATATTTCGATTACGGGCAAACTTGTGGAAATGTTGCAGCTGCTGTTGTTATAAGTACACTTGGTGATATACTCCTCTTTATAACTTGAAAGGGTTGGATAGCCCTCACTTTCAACGGTAAAAAAGAGGTTGGTGTTTTCACTGCTGAACATATCTTTGTATTCTTTAACGCTGTCTTCGTCCTTATTCACAAAGGCTTTGTAGTACTCTTTTATGTTGTCAATATCGCTTTGCATAGCCGAAAGGCCATTTTTAACATAAAATCGCTGTTTGGTAGCGGTGTATGCTCCGCTTGTGGCAAGAAAAACGGTGCCAACAACACTTGCACAACAGACAAGAGCCATAATGCATATAAGCACCACTGCAGTAATTTTTAATCCCAGACTATCTTTTAATTTTTTCATATCTGTCCCCCTCTATCTTATATCCCTTGCCCCAAACAACTCGCAGATAACGAGGCTCGGCAGGATTGATTTCTATTTTTTCACGGATGTGGCGGATGTGAACGGCAACGGCGTTTTCGGCACCGTAAGGCTCCTCATTCCACACTGCGCGATAGATTTGCTTGGGTGAGTAAACCTTGTTGGGATTGGTAATTAGCAAATGCAAAATGTCATATTCACGAGGAGTCAAGGTTATCTCGTCACCGTCAACCGTCACACGCTTTGCACCGTCGTCAAGCTCTATTCCCCCAAGGCGCACAATATCGGGAGCAATCTCACCACCCCCAAGGCACATATATCGGCGCAGTTGAGAGCGCACACGAGCTAACACCTCGGCAGGATTGAAGGGTTTTACTATATAATCATCGGCACCAAGGTCAAGACCAAGCACCTTGTCTGTATCCTGTGATTTGGCGGTTAGAAAAATTACGGGAATATTATACTCCTCCCGCAATATTTTAAGGGCGGTCATTCCATCCATAACAGGCATCATTATGTCAAGAAGCACCAAATGAATATCCTTTTGCTTCACTGTGTCAAGCATTTCTGCCCCATTGTTTGCAGTAAATATATTATAATCCTCACTTGACAGATATATCTTAAGTGCACTTACTATGTCTTTTTCATCGTCGCATACAAGAATGTTATACACAGTACCACTCCTTTCAAATCATATTTTACTATTTGTTCTTTTAAGTTACAAGTGCCGCGCCATTAAGATTTTATTAAGATTGCATATTTTCCTTTATCGTTACAAAAACTGATAAAAAACAAGGAGTGATTTTATGTGGAAGCCAAAATCCGTAGAAGACGGAAAAACACCAAAAAACGAGACTTTTGACGACAGTTTTGCTCAAACCACTAAGTTTGGAACCTATGAAATTCAGCCCACCAATGACTGTGATAATCTTTATCCTGCAATCAGTCAGGGACTAAGCGAAAAGGCTGCCAAACAAAGCAAAAAAGCACAAAAGTTGTGGGAAGAACGCAAAATAGATGCCGATGATTAACTGTCATCGGCATCTTTTATCTTTAAAATATTTAATTATTCTGTCACCGCAGTAAACAATTACGAAAAGCACACAAGACACTCCAAGACCTGCCCAAACATCAATAATTGAATGCTGCTTAAGCATTACCGTTGACATACAAACCGCCACTGATGATACCAACCAAATGGTGCGCCACACGACCTTATTACCAAGGGGATTACGCCATGCGGCAAAGAAGGCTGCCATTTGCCCGATTACATGCAATGACGGGCAAACATTGGTGTTGGTATCGGTGCGATACAAATCTGCAACCATTTGAGTAAAAACATTGTCGTTTGCAAAGCTTTCGGGCCTAAGAAGCTGTTGAGTCGGATAGATAAGATAGAATATTACCGTACTGCCGTAGCCAAGAATTACAAACCACATATAACGCTTGAATTCGGGCACGTTTTTAAACGCCAATATCACAAGCATTGCTATTATATAGGCATACCACAAATAGTAAGGGATAATAAAATATTCGCAAAAGGGTATCACATCATCAAGGGGTGAGTAAACTGTGTGAAATTTAAGTGGCAAAACACTTTCTTCAAGGCAGAAAAGTAAAAACTGCAACGGCCAGAATAACAGCATAAGTAAATGGCGGTATTCCTTTGAAAAAAGTGTTTTTATATTTAAATTTTTGTAGTTGTACAATTCATCATCTCCATTTTTCGACAAAATGGATTGTAACACATCTTACTGTTATAATCAAGTCACTTAATAATATTTTAAGAATTACACTTTCAGATAAAAAACCGAGTTTTACTCGGTTTTTAAATCACTTAATTTTAATGTGTGGGGGTAATTCGCCGTCTAAAAAGGCTACTGTGCGCTCGATTGCGTCCTTTGAGTTGCCCCAATCGGCATCCTCCCCGTTGTTGCGGTAGTCAAACATATCGCAAAAATGACGAACATCTGTGCCCAGTTCTTTAAGATAATCAAAGGTGATTTTGCGGGCGTCCTCGCAAAGCTCCTTTGCCTTGTCTTTATTCATATAGTCGGGAACGTTGCTAACAAGCAGTGAGTAGTGAGGCAGACAAAATTCCGTCTGCAGCTTAAAGAGTTCGCGAAATCCCTTATCCTTATCATAGGTGCGATAGATAGTATCAAGCATATGCTCCATACCAAAATTCATTTTGTCGCACACAAAACAAGTCTGCTCCATACGGACGGCTTTATATGCAGATTTTTTGGATGAGGGTTTAAAAAACTTGCCCTCGCCGAATATATCCTTTTGCAGTTCTAATATATGACTGTCAAGCATCAGCGCAAGGGACAGGCGGTTGCCCGATTTACACATTTCAGCGTAATGCTCTTTGCAAAAGCCCATCTCGTTTGTGCGGATTCTGATGTCGGGCTCCATCATTGCGGCGCCCATTATAAAGTCAATTACCCGTTTTTGTGCAATGGCTCGCATTCGGCACAAGGGACACCCGTCAAGTGGCTCAAATCCCTCACTGACCGGTATGGTACAAATATCTTCACGCATAGTTAAATCCTCCGAACAGATTTTTACAGTTGAATTTTACCATAAATCGTTTATAATGGCAATGGTGAATAGCGTGAAAATCACGCTAAAATTTAAAAAACGCGTGCTTCTCGCCGTTTACGGCAACCGAAGCACATGCGATAATAATCACCATATCTGTGGTTTTTATCGCATTTTATATATGTAAAGGATATGGTGATTATTGTGAAAGATAGTTACAGTATTGATATAAAATACACAAATTCAGGTGTCATTTTAAAAAATGCCGCCAATTTTTCTTTGTCTGACACTCTTGACTGCGGTCAGGCTTTTCGTTGGTACGAAAACGAAGGAAAATGGTACGGCGTTGCTCACGGCAAGCGGATTTGCCTTTTTAACGAGTGCAGTGACATTGTTATTGAGGGTGCAAGCAAAGAGGATTTTGACAATATCTGGCGGGAATACTTTGACCTTGACCGTGATTACGGTGCAGTAATCGAGGCGGTAAAGGCGGACAAACGGCTTAATAAAATTTGTGCTCTTACAGGGGGCATACGTCTGCTTAGGCAAGACCCGTGGGAAGCCTTGTGTTCATTTATTATTTCGCAAAACAACAACATTCCCCGCATAAAAAGAATTGTTGAAAGGCTTTGTCAGACTTTTGGTGAAGATTTGGGTGAGGGCGCCTATTCATTCCCGTCGGCAAAGCGTATTGCAACTTTGACAGTTGAGGATTTAGCGCCCCTGAGATCAGGATTCAGGGCAAAATACATACTTGATGCCGCAAAAAAAGTGGCAGATGGCAGTGTGCCCATTTATGATTTGCACAAAATGGATGCCGAAAGTGCCGCAGACTGCCTTATGACCATTTCAGGCGTTGGCCCCAAGGTTGCCGCCTGTGCTCTGCTTTTTGGGTGCGGTCACATTGAATGCTTCCCCGTTGATGTGTGGATTAAGCGTGCAATGGAGGTTATGTTTAGTGACGGGTTGCCGTCCTACGCTTTGCCATATGCGGGAATTGTGCAACAGTATATTTTCCACTACGCTCGGCTTACGGGACTTGATGCCGATAAAATGGGTGATATATGAAAAGAACGCTCCGCGGAGCGTTCTTTTTTAATCGTTAGGTATGGTTTTTGCCAAGCTTGCATTGGTATAACGAGGGTCATCGGTAACCTCTTTGATAACCGAAATGAAAGGCGGAATTTCAAAAGGCTCGTCGGCACTTAAAAGTTCAATTTCAAGCACTGCCTTATCCTGCCAAAAAGGAAAAACATCAATCTCGAAATACTTTTCCCGCCACACTACAAGGTGGCGTGTTTTTTGTATAGGCTGACGCTCTTTGTCGGCATACTGACAAAGGCAGTCGTATTCTTCCTTTGAAAGACGGCTTTCAATTTCTACACGCTCGGTATCGGTTATTTTGCGTTTTTCTGTTTTTATGTAAACTGCATCTTCGCCGATTCCCCGTTTTCTTACTCGGCATTTGCTTCCGTCAGGCATATTGAGATATACCTGTGTTATGTCAACCTTATTGTGCAGTTCCATACCCGAAAAATCGGGAAAATCAATAAGGAATTTCCGTTCTATCTCTTTGCGGGTTGGAATACCAAGATAGCCCTTAACCTCATTAAGCAGGTGGTTTAACTTTTGCTCAAAATTGCCGGAATTGCCTATTACGCGCAGATGAGGATGCCCCACCCAACAAGAAAGGGTTTTGCGGTCAAGTGCAATTGCCTGCTCAGGTGTTTCGGTGCGCACCTTGTTGTTTTTGAGGGTGTAATACTCCTCTGCCCCGTCGGCTGCGGTAGTCATATGAAAGACGGCGCCGTAGCGGTCTCGGGCGGCAATTGGGGTGGTGCCGTGATTTTTGAGGGCAGACTCAAACAAATCCCACTGGGCGTAGGCAAGGCAATCGTTGATGCCGCGGTCAAAAATTATAACGGTTGGTTTATCATCAGGCATAATCTCGGCAGCGTTGAAAAAGAGATTGTGTTTAAAAAGCATATATTTTGTGTTGATATGCTGATAGTCGACATACTCCTTCATACCAAATGGAGTTATTCCGCTGTTCATAAGGTCGGTTGCCGTCTCACCCACTGTAAGCACACGCCATCCGCACTTTTCAAGTTCTGCTTTAAGAAATGGCAAGGCACTGCTTTTGCCACCGCAAGGCCCACCTGTTAAAACTATACTTTCGGTCATATTACACCTCCGCATATTTTATCTACATATATAATAGCACAAAAATATTCTTAGTGCAATATGTGGGACTTGCAAGTTGAGATTTGTCCCAAGCATAGATTTAAGGGAAAGGGGTTAATTTTATGCTTGAGATTTTAGCGGCACTTGAACATTTTTTATTTTTTATTTTACACGTTAATCAGTCGGGCAAATTTCCTAAGGCCTTATCCCAAAAGGATGAGCAGGAATGCTTTTTGAAAATGGCAAAGGGTGACCAAACCGCCCGAAGCAAACTTATTGAGCACAATCTTCGTCTTGTTGTTCATATTGCTAAAAAGTATTTTTCACCCGATATTGAGCAAGATGACCTTATATCAATAGGCACCATCGGTCTGATAAAAGGGGTTGAGTCCTTTAATGCCGAAAAAGGCACCCGCTTTGCCACCTACGCCTCACGGTGTATTGAAAACGAAATACTGATGTTTTTTAGAAATCGCAAAAAATCTGCCAATGACGTTTCGGTCAACGAGCCTATTGAAACCGACCGAGAGGGCAACACCCTTACTCTTATTGACGTGATTGCCTGTGACGACAATATTGCCGATAACGTTGACCTTGCAGTAAATATTGAGCAGCTAAACCGATTTATGAAAACCCTTGATAAGCGTGAACACGATATATTGTGTTTGCGGTATGGCCTTGGCGGACAGGAGCCACTGCCTCAACGAGAGGTTGCAAAAAGGCTTAAAATATCACGTTCTTACGTGTCACGAATTGAAAAAAAGGCTTTATCAGAGCTTAAAAGCCAATTTGACGCGGAGGATAACCAACTATGACGCCATTAAAATTGTACAAATTTATTGTGAAAAAGAGCAACAATATCTTGTAACACTTATAAAAAAATAACCCAATATTTTGTGTTTTTTCTATTGACAGAGAATATATAGTGTGATATACTTGACAAGCACACTTCGGCAAAGGAAGCGTTTTATATGAATATTCAAGGTTTTCAAAAGCTTACTTTGCTTGATTTTCCGGGCAAAGTAGCCTGCACCCTCTTTACAGGCGGTTGCAATTTGCGGTGCCCTTTTTGTCACAACAGCTCCCTTGTGCTTGAACCCACAACATATAGTGATGCCACAAATGACGTGTTAGACTATCTTTCAAAGCGAAAAGGCATACTTGACGGGGTTTGTATCACAGGTGGCGAGCCTCTTCTTCAAAAGGACATTGCAGAGTTTATACAAAAGATTAAGGATATGGGTTATGCCGTCAAACTTGACACAAACGGCAGTATGCCTGACCGACTTAAAGCATTGCTCAGCACAGGTCTTGTTGACTATGTTGCAATGGACGTTAAAAGTTCACCTGAGGGATATCCTCTTGCAACAGGGGTTGAACTTGATATAAATAAGTATAAAGAGAGTGTGGATATACTCCGTAACAGTGGCATCGACCACGAATTCCGCACCACCGCAGTTAAGGGCATTCACACCCCTGCGGATTTTGAAAAAATCGGACAATGGCTCCAAGGTTGCGAGCACTATTATATACAGCGTTTTGTTGATTCGGGCAATCTGCTTGACAAGGGTGAGGCTTTTGACGAAGACGAAATGCATGATTTATTGTCAATTATTAAAAAATATATTCCCCAGGCACAGCTTAGGGGACAAAATTAGAAAGTGAGGAGTAAAAATGTATAAGGTAATTAAAAGAGACGGAAAAGTTGCAGATTTTGACCTTAAAAAGATTTCCGATGCTATAACCCAAGCATTTGAGGCTTGCGAGCGTCAGTTTAACGCTGACATCATCGATTTCTTGGCACTGAAGGTTACATCTGACTATGAGCCCAAGATTGTAGACGGTGTTGTTGCCGTTGAAGATATTCAGGACAGTGTTGAATCTGTGCTTGTTCAGGCAGGCTATGCCGACGTTGCAAAAGCATACATCCTCTACCGCCGTCAGCGTGAAAAGTTGCGTAATATGAAGTCAACCATCCTTGACTATAAGGAGATTGTTGACCAATACGTTAAGAGCATTGACTGGCGTGTTAAGGAAAATTCTACCGTTACCTATTCTGTTGGCGGTCTTATTCTCAGCAACTCAGGTGCTATCACCGCTAACTATTGGCTTAGCGAGATTTATGACGATGAAATCGGCAACGCTCACAAGAATGCCGACATTCACATTCACGACCTGTCTATGCTTACCGGTTACTGCGCAGGTTGGTCACTTAAGCAGTTGATTGAGGAAGGTCTTGGCGGTGTTGGCGGTAAGATTACATCTGCACCTGCAAAGCATCTTGCAACCCTTTGCAATCAGATGGTAAACTTCCTTGGCATTATGCAGAATGAGTGGGCAGGTGCTCAGGCTTTCTCATCATTTGACACCTATCTTGCTCCCTTTGTTAAGGCCGATAACCTTAGCTACGATCAAGTTAAAAAGTGCATTGAGTGCTTTATCTTTGGTGTAAATACTCCCAGCCGTTGGGGTACTCAGTCACCCTTTACCAACATCACTCTTGACTGGACTGTTCCTGCTGACCTTGCTGACGAGTATGCTATTGTCGGCGGCAAGCGTATGGACTTCAAGTACAAGGACTGTAAGAAAGAAATGGATATGGTTAACCGCGCTTTCATCGAAATTATGATTGAAGGCGACGCCAACGGCAGAGGCTTCCAGTATCCTATTCCTACCTACTCTATCACCCGTGACTTTGACTGGTCTGAAACCGAAAACAACAAATTGTTGTTTGAGATGACCTCTAAATACGGTACCCCCTACTTCTCTAACTACGTTAACAGTGATATGGAGCCTTCCGATGTTCGCAGTATGTGCTGCAGACTTCGTCTTG
The DNA here is from genome assembly GCA_045653445.1 of Acutalibacteraceae bacterium. GTDB lineage: Bacteria > Bacillota > Clostridia > Oscillospirales > Acutalibacteraceae > RGIG2206. The sequence goes on from JAZOLY010000032.1 coordinate 52,409, forward strand.
ACCTCCGCGAGCTTCGCAAGAAGTCAGGCGGCTTCTTCGGTAGTGGTGAAAGCACCGGTTCTGTTGGTGTTGTTACCATCAATATGCCCCGTATCGCATATCTTGCAAGCGATGAGGCAGACTTCTACAAGCGCCTTGACCATATGATGGATATTGCCGCCCGCTCACTTAAGGTTAAGCGTACCATCATTACCCGCTTGCTTGACGAGGGTCTGTATCCCTACACCAAGCGTTACCTTGGCACCTTTAACAACCACTTCTCTACCATCGGTCTTGTTGGTATGAACGAAGCAGGTCTTAACGCTAAGTGGATTGGTAAGGATATGACCCATCCCGAAACTCAGGAATTCACCAAGAATGTGCTTAACCACATGCGCGAGCGCCTTTCTGACTATCAAGAGATGTACGGCGACCTCTACAACCTTGAGGCTACCCCTGCCGAGTCTACATCCTTCCGTCTTGCAAAGCACGACCGCAAGCGTTACCCCGATATTATCTGTGCTTCAGATGCAGAGACTCCTTATTACACCAACTCTTCACATCTGCCTGTATGCTACACCGATGATATCTTTACTGCTCTTGACATTCAGGATGAGTTGCAGACTCTTTACACCTCAGGTACCGTTTTCCACGCATTTATCGGTGAAAAGCTTCCTGACTGGCGTGCTGCCGCGTCTATCATCCGCAAGATTGCAGAAAATTACCGTCTGCCCTATTACACCTTGTCTCCCACCTATTCTGTATGTCCCGAGCACGGATATATTGCAGGTGAAAAGTACACCTGTCCCCAGTGTGGCAAGAATACCGAGGTTTATAGCCGTATTACCGGTTACTACAGACCTGTTAAGAACTGGAACGACGGTAAAACTCAGGAATATAAGGAGCGTAAGACCTACGACATCGCAAACTCTGTTATGACCAGAAGCGGTGTTGTTCAGGAAAACTGCTCTTGCGTTGCTCAGATGCAACCCGTTGCTCTTGAAGACGGTATTTACCTCTTCGCTTCTGCCACCTGCCCCAACTGCAAGGTTGCAGAAAGCTTGCTTAAGAAGGCAGAAATTGAATACACTCACCTGCTTGCCGAGCAGAACAAAGAGTTGACCGAGGCCTTTGGTATTAAACAGGCTCCCACTCTTGTTGTAATTAAAGACGGCAAGACCGAGAAGTTCGTTTCTGTTCCCAACGTTAAAAAGTTCATTCAAACCGTTCAAGGTTAATGACCAAAACGGGCGGAGTTAACTCCGCCCGTTATTTTTAAGGATGTGTAGTTATGTATGATATTATAGTTATCGGCGCAGGTCCTGCAGGACTTACCGCCGCAATATACGCCCGTCGCGCCAACAAGAGTGTGCTTCTTCTTGAAAAGGGTGCTTTTGGCGGTCAAATTACCTTTTCCCCAAAGGTAGAGAATTATCCCGCTTTTGAAAGCATCAGCGGTAGCGGTCTTGCCGACCTTATGGTTGAGCAGGCTCTGGCTCAAGGCGCCGAGGTTGAGGTTGAAACAGTCACCGGCATTGAGGATAAGGGCGGCGTTAAAATAGTTACTACCGAAGACGGAAACGCTTACGAGGGCAAGGCTGTTATTATTGCAAACGGCGCTAAGCACAGACATTTAGGCCTTGAAAATGAAGAAAAGTTTATCGGTGAAGGCATCTCTTTCTGTGCAGTTTGTGACGGTGCTTTTTACAAGGATAAGGATGTTATTCTTGTTGGCGGAGGCAACTCTGCATTGCAAGAAGCAGTGCTACTGAGTGAGACCTGCAAAAAGGTTTACGTGGTGCAAAACCTTGACTTTTTGACAGGTGAACAACAGTTGCAGGATATTCTTAAAAAGCGTGATAACGTTGAAATCATTACAGGCACTGTTATTGATGCCATTCCCGACGGTGATGCCTTCAGCGGCGTTATTACCAAGCGTGTAAGTGACGGTGCTACCGCCGAAATCAAGGCAGATGGTATGTTTGTTGCCATCGGTCTTGTGCCTGAAAACGAAGCATTCGGTCACCTTGCCGATTTAGACAAAGCGGGTTATATTGATGCAGGTGAAGATTGCCTGACCAAGACAAAGGGCATTTTTGTTGCAGGTGACTGCCGCAAAAAGCAGGTACGTCAGGTTGCCACTGCTACTGCAGACGGTGCTGTTGCTGCCGTTGCCGCATGCCGTTATATTGACGGAATGTAATTTATTATTCGGGTTAAAATACACGTAAGGAGTTGAGCAAGATGGCTGTAAGACTTAACGACAATAAAGAGGTTGTTGCAAGGATTAAAGAGGGTCTTAAAAAGCGTGACGGCTACTGTCCTTGCCGACTGCCGAAAACCGAAGAATTTAAGTGCATTTGCAAAGAATTCAGAGAACAGATTGCAGACCCTGATTTTGAGGGCTACTGCCACTGTATGCTCTATTACAAATCAAAAGATTAGGAGGATATGAAATGAGTGTTACTAAACTAACCGCCGCAAACTTTGAGCAAGAGGTTATGAAAAACGAAAAGCCCGTTCTTATTGATTTTTACGCCGATTGGTGCAGTCCTTGTCAGATGGTATCCCCCATTGTTGAGGAGATTGCCGAGGAATATCCTCAATTTGCAGTGTGCAAGGTGAATGTTGACGAGGAGCCTTTGCTTGCTCAAAAGTTTGGAATAATGAGCATCCCTGCTCTTTTTGTTGTGAAAGAGGGTAAAATCACTGCTGAAAACGTGGGTGCCGTTCCTAAGGAAGTAATTCTGAGAATGTTTGAATAATTTTACAACCGAGGTAACAATTTACCTCGGTTGTTTGTTTATACCTTTTATCATTTGTATTTTTCTCTAAACTGAGAGGGTGCCTATTTTGGCGGTGACGAAGGCTTGGCCGAAAACTTCGTTGCCGTTATGAAGGGCGAGGCAAAAATCTTGCGCTCTCTTTTTTCATTATGCACTAACTAATTAACCATTGTTATTGACACGCTTGACCTTTTAAAATATACTTAATTATATCAACCCTAAGGTGTGTGATTTTATGAATAAAAATAACCTTAAAGACTTTTTTCTGTACCTGATTGTTGGCGGTATTGCAACCGTTGCCGAATGGCTGATTTTCTTCGTTTTGGACAAAATTCATATTCATTATGCCATTGCCACCGTCTTTGCTTACATTCTTTCCACCTTTGTTAATTGGCTGGCGGGACGAATTTTGGTCTTTAAAGAAAGTCATCAAACTTTTATTAAAGAGATTGGCGAAATCTATCTTGCAAGCGTGGTGGGTCTGCTTCTTAACCTGCTTATTATGTGGGTTGCCGTTGACCTGATTTCTATTGACGAAATGATTTCAAAAGTTATTGCCACTGCAATAGTTTTCTTTTACAACTTTTTGGTTAGAAAACTGTTTATTTATAAAAAGTAATTACATCTTAATTATGCTTGCATTGTTTGACTGAAAAGTATATAATGGTGTAAAAGGGGGAAGTTTAAAATGAAAGAAGTATTTGTAAGCCACTCCACAGTAGATAAAGACAAGGCAAATATGGCGGTTGACTACCTTGAAAGACATGGTATCAGCTGTTTTATTGCGCCCCGTGATATTGAGGGTGGATTAAGCTATGCCAAAGCATTGGTTAACGCTTTGGATGCTTGCAATCTGGTATTATTTATTGCATCAGAGCATTCTAACCACTCTGACCACGTACTTAACGAAATCGGCATTATTTTTGACAGAAAGTTGCCTATTCTGCCTGTTTTTGTTGAAGAGTTCGAATTAAACGACGACCTGCGCTATTATATTGGCAGAAAGCAGCGCGTTCTTGCAACAGACAACGACTTCGCCACCTATCTTCCCTCTATTTTAAGCATGGCAGAAGATTTGTTGCCAAAAAAGGTTAAGCCGGTTATACCTCAGACGGAGGAAACTGACAACACTGCACGCCAGCACACTAAGACCGTTTTTGAATATCTGCCCGACCGCGGAATTATGATTAACCCCGAGGATCATCAGCGCAATGTTAGTTTCCGCACCGATACTCTCACCAATATGATGGGTGGTATCTTTGAAAAGGTTGTTGATATAACTGCCGATGAAGAAGCTGCCGCAGAAATATTCTTTTCAAGCGGTTACGTAAGCGGCAAAAACTTTGCCGACAGAATTAACAGCCACTGGGATATGGGCAGTTCTATTGACGATATTCGTCGAAAGCTTAACAAGTGGTGCGAATTTGACTCGGCTGTTGGTTGGGGCAAATTCTCAGTTAATATTGACTACGACGAGGAAGCTGACAGTCTTACGGGCACACTTCGCATAAGCGAGGCATTTTTGGTTGACAAGGCCAACAAGCGTAAGATTTGCGCTTTTATAAGAGGCTATTGCACCGGTGTTATGGAGACGTTGCTCGGCTCGGTTAAAGTTGAACTTACCTGCAAGGCTTGTCCCCTTAAGAGTCATTTTAAGAACACCTGCGAGTTTGAAATTACAGTAAAAGAGGATTAATTTATAAATATGAAAATTCTTGTCATTTTTACCGGCGGAACTATTGGCAGTGCCCTGAATGACGGGTGGATTTCCCCTGACGGACAAACTAAAAAACAACTGATAAGCCATTATGAAAAGACCTGCGGTGACGACGTTTGCTTTGTTACCAAAGAACCCTATTCTATTCTGAGTGAAAATCTTTGTGCAGATAACATAAATCAACTTGTAAGTGTTGTTAATGATGAAATTTGCAAAGATTTTGACGGAATTATCGTTACTCACGGCACCGACACCTTGCAATATGCTGCCGCCGCACTGAGTTTTGCGCTTGGCAGTTGCACTCCCCCTGTTTTGCTTGTTTCAAGCAATTATCCCCTTGATGACAGCCGCACAAACGGTCAGGCAAACTTTGCCGCCGCAGTTGAATTTATTAAAGCAAAGGCAGGCAAAGGCGTCTTTGCCGTGTACCGCAACGACAATCAATCGGTTTGTTTCCACAAGGCTTTGTCCTTGCTTACTCACCGCGAGGGTGACGATTCGCTTCACAGCATTGACAGCAAGTGCTTTGCCGAATCTACCGATAAGGGTCTTGTTGTAATTGACGAGGCAGAGAATACTTGCGATGGGATTGATTTTACACTTTGCAAGCATCCGCAGATTTTGGTTGTCAATGCCTATCCCGGTGATAGTTACGATTATAATCTTGACAATTACAAGGCGGTTATCTTGCGTCCTTATCACTCAGGCACACTTGATACTGCCAACGAAAAGTTTGAGCAGTTTTGTGCCAACGCGGCAAAAAAAGGCGTCCCCGTTTTTGTTGTTAATATTAAAGAGGGTATAACCTACGAAAGTTCAAAAGAATTTGATAATTACAAGATTGTTCCTCTTTATTCCAACACCTTTGTAAGTGCATATATAAGACTTTGGATTGGCATAAGCAGAAACGAAAATTTGAATAAGATATTTTAATGACGTAAAAAGCGAGGTGGATATCACCTCGCTTTTTTAAGAATTTAATTCATTTGAAAAAGATTCAACATAAGCATTATAATCGGTTAGCCACTTTTCGGTATCAATAGAAACGTTTTTACCTATCCCCTTTTCCAACAAAAAATCTGCAAAGTGCGAACTCACTTTTGCTGCACCTGAAACGTCCAAATGTCCGGCATCATAATAGTCTCGTTCTGCATTATGCGTTTTTGTCAATTCATAAATATCGTTCAATACATCTATATTGTATTTACTGAGCAGTATGTCCTTTGTGTTCTCATAATCAGGAATAAGATTGTTTCCTGAAAAAGAACTTTGTATTGCTACAAAACCCTTGTAAGTGTCAAATTGCATCATAAAGCACCGCAGAATCATGGGTTTCCTCTGCGCTTTTTTTGTGCTTGTAACAGCAGTGTGCAACATTGTTTTACGTTGAGGTGCAAACTGCGGTCGGTTAAATTTTTTCATTGCCCAAGAGTTTTTCAAAAAACAGCACCCTAGCTAAAAACAGCCTTATTCATAACCGCCGAAAACGCAAGATGACAAGAATTACAGACACTTTACCATAAGGTTTTACAAGCATTTCAGACATCCTGATTATATTGACAAAGCCTTTGCCATATGATAAAATGGTTTCAAATGATATGTTTAGAAAATAGGTTTTATCAATGAAATGTTTAGAAAATAGGTTTTATCAATGAAATGTGATTTTAAGCAACGCATCCTCGCCGTTACAAAACAATACCGCGAGCAAATTTCTTATTTATTTTTCGGGGTACTCACAACCGTTGTCAACTATGTTGTTTTTGCATTGTTAAGGCTTTGGGTTGGCGATTTTTTTATTCATCTCATAAATATAATCACCTTTATTGTGGCAACCTTGTTTGCTTACGTCACAAATAAAATTTTTGTATTTCAAAGCAGAAACTGGAATTTTCGTGCACTGCTGAAAGAGCTTACGTCTTTTTTTGCTACCCGCATTTCGTCTTTTTGCATAGAGGCAGTGGGGCTTTACGTATGTGTAGATCTTTTTCACGTAGGAAAATATTCGTTTTCCTTACTCGACGGAACCATGGTAGCAAAGATTGTTCTTTCTTTTGTTGCGGTGATATTAAACTATTTTTTTAGCAAATTTTTTGTATTTAATAAAATAAAGGAAGAAGGCCAAAAATGAAGTTATTGTTGATACTTCCTGCCTACAACGAAGAAGAAAACATTGTAAACACCGTGTCGCAAATTCTCGATTTTAAGAAAAAGTTTTCCTCTGACGTAGAAATAGATTACATCGTGATTAACGATGGTTCAACCGATTCTACTCAAAAGGTTTGCAAAAACAACAAGATTAACTGCTTAACGCTAATTCAAAATTTGGGAATCGGTGGCGCGGTGCAAACCGGATATATGTATGCCTTTGCAAACGAGTACGACATTGCCGTTCAGTTTGATGGGGACGGGCAACACGACATAGCTTCTCTGCCAAGTTTAATCCGCCCAATATTGGAAAACAAGGCTGATTTTGTGATAGGATCACGTTTCCTTGAAAACACCACCAATTTCAAATCAACCTTCATGCGCCGTGTCGGAATTAAAAATCTATCGTTTTTAATTCGCCTATTTTGCGGAACCAAAATTCACGACGTCACTTCGGGATACCGTGCCGCAAACAAAAAAACTCTGTCTTTTCTGGCAAAGAATTACCCTGTGGATTATCCAGAGCCCGAAACCATTGTGCTACTTCGGAAGAACGGTTTCTCCATTTCGGAAGTTCAGGTGAAAATGTTTGAACGCACCGCAGGTGCTTCCTCAATCAATTTTTGGAAATCCATCTATTATATGATTAAGGTTTCGTTTGCCATCATCTGTGCAAGTATGCAAAAAAAGGAGATTTAATAAATGACACCACTTCTCAGAATTGAAATGATTTTGATTGCAATTGCCATGATTGCGATTGTAATTTTTTCTGTAAACAGAAAAAGAATGAGAATTCAGTATTCTTTGGTGTGGATTCTTTTTTTGGCGGTGCTGTTGATAATTTCAATTTTCCCCGACATCGTGTTCTTACTGTGCGACATTTTGGATATCCAAACTCCCAGTAACTTGATATATCTGATAGGAATTCTTTCACTTTTTTTGGTTGCTTTTTCACAAACCATCATTTTATCCAAGCAGTCTGAACGCATTCAATTTTTGATCCAGTTGATATCTCTGGAAAAACACAAAACAGATTTGGAGAAAAATAATGAAGGGGAATAAAATTCAGAACTTCCGCTCGACACTTTATGGCTTTTTTAAGGAGCACAAAGCCGCAATTATAGTAATGGTGCTTTTGTTTATCGTGAGAATGGCATTGCTTTATGAAACAGGAATCCAATACTCTTTGGAAAGTGATGATTTGTCTTACGTAAAGAGTGGCATTTATTTTGCAAACACAGGCACTATAACCATGCACAACGAATATCCTAGCGCACAAATTATGCCCGGAATGACCGTTCTGATAGGCGTTTTTTCACTCCTTTTTGGAGAAGGAAAGCTTTTGTGGCTGGTGCTCAAACTGTTGTGGATGGCAATGGGTACGCTTTGTGCTTGGTATATTTATAAAAGCGTGTATCTTTTTGCGCCTAAATGGTGCGGAGTAGTGGCAATGTTGCCGCTCTTTCGCCCCGATTTTGTTTGGATGGACTCTGTCTTGCTCACCGAAACACCGTTTTTGCTGTGCCTTGTGATGATGGTGTATTACACCTTAAAAATGGGCAAAGAAAAAAGCGGCTACAAAAACTTCATTTGGTGTATGGTTGCATATATGTTGGCTTTAATGTTCAAGGCCAACATTGCACCTTATCCTCTTTTTGCACTGGTATATTTGCTGATTGTGAAATACGACAGAAAGCTTCTTCTTAAACAATGCGTAGTTTTGGCCTGTGTTGTGCTTTGCTTTATCATTCCTTGGAGTGTTCGCAATTATATGCACTTTCACACCTTCGTTCCCCTTACATACGGAGCAGGAAACCCAACTTTGCTTGGAACCTATCAAGGCAGAGGTTTTCCTCCCGACGAGAGTTTGGATTACGAAACAAACGTTGATGAGGTGCTAAAAAAAGAATATGCGGAATTTTACGATGAAGATGGCAACATTTTGCCCCAATATGTAAAGTACGTTTCGTTACAACGCGACGGCATCAAGGCTGAATACCGTCAAAAGGAGTGGTTCAAATCTGACCCGGTTGGCTTTGTTTACTCGTTTTTAGTATTAAAGCCACAATCGATGATGAACTCGGTGTTTTATTGGCGAACCTGTTTTGGAATTGGTGCCGACCTCATTTACATGTTTCCATATCTGGAAATTCTCTTGTGCATATTTGTTGCCGTAGCGGCACTGATAATGAAAAAGTTTAGAAGCCAAATATTCTTTTTGCTTTCTCTTTATATCGGCAATATTTATATCTATGCAGCAACCTTCTCTTTCGATCGATACAATGCATCGGTTATATATTTAAGATACATTGCTATCGGCATTGGGTTGGCTGTCATCATTCCTTTGATTATAAAAGGCTATAAAGCGGTGCTTGATATAAACAATAAAATTGAAAATTAAAAAATAAAGAACCACCCTGTCGCAACAGTAAAATAAAGGTAGACGCATGGAAAACCACCATGTATCTACCTTTTTCTTATGCTAAAATATATCGGGAGGTATCAAAATAAAAAAAGGATACCAGGTGAAAGGAGTTGGTGCAAACAAGGAGTTCGGTTCTTTAAAAGGTGCAAATAAGAAATAATATATTCATTAAAAGATAAATATATATAATTGTTATCGTGGAAAAATACAATTTGAAATTTTTTTAAAAAGCGACTATATTTTAAATTTTTCAGTTGTGTTTATATTTTGAAGGGCAAAATAAAGGCAAGGTTGGTCTATATATAGAGAAGAGTATTATGATTATTCGAGAAAAGAAGGAAAAAGAATTAAAGAGGATTTCAAAAATTGGTGGTTTCATCATCTAACGATATCTAGTTAACCGGCAGTTTTTTTAGGATGAGCAAAAGTCAGTTAGAGAAGCTTTCAGAAAAAGCATCAGATGCATTTATTTCTGAAATGTATGATATTCCGCAATACCAAGTTGAAAAGCGTCGGGGTGATTTTGGTATCAAACAATTAGGATGCACTATAAACCGAATGTGGCGTGAAGATGAGCTCGCACAGACTATTAAATAAATCCTGAGAATCATGTCAAATGAGTATAATAACGGCAATATTCCACATACTAACTCCACACCAAATAGTGAAAAGGAGTTTTTTTACACACGAAGTGTGGCAAGATTCTCGGGCACCCATTCAAAATCTTCGATTTTGCAAATGGGTGAGGTTCTTATATATGAAAGCAACTGGAATTGTCCGGAGAATCGACGACCTTGGGAGAGTCGTTATCCCCAAAGAAATCAGAAGAACTATGAGAATCCGCGAGGGGGACCTGTCACAGGCAACATTGACACCTTTCGACAAGTTTTGTTGGGCTATACATAGTGTGGTGGATAGGTATAAAGAAATAGCGGAGTGAATTTCACTCCGCTATATGCTATAACTTTGTTTTAGGTTTATAAAGATTTCTTACTTTCTATAAATGCGATTAAATCATCTCTATGGTAAACTACAAATTTATGTTCAAATCCATCCTTTGTGAAAACGGACACGCTGGTGGGTATAATACCTTTTCCTCTTTGAGCTCCCTGTATTTGTGAATACTCAATGCGTGTTTCACCCCGTTGAATGTTAAATATATGAGATTTAAAGGTCATACCCGATTCATCAAAAAACAATTTGCCTCCTACAGCTTCGCTACCTCTAAAATAATTGGCAGCAATTTTTGTTCCTACATAATCTTTCATGGTTTATTCTCCTATCAAATTGATTCATATCTATTGTATCACACCTTCTCTAAAAAGTAAACTCACACAGTATAATTTCCCTTTAATCACAAATAATAGTATCACGATTTGAAATTAAAGGAGATTTATATAATATGAAAGCAACTGGAATCGTGAGAAGAATTGACGACCTGGGTCGTGTGGTTATACCGAAAGAGATTAGGCGCACAATGAGAATTCGTGAGGGAGACCCGTTGGAGATTTACACTGACACTGATGGGGAGGTTATTTTCAAAAAGTACTCCCCTATTGGTGAAATGTCGTCTTTTGCCGCTCAATATGCCGAAGTTCTTACAAAAGGCACCGACATACCCGTAATCATTTGTGACCGTGACCACTGCATTGCGGCGGCAGGCATCTCTAAAAAAGAGGTACTTGAACGCAGAGTCACCTCTGAACTTGAGGATATTACCGACTCACGCCGTCACTATATTCGCGCCTCTGCCGACGGCAGTCAGGTGCTTCCTCTTGAGGGTGTACCCTATGCCGCAGGCATTGTTTATCCCATTATCAGTGCGGGTGACGTATGCGGCAGTGTTATATTCGTTGCCATGGATAACTCATACATTCCTAATGACAACGATTTGCGATTGGCTCAGATTGCGGCAGGCTTTTTGGGCAAACAAATGGAAGAATAAAAATTACTAAAAAAGGCTTGCATTATACCAACTGTTATGGTATAATCCCTTTAGTAGCATTATTTTGTATGGAAAGAGTGGGGCGACCCGCTCTTTCAGTTTTGTTGGGGCACATTTACCCCATACCATTAAAAAGGTAGGTTGAATTATGGCACAAAACAAAAAAGGCAACACTGAGTCAGTGGTGCGCTCGTTAGTTGAGCCTGTTGCAGAGCAGCTTGGTCTTAAACTTTGGGACGTGCGCTTTGTTAAAGAAGGCACTGAGCACTATCTTCGCATCACTATCGACAAGGAGGAGGGCATTCTTATTGAGGATTGCGAGCGTATGAGCCGCGCAATCGACCCCATCATTGATGAGGCTGACCCCATTGATTGCTCTTATTTTCTTGAAGTTTCTTCCCCCGGTCTTGGCAGATCCCTCACCCGTGACGAGCATTTTGCCGCTATGATGGGGCAAGAGGTTAAAATCCATCTTATACGCCCATTTGAAAATCAGCGTGATTTTGTTGGCACCCTTGCCGCATACGATGGCTCGGTTACCATTGATACCGATGGCGGTCAGCTGACCTTTGCAAAGGCAGATATATCTTCAGTTAAGTTAAATGACGATGCAGATTTGTTCTGACATCTGAAATAGTTTCAAACATATTCATATAAAGAAGGGAACGATTAAAAAAATGAACAACATTGAATTTTTTGAAGCGCTTAAGGCTATGGAGCGTGAAAAAGGCATTGATGCCGAGTACTTAGCCGAAAAAATTGCCGCCGCTATTGTGGTTACCGTTAAAAAGGATTACGGCGGTGAGGACGTTGTTTCTTGCAACATTGATGTTGACACTGCTTTGTTTGAAGTGGTTGTTCGCAAAAACGTTGTTGCAGAGGTTGAAAACATCTATACCGACATTTTGCTTGATGAGGCAAAGAAGTATGACAAAAAGGCTACTGTTGGCGGCGTAGTTGAAATCAAGCTTGACACTATGCAGTTTGGCAGAATTGCCGCTCAGACTGCAAAGCACGTTATCCGTCAGGGTATTCGCGATGCAGAGCGTGACCGCACTCGCAGTGAGTTCCAGAGCAAAAATCAGGAACTTGTTTCTGCAAAGGTTCTTCGCGTTGACCCTGAAACAGGCAACGCTGTGCTTGAAATCGCAAATTCTGAGGCTACCTTGCCTAAGGCAGAGCAAATCCCCGACGAAGTTATTTATGAGGGTGACACCATCAAGGTTTTCATCGTTGATGTTCGTGAAACCGAAAAAGGTCCCCGTGTTCGTATAAGCCGTACCCATTCAGGTATGGTGCGCCGTCTCTTTGAGCAAGAGGTTCCCGAAATCTTTGACGGCACCATTGAGGTTAAGAGCATTGCCCGTGAGGCAGGCAGCCGCACCAAGATTGCCGTTTACAGCAAAGACGAAAACGTTGATGCCGTTGGCTCTTGCATCGGTCAGAAGGGTGCCCGTATTGCTCAGATTCTTGACACTCTTGGCGGTGAGAAAATCGACATTGTTAAGTGGAGTGAACAGCCTGAAGAATTTATTCGCGAGGCTCTCTCCCCTGCCAAAGTTCTTGCCGTTGACGTTGACGAAAACGGCGAAAAGGCTTGCAAGGCTACTGTGCCCGACGGTCAGCTTTCATTGGCTATCGGTAACAAGGGTCAGAACGTTCGCCTTGCCGCAAAGCTTACAGGCTGGAAGATTGATATTCGCCCCGAAAGCGGATTTTACGGTGAATAAGAAGGGTTGTTGATTTAGTTGAAGGAACGAAAGATACCTATGCGTATGTGCAACGGTTGCGGTGAAATGGTGGCTAAAAACCAACTTATCCGCATTGTGCGTGATACTGAGGGCGAGCTTTCATTGGACCTTACAGGCAAAAAGAACGGACGCGGCGCATATCTTTGCCGCAACGCCGAGTGTCTTAAAAAAGCGCGCAAAAACCATCGTATTGACCGCTCCTTACAAATTCAAATCCCTGACGAGATTTACGACCGTTTGGAAAAGGAGTTTGCCTGTGAATGATAAAGCCACATCTTTGTTAGGTATGGCTCGCCGTGCAGGCAAGCTGGAAGCAGGCTTTGAGCGTTGCGCCACCGCCGTTAAGTCAGGCAAGGCAAAACTTGTTATAGTCTGCGCCGACATTTCGGATAAAACTAAAAAAGAGATGAATTTTTTGTGCAATAAACAAAACGTGCAAATAATTCAAATCCCGTTTACCCTATCCCAATTATCAGCCGCTATCGGTTTTAAAGCAGGCATTTGCGCTGTGTGCGAACAGGGCTTTGCCAATCGGCTGACAGAATTGATGCCAAAGCATTCAGACCTAAACCAGCCTTAAAGGGCGGTTTTTAGGTGCTTTTCGGCTCATTGTCGCCCATAGGCGACAGCCTTATGGGCTTCGCTTTGCCAAAAACCCCACAAAAAAACGCTCCTTTAAGGTCGTAGAATTTTGTAAATAAAGGATTTTTTGATTGGCGAGGCAAAAACGCAGTAAATCCTAACGGATTTACGAGTATTTTAACAATGCCACAGCGAAAAATACTTGTTTCAAAATCTGATTTAAGTCTAAATGCTTTGGCACACACCGAAAGGATGATTGACCTATGATGATTAAATACCGAGTTCACGAGGTTGCTAAGGACTTTGACCTTCAAAGCAAAGAGATTGTGAACATTCTTAAAAATTATTTTGAAGAGCCTAAAAAGACTCAGTCCCCTCTTGAAGAAAAAGAGTTAGACATTGTTTTTGAGGTTTTAACCCAAACCAATCAGGTAGAAAGCTTTGACCGCTACTTTGCACTTGGCGAGGCCGCTCGTGCTGAACGTAAAGCCGCTGCAGAAAAAGCAAAGGCAGACAGAGAGGCAGAGCAAGCAAGAATTGCCGCCGAGCTCAAAGCAGCCGCAGCAGCAGCTGCTGCTGCAGCCGCTGCAAAGCCTGCCTCACCTAAGTCAGAGGCCAAGGCAGAAAAGCCTGTGCAAAAGACTGATAAGCCTGCTCAGAAGCCTGCAGAAAAGGCTCCTGTCAAAAAGGCAGAGGCACCTTCTGCTCCTGCAGTTAATGTTCCCGTTGCACCTCCTCCCAAGAAGGAGAAGGGTCCAAGTGTGCAACCCCAACGCGGTCCCCACAAGGCTATTCACGTTGACACCCGTGCCAACAACATTGACCTTGACCGCTACAACGACAAATATGAATCTATCGCTTCTGAGCGCGGTGTAAACACTGCCACTTCAAGCAAGCGTCAGCAGATTAAAAAGCGTCCCCAACAAAATATGAAAAAGGGTCCCAAGCGTGAGACTGAGGCAGATAAACTGCGCAAGTTAGAGCTTGAGCGCATTAAGAAGATGCCTATTGAAATCACCGTTGGTGACACCATCACTGTTGGCGACCTTGCCGCAAAAATGAAAAAGACCGCCGCAGAGGTTATCAAGGAACTTATGAAGCTTGGTGTTATGGCGGCAGTTACTCAGGAAATTGACTATGATACCGCAGAAATCGTCGCAACCGAAATGGGTGCAAAGGTTGAGCGTGAAGTTGTTGTTACTATCGAGGAGCGTATTATTGACGACACCGAGGATAACGATACCAACCTTAAACCACGTGACCCTGTTGTATGCGTTATGGGTCACGTTGACCACGGTAAAACCTCTATTCTTGACGCAATCCGCAACAAGAATGTTGCCGCAGGTGAAGCAGGCGGTATTACTCAGCACATCGGTGCTTACCGCGTAAATCTTAACGGCCGCAACATCACCTTCCTTGACACCCCCGGTCACGAGGCATTTACCGCTATGCGTGAGCGCGGTGCAAGAGCAACCGACCTTGCTATTCTTGTTGTTGCCGCTGATGACGGTATTATGCCCCAGACTATTGAGGCTATTAACCACGCAAAAGCCGCTAAAATCGAGATTATAGTTGCTATAAATAAGATGGATAAGCCGGGTGCTAATCCTGACCGCATTATGCAACAACTTACCGAGCACGAACTTGTGCCTGAGGCTTGGGGCGGTGACATCATCTGTGTGCCCGTTTCTGCAAAGACTCACCAGGGTATTGATGACCTGCTTGAAAACGTGCTGCTTGTTTCAGACGTGCTTGAGCTTAAAGCCAACCCCGACAGACGCGCAGGCGGTACTGTTATTGAAGCCCGTCTTGACAAGGGTCGCGGCCCTGTTGCTACACTTCTTGTTCAGCGCGGTACTCTTAAAATCGGTGATATTGTTGTGGCAGGCACCTCTGTTGGTCGTATCCGTGCAATGAGCAACGAAAACGGTCGCAAACTTAAAGAGGCAGGCCCCTCTATCCCTGTTGAGATTACCGGTCTTGACACTGCTCCCAGTGCAGGTGACACTTTTGACGCCGTTTCTGACGAGCGTTTGGCAAGAGAATTGGTTGAGCAACGTAAACACACTGCTAAGGAAGAGTTGTGGGGCGCCGCACAGAAAGTTACCCTTGACAACCTCTTTAGTCAGATGCAGTCTAACGAACTTAAAGAACTTAATGTTATCGTTAAGGCAGACGTTCAAGGCTCTGTTGAGGCAGTTCGTCAGTCAATCGTTAAGCTTTCCAACGAGGAAGTTCGCGTAAATGTTATCCACGGCGCAGTTGGTGCTGTTAACGAGTCTGACGTTATGCTTGCTCACACCTCTAACGCTATTATCGTTGGCTTTAACGTTCGCCCCGAAACAGGCGCCCGTGATAATGCAGAGCGTGACGGTGTTGAAATCCGTCTTTACAGAGTTATTTATGATGCTATTGAAGAACTTGAGGCCGCCATTAAGGGTATGCTTGCTCCTAAAACCCGTGAGGTTGAACTTGGCCGTGCCGAAGTTCGTCAGGTATACAAGATTTCTAATGTTGGTACCATTTCGGGCAGTTACGTTCTTGAGGGTAAAATTGCCCGTGCAAGCCTTATCCGTGTTGTTCGTGACGGTATCATTATTGCCGATGACCAGCTTTCATCTTTGCGCCGTTTCAAAGACGACGTTAAAGAAGTTGCTCAGGGTTATGAGTGCGGTATCGGTCTTGAGAAATTTAACGACCTCAAGGTAGGCGACATTTTTGAGTCCTACATTATTGAGGAGTACAGAGAGGACTAATACAGATGGCAGGTTTTAGAATAGACCGACTTTCATCCGATATTCAGTTTCAGTTGTCGGATATTGTCAGAAATTTAAAAGACCCCCGTGTTTCTGCCGCTATGCCCACCGTTATGCGTGTTGATGTAACCAACGACCTTTCATACGCCACCGTTTATATCGGTGCATTGCAAGGTTTTGAAGCCGCAAAAGAGGCTGTAAAAGGTCTTAAAAACGCCGCAGGCTACGTGCGCAGAGAATTGGGAAGCCGTGTTAAAATGCGCAAAGTCCCCGAATTGCGTTTTATTGCAGACAACTCTGCCGAGCGCAGTGCTCAGATTTCTCGCATAATTGACGGTTTTAAAAAGGACGGACAGGATGACTAAAATCAAGCAGATTTGTGACTATCTTAACCAAAACGACAATTACCTTATACTAATGCACGGCTCACCTGACGGTGATGCTGTTGGCTCTGCATACGCATTGTGCAGAGCCTTGCGTGCTTTAGGCAAAAAGGCAGATTGCGCCTGTTGTGACCCTCTACCCCGCCGTTATTCCTATATGACTGACGGAGTAGAAAACACAAATCACAACTATGAGCATATTTTGACTGTTGACGTGGCGGACCCCAAACTGTTGGGTGGACTTCGTAAAGAATACGGCGACCGCATTGAAGTTGCCATTGACCACCACGCGTCAAACGTTGAATATGCACCATTATCTCTTGTGCGACCTGAAGCCGCGGCGGCTTGCGAGGTTATTTATGACGTTATTTGCGATTTGGGTGTTGCCGTTGACAAAAAGATTGCAGAATGTTTGTTTACAGGCATTGCAACCGATACAGGTTGTTTTAAATTTTCAAACACCACTGCATATACCCACCGAATTGCCGCAAATCTGATTGAAAAAGGCATTGATGCAGGTGAAATTAACCGCATTATGTTTGATACTAAATCTTTTGCCCGTCTTGACCTTGAGCGCAGAGTTATTGAAAAGATGGAAATTCTTGATAACGGCAAAATTGCAGTGCTTGTGCTGACTGCCGAGATGCAAGAAGGGCTTACTCCTGATGACCTTGAGGGTATCAATGCTCTTAGCCGTCAGGTTGAGGGTGTTATTGTAGGCATCACTTTGCGCGAAAAGGAAACTAACCGATTTAAAGCATCGGTTAGAACCTATGACCCCGTTGACGCCTCTATGATATGCAGAAAATTAGGCGGCGGCGGTCATATCCGTGCCGCAGGTTGTGAGTTAAAAATGCCTTTTGACGAGGCAAGAAGCACTATTCTTGCCGCAGTAAGAGAGGAACTGAACAAGTGACAGGTCTTATTTTATTAGACAAGCCCGAAAATATGTCCTCTTTTTTGGCGGCAAAGCTTGTCGGCAAGGCATTTGGTGAAAAGCGTTCAGGTCATACAGGCACTTTAGACCCTATGGCAACAGGCGTTTTGCCTATTCTTTTAGGGCGCTCAACCCGTTTATCAGGTATGCTTCTTGAGGCGGACAAGCGGTATGAGGCAGAGATTTTGCTTGGTACAGTTACCGATACCGGTGACGTTACGGGCAATGTAATCAGCCAGACAGAGTGCTGCTTTTCAAAAGAGCAAATTGAGGCTACCCTTGATAAATTCAAGGGTGTAATTGAACAAAAGCCCCCTATGTATTCTGCTATAAAGCAAAACGGAGTGCGTCTTTACGAGCTTGCCCGAAAAGGACAGACGGCAGATATCCCCTCCCGTCAGGTTGAGATTAAACTGCTTAACCTCTTAAGCGCTGAAGAAAACAAAATTAAAATTGACGTTATATGTTCAAAGGGTACTTACATACGCTCTTTGGCGGTTGATATCGGTGAGGCTTTAGGTTGTGGCGCCACTTTAAGCGCGCTCAAGCGGACTGCTACCGGTGGATTTGATATATCTATGTGCGCTACCCTTGAGGAGATTAAAGCCAATCCCCAAGAATTTTTAAGTGATGCAGGCAGATGTGTTGAGCATCTTAAAAAAATTACTATAACCGATAATCAGCGCACCCGCTTTTTGCACGGAGGCAACCTTTATATCAGTCGTTTGTCTGATAGCGACATTGTCAGTGAGGGCGATGCTTTGCGCGTATACGACCGCAAAGGCGACCTGCTTGGAATTGCCGATGCAAAGGGCGACTCTATCAACGTAAGATGTATTATTTTTGAGGGTGAATTTTAAGTGATTGTAACCGATAAGCTTTATAACAGTGGCAGTTGTATTGCCGCACTTGGCACCTTTGACGGTGTTCATATCGGTCACAGTGAAGTGATTAAAAAGGCTTTGCAATTCGGGTTGCCTGTTGTGGTTGTAACCAGCAAGCAAAACCCCAGAGGTAGCGGACGGATTCTGTCCGACACCCTTTGCAACCAAAAATTTGAGCAACTTGGTATTAGCGGTATTGTGCGGCTTGATTTTGAGAACATTCGCAATATGTCTGCTGAAGAATACCTTGATATGCTTTGCAATGAACTTGGCGCTGTCGGGTTTGCTTCGGGGTTCAATTTTCATTTTGGCAAAGGTGCAATGGGTAATGCAGACACGCTGAAGGAATACTCTATTAAGCATAATCTTAAATGTGCCGTTTGCGACAGTGTTGATATTGATGGACTGCCGGTGTCCTCTACCCGCATAAGAAACGCTATTGCTGATGGTGATGTGGATACTGCAAGAAAACTGCTTGGCGGTTTTTACGCCATTGATTTTGAAGTTAAGCACGGTGCCGCAAGAGGCAGAGAAATGGGATTTCCCACAATAAATCAGCCGTACAGTGATATTTATGCACTGCCAAAATTTGCCGTCTATGCTTCATATACTGAAATTGACGGCAAGCGCTACCCTGCCGTAACCAACGTTGGTGTTAAGCCTACATTTAACGGTAACACTGTAATTGCCGAAACTCACATTTGCGGATATGATGGCGATATTTACGGCAAGAAGCCGATTGTTCATTTGGTGAGATTTATCCGAAACGAAGTTAAATTTGACAGTACAGAGGCTTTAATCGCACAAATTTCAAAAGATAAAGCCCAAGCAATTGGTATAATAGAAAAAACCGATAACATTTAATAAAAATGTTATCGGTTTTAATTTTTATCTTGCTTCAAGTCGGCAAATCGGCACGCCCATAGAGGTAAACCGTTGCTCGTACTCGGTCATAATATTACCCTCGTATCCGCTGTTTGCCAAATCGTAGGTTATGTTAGACAGAGCAAATCCACACTGTTCAAATTGACTGACGGAAAAATCAAAGAAAGGACGATTGTCCGTCTTTTGATATATTGCGGCGCCATCGGTCATAAGATTGCGGTATATCTCAAGAAAATGGGAGTGGGTCAGTCGGTGGGCAGCATACTTATTCTTAGGAAAGGGACAAGAGAAATTAAGATAAATCAAATCTATACTCTTTTTGGGGATAAGTCGTTCTAAATATCCTGCATCCGCATTAACAAAAAGCACGTTTTTAAGTCCAGCCTTTAGAGCCGCCTCTGCCGCGGTAACGATTACATTGGCGCAATACTCCACCGCAATATAGTTAATCTCAGGATGAAGTGCCGCAAGTTTAAGCATAAAGCCACCCTTGCCACACCCAACCTCCATATGCAACGGGGCTTTGCGACCGAAGTATCCGTCAAGGTCAATGTAATCTTCTTCTGCGTCGGTAAACCGCAGATTGTCACTGCGATAAACAAATATATTGTTCTGTGCACCTTGAGCCAAACGCTCCTCAAGGTGTTTCTTTTTTCTCATTCTCATAATATCACTATTTTATCTCTTTATAAAATACATCAAGTATCATTTCGTAAAGGGCTTTTTGGTCAACGTACATTTCGGCATATTTTTCTCCTTGCACTACTTCACCTGGCACAGATACAAATTCAAGCTTTGCGCCGCCGTTAATAAAGACGGTTGCAAAATAGGTAATTCGGGTTGCGTCAAGATTGTTGCAAGAATATTTGTTAAGGCGGTTGTACAATTTTAATGGAGTTGTTATATCTTGCTTAGTTTTCTCTATAGCTTTGTTGGCAAATGCCTTAAGATAATCAACCTGCCTTTGCACACGATTGTTATTACCTTCAACGGTTGCCTTACTTCGCTTCTGAATATAATCAAGAGCTTTTTTGCCGTATATTGTAACCATCTTCCCGGTAGGATTCCAATTTGAATCGTAACCGGGCACGGTAACACCGCCAACATAGTCATTAAGCACCGATATTACAGTCCACTTCATACTGAAATAGGTATTGATGGGCACGCCATAAAGCAGGCGGGATACCGCTTCAACAGTATTTTCGCACCCGTTTACAGCATCAACTCCATGAGCATAAGCGTTGCAAATTTGTTGTTTCTTAATGCCAACAGAATTGCCCTCTTCAGATATGACGTTTACATCTGCCATAATATCCCGAGATATTGCTATAACGGTCACCTTTCCCAACTGAGTGTCAATAGCCATAAGGTAAAGCGCATCTGCTTGACCGTTGGCGTATTTGTGGCGCTCTTCATCGTCAACACCTATTATCATAACCGAGGTCATATTTTCGTTATAAACGTACCTTTTTCCTTCGTGTCTAATTACGCCGTCTTCATCAATATCAACATCATATCCGCTTGGAACAGTCATCGACTGACTGCCGCTATCAAGCAAAGCCTTTCTGCCCGAAAGCCACATAATCCCAAAAGCTGCAACTGCAATTAGTGCAAGACAAAGCAGAATGCTGATAATTACTATCAGTACCTTCTTCCACTTGCGATTATACAAAAATTCAAGTGGCTTTTTCTTGGTTAATATTTGGTTTTCAGTATTATTTTGTGGGTTCATCCTTTATCAATACTCCTTGCACCAAATAACGATAACGCTTATCACTTATGCAAGTGCTTAAAGTGACGATTGGGTCATCTGCGGTAACCTTTACACCTTCGCGCACATTTTTAATAAGGCTTACAGGGTTAGTCGCAAACTTTAAATATTCCTCGTACACCGACTTGTCGGTGAAATCAAAGGAGTTTAAAATATGTCGGTTATCGTATCTGTAAGCAGCAAAAATGCGGTACGTTTTAATATGACCAGGGGTGTAAATTGTGAAATACTCATTTTCTTCAAAAAACTTTGGGTCCCTGAAATTGTGCAAGGTTCTGAACATTGTTTTATTCTTCATATTGTGGCCGTAAATAACAGTGTTTCGGTCGGTAAACTGATTGCTGTTATTGCGCTGAATATAAATTGAACCTGCCACGTTATACTTACCATCAAGATTATGATTTATATAGAAGTCATTATCTATATCGGGGCTGCTTTGCAAAATAGGATAATCAACATTTGTGTTTGGAACGGTAATCCAGCCACAAACATCAGAATTTTGTGCTTTGAGAGTTGCAAAATCAATTGGATTGTCTACAAGTATAACCTGACTTTCGGTGGAGGAGTTTGTATCATTCTGTGAAGAGGGATTTTTAAATGCGTCTTGATCGATGCCGTCACCGCCAAGAAAATACCACAAAACTCCGCCCAAACTAATAAGAAAAACCAACAGCATTGCAATGGTTATAATAAGCCAACCCTTGCGTTTTTTGTTTTCATTTTGTTCCATTATAACCACCGCCTTTAAGATAGACATAAGCCCTACCCATCTGCTTGCAGATTAGGTAGGACTTTTAAGCAAATTTTAATTTAATTAAGCGCGAGCCTTCTTAAATGCATAGCCTGCGCCTGCAAGTGCTGACAAGCAAGCAAAAATGATCATGTAAACACTATCACCGGTAGATGGTGCAGTAGGATCCTTATCGCCCTCGCTGGAAATAGCGTTGAAATTTGCAACAACCTTAACGTCACTGCTTATGCTGATAATAACAATCTTATCTTTTGCGGTACCCTGCTTAATTTCGTATTCACCGGTAATTGTCCAGTCTACAAACTTGTAGCCGTCAGCAGGAGTGGCAGTAATTTCGTAAACGTTGTTACCCTTGTCGGTTTTGTTAACAGAGCCAACGTTTGCATTGTTGGGGGATACCTCACACTTGTAGGTAGAAGGAGCAACCGGACTGTCAGCTGCCATAACGGCAACAGGAAGACACAGAGCAAAAATTAAAGCAATTGCTAAAACAGAAATAAGTTTTTTCATTTTATAAACCTCCATATATGCTTATGATAACATAATATTTTTTAAATGTCAACAATAATAACTATATTTATTGTTAAAAAAATAAAGCCCACAGTCCGAAGACTGTGGGCTTTAATAATTTAATTAAGCGCGTGCTCTTTTCTTAAGAAGAACAAATGCAGCAGATACTGCGCTAACAAGCATTACAACAGCAGGAACAACAATGTTTCTTGCGTCACCGGTTGTTGCAGCGCCGCCCTTACCTGAAAGTGAGGTAAGAGAAATTTCAGACCACTTTCTGCCATTAGGACACCAGTTACCGGTAAGTCTGAGACCAAGCTTAGCGTTGGTGAAATCTGCGCCGACTACGTCAACAGAGGTAGCCTCGCCACCAGCGGTAAGAGTCCACTTAAGTGCAACACCGCCGAGACTTACGCTAACCTTACCATCCTTATAGGTAAGCTCATACTCGCCGTTAGGAAGAACGAGCAGGTCAGAAGATGCAAGTTCTTCACCATTATAATAAATGTATGCAGTATAGGTGTTATCATTTGGATTGCCACTTGCAGTGTCATTCTTAATGCGGAGTTCAAGGTTTACAAGCTCGTTGCCGAAGTATGCTGAACACCACTCACCAGAGTAGTTGCTGTAGTGATTCTTCATAGCAAGAGTGCCATTAAACTTAAATCCACCAGACATATCGTAGTTCTTGGCTGTCCAGATAGTCTTGGTGCCGTTACCGTTTTCGATAAGGAATTCGCCGTTTGCAGTGAACTTGCCTTCGCTGTCAACCCAATCAGCCTCTTCGAACTTTTCGGGTGCCCAGGTGGTAAGGGTTTCGCCCTTAACAACTTCTTCTCCGCCTTCAGAAGCAGGTGCAAGAGGGGCAAGGTTGATAAGTTTCCACTCACGGCCAAGAGGCTGGCACCAGTTATTGGTGAGCTTAAGACCAAGCTTAGCATTGCCCAAATAAGCATCTACAGGAACTTCTTTTGCAACGGTAGTATCAGCAAGAGTCCAGTCAAGTTTTACGCCGCCAAGAGCAACGGTAATCTTACCGTCTTTATAGGTAACCTCGTACTCACCGTTAGGAGTCATATCAAGGTCATAGCTTGCAAGCTCTTCATCGTTGTAAATGAGGTATGCAGTAAAGGTGGTAACGTTTTTAGCGTCATTCTTAATGCGAAGCTCAAGCTTCTTATCTTCAGTACCGAAGTATGCAGAGCACCACTCACCGAAGTAGTTGCTGTAGTGATTCTTCATATAAAGGGTACCCTTAAACGTGAAGCCTGAAGAAAGATCGTAGTTCTTTACAGTCCAAATAGTTTTGTGAGTGCTTTCGTCGGTACCATTCAACAAGAACTTGCCGTCAACGATATAGTCAACATCGCCGGTCCAATCAGCCTCTTCAAACTTTTCAGGTGCCCATGCTTCAGTAAGAGCTTCACCCTTGGGAAGAGTAGGCTCATTACCTTCGCCGCCTTCACCGCTTTCGCCGCCTTCACCGCTTTCGCCGCTTTCGCCGCTTTCGCCGCCTTCGCCGCTTTCGCCGCCTTCACCGCTTTCGCCGCCTTCACCGCTTTCGCCGCCTTCGCCGCCGCCAGTTTCATGAACATCGCCGATAAGCTTACCTGCGCCGTAGGTTGCAGCAATATCCCATGTGCTGTTTGATTTGAAAGCAACTGCTGCTTCACTTACAGAAACAGCCTCTTCTACACAAGAAACAGAATTGGAGACATTGTTAGCTACAACAGAATAGGTAATGGTCTTGGTATCAAGATCATAATCAAGAGTAAATTTTGCATAGTTAAGGAAGTAATCGCTACGACCATAGCTACCAAACTCAACAGGATCACTGGTTGCAACAACAGAATCGTCAACCTTAATAACCAAGGTGTATGCAGCGTTGCCGGAGGTGAGCTTCACATAAGCAGAAATATTACCAACCTCTGCACCAAAGTACGCTGTGTTTGCGCCATAGTTGCCTGATGAGTTACCCTTTGCTGAATAGGTAAGGGTAAAGCCGTTCGAAAGATTAAATTTCTGATTATAGGTGGCTTTTACATCGTCTGCAGCACCGCCGCCTAAATCCTGTAAGAAT
>JAZOLY010000033.1:0-19580 GCA_045653445.1 Acutalibacteraceae bacterium
CGTCTGGTGAATATAGCAGGCTTAACAGCCTCTGCAAATGCGCCCTCAGGTAGAGCAACTGTGACCTTGTCGGTCTTTACGCCCTTAACGATGGTGTAACCGGTAACAATGCCGTCAGTTACATCAATACCATAGGTAATATCGTTGAAGGTCTGACCATCGTCGCCAAAGACAGCCATCCTAACTGCTGCGCGGTATGCACCCCAGTCGGCATAAAGAGAATTGCCATTTCCATCGGTAGCAACAATCTTTGCGCCGTTTTCATCAAGTACATACTCGCCGTCTTCACCCATTACATAATAGGTGGGAACAAGGGTCTGTCCCTGAGCAATTTTTTGACCGTTGTACCAAATCTGAGGAATGTGGTACTCGGTAACACGGAACTCAAGGCCGCCAAGTTTAACGCCGCTGAAAGTATTGTTAGTGATGAAACTGTTAGCGTCGTAACGTTGGAAGGCAAAAGTGCCTGCAAAGTTTACATTTATGCCTTCTAAATAGTAAGCTTTGTTGTAAGTAAGTGTTGCCAAATGGCTATCGTCAGCCCATTCAGCGTGGATGCCATAGGTGCCGGTGGCACCCTCATCTTTGGTTACAGTAACACTTGGGTGTGCGGTAAGTGTCCACATATCATAGTCGAAGCCGGCTGCATTATCGATTAACTTGTAACCGACTACCTCTCCGTTTTCGTCCAACACTGCCATGTCGGCAAGTGCGGAGCTATGATTGTGGCTGTGTGTGATTAGTTCTTCCGGCTCTGCTGCAACAGCTGCAAAAGGCATCATTGAAAATGCCAAGCAAAGCGAAAGCACAATTGCCAAAATCTTTTTCATTTTTCGCATTCCTCCTTATAATTTTTGAGATGACCGTCATCTCTTGGATTCGCAACAGGGGAGCAGACAATACTCCACCCTATTTTTATTATTATAACACTTGCAATTTCTAATTTCAACAATCCACCCCGTTGTTTTATAATGTCAATACCACCAAACTTTTTTGTTTAATTTGTGTATTTGTTACAAAACCGTGAACATATGACAAAAAGCGCCTTCTCCGACGGATGAGGCGTAAAGATTCGCGCTAACGCACGCTCAATATATTGCTTCGCAATGATGATTGTAGGGGTCGGCAATTTTTGACGACCCGCATTAACGGGATGTCGGCAAGCGCCATCCCCTACGAATCAACATAGTAGTGCGGGGGTGCTGTGCAACAAAAAAGGAACGGATAAATCCGTTCCCTACGTATTATTATAGAATCGCCGTTGCAATGGCAAAGTAAATAAGCAATGATACGGTATCAACCAGCGTAGTGATAAAGGGGCTTGCCATAACGGCAGGGTCAAAGCCGATTACCTTTGCTATTATAGGCAACAGACTGCCCACCGTCTTTGCCACGATTATGCTGACAAGCAGAGTAACGCTGACTACTGCCGCCACAAGCACAGAGGGACGGTCAACAATCATAAGCTTGCCAAAGGTTACAACCGCCATAGTGGCGCCGCAAAGCAGGGCAACCCTGATTTCCTTAAACACAACCTTAAACCACTGTTTAACCTGAATTTCACCAAGAGACAAGCCGCGCACTACCGTTGCAGAGGTCTGACCGCCTGCATTACCGCCTGTATTCATCAGCATGGGCATAAAAGCCGCAAGCCCAAAGGCAGTCAGTGCCGTTTCATAGCGGGTGATAATCATTCCCGTAAAGGTTGACAGCAGCATAAGCAGTATAAGCCACACCACGCGGGTGCGCCAGGACTCAAATACCCCCGTTTGCAAATAGGGCTTATCGGTAGGAGTGATAGCCGCCATACGCTCAATATCCTCGGTGGCTTCTTCCTCGATAACGTCCATAGCATCGTCAAAGGTGACAATTCCCACAAGTCTGCCCTCACTGTCAACAACAGGCATTGCAAGCAGGTCGTATTTAGAAAAGTTAAGTGCAACCTGCTCTTTATCCTCAAGGGTTGCCACCGATATAAAGTTTGTTTGCATTATATCGTCGATAACCGTGTCCGGCTCAGCCAACATCAAGTCTTTTGCCGTAACCACACCAATCAGGTGGCTATATTCATCCTTAACATAGCACTTATAAACAGTCTCTTTATCAAGAGCGCGGCGTCGTATTGCCGAAAAAGCGTCCTCTACGGTGATACCCGATTTAAGGGACACAAACTCGGTGGTCATAATGCTGCCCGCACTGTCTTTTGGGTACTGAAGCAGCTGATTTATAACCTGACGGGTTTCGGGGTCAGTCTGACTGAGTATACGGCGCACTACCGTTGCAGGCATTTCTTCAATCAAGTCAACGGTATCGTCCATATACAGCTCGTCAAGCATCTCTTTTAGCTCACTATCGCTAAAGCTCTCTATCAGTGCAGAGCGTATGTCACCCTCTAATTCAACAAAAACCTCTGCCGCCAAATCGTTAGGCAGCAACCGATAGAGCAGGGTAGCCTGCCTTTTTCCTACTTCGGTCAGTATAACCGCCACGTCGGCAGGCTCCATTTGAGCAAGTAAGTCACGAATTTGCTTAAAATCCTTGTTTTCAAGCAAGGTTAAAATTAGTTCTAACATAACAAAAAGTCCTCCTTTAACAAAAACAGTAAAGAGGACTTAATTTCAAAATTTATCCGCACAAAAAGTTAACCAACAGACTTGGCGCAGACCAAGCCCGTACAGTTAGGGCGTATTAAACTGAAATCAAGCCTCGCACTACTACTGCCAGCGTCCACGCTTTTGTCACTCCTTCATTTTATCTTTTAGCAAAATAATAATAAAACACTTTTGACCACAAGTCAACACTTTTTTTAATTGCAATATATAATATATAATATTAAATGTACGCGCGCACGCGCGCGCGCGAGAGCACTCTCAGAAAAAGGTTTATGTAAAGCGAAAAACACAAAATATTGTAGTTGCAACTAAAGGATGTCAAAAATGGGGGAAAGGAGATATTTTTTTGGCAAGAAACATCGGTTTTTGACGTATTTTTTTGCTAAAGTGGAGGGAACGGTCCATTTTTTATTTACATTTTTTGACAACAAGTGCCCTTTCGACTCTTTTTTATTTTCTATTTTAGCAATTTAATCGCATTTTTTAAGATTTTCTTAAAAAGCGTACACTTAAAAAAGGCAAAAAAAGTAAGAATTTGTAAAATTACTATGGTTAGTTATATATCAGAAACGGCATAACCACGCGTGTTTTAAGCCTTTTACACTTGCCGTGGCAAAACTCTGTAGGTTTGCACAAAGATTTTTTTATGTTTTTTGAAAATAGGCAGAAAGTCAGGCTCAAAACCCCTGTTTTTGATATCGAATAAAAATAGTTACAAACTTGTAATTAGTTAAATTGCACAAAGGCACCCCTCCTCAAAGGGTTGACATTATACAAACTTTTGAATATAATGCCTTTTGCTGAATAAAAATACTAATGTGAAGGCAAAATTTGCCTTGCAAAAAAAGTTAAGGAGTTCGGTATTATGAAAGGACTGAAGCATCTGGGCAAGTCGCTTCGATATGTAAGCAAGCCTATGATGATGCTGGCAGCTATCACCGCAATTGCAATACTTTCAGTATCAATATTAAGCGTGTCTACCAAGGCTGTATCCATATATGACGGAAAGCAGGTACAGACCGTCTACACCCTAAGCAGCAAGCCTGAAGCAATTCTTGACGCTGCAGGGGTAGAGCTTGGTCACAAGGATGAGTACAAAGTTTCAGGTATGGATAGCTCTAACGGTACGATCACACTGCTTCGTGCATTTCCCGTTACGGTTGACGCCTATGGCAAAACCTACACCGTAGAAACCACAGGCGGCACAGTAGCCGATGCACTTAAGGCTGCAGGCATCAAAATTTCGGATGAAGATATCCTGAATTTTTCAAAAGAAGACTCACTCAAGTCGGGTATGACCATTGCCGTAACCGATATTGAGTACAAAACCGAGGCAAAGCAGGTAAATATACCCTATTCAACCAAGGTTGTTTACGACGACCAGCTTGAAAAGGGCAAAACCAAGCTTAAAGAGGGTAAACAGGGCGTAAAGGTTATCTCTTACACCTATAAATTTGTTGACGGCGTCCTTGTTGACACTCAGGTCACCGACCAAACCGTAACAGCAGAGCCTGTTGACGCCGTAAAAACAGTGGGCACAAAGAAGCTGCCCGTTAATACCTACAAAAACAGCAAAACAAAGTATGTGTCAGGTCTTGTTCCTGCACAGGATTTTGAGCTTGATGCAAATGGCATCCCCACCAAGTACACCAAAAAGATTTCAGGCAAGGCCTCTGCCTACTCAGGCGGCGGCGTTACTGCAACGGGCAAGAGTGTACGCACAGGCTACGTTGCCGTAAATCCCAAGCAAATCCCCTATGGCACCCGACTTTTCATCCGCTGTCAGAACGGCTCTTATATCTATGGCTACGCCGTTGCAGAGGATACAGGCGGATTTACCAAATCCACCGACCGCGTTGTTGACCTCTATTTCCCCACAGAGTCACAGTGCAAGACCTTCGGTGTGCGTTATGTTGATATTTATGTTTTAGGTTAAAAACAAGGCATTCTCAGTTGAGGATGCCTTGTTTTCTCGTTGCGAAGCAACATATCGAGTGCATAAGCACATATCGAATTGCCACCGGCAATATATCGAGTTTACATAGCAAACATATCGCAAATACGGGCTGTTATGCTCATTATCCCCTACATATTGTGGTGGCAAAAATCCCCCATATCTACACGCAAATTTATGCTTGACAAAGTGAAAAGTGTGTGTTACAATGCTAGAGCCGCATATTCCGGGCTTTTGTAAGCGAGGTTTCTCCGCCCGAGCGTAGCGAGTCTATAATAAAGGCAGGTGCCAGAAAGAATGTACGCAGTTATCGTAACCGGCGGCAAGCAGTACAAGGTTAGCGAGGGTGACATCATCTACATCGAAAAGCTCGATGCAGAGCAGGATGCTCAGATTACCTTTGACCAGGTTATTGCCGTTAATGATGACAACGGTCTTAAGGTCGGTGCTCCCTATGTTGAGGGTGCAAAGGTCGAGGGAACTGTTCTCAAGCAGGGTAAGAACAAGAAAATCATCGTTTTCACTTACCGTCCTAAGAAGGGCTCAAAGCGCAAGCTCGGTCACAGACAGCCCTACACAAAGGTACAAATCAACAAGATTGGCCTTTAATTAACTATTATGACTAGTGCTGTATTCTTCAAAAACAACGGTGGCCTTTGCGGTTTTCGCATTTCGGGCCATACCGATAACACAGGCAGTGTAAATGCCCGTCTTGTTTGCTCGGCAGTGTCAAGCGCCGCATATATGGCAGCCAACACAATTACCGAGGTTATCGGCGACACACCGCAAATTAAGGTTAGCGACGGCGAAATGTCCCTTAAATTCAAGGGTTGTCTCTCAAAAGCATCACAATCGGTGCTTGAGGGGTTGTGGCTACACTTGTGCGGTTTGCAAGAGCAGTACCCCGATTTCATCCACACTAAAATGGAGGTGCAACAGGATGCTTAAGATTAACATTCAACTTTTTGCTCATAAAAAAGGTATGGGTTCTACCAAGAACGGCCGTGATTCTGAGTCAAAGCGTCTGGGCGTAAAGCGTGCAGACGGCCAGTTCGTTCTTGCAGGCAACATTCTTGTTCGTCAGCGCGGCACCCATATTCATCCCGGCAACAATGTTGGCAAGGGCAGTGACGATACTCTCTTCGCTCTCATTGACGGAAAGGTAAAGTTCGAGCGTCTTGGCCGCGACCGCAAAAAGGTTAGCGTCTACGCTGTTGAGCAATAATTTATTTGTTTCCAAAGCTTCGGGCATAATAAGTCCGAAGCTTTAATTTTTGTTTTTTGTCGATATTTTTGCTATCGCAAAATCGATATATTTATTTGCAATAAATTCGATATGTTTTCGCTGCGCTCAAACTCGATATGATATAAATCTTGTCGCGCAAGCGACATATCGAGTGCAACGCACATATCGAGCCGTATGGCATATCGAAAATCCTGTCAGGGATTTATATCGATGCATTGTGTCAGGGACACAATGCAATAACGAGGTGAATTTTATGTTTGTAGATACCGCAACAATACACGTTCGTGCAGGTGACGGTGGCCACGGTGCCGTTGCATTTCACCGCGAAAAATACGTTGCTTCAGGCGGTCCCGACGGCGGTGACGGCGGTCGTGGCGGCGACGTCATCTTAAGAGTTGACGACAGTCTGTCCACCCTTGCCGACTTCCGATACAAGCGCAAATATGCCGCCCAAAACGGTCAAAACGGCAGTGGCGGCCGTTGTAGCGGTAAAAGCGCGCCTGCTCTTGAAATAAAAGTACCCCGCGGCACCCTTGTCCGCGACGCCGAAAACGGCAGACTGATTGCCGATATGTCAGGGGACGAACCCTTTGTCCTTGCAAAAGGCGGCAAAGGGGGTTGGGGCAACAGTCATTTTGCCACGTCCACCCGCCAAGTGCCCCGTTTTGCCAAAAACGGCGCCCCGGGTGACGAATTAAACGTGCGCCTTGAACTTAAACTGCTTGCCGATGTGGGACTGATTGGCTTCCCCAACGTTGGCAAAAGCACGCTGATTTCGGTGGTTTCAATGGCAAAACCCAAAATTGCCAACTACCACTTCACCACCCTGACTCCCGTTTTGGGTGTTGTCAGTATGGGGGAGGGCAACTCCTTCGTAATGGCAGATATTCCCGGTTTGATTGAGGGTGCAGGTGAGGGAGTAGGCCTTGGTCACGAGTTTTTGCGCCACGTTGAGCGTTGCCGAATGCTTGTGCACGTTATCGACGTGTCGGGCAGTGAGGGTCGCGACCCCATTGCCGATTTTGAGGCTATCAACCGCGAGCTTGCCACCTTTGACCCTGAACTTGCTCAGTTAAAGCAGGTAGTTGCCGCCAACAAGTGCGACCTTACGGAAGATGACGAGGTTGCTCGGGTCAAAGCCTATTTTGATGAGCGTGGAATTGCTTTCTTTCCCATTATGGCGGCTATTGCAGAGGGCACACAGCAGCTTATAAACCACGTTGCCGCCCAACTTGCAACCTTGCCACCAATAACCCGATTTGAGCCTGACCCTGAGCCTGTTGAGGACTTTACCGAACAGAAGAAGCGCCCCTTTACCCTTACAATCGAGGATGGCGTTTATATTATCGAGGCTCGTTGGTTGCTTAAGATTATGGAGGCAATCGACCCCGACGAGTATGACTCTTTGCAGTATTTTCAGCGCGTGCTTCACTCAAGCGGCATAATTGATGCGCTTGTGGAGGCAGGAATACAAAAAGGCGATACCGTCAGCATTTACGATTTTGAGTTTGATTACATCCCGTAGGGTGAGTAACCAAACCCGAACCCGCCGCAAAGCTGTATATTTCGGTGCTTTTCGCTCCGTTAGTTCTCGTAAGGCGAAAGCATTACTTCGCCCAAACGAAGCAAAAATCCCTCAAAATCTCCTCGCTATGCGGTCGCAGATTTTGTAAAGTGGGGATTTTTGTTCAGCCGCGGCACAAAACACAGCCAATACTGTCGTATTGGCGAGTATTTTAACAAAGGATGAGCGAAAATCCGACTTTACAAAACGGAGTTCTGGTTTGATTGCTCACCCTAAGGAGTGTTTTAATGGCTGAGCAAAATTTTGGAGCATATAACGCCCTTGCCCTCGCTTTTGTAGGGGATGCGGAGTACAGCCTGCGAGTACGCAAAATGCTTGCGCAAAAGGGCAACCTGCAGGTTAACGGCTTGCACAAGGCGGCAGTTAAGTATGTTTGCGCCGCCGCACAGGCAAAAGCCGCGGCAAAAATTCTGCCACTGCTCACTGAGGAAGAAAACGCAGTCTATCGCAGAGGCCGTAATACTCACTCATCCCACACCCCAAAAGGAGCAAGCGGAGCGGAGTATCACGCTTCCACAGGTCTTGAAGCACTGCTTGGCTTTCTTTCACTTACAGGCAATGCCCAGCGTCTTGATGAGCTTTTTGACCTTGTAATCAATGCAATCGAGGAAGAATAAGGGTTAAATTTGTCCCTTACACCTATGTAATCTCGGCAATTTCTACAAAAACACCACAAGATATAGGGCACAAAAAAATAATGTGCCCTATTTTTAATTTTTTTAATAATTTTGGTTGACATAAGCAGTCATTATATTATATAATTTACAATTGCAGGGTTATGTTTTGGACCTATCTGCGCCCGTCGCAGTTAATGTATAAGGGTTCACCCAAAGAAAGAATTTAGAAACGGAGGGGTTTAAAGTGTTAAGAACCTACCAGCCCAAAAAGCTTCACGCTAAAAAAGAGCACGGCTTCCGCAAGAGAATGGCTGACAAAAACGGCCGCAAGGTGCTTGCCCGCCGCAGAGCAAAAGGCAGAAAGCGCCTGTCTTACTAAGAGCATCTGCTTACAAGGGCTGTTTTTCAACAGCCCTTGTGCTTTTTAGCTTAGGAGGTTTCGCTTATGGCGGAAAGAATTAAGCAAAACCATCTGTTCAGAATGGTTTATTCAAGAGGCAAAAGTTTTGCATCGCCTCTGCTTGTAACCTATGTTGTGCCCCGTCGCAGTGGGGGAATTCAACTTGGTATCACCTCAGGCAAAAAAATCGGCAACGCCGTCACTCGCAACCGCGCACGACGGGTAATCCGCGCCGCTTTCAGAGCCTGTGAAAAAGAACTAAATCCCGATTGCAGCGCATTTATTGTGTTTGTTGCCCGCACCCGTACTGCCCCTGCCAAGAGTACCGACGTGGCAAAAGCAATGCTGCAACACCTAAAAGACGCCGGTGTGGCGCGCAGTTAGTATGAAAAAACTGCTTATATTGCTGATAAATTGGTATCAGCGGTGTGTGTCCCCCCTAAAGCCTGCTTGTTGCAGATTTTATCCGTCCTGCTCCCACTACGCTATTGAGGCGATTGAGCTTCACGGTGCCTTCAAGGGCTTTTGGATGTCTGTGTGGCGCATACTCAGATGTAATCCCCTTTGCAAAGGGGGATATGACCCCGTACCACTGCCGGGGCGTTTTAAAAGACGGAGGTAGTATATGTTCGACTGGTTAAACGATTTTTTCGGTTGGCTTATTCGCTTTTTCTGTGAATTGTGCGGCAACAACTTTGTTGTGGGTATTTTTGTTTTTACCCTTGTTATAAACGCCGTACTCATTCCACTTAACATTAAACAGCAAAAATCCACTGCATCACAGGCAAGAATGAAAAACAAGCTTGCCAAATTGCAGGAAAAATATAAAAACGACAAGGCAAAGTATCAGGAAGAAATGGGTAAGCTTTACTCTGAGGCAGGCTCTTCACCTCTTTCAGGTTGTCTGCTTATGTTTATCCGCTTTCCTATCTTCATCTGCATTTACACCGCCGTGCGCGAAGCCCTTAGTTACGTTTACGGCGCCGATGCCAAGCTGATTGAGGCAGCCGAAAAGGTGCTTAAATCAGACGTGCTTGGCAAAAATATGCTTTCAAGCAGCACTCCTCAGCTTTCTATCCTTGAACATATGGACAAGTTGGTTGAGCACGACGGCAAGTTTGCCGCTCTTACAGGTGATTTATGCCTTGATTTTAACTTTTTTGGCATCAATTTGCTTGAAACTCCCTCTCTTGGTAAGGTTTTCGCACTTATTTCCATCATCCCCTTGCTTTCATTCCTCACTTCTTTTGCAAGTTCACTTATTTCTATGGCAAACACCAAAAAGGCTAACGGTGACAGCAATGCGGCAACCAACGGTTGTATGATGATTATGATGCCCCTTTTCTCACTGTGGATTACCTTCTCTGTGCCCGGCGCAGTTGGTTGGTATTGGGTATGCTCAAACATCGTTTCCACCATTATTATGACCGCTATGCAAAAGATTTACTTCCCCGGCAAGCTTATTGCTGAGGCAGAGGCTAAAGAAGCCAAAAAGCGCCGCAAACTTGAACAGCAGCGCATCAATCCCACTTTGAACGAAAAATCAATTTTGAAATAACCCGTTTCCCCGAAAGGATGTAAATATAATGAGAAGAGAAGCTACCGCAACCGCCTCTACCATTGACGAGGCTATTGAACTTGCCCGTGCCGAACTGGGCATTGGCGACGAAATTGACGTAGAAATTGAAATTATCGACCAGCCCGAGAAAAAGCTGCTTGGTATATTTGGCGGCAAGCCTGCTAAGGTTACCCTGTCTTATGACGACGGCAAAAAGGAAGAAAAGCCCAAAAAAGAAAAGAAAGAGGCTCCTAAAGCCGACAAAAAGCCCGCTAAAAAAGAAACTGCTCCCGTTAAAAAGGCAAAGGCAGAAGAAAAACCTGCAAAAAAGGTTGCCATCAACCAGACCGCTCTTGATAATACCCTGACTTTTGTTAAAGACGTACTTTCACATATGGATATTGGCAAGTTTACCTGCTCTGTAAGTGACGTTGAAGGTGGCTTCTGCATCACCGTTGAGGGTGAGGGTATGGGCGCCGTTATCGGCCGCAGAGGTGAAACTCTTGATGCTATTCAGTATCTTGCAAGCCTTTGCTACAACAACGATGAAGAAGGTTTTGTGCGTGTTGTGGTTGACACCAACAACTACCGTGCAAAGCGTGAGGCTACCTTGACCGCTCTTGCACAACGCATTGCAGGTCAGGTTGCTAAAAACGGACGCAATCAGGCTCTTGAGCCTATGAACCCCTACGAGCGCCGTGTTATTCACACCGCCATTCAGGCTATTGAGGGTGTTACCTCTTGGTCTGTTGGCGATAGCAAGGGCAGACGCGTAATCGTTGGCCTTGCTGACGAAAAGGGCAACCCCAAGAATCCCGACGAGCGTCCTTCAAACCGTGGTGGCAGAGACCGTGACCGTCGCGGTGGCAGAGGCGGCCGTTCACGCGGCGGCAGAAGTGCAGGCTACACCCCTGCAGAGCCTACCCGTGAAAAGCGCAGTGACGCCTCAAATCTTCCCCTTTTCGGCAGAATTGACAAATAATTTTGGGGGTTAGCCCCGTTAACGCCCACAACTATGCTTGTGGGCGCTTTTCATTAAATCAAGGTGGTGAAACAGAGTGTCCCAAACTATTGCCGCAATAGCAACCGCCTCTGCCGCTGCAGGCATTGGTGTTATCAGAATATCAGGTGATGAGGCCCCAGCCATTGCCGACAAGGTGTTTAAGTCGGTCAGTGGGCAGTCTTTGGCTCAAATGAAGGGCTACACCGCCGCTTTTGGCGAGGTTTTTGATGCCGACGGCAAAATTGACGAGGCAGTTGCCCTTCGCTTTGTTGCTCCCAAGTCATACACAGGTGAAGATGTGGTGGAGTTTTCCTGTCACGGCGGTGACTATCTGCTTCGCCGCACTCTGCGTGCCATTTTATCAGCAGGTGCCCGTATGGCTCAGTCGGGTGAATTTACCCGTCGCGCCTTTTTAAACGGCAAACTTGACCTTACCGCCGCCGAGTCGGTAATGACTCTTATCGGCGCAAAGGGAAGCGGCGCTCACAAAGCCGCACTTGCCGCCCGTCAAGGCGCAGTTTTCACCTCTGCGCAAGCAATTAAGGCAAACCTTGTCTCTGCCGATGCCGATTTGGCGGCGTGGACTGATTTTCCCGACGAAGACGTACCTTATGTAGAGGCGGATAGTCTTAAATCAAGTCTTGTTAAGGCAAAAGAGGGCTTAAACACCCTTATTTCCACCGCGGAGCGCGGAAAAATGCTCACCCAGGGTGTAACCACCGCCATTGTGGGTAAGCCCAATGTAGGCAAATCTACCGTTATGAATTTGCTCTCCGGGTGCGACCGCTCCATTGTTACCGATATTGCAGGCACCACCCGTGACGTTATTGAAGATACCGTTTGTGTGGCAGGGTATACTCTGATTTTGGCGGATACGGCAGGTATTCGCGCCACTGATGACGTTATTGAGGCGGTGGGAGTTAAGCTTGCCAGAGAAAAATTAGAGCAAGCACAACTTATAGTTGCCGTTTTTGACTCATCACGCCCATTTGACAGTGAGGATTTGGCTCTTATGAGTGAAATCTCAAGCCGTCCCCACATTGCCATACTTAACAAGACCGATTTGCCCCAAAAAGCAGATATATCCCACTGCCCCATTACAAATTGGGTTAAAATCAGTGCTAAATTTGACTCTGTGGAGCCTATTGAGTCTGCCCTTGAGTCTGTGCTTGGCACCGCCGATTTGGACGCTGAGGCAGGAATTATAGCCAACGACCGACAGTTAGACTGTGTCAACCGCTCTTACCTTGCGGTGTGCGACGCCATTTCGGCTATTGAAAGCGGATTTACCTTTGACGCCGTTGGGGTTTGCATTGACGATGCTATATCCGCACTTTGTGAATTAACGGGTGAGCGTGCCTCTGAATCGGTGGTTGACGAGGTTTTCAGCCGTTTTTGTGTTGGCAAGTGAGTCACTTGTGACAAGACGTACTTGTTGCAATTCTCAATTTATTACCGTCACTCGCTGGAAAATGCAGAAAATATCAAAATTATTTATTTTTTCAGCGTTGCCGCAGGCAACATATCGCATTTGCGTAGCAAACATATCGACAATTATTCATTCTATTTGGAGTTATCATTATGAGTTATTTTGCAGGACAATATGACGTTGCCGTAATCGGTGCAGGCCATGCCGGAATTGAAGCCGGTCTTGCCGCCGCACGCCTTGGTTGCCGCACTGCAATTTTTTCAATAAATCTTGATGCCGTTGGCAACTGTCCCTGCAACCCATCAATCGGCGGCACTGCAAAGGGCCATCTTGTGCGAGAGGTGGATGCTCTTGGAGGGGAGATTGCCAAGGCAACCGACGCTACCCTTATTCAACTGCGAATGCTTAATTTGGGCAAAGGCCCTGCGGTACACTCTTTGCGAGCACAAATTGACCGCCGCGGTTACAGTGCTTATATGAAGAAGGCTCTTGAAAGCCAAGAAAACCTTGAACTCCGTCAGGCAGAAATTACAGATATTTGTAAAAATGGTCAAAATTGGCAACTTACTACCAAGTTAGGCGCAATATTCTCTGCAAAGTGCGCCATTCTTGCCACAGGCACATTTTTGGGTGGCAGAATCTATATCGGTGATGTTTCTTATGAGGGCGGTCCCGACGGATTATTCCCTGCAACCGAATTGTCGGAGACTTTGCGCTCTTTAGGACTTAAACTGCGCCGATTCAAAACAGGCACCCCTGCCCGAGTCAACCGCAACACCATTGACTTTTCAAAGTTAGAGGTGCAAGAGGGGGACGACATTACCACCGCCGTTTCCTACTCCATTGACAAAAAGCCTGAAAATCAGTCGGTTTGCCACATTACCTACACCAACGACAATACAAAGCAGGTTATTCTTGATAATATTCACCGCTCGCCTCTTTACAGCGGTATGATTGAGGGTGTTGGCCCCCGCTACTGCCCCTCGTTAGAAGATAAAATTGTTCGCTTTGCCGACAAGCCCCGTCATCAGCTATTTATTGAGCCTTGCGGACTTGACACCGACGAAATGTACATACAAGGCGCCTCCTCCTCTTTGCCTGAGGATGTACAAATTGCCTTTTACCACACTATATCAGGCCTTGAAAATGCACAGATTATGCGGCCTGCCTATGCTATTGAGTATGACTGCATTGACCCTACGGGACTTGCACCCACTCTTGAATTCCTTGATTTTGAGGGACTTTACGGCGCAGGTCAGTTTAACGGCTCCTCGGGATATGAGGAAGCCGCCGCACAAGGCCTTGTTGCAGGCGTTAATGCTGCTATGAAATGCCTTGGCAAAGAGCCCCTTATTCTTGAACGCTCATCTTCCTATATCGGCACCCTTATTGACGATTTGGTTACTAAAGGCTGCACCGACCCCTACCGAATGATGACATCCCGCTCGGAATACCGTTTGTTGCTCCGTCAGGACAATGCCGACGAGCGCCTTACTCCAAGAGGCAGAGAAATCGGCCTTGTGGACGATAACTTGTGGCAACGCTATCTGACCCGTCTTGAGCAAAAACAGAGGGAAATAGCCCGTCTGCACACCGTTGTGGTGGCTCCGTCAGAAGAAATTAACGCTCTGCTTGTTTCACGTGAAACATCTGCCATAACCACAGGTGTCCGTCTAGACGAGTTGTTGCGCCGTCCTCAACTTGATTACAAATGCCTTGCCCCATTTGACCCAAACCGCCCCGATTTGCCTGATGACGTTACTCAAAAGGTTGAGACAGAGGTTAAGTATGAGGGTTATCTTCGTCGGCAAGAGGCACAGGTTAAAGAACTGCGCCGCCTTGAAAAGCGACTAATCCCCGATAATATTGACTATGACTTGGTTACAGGCCTTCGTGACGAGGCAAGGGAGAAGTTAAAGCGCATCCGTCCTCACAGTGTTGGTCAGGCCTCAGGAATTTCAGGTGTAAACCCTGCTGATATTACAGTTCTCCTTATTTATTTGAGCAGAGAGGTAAAAAATGATTGATTTAAACAAGTTATCTGCAGAATGTTCTGCTTTTGGCGTTACCCCCGATAAGTTGGCGTTGGAACGTCTTGACCGATATGCAGAATTATTGGTAGAGTGGAATCAAAAGATGAATCTGACCGCCATAACCGAGCCCGACGCTATTGTAACCCGACATTTTGCCGACAGTGCATCTTTTTTTGCCGCCGTTAATCCTAATCAGTCGGCAAAACTGATTGATGTTGGCAGTGGCGCAGGCTTTCCCGGTATGGTGCTTAAAATTCTGCGCCCCGATATGAATATTACCCTTCTTGATGCCACCAACAAGCGTATTACCTTTTTATCTGCGGTGGCAGAGGACTTAGGGCTTACCATAGAAGCTCTCCACAGCCGTGCAGAAGATGCCGCCGCAAAGCCTCAGTACCGTCAGCAGTACGACTATGCAACTGCCCGTGCGGTAGCCGAACTGCGAGTGCTCAGTGAATACTGTCTTGGCTTTGTAAAGGTGGGTGGCACTTTTGTGGCAATGAAAGGGCAACTGTCTGACGAGGAGTTAACCTCTGCCGCAAATTCAATAGGTGTTATGGGTGGCAAAAAAGAGGCAGTTAAATCCTTAACCATTGCCGACGGCAGTGAAAGATGCCTTTTAACCGTCAAAAAAATATCGCAAACCCCGACAAAATATCCCCGTTGCTCTGCACAGATGTCAAAAAAACCTTTATAACGAGTTTTTTGCCGTCGTAATATGGGTTTTATTGCGACCGAAAAATATGGAAATATTTCAAAAAACACCCTATACTTGTGTCAAAGATAGGACAAGCCGTTCTGTCAAAAATACAAAGGCGGTGTTTTTTTGTTTACCAAAAATAAAGAAAGACTTATAACTCTACCTGTTGGAGCAATTCATCCAAACGCTTATCAGCCCCGTACCCATTTTGACCAAGGGGAGTTGGCATCTCTGTGCGACAGTATTAAGCGCAACGGACTGCTTCAGCCGGTGACAGTGCGAAAAAGGGATGACGGATACTACGAACTGATTGCAGGGGAAAGACGTCTGCGGGCTTGTAAAATGGCAGGGCTTGTTAAAATTCCCTGTGTTGTGATGCAGATGGATGACCGTCAAAGTGCCATTTTAGGACTGGTAGAGAATGTGCAACGGCAAGACCTTAATTTTTTTGAGGAGGCGGAATCCCTCAACACCCTGATGGTTGAATGGGGTGCCACCCAAAGCGAACTTGCTGAGCGTATTGGCAAATCACCCTCTACCATAGCCAATAAACTGCGACTGCTCCGACTTTCTGCCGACCAGCGCACCCGCA
This sequence comes from Acutalibacteraceae bacterium, assembly GCA_045653445.1. Lineage (GTDB taxonomy): Bacteria > Bacillota > Clostridia > Oscillospirales > Acutalibacteraceae > RGIG2206. The sequence continues at coordinate 15,730 of JAZOLY010000033.1, forward strand.
TCCTCTCTGCAGGGCTTGGAGAGAGGCACGCCCGTGCTTTGTTGCGGATTGAGGATGAGCAGGACCGTAACAACGCTCTTACGGAAATTATCGGCAAAAAAATGAACTCTGCCGAAACCGAGCGGTATATCACATCACTGCTTGACCCCGATGCCTTTAAAAAGCCAATGCGCACCACTGTAATCGGTGACGTGAGGGTTTTCATCAATACCTTGTCAAAAACGGTAGAGTCTATGCGCAAATCGGGATTTGACGCCCAAAGCGACTCCACCGAAACAGAGACCTATATTGAGTACAGGGTGATTATACCAAAAGGCGACAGAGTCGCCAACTAACTCTCGTTGCGAAGCAACATATCGAGTGAGTAATCACATATCGAATGGCAAGGCCATATATCGAGTTTGCTCGCAAACATATCGACTTCTCTTTGTTTCACGTGAAACATATCTTTTTTGCAAAAAAGTTGTCATTTGCTCTTTAAATCTGCAGAATTATGTGGTATACTTGTGGATAGGTGACTTTTCACCCTCTATTTTAACAGTTTTGGGAGCGTAAAATGGCGCATATTATATCTATCGTAAACCAAAAGGGCGGTGTTGGTAAAACCACCACTGCCGTTAATCTTGCGGCGGGCCTTGGTATTTTAGGCAAGCGCACTCTGCTTATTGACATTGACCCACAGGGCAACTCCACAAGCGGTTACGGCATCAGCAAGCGTGATACCAAGTTAAACAGTTATCATTTGCTTACAAACGCCGCAAAAATCGACTCTGTCATTATAAAAACCGAGTTTTCCAATGTGGATGTTATCCCTTCGGGTATGGATTTGGCAGGTGCCGAAATTGAAATGATTGACCTTGACAACCGTGAATCTGTGCTTAAAATGGCAATTGCCAACGTTTATAACGATTATGACTACATTTTGCTTGACTGCCCGCCATCCTTAAGCCTTATTACCCTTAACGCTTTGGTGGCGTCTGATAGGGTGCTTGTTCCCATTCAGTGCGAATACTACGCCCTTGAGGGACTTAGTCAGTTAATGAGCACAGTCCGTCTTGTTAAGCAAAAATATAACCCCGAACTTGAACTTGAGGGGGTACTGCTTACAATGTTTGACGGCAGACTTAATCTTACCCAACAGGTTGTAGGTGAGGTTAAGCGTTTCTTTCCACGCAAGGTGTTTGCCACCGTCATTCCCCGCACGGTGCGACTAAGTGAGGCGCCAAGTTTTGGTCAGCCCATTCAGTATTATGACAAGGGCAACAAGGGTGCTATTGCCTATAACACTCTTGCAGAGGAAATTGTAAATAAGAATTAAAGAAAGGTCAGAATTATGGCACAAAATACTAAAAGAGGTCTTGGCAGGGGTCTTGACTCACTTTTCAATGACAATTCTGTGGATGAAAACTCGGTAACCGAGCTTGATATTAACGATATTGAGCCCAACCGCGACCAGCCGCGCCGCGAATTTGACGAGGTGGCTCTTAACGAACTTGCCGACAGTATCGCTTTGCACGGGCTTTTGCAACCTATCGTTGTGCGTCCTATGTCAAATCTGCGCTATCAGATTGTGGCGGGCGAGCGCCGTTGGCGTGCAAGCCGTATTGCAGGGCTTACACGAGTTCCCGTTGTACTCAAGGAAATGAGTGACAGGGAATGTATGGAACTTGCGATGATTGAAAATCTGCAGCGTGAGGACCTTAATCCTGTTGAAGAGGCTTTGGGATACCGCAAACTGATTGACACCTACGGTCTTACACAGGACGAGGTGGCAACGGCAGTGGGCAAATCCCGTCCTGCAGTGGCTAATTCACTGAGACTTCTCAGTTTGCCCGATGATTTGCTTCAAATGGTTAATCGAGGTGAAATCTCAGCAGGCCATGCAAGAGCACTTCTTGCAATAGAAGATGAGCAAATGCGAGAATTTGGGGCAAATCTTGCGAAAAACGGCGCGTCAGTGCGCCAAATTGAGCAGATGGGCTCTAAACGTAAAAATAAAGACAAAACCGACTCAAAACAACCAGCCATTCCTTTTTATAAAGAGGTTGAGTTGGCTCTTACCAACGAATTGGGCAGAAAAGTTCAGGTTGTTGGCAGTGATGGCAAGGGTTATTTAAAAATTGAATTTTATTCTGACGGTGAGTTAACCGAAATGGCACAAAAACTGTCAGCAGATAAATAAAAAAGGACGGATAAATTATGTTAGACATCAAATTCATACGCACCAATCCCGAACTTGTTAAGCAGGCAGTTCGCAACCGCAACGGCAATCTTGATGCAGAGATTGACCGCTTGGTTGAAATTGACGTTAAACGCCGCGAACTTACCGCTAAAACCGAGTCTTTAAAGGCAGAGCAGAATGCCGCATCAAAGAAAATCCCTCAAATCAAAAAAGAGGGTGGCGACGTGTCTGAAATTATGGCACAAATGAAAGAAATTTCTGCTCAAATCAAAGAGCTTGATGCAGAACTTGCCGAATATGAAGAACAGCAAAAGCAGATTGTTTATATGATTCCCAATGTGCCCGATGAGTCAGTACCCGTTGGCACCGACGACAGTATGAACAAGGAAATCCGCCGTTTCGGTGAGCCTACCAAGTTTGACTACGAGCCCAAAGCTCACTGGGATATTGGCGCAGGTCTTGATATTCTTGACCCCGAAACTGCCGCAAAGGTTACCGGCGCACGCTTCCACTTCTACAAGGGATTGGGCGCCCGTCTTGAGCGTTCTATCATTAGCTTTTTCCTTAACACCCACACCGAAAACGGCTATACCGAGGTATTTCCTCCCTTTATGGTTAACCGTGCATCAATGACCGGCACAGGTCAGTTGCCAAAGTTTGAGGAAGATGCATTCAAACTTACCACTAACGACTACTTCCTCATCCCCACTGCAGAGGTTCCCGTTACCAATATGCACCGCGATGAGATTATCGACGCAAGCAAACTGCCTATCAGCTACTGCGCATATTCTGCTTGCTTCCGCGCAGAAGCAGGCTCTGCAGGCCGTGATACCCGCGGACTTATCCGTCAGCATCAGTTTAACAAGGTTGAGCTTGTTAAGTTTGCTAACCCCGAAAATTCTTTTGAAGAACTTGAAAAGCTTACCAACGATGCCGAGCGCGTTCTTCAGTTGTTAGGCTTGCCTTACAGAGTTGTTTGCCTTTGCAGCGGTGACCTTGGCTTTAGTTCTGCAAAAACCTATGATATTGAGGTTTGGATGCCCTCTTACAACCGTTATGTAGAGATTTCATCCTGCTCTAATTTCGTTGACTTCCAGGCTCGTCGTGCCGCAATTCGCTTTAAGGAGCAGGGCGGTAAGGCTCAACTTGTGCATACCCTTAACGGCTCTGGCGTTGCAGTTGGCAGAACTGTTGCCGCTATCCTTGAAAATTATCAAAATCCCGACGGCAGCGTTACCATTCCTGAAGCACTCCGTCCTTATATGGGTGTTGATAAGATTTCTAAGCGGTGAGGCACCGCCGCCAAGACCTACTGAATAAGCAGATTAAAAACCCGCAGTTGCTCGGAATAGAGCCTCTGCGGGTTTTATTCTGTATAAAAGCAGTCATCCTGCCATTTTGCAGGGTTTGAATCAATGTATTGCCATATTTTTAGGTAGTCGTTGTAATCGCGGATAACGTGGTCGTGAAAGGAACGTTGGAATATGTTATAGCCAATTTCGCGGTTGCAATACCGTTTGAACAATGACATAAATTTTGGTATGGTCGCATTGGTAGGGGATGGCGCTTGCCGACATCCCGCGTTGTTATGCACTTTTAATATTAAATGAATATGATTTGGCATTATTACATATTTATCAACGGTTACATCCTTTAAATCGTTATTCAT
>JAZOLY010000034.1:0-17049 GCA_045653445.1 Acutalibacteraceae bacterium
AACAAAAGAGTTCAAGCAACAGAAAACCCAAAGTCTGCAAGGCAAATTGAAAATTGCCTAACCCATAAACCGAGTGACACAAATCACTCGGTTTTCCTTTAAAAACCTTTACGACATTTACGACAATTTTTACGACATTTGACCGTGGCAATAAGTTGCGATAAGTGACGATTCGTGAAAACAGAATATTGAAAACCCTTTATCCGTGGGGTTTTGTAACGATAAGTGGCAATTCGTAAAAATACAAAAGTACTCCCCACAATGAAACCGATAGATTAAAGAAATAAGGTGAATGTTATGGAAAAAAGACTGTACAAATCCAATGTTGATAAAAAATTAGATGGTGTATGTGCCGGTATTGCCGAATATTTAAATATGGACCCAACAGTTATTCGTCTTTTGTGGGTTTTGGCAACCTTGTTTGTTGGTGCCGGTGTTTTGGCATATATTGTAGCGGCAATCGTCATGCCGCGAAAACCTGAATAAAATCCAAAAACACCCTATGACCGTTAAAGTCATAGGGTGTTTTTATATGTGGCGCAACCGCTTACATAGTAAAACCCGCCGAATAGTCAAAAAACAAGATTTTTGATAGATTCAGTGCTATACTTGCTTTTGCAATCGCTTTGCAGAAAGGAAGAAATGTATGCTATGTATGCTATAGAGACTGTTAATCTAACCAAAAAGTACAAAGATATAACGGTGGTGGATAACTTGAATTTGCAGGTTTTAAAAGGTGAACTGTTGGCATTGCTGGGTGTTAACGGCGCAGGCAAAACAACTGCAATAAAGATGTTGTCCTGTCTAACTGAGGTTACAAGCGGAGATGCTTTTGTAAACGGAAAAAGCATTCGCAAAGAGCCTGCCGCCGTCAAATCGGTTATAGCCCTATCACCACAGGAAACCGCAATTGCACAAGGTCTTTCTGTTGGTGAAAATCTTGATTTAATGTGTAGGGTTTACGGTTTTTCCAAGGATGAACGAGCCGATAAAATAAAAGAAGTCACCCAACAACTTGAACTTGGCTCTTTTCTCAACAAAAAAGCAGGCAAACTGTCAGGTGGATGGCAGAGAAGACTGAGCATTGCGATGGCACTTATCAGCGAACCGCAGATACTCTTTCTTGACGAGCCAACCCTTGGCCTTGATGTGCTTGCCCGAAGGGAACTGTGGGATTTAATCCTATCTCTTAAAGGCAAGGTTACGATTGTTCTGACAACTCACTATATGGAAGAGGCTGAGGCACTGTCTGACCGCGTTGCTATTATGAAAGAGGGCAAACTGCTTATCTGCGATACTGCCTACAAGATTAAAGAAAAGGCGAAATCAGACAACTTTGAGCAAGCCTTTATCCGCATTGTCAAGGGGGTGGCAAAATGAGAATGCTTGCATTTGCAAACAGAAACACAAAAGAAATATTACGGGATCCTCTGACTCTTTTATTTGGACTTGGATTTCCTCTTGTGTTGATTTTATTGCTTAGCGCAATTCAGGCAAATATCCCCGTAGAACTGTTTGAAATAGAGCAATTGGCGCCAGGTATTACCGTTTTCGGATTGTCGTTTATGACCTTATTTTCTGCTACCGTCATCTCAAAAGACAGAGGCAGTTCGCTGTTGCAACGGCTATATACAACACCGCTGACGCCAATGGATTTTATTCTCGGCTACACTTTGCCTAACATACCGATTTCTATCGTTCAATGTGTTGTTTGCTATATTGCTGCAATCCTGCTCGGACTAAATATTACGGTAAATATTTTATATTCTGTCTTGTTTATTATTCCCGTTTCAGTGCTTTATATCGCCTTGGGGCTTCTTTGCGGAAGTGTGTTTACCGACAAGCAGGTAGGGGGCATCTGCGGAGCTTTGCTTACAAATTTTTCAGCGTGGCTATCAGGCGTGTGGTTTGATCTTGACCTTGTTGGCGGTGCTTTTAAAAAGATTGCCTATGCACTTCCTTTTGTCCACGCCGTAGAGATGGAGCGTTCTGTGCTTACAGGAGAATGGAGCGGAGTTTTCTCTCATCTTTGGTGGGTGATTGGATACGCCACCTTGTTACTTGTGCTTGCGGTTTTAATGTTTCTCAGACAAATGAAAAAGCAGTAAAAAACACCCTATGACCGTAAAAAGTCATAGGGTATCCTTATTAAACAGACAAATTGGGATTTTATTTCTTTATTACTTTCTTGCACCAAGTGCGCTTATTGCATTTTGGACACTTCAAATAACGGGTAGTTCCCATATGCATTGCGTTAAGTGCCTGCGTATAGGTAGGCACAATTTCGTGACCGCAATTTTTGCACTTGTAAGCGCCCACACTGACCTCAAGCTTTAATGCATAGAAGCAGGGTATCAAAAACACAACGCAAAGGGCAAGAATCGCGACGAGTTGCCACACTCCTTCAGGTATAAAAAATCTGACAACAAATAGACCTGCGATTAGGGCTGTTATACTTACAATCATAATTGCCCACATAGTAGACCAAATCATTTTGTTTTTATTCTCTAATTCTTTCGCCATATCTAAGAGAAGTTGTTCGTTTTTCTGATTATTGTTTTCCATATTGATTTCCTCCCCACTTAATAAATCATTTACAGTGATACCCAACACACCGCATAACTCCAGCATAATAGAAGAATCGGGCAAGGCTTTGCCTCGTTCCCATTTAGACACTGCTCTGTCGGTAATGTTAAGTTTTTCTGCCAACTGCATTTGGGTTAAATTCGCCTTTTTTCTGCACTCGGCAATGAATTTTCCGATTTTAATTTGGTCCATAGGCCGCCTCCTTTGATTTTATTATAGTCGGGGTGTTATAAAAAATCTACAAACCGTTGGTTGAGTTGTGGGAAATCAACCTTAGGTGTAGTGTTATTTGTTTTTTATTTTACTGATAATCCATTTAATTATGAAAAACACACCTGCAATTGCGCCAACTTTAATCAGCGTAACAAAAACTGTGGTGACAATAAGAGGTGCAATCTGTTCAGTGGACATTGTGGAGTAAACCGCGCCAATATCTTTTTTTACCCACATAAAAATTATAAATGCTACCGCGCTTTCGTTCAAACTATTAAGCAGAGTATATCATAAATCGTTGATTTTTTCAATGAGTGTTATTTTGCTTGAATAAGGTAAAGGAATATGTTATTATATTATCAAAGATTAGAGAGGTGTCCGTTTATGAAAAATATGGATGTTGTTTTTAACAGCCAAAACGAAACCGAAAAATCATTTCAGATAGCATCGGGCCATATATCTAAAACCGCAATTCTTTTTGAAAAAGAGGGTGTGGTTGCAATTATTGACGCAAATGGTAGCGTTGAGTTTTATATTGACGACAAACTTATTGCGACTGAGTCTGTTCCTGTGAATGATGGCGGCAGAGAAGTGTATGAGCAGGTAAAATGTCAAGTGAGCGGCGGTAACATTTCTATAGGGTTTGCCATTTGCGAGTGGATTGATAACTATCCTAATTGCGACGGCGAGCATGACCGATGGGATAGCAAAATTATCGGATATCACACGGTGGATTTTAATAAGTAACGTAAAGGTAAAAGCCGCTCTGAAAATCAGAGCGGCTTTTATAACTATCAAACCCTGTACCAAAAATGGCACACATAACCTCATATACTTAAAGCATAAGATAAATTAAACGGAGGTAATAATTATGGCTTTAGGTTATGCAGTACAAAGTGTTTTTGAAATTTTGGGCGTGGTAGCATTGGTGTTTGCAATGATTTATGAAGATAAAATTGCAAAGTGGGAGAAAAAGATGCTTCGCCGCATTAAGAAAAGACTGTTTGGTGTAAAATCAAACGTAATCCCTTTTGAAAGTATTCAAAACGATGGCAGAGCAGTCTGATACTCACCTTGACACACCTTATAAAATTTGGTACAATGAAGCAAATGTACTCTTTACGAGGTGTGTTATGAAAATTTTATTTTATATCAGCACTATTTCTTTTGGCGGTGCAGGCAGGGTTATGTCTTGCCTTGCCAATCAGTTTGCCGTTGCAGGTGACGACGTTGCGCTTGTAACCGTCTGCAAGGAAGACAGGGAATACCTTCTTAATGAGGCTATTACACGCTATACTTTAACAGATGGTGAAAACAGTGGTAATAAAATCACAAAAAATTTGAAGTTTATCAGCAACACAAGAAAAATTTGCAAAGAATTTAAGCCCGATGTTGCCGTTAGCTTTTTGCGTGAGCCTAATTTCAGATTTTTGCTTGGTACGGTGGGTATGCGCTTTAAAAAAATCGTTTCTGTCCGTTGTGACCCACCTCGTGAATATCCAACCAAACTTTTGCAGATTGCGGCAAAAAATCTTTATAAATTTACAGACGGCGTTGTTTTTCAAACCCCCGATGCACGCGATTGGTTTGGCAAAAAGATTCGTGATAATTCCGAGATTATTTTTAATCAGGTGGACGAGCGTTTCTTTGACGCCAAATTCGAGGGTGAGCGTAAAGGCATAGTTACCGCAGGCAGAATTGATCCCATTAAAAACCACGCAATGCTTGTGGATGCCTTCAGCAAAATTGCCGATAAGACGGATGAAAATCTCTACATTTACGGCGAAGGAAGATTGCGCAAGCCTCTTGAAGAGCAAATTGCGCGTCGTGGGCTTACCGACCGCGTATTTATGCCGGGCAACACCGACGATATTATCGGCACTGTGGGTAGTGCCCGTCTGTTCGTGCTTTCCTCAGATTACGAGGGATTGCCTAACGCACTGCTTGAAGCATTGGCAATGGGTGTGCCGTCAATTTCTACCGACTGTCCTTGCGGCGGTCCCCGTATGGTTATGAAGGACGGCGAAAACGGCTTGCTTGCGCCTATTAAGGACGCCGACGTCTTTGCAGAAAAGATGATGTGGGCGCTTGAACATCCCGACGAAATGGAGAAAATGGGTCAGTGCGCTGCTGAAAAAGCACAAGCTTTCCAACCCGACAGAGTTTATCAGATGTGGCGTGACTACATTGAAAAGGTTATAAACAAATAAATTAAGCCTTGACGGTTAATCGTCAAGGCTTTCGTTTTGGTCTTTTGTGGTTTTATCGGAATTTCGTTTTTTACCCCAACGGCTTACTGCGGCACAAATAATACCAATTAGTGCCATAATACCAAACCAGGTAAGAGCAAAAACTACAAGTTCTGCAATAGTATCCATAATCCACCTCGTTACTTATTAAGCAACTTTGCAATAAGTGTTCTGCCAACCTTCATTGCGCCTTTAGGACAAAATTCCTGACAACAAAAACACTTAATGCATTTTTCACGGTCAATTTTTGCTTTGCCTTTTACCATAGTGATGGCTTTGGCAGGGCATATTTTGCCGCACTCGTTACAACCTACACACTGACTTGCTTTAAGCACAGGCTTTGATGATAAGCAAGCCTCAAACAACTTGCCTTTTAGTCTGCCAAAAGCAGAATGGCCATAAAACTGCAGACTTTTTGAAACTTTGATAATATCAAAATCGGGTAATACAAATTTCTCAACATCACCAAAAATGCTGATGTCACTTAAATTTTCGGGGCACAAATTCCGTTCAACAGATGCCTTGACAGTGGGAACCTCGTCAGCCTTCATGCCTATAATATGAGCACACACTCTGTCAATAAGATAGGGCGATTTGGAAGCAAGCACAACGCCTATTTTACGTGGCTTTCCTTGAGTGGGACCGTTACCCTCCATACCGATAACACCGTCAACAATGCTAAGGCAGGGCTTAAAATACTCGTTCAGGTCAACAAGCATATTGGCAAAATCACTTTGGTCGGGGTATTTAAAATGATATTCAGGCTTAATAGTGCCGGGAATAGTGCCAAACATATTTTTTACGGCGGCAGACATACCCATCATACCGTGACTTTTAAGCTTGCAAAAGTTAATAATCACATCTGCCTTGTCAAGAAAAGCGGTATAAGTGAATCGCTTTGCCACTTTTGCATCCTCAAAGGTTGCCTCTGCCTGCGAATAATCGTCATTAAGACTTGCACCCACTTTTACCGCTTCGTTCATACCCGTTGCGGCGTAAACTCTGCCGACAAAAGCAGACGTGTAAAGGCCACCGGGACTGTCACCGATTACAATTTCGGCGCCCTTTTCTTTAAGCATTTTAACAAGAGCGCAAAGCATAACGGGGTGGGTAGTAGCCGCCCTGTCAGGCTTCATAAAGGTCACAAGATTGGCTTTGATGGCTACCTTTGTGCCTTGCTTTATATTGTCAAGCCCACCTATAACCTCTAAGGCTTTTGATAGGGCAGAGTATACCTCTTTTTCATCATAGCTGTCGCAACCCACAGCAGATACTTGATACATAGTCTCACATCCTTAAAGTCAGTATAACACAATTCACGATATATTGCCACTTATTATTGAAAAATGTAAAAAATTATGTTAAAATAACGGGGTATTTGAATTTTGAAGGTGATTTTCTTGACCAACAGTCAAAAGCAGGATTTGATGCTCAACCAACCTGTTCACAAGGCGATTTGCCGTTTGGCAGTGCCTACTATTATCAGTATGCTTGTAACCTCCTTTTACAATATGGCGGACGCATATTTTGTAGGTTCTGTGGGTGGAGGAGAAAATAGCAGTGCCACTGCGGCGGTTGGTATCGTCTTTTCGCTTATGTCAATAATTCAGGCTGTGGGATTTTTCTTCGGTCACGGCTCGGGCAACTTTATCTCTCACGCCCTTGGCGCAGGGAATACTGACGGCGCAAAGAAAATGGTAACTGTGGGCTTTGGTCTGTCACTTTTTGGCGGACTGGCAATCACCATATTAGGACTTGTATTTATAACTCCTCTTTCATATTTGCTTGGCGCAACCCCAACAAGTCTTGATTATGTTAAGGATTATTTAAGTATAATTCTTGTTGGCGCACCTGTTATGTGTACCTCCTGTGTGCTTAACAATCAACTGCGTTTTCAGGGCAGTGCTATGTACGGTATGGTTGGACTTGCATCAGGTGCAGTGCTTAATGTAGGTTTGGATTGGCTTTTCATTACTCAGTGGGGTATGGAGGTTAAAGGTGCCGCCATTGCTACTGTTATAAGTCAGACTGTGGGCTTTATACTGCTTGTTATCGGCACGTTGCAAAAGGGTAATCTGCGCCTTAATATTAAGTTGTTTAAACCAACAACCGATTTTGTAAAAGAGATATTGCGTTGCGGCACGCCATCCTTGTTCCGTCAAGGTATTTCAAGCCTTGCTACCGTCTGTCTCAACTTCTCTGCGGCAAGTGCGGCAATGGAAATGGCCATTCCTCAGGATGATGCAATTTCGGCAATGAGTATTGTATCCCGCATAATGTTTTTTGTTGCGGCAGCAGTTATCGGTTTCGGTCAAGGTTTTCAACCCGTTTGCGGATTTAACCACGGCGCCAAAAAATATGACCGAGTGCTTAAAGCCTTTTGGTTTTGTGTAAAGGTTTCGGCAGTCTTTTTGGTGGTTGTCAGCGGTGTAGGCATTTTCTTAGCAGATAAAGTTATCAGCGTGTTCAAGGATAATGAAAATGTTATTATGATTGGACGTCAGGCTTTACAAATGCAGTTATTAACTCATCCAATAATGTCCTTTGTTGTGCTCGGCAATATGATGGCTCAAAATCTCGGCAAAGTGGTACGGGCATCCTTGTTGGCAGTGGCAAGGCAGGGTGTACTCTTAATTCCCTGTGTTCTTTTATTGCCACAGTTGTTTGGAATGTGGGGTATAATCATATCTCAACCTGTTGCTGATTTGGCAACATTTTTGCTGACAATAGTGTTGGTAACACCCATTTTAAAAGAACTTAAAACCTTATCAAAACAGAATGTATAAAAAACTACCCGATTTTTCGGGTAGTTTTTTTACGTCAACTTGTCCATAGGACATATCGAGTGCAAAGCACATATCGAGGTTTTGTATATCTCGTCTTCCGCGAGAAATGCAAAACCATATCGAAAATTCCGCAAGGAATTTATATCGACTAACTTAGTGCTTTTGTTGTTTAAGCCAAATTTTCATAACAAGTGAGTGGGGTAGAAGCTTAACAAGTAAAACCTGGGCTTTTACCCTAAACCCGTGAATAGACACATCTTTGCCTTTTTTCATATCCTTAAGAGCAGTGTTTATTACGTCCTTTGATTCGTAAATCTTGTTGTAATAGGTAACCGCCTTGTTATCAGTAGCAGTGGCGTGGTCAAAAAATTCCGTCCTGACCCAACCGGGACAAACTGCCATAACCTTGATTTTGCGCCCTTTAAGTTCTGCATTCAGTCCTCTTGAGTAACTTAGCACAAAAGCCTTGCTTGCGGCGTAAACGTTAAGGTATGGCACGGGTTGAAAGGATGACAGTGAGCACAACTGATAGATTTCGCCCCCCTCTTTCATATAAGGCAGAGTATACTCGGTCATAGCCACCAAAGCCTTGCTGTTAAGGTCAATCATACCCAGTGCATCGTCGGTGTCAATATCATCGTAAGTGCCAAATCTGCCAAATCCGCTGCAATTAACAAGCACCGCCACGTCAGGTTGCTCGTTTTGAAGCATTGATTTATATGACAAAAGGCAGTTTTTATCGGTAAGGTCAAGGGCAACAGGGCGGATAATATCCCCAAACCGCTCTTTAAGAGCCTCTAACCGACCGATTCTGCGGGCAATAACCCAAATCTTGTCAAATTTGCCTTGGCTTGCAAGAGCCTCTGCAAAATCTTTACCCATACCTGAACTGGCACCGGTTACAATGGCAATGCTCATTTTATATCTCCTTCTTCAGTTGCTAAAAATTTAATAATATCCTTTCGGGTTATGATGCCCACAAACATACCTCGGTCATCGGTAACAGGCACAAAGTTTTGCTCCATAGCCCTTGATATAAGGTCACCCATAGTGGCGTTTATAGTTACCGCAGGGTTGCGATTATCACCGGCAATATCACTGATAAGGGTGCCCTCTAATTTTTTAAGAGAACATTCACCCTTGTCGATTATGTAGTTTAAAAAGTCACCCTCACTGACGGTAGTGACGTATTTGCCCTCGCGGTCAATGACAGGAATAGCAGAGTATCCGTCATTACGCATAAGCTCAATGCCTTTTCTCAGGGAGCTGTCGTTATATATGTATTTTATTTCACTCTTTGGATGCAGAAAAAACAAAATATTCATCAGTACAATCCTCTCGTCATGAATATGAGTATTATATCAAATAATACCAATATTTTATGTCGAATATATAAACAAATCGTTAAATTATTCGTTGCCTTGATTTTTAATTCTATCTTCAACCATAGTTACAAGACTAAGCAGTGCCGGAGCATATAAAGGATATTTTTCGCTAAGCTTTTCGGGTGACACGGCAACGGGCGTTTTTGATTCACCGTCAAGCCTTTGATTTCGCGCAACGTTTATGGCGTTTGCCTCGCACACAGAGGTAACTCCGCCTGTCAAAGCGCAGTAGTTGTAAGAGGGAAGCGTAAACATATTTTTTGGGTTAGACTTGTCGGTAACGTGCAGTATTCTAAGCACACGGTAAATTGAAGTCATGATAACGGTGGCGCAGTCGTCGGAAATGTCTCGATTTCCAACTTCCATAAGCAAGGAGAAAATAAGGTTTAATGAGTTGATGGTAAGACGCTTTTCAAGCAAAAGCTCACTTGAGGTGGCACCGTCTCCACCTGAAAGCACAGGCAGGTCGGCAAGAGTAACAAAATTGCCTGAACGGTCGGGAGTTCTGCCTAACAGATAGTCACAACTTACCTTGTAAAAGTCTGCCGCAGTACATAAAAACTCCAATCCGCATTCACGCTTGCCGTTTTCATAATGGGAAAGCAGAGCTTGAGATATGCCCAAAGCGTCGCTTGCTTCTTTTTGCGAAAGATTACGCTCTTTTCTTAAAAGGGTAAGTATTCGCGCAAATTCCTTACTCATAAAGCGCCCCCTGTTTTAATTGATAAAAATAAAAGACCCAACTGAATAGCTATTATAATAGGCAGACCAACCATAAATTTGGGCTTGCGGGTTTTGTGCCTTATAAAAAGCATAGTCAAAAACATCGCCACACTGCCACCCAAAAATGCAATGGATAAAAGAGAACTTTCGGGTGTTCTTTTGTACCGCTTGCCTTTGGTTGCTTTGTATTTATCACTTGCAGTAACAATGATAGCCAAAAGGCTTATAATTACAAGATAAACCCAAAAATAAAATTTCATTTTATACCTCAAAGGTGTTTTTACAGTTGGTACAAACTGCAAAAAAATTGTTATGTATTTTCTTTAACTGAATAGAATTGATATAAAGGGAAGTGTCACTTCCAAAGACCTGCATTTTACCCTCTGTATTACAGTGAGGACACTTGGCGATTATTTCGCCCTTTTCACTGCAGTAAGAGTCGACTTTCGGTTTAATAACCATTACAGCACCTCAACGTGAAGATTTCGCAAAATATCAAAGCACTTTTGCTCCATTTCCGTGTCGTTTGATGCAACGGTTGCAGAGTCAACGATAATTTGACAATCGGGTGCCGCCGATTTTGCCATAACGGCGTTTGAAAGCACACAGATGTTGCTTACCACACCTGCAAGCTCAATGGATTTGTAACCCTTTCCCTCAATGTATTTTGCCAGCTCTAAAGAAGGAAATGTGGGCTTTTCAAAGCATTTGCGACCCTCTGCAAGACGTGCAACCTTGCCGTAAAGCTGCCAGCCTGCCGTACCTTTTATGCAGTGCTTTACAGGCAGATGCTTGCCCTCGTTGGTAAACAGATATTTTTGCTCGTGGGTGTCAAGAGTAAAGACAACCTCGTCCCCCGTGCGTATATAACTGTTAATTTTCTCGCAAAGTGCATCTTCAATAACTTTTGCACCTTCAAAGCCAAGAGCGCCGTCAACAAAATCTTTTTGGTAATCAACAACAATTAAAAGCTTGTTTGCCATAATGTACTCCTTAAAATATTACTGATAGTAATATTTTACATCAAATTATTACAGGTGTCAATATTTTACAAGTCAGAAAATAATTATTTATGTTGAATTGTTTTATCATATAAGATATAATTATTATAATTTATCAAAAAAAGGGGATTGGTTGTGAAAAAAAGTTTTTTCAAGGCTTTTATGTCAATTTTGGCAATAATAGTTTTAACCTTCTCTTTTACCTCTTGCCAAGGTCAAAAAAAGGCAGGCACAAGCAATCCCTCAACAAGCAGCAAGGTGAACTCAACTGCTTCAGAGTTTTTTCAAAAGGATGCGACGTTTGTTAAAAATCAGGTCAGGGGAATGTGGTTTTCTTATTACGAGATAGGGGATATGTATAAGTCAAAAGAGGGATTTGCCGCTTCTTTTGAAAAAGCCCTTGATAAATGCCTTGAATACGGAATAAACAATGTTTACGTTCACGTCCGCAGTCATTGCGACGCCTATTATAAATCTGAGCTTTTTCCTTGGTCGGCATATCTTACCGAAACTCAAGGGCAGGACCCACAAATCGACCCCTTGCAGATTATGATAGAGATTGCTCACCGCAAAAGGATAAAAATTCACGCCTGGATAAATCCCTATCGGGTATCTCTTATTTCAACCGATTTATCCTTGCTTGCCGACAACAACCCTGCAAAAATCTGGCTGACCGATGATGACAAGTCCAACGATACCTTTGTTGTTGAGTGTAACGGCGGACTTTATCTTAACCCTGCCGAAGTTGAGGTTCAGTATCTTGTGGCAGAGGGTGTGCGAGAAATCGTGCAGAATTATTCGGTTGACGGCATACATTTTGACGATTATTTTTACCCAACCAACGACGAAATTTTTGACGAGGCACATTACGCTACATATCGCACTCAGGTTTCGTCCAATCCTCTTGAATTGGCAGATTGGCGGCGTGCCAATGTTAACGCTATGGTAAGTACGGTTTATAACGCCGTTAAAAACATAAATCCCCATTGTGTCTTTGGAATCAGTCCAATGGCATCGGTGGAAAATAATTACCATACTGTTTATGCCGATATTAAAGCGTGGCTTGACGGCGGATATGTTGACTATGTTATGCCTCAACTTTATTTTGGCTTCGAATATCCGCAGGAAAAGTCCCGTTTTGATAATCTGCTTAACGAGTGGTGCGCTCTTTTTGAAAATTACAATGCCCAGTTGTATATAGGGCTTGGCGCCTACCGAATTGGCTCAACTGATGAAAATAATATCGAATGGAGTCAGTACAACGACATATTGGCACGGCAAGGGGAACTTGTTAACAAAACCGATGGCGTGTCGGGTTGGGTAATGTATTCCTATTCAAGTTTTTTTGCAGAGCAAGAGGCAAATAAATTAGAACGTGACAATTTTTATAAAGTGATAAAATCCACCCAAAATAACGGAGAGTAAAATGAATTTAAAAAACAAAAAAAGTATTATAATACTTGCGGTTTTGCTGACAGTAGCAGTCATACTGTCGGTGGTGTCTGTGTTGCTTTTTAAGGGTGATAGCGAACCTACGGGCGCAGACGTTCCCTCAAAAGCAGACAAAATTGAAAACGCGGTTGAACCCATAACCTCTGCACCTCAGGCAGTGCTTGGGGGATATATTACCGCAGGGGTGGATTTTGAGCTTGACGCAGATGCAAAAACCCAGATTGACGGGCATATTGATAACGCTCAAAAAAGCGGATACAACTGCATAGTAATGCCTGTTTTAACCGAAAAAGGTGCCCTTTACAACAGTGGCAGATTTAAAGCCGCCGATGCCGACCTGCTTTCTTACACTGTTTCATCGGCGCATAAAAAGGGCGTGCTGGTTTATGCAAGCATCGACCCCACCCGTTCTCCCAAAGGCAGTTATGATATATCTGCAGGTGACACTCTTACATACAGTTGTGCCGAAATGGGCAATCTTTGCTCACTCGGTGTTGACGGAATAGTTCTTGAATCCCCCGATTTGACTGACAATCCCACATACAGTGCCTATGCAAAATCGGGTAGCGGCGAGGGCTACGAAAGCTATAAACAACAAGCCCTTTTCAATTTTGTAAGAAGCCTTTGCACCGAAGTGCGCAAATCGGGTTACGGAGTCTGCATCGGTATAAGTCTGCCTGCAACTGAGTTCGACCTTGCGCTTAATTGGGCAAAGCGTGGCGCAACCGATTTTACACTTGTGACCGATATACCCTTTGAGGCAGAGGGTGAGCAGGGCTACAAAGCTCTTTCACAAAAGTGGATAGATGCCTTCAACGGAATCAAGCCTTTGTATTTTATGCTTAACTCTAAGGGCGCGCAGTCAGGTGAGGTTGACCAGTACAATGTAATGCTTCAGTGCGAGCAGTACGTGTCGTTGGGTAATAACGGTATGCTTGCCGACTCCTTGTCGGCTCTTGCAAATCTTGATAAGCTTAAAGAGGTTTTGTCAAAGGTAAATGACGAAAGTTTTGGAATAAAGGCTTTGTCAATCACATCCCCCTCTTCTGCGAATTTTACCACATACAGTGACTCTGTCAGTTTTGTCGGTGCATCAGACCCCAACTATCCTTTAACCGTTAACGGCAAGGATGTTGAGCGCACCGAAACAGGCTATTTTTCTCTTGATTTCAAGCTTTCAAACGGCAAAAACACCTTTACCTTTAAGCATAAAGATACAACAAAGGTTTATACCGTCAATTATAAAAATATAAACATTCGTTCTATTTACCCGTCGGGTGAGCAGTGGTGTGACGGTGACGTAGAGATTACCGTCAGTGCCGTAGCTAAAAACGGAGCAAAGCTTTGGGCACGCATCGGTGACGAGGTTAAGGAAATGAATGTAACCGGCGGTGCTACAAATGATAAGGCTGACGTTTTTGCAACCTACACCGCCACGTTTATTACTCCTCAAGCACAGGATGTGCCTGTTGAAATGGGCACCCTTATTATTACCTCCAAAATCGGCAACAGTGAAGAAACCAAATCAGGCGGAAAATTGATTGTGCGCGCCAAAAAGACCGAAGCGGAATCAATCGTATCACGTCCTGCTCAACAGGTGTACGAAAGCGGATACGGAATTATTGTAGGTCAGGGTGACAGATACGTAGCCGAGGTTGCTGTATCGCAGACTGAAACCCTTGATATAATCAGCCCTCTTGACGAGCGAAGCCGACCTACCAACGCCTATCTGCCTCAGGGTACGGTTGATTACTGTTCCGATAAGGATTCGGTGTTTTTCAATCCCGAAAGCGGAAAGGACGTTAAGTTCCGCAACCTTGATTACGGCAAACGTGTTTATTCCGACGAAAACATTAAAATTTTCAAGGCGATTTTGCCTGAAACTAATACTATCACTGCGGTAAACACCGAGGATAACGGCAGGCATACTGTAATAACCTTTGATACCGCGTGGAAGGCACCCTTTAACGTAACCCTTGCTCCGCAACAGTACAAAGCCCCTAATCTTACCGACCGACGTCCCGATTATTCGGTCAGCGAACTGACCTATGAGTATCTTGATATTGAGTTTTGCTACACTCAGTCGGCACAGGGCAGAGTGGATGTGGAAAACAGTCCCATTTTCAGCCGCGCCGAATGGATTAAGGGTGACAGAGGATATTACGTTCTTCGTTTGTGGCTAAAACAAAAAGGCAAATTTTACGGATGGACTGCTGAATATAATGAGCAAAATCAATTGCAGTTTTATTTTCTTGACCCGGTGCAGATAACACCCTCAACCAACTATTACGGCTACTCTTTGGAGGGGGTTAAAATCGTGGTAGACCCAGGCCACGGCGGAGTTCAACCGGGTGCAGTAGGCTCGTCCAAGCAGTATACCGAGGCGGTGCTTAATCTTATTTTGTCACGCAAGCTTCAACGTGAACTTGAAAGTTTGGGTGCAACGGTAGTTATGACCAGAACCACCGACGTCGATATAACTTTGGAAGAACGCAATCTAATAACCCAAAAAGAAAAGCCGGATTTGTTTATATCCATTCACCGCAATTCGTCAGCCTCAAGCAAGGCAAATGGATACGAGGACTATTATTTCTACCCCTTCTCAAAGCCCTTGTGCGATGCGGTATATAGCCGCAGTGTAGAAAACTTTACCGAGGGCAGAGGAGTGCAGTATTATCCTTTTTATGTTACAAGGGTATCCTGCTGCCCCGCAATACTTACCGAAAACGGATTTATGTCCAACTCAGGTGACCTTGAAATGATTAAAACCGACTATCATAACGAAAGAATGGCGGTAGCAATCACACAAGGTATAATTGACTATCTTGCAACCATTCAAATCACAGAATAAAATCCATTTCAAGTGGCAAAATACAATAAGCACGAATATCATATGGTACAGGGGGTGCTTATATGTTTTGGCTTGGATTGGTGATAGGCTCAACAGTGGGCGTAGTGGTGATGTGTTTAATGCAGGTTGCAGGCACAACCGATAACGAATAAGACCGAAAAAACTCGGTCTTATTTTTTTATCAAAATTTTGAAAAAATAATTACAACCCCACTTAAACCGATAAAAAATCCTCAAATTAGCAGCGGGGGAAAATTCAGATTAAATATAATTTTTGCAGTTGGAAAACATATAAGCGGAGGTGAAAAGCAATTAAAAAGCTTGTTAAATTTTTATTTTTAATGTCAATGATTTTTTCGGTGGTTGCTTTTTCAGCAATAATATATTGCGATGCAAAATACCCCGAATATATTTATTCTGGCAGTAAATCACAAATAAAAATCAACAATTTTTGTACGGTTGTTGCAAAAAACGAAAAGGGAGTAAAAAGTGTATCCTCAACTGACGCCACAACATACCAATCGGTAATGAAGGTGTTGGGAATAGTGCCTGTCAAAGATATGAGGGTGTCGGTGGCACCTGCCGACAGCGTGGTGGTGTGCGGCACTCCATTTGGTGTGATGCTTTATTCAGAGGGAGTCATGGTGGTTGGAAGCGCCGCCTTTAATTCGGCAGAGGGCAATATAAATCCTGCTCTTGATGCAGGCATAAGGGTGGGAGATTTGATAATTTCAATTGACGGCAAAAAGGTCAGTTCTATTGAAGACGTAACCGCTTGCGTCAAAAAGTCAGAGGGCAGGGCAATGAGTTTTCTTTGCCACCGCGATGAAAAAGAGTTCACCGCTTGTGTAACTGCCAAAAAAGGCACAGATGACGGTGTTTATCATATTGGTCTGTGGGTGCGTGACAGCAGTGCAGGTATCGGTACAATGACCTTTTATCATCCCAAGTTATCGGTGGGTGTGGGCTTTGGTCATCCCATATGCGATGCCGATACAGGCAAAACAATCGAGATTTCGCAGGGCAAGGCGGTAAATGCAACGATTTATAGTTTTCGCAAAGGCGCCGCAGGCAATCCGGGAGAACTCCTTGGTGCCCTTAAAATTCGCTCGCCTTTGGGAGAGGTTATCAAAAACACAAATAACGGAGTCTATTTTGACTGCAACTATCAACCGACAGGTGAAATTATGCCTCTGGCTTATTGGAACGAAGCCCAAACGGGTGCTGCCAAGATTTATACAACTATAAACGGACAAACTCCCTGTTATTATGATGTGCGAATTGATAAAATAAATCCCAACTCAGAGATTAAAAATTTTGAAATAACAGTAACCGATAAAACCTTGCTTAGTGAAACAGGCGGCATACTGCAAGGTATGTCTGGGTCGCCAGTCGTGCAGAACGGTAAATTAGTGGGTGCAATTACTCATGTTTTGGTTGACGATCCAACACGTGGATATGCAATTTTCGCCGAGAATATGTTGGAAACTGCTCAATCAGTAGCAGATCAACAAAAATTAAAAGACGCATCATAACAGTTTTAACGCAAAAATGCCGAAATTACAAATCGGCATTTTTGCGTACATACAAAATACAAATTAAAAAAACAAATTATGGAAGAAGGAGGCATAATTACAATGACAATTTATAATTCAGTAAGTTCAAAAGAATACACTACAAATCATCAAGAAAAAGGAAGTGATTTTATGGCGAGAAAAAGCCGAATACCTGAGTATAACAAAATCCCTATGCGCAAAAAGATTGGGGTAGACGTAGGAATTTATGCACGTTTATCGGTTGAAGA
>JAZOLY010000035.1:0-8878 GCA_045653445.1 Acutalibacteraceae bacterium
GGAAAGCAATGAAGAATGTTGGAACGATTGGATACAGTGCGACAATGAATATGCTATAAATGACAGAAAGGCTATTGAAGCAGGAGCATGTAAATATTTGAATTTTATTGCTATTGTTTTAAAGAAAAAATAAGAAACAGAACGTGGTGAGAATATTGGCAACAGAATATCAATATATTACACTTCGGGAAAAGCCTGAACTGATGCTTCGAGCAGCGGAGTGGTTCAGTAGTAACATGTCGGCGCCAACTGAAGCGTATCTTGAATGTATGACCGCATACTTGCAAAACGAAACCGAATACGGCTGGTATCTTTGTTTGCACGAAGGTCAGATTGTCAGCGGTCTGGGCGTTATTGAAAATGATTTTCACAATCGTCCTGACCTCTCCCCCAATATTTGCGCCGTTTTCACAGAAGAGAAACACCGCGGACAAGGAATTGCAGGACATTTACTCAATATGGCAGTTGAATATTTGAAATTGGCAGGCATTACCCCTGTATATTTGGTTACTGACTATACAGGCTTTTATGAAAGATACGGTTGGGAATTTTTCTGTATGGTGCAATGTGACGGCGAGACGGGTATGTCAAGAATGTACGTTCATAAATAACGAAGAACAGAAATTCCCACTTTTGCTGTCAGCCGTACAGGCAGCAATTAGATGTGAGAAAGGTTGAGAGTTTCAGGTTCTCCTAAAGTGTGAAAATATGATATACATTTTCCCTGCTTTTTACGCTATAAAACAAAATTAAAAGCTGTGTAGAAATTTTTCTACACAGCTTTTTTACTGTCCTTAATAGTACGGCTCAAATGAGCCTTGTTTTTTTATCTTAATTTAACTTCTTGAATATGAAGTTACAAGCAACACTTCATCGACATACTGGAAGTTGATTGTGAACTTTACTATATTCTTATCTCCACTAACACCTGAAACGGTTGTTACATAAGACTTTTCAGAAGAAGACAGCACCTCAAAGGTATTCATATCAATCTCTATATCAACCTCAGAAATACTGCTTACATACAGTGCACCATTATACGACACAACGGGATTTTCGGGTACCGAGCTTTTTTGATCGTCATTAACCACTTCAATACCACTATGCTTGGTAGCCTGAACCGAAACAAAGTATTTATTCAAATAATCCTTAATTCCGGTTGAATTATCAACATTTGTAACCTTGAAATAATTAACGCCAACTGAATCGTCACCAAAGAAAACTGCACTGCCCATATCGGTATTATCACACTTAACATAGCTTACAAAATCGTTTTCAACGTCTATAACTGCCTGAATATGACTTGCAGCCATCTCTTTAAGCTGGGCTTTGGTGAGCAGGTTTTTAGCATCCTCACTGCTCTCAGTTGAAGATGTGTCTTCAATATCATCACCGTTACTCATAGGAGAAATATAGACATCCTCACCGCTTCTGGCGCAAGCCCATCCGTAAAGTGTTTTGCCACCCTGAGTATATGATACAAAGTACCAATTTTCATACTCGTCGTAGTTAAGCACAACAATTTCCGACTTATCCGCCATTTTGGTTATAATATCATCCTTAGTGGTTGGACCCTTACGAAGTTTTAGTCCGTCAGTAGCAGTAATCTGCATTGAAACATCCGAATCCCACTTGTTAGGATATACAGTAAGTTCGCCAAACTGCTCTTTCGTAATAGCAGATGAAACATCTGAACTTGAGGGAGTTGATGAATCATTGTTTGAACCCTCTTTATCAGCATCCTTGCTGTTGCAGCCTGAGAAAAGTAATGAAAAAAGGAAAAACACACCTACAATAATTGCAACGGAAATTGCAAGCATTGCGGCAGAGGGGAAATTTTCGCAACCCTGACGCATAGGTCTGGTCTCAATAACCTTTTCAGTAGTAAAATTGCCAATACGGAATGGGTCGTCGGTTTCATTTGTAGATACAGCAACATTTTCAGTCTCATTAAGCATTGCTTCAAGACGACGGCGAGTCAATGTGTTTACAAACATTCCGTAATCTTCTTTGCGATGCATAAGCAAAATAACGATATTGGCAAACAAGCCTAACACAAAGTTAATTCCGCTCATAATTTTAACAGAAATAGGCATTTCTTCCTCTCTTAAGGAATGATAGCCCTTCCAATAACGGTTGGCAGTATCGGCAACAGGCAAAAACAAGCCAATTCCAATTACACCAAGCAACGTAGCAAATATCTGATACATAATGGCTTTTTTATAGGTTGCTTCGCAGTTGGCTTTTGCAAATCGGCGGCGTTGTGCGCCGGTCAAAGCCTCCCAAAATTCTGTGTTAAGTACCATAAAAAACATCCTTTCCGAAAAGGTTATTCCTCTTCTTCGGTTTCTTTTACAATCGGTGTGACAACAATTCGGGTTACGCGGCGCTGAATGGTATCTGCCACTCGAACAGACAGCCCATCTGACTCGAAGGTATCACCCGTTTCGGCAATTTTACCGAGTCGGTCATACACCCAACCGCTTACCGATGTGTAGTCATCAACTGTATCTAAATCAAAATACTCAATAAACTTTTCAAATTCAACTGAGCATAACACACGGTAACTGCCGTTTGCCAACGGTGTGATATCTTCAACTACCTCGTCGTGCTCATCCCATATTTCACCAACAAGCTCTTCCAGAATATCTTCCATTGTGATGATACCTGCCGAGCCGCCGTATTCGTCAACCACAACTGCCATATGAGCCTTACTGCTTTGCAGTTTTCTTAAAAGGTCTTGCACCTTCATAAAGCCTGTAACAAAAACAGGTTTTTTCATTATGCTTTCTACCTTTACCTTGTGGCGGTATACTTTTGTGAAAAAGTCTTTATAATGTATTGTTCCTACAATATTATCAAGGGTTTCTTCATAAACAGGCAATCGGGAAAAGCCTGATTCATTAAACACCTGAGCAATCGCTTCCTTTGTGCATCCGCGTTCAACTGCAACTATATCAACGCGAGGTGTAGCAATGCCGCCTGCATCAATTTCGCCAAATTCAATTGCGCTGCGGATAAGCTCGCTTTCTTGCTCGTCAATGCTTCCCTCTTGCTCTGCTTCTTCGACAAAGTCAATCAGTTCATCTTCGGTAATGGTATCTTTTTCTTCGTCACCGTGAACAAAAAACCTCAGCATAGTCTTTTTGCAAAAAACCAAAACAAAGATAATTGGTGTAAACACAACTACACACAATCTGATAAAAGGTGCAGAAAAGAGTGCAAACTTTTCAGGCGTTTCCTTAGCAATACCTTTAGGACAAACCTCACCAAATATCAGCACAAGAATCGTCATAGCAACAGTGGAAAGCGTAACTCCCGCATCGCCAAAATGCTTAACAAATATTAAGGTTGCCAATGATGTGGATAAAATATTAACGATGTTATTACCGACAAGAATTGCGGAAATAAGGCGGTCAAAATCGTCAAGCAATTTCATAACCAATTTAGCTTTTTTATTTCCGTCCTCTGCCATTGCCTTAACTCTGAGACGGTTAAGAGACGCAAACGCCATTTCTGTTGCAGAGTAATAAGCACTCATTAAAATCAGAAATGCAATAGAAATAAGAATAATAATGTCGGATGTGTCAATGTCCAAGAGACATATACCCCCTTATAAATTCATACACAGTGATTATAACAGAAAACTATCGATTTTGCAACAAAAAAGTAAAGCAGCCGCATAACACGACTGCTTTACGTTTAGTTATTTGTCATTTCAATAAGTTGTTGTTCGGTAAGAAGCGTTACACCCAATTGCTGCGCTTTAACAAGCTTACTGCCTGCCTCCTCACCTGCAACAACGAAATCAGTCTTTTTAGAAACTGAGGACGACACTTTACCGCCGACCGATTCAATAAGAGCAGTAGCTTCGTTTCTGCTCATTGTAGGCAGTGTGCCCGTAAGCACAAAGGTCTTTCCGCTAAGATTGCCGGTTGCGGCTTGCCTGCGACTAAGCATATTCAAGCCATATTCAGCCAATCGGTCAACAAGCACGCGACTGTCATCCTGAGAAAAATAGGATATGATACTGTCTGCCATAGTATCACCGATGCCGTCAATAGCAACAAGTTGCTCTTTTGTGGCAGACATAATCTGCTCTAATCCCTCAAAGTTTTCTTCCAATATTTTAGCGGCTTTAGAGCCGATAAGACGGATACCAAGTCCGAATATAAGGCGCCACAGGTCGTTATCCTTTGATTTTTCAATGGCGGTCAAAAGATTTTGAGCAGAGCGCTCACCCGAGCGGTCAAGAGAGGTTATATCCTCTGCAGTAAGAGTGTAAATGTCTGCAGGTGTACTGAGTAAATCGGCATCAGAAAGCTGTTCAATCAAAGCTTCACCCAAGCCTTCAATATCCATTGCATCACGGGAGGCAAAATGGATAAGATTTCTCATACGCTGAGCAGGACACAAGGGATTTTCACACCTTAACACCGCTTCATCGTCACGTCTGACAAGAGGGTTATTGCAAGAAGGACAGTTACAAGGCAATTTAAAGGTACCTGCAGAATTTTTAGACTGCACACCTATTATTTCAGGGATGATTTCCCCCGCCTTGCGAACAACGACAGTGTCACCAATATTAACGCCTAACTGGTCAATAACATCCTGATTGTGCAAGGTGGCTCTTGACACAGTGGTACCTGCAAGCTGCACAGGCTCAAATATTGCAGTTGGAGTAACGGCACCCGTTCTGCCAACAGTAATCTCAATATCAAGCAGTTTTGACGCCCTCTCTTCAGGAGGGTATTTATACGCCACAGCCCATTTGGGATATTTGGCAGTGCTACCAATTTGTGCACGCAAAGGCAGACTGTCCACCTTAATGACCGCGCCGTCAATATCAAAATCAAGGCTGCCTCTCAGTTCACCTATACGGCGCACCTCGGCAATTGCCTGCTCGATATTTTCGCAACGCTTATAGAAAGGCAAAACGTTTAGTCCTATACCTTTTATATAATCAAGGGAGTCAATGTGTGATTCAACCTCTATCCCCTCTGACTGTTGGATGTTGAAAAGGAATATGTCAAGCTCTCGCTGGGCGGCAATTCGAGGGTTTTTTTGACGCAAAGAGCCTGCGGCGGCATTCCGTGGGTTTTTAGCCAATTTGCCACCCTCAGCAATTTGTTGCTCAACAAGCTTGTCAAAGGATTTGCGCGGCATATATACCTCACCGCGTACCTCTAAAAAAGGAATTTCGGTTTTGAGTTTTTTAGGCACCGTGCGAATGGTCATAAGGTTTGCAGAAACGTCTTCACCTGTGTTTCCGTCACCACGGGTTGAGCCGCGAACAAAAACGCCGTCGCGATACTCTAAAGAAACAGAAAGTCCGTCGATTTTAGGCTCAACAGAATATGCTACCTCCCCTATTGCGTCGCGGACACGACGGTCAAAGGCGATAAGCTCGTCCTCGTTAAACACATCCTGCAAACTTTCCATTCTTACAGTATGTTCCACAGATTCAAAGGTATTAAGTGCAACACCGCCAACCTTTTGTGTTGGTGAATCGGGGGTGACGATTTCGGGATTTTCATGTTCATAATGCTTGATTTCAAGCATAAGCATATCGTATTCATAATCGGTTACGGCAGGGTCATCATCTTCATAATATCGCTTGTTATAATAAAGAGCAAGTTCGCACAATTCCTTGTAGCGTGCTTTATCGGATGCTTTCATACAATAACTCCTGTAAAATTAGTTTTGTTTGCGAACAATTTTATACTCATCATAAAGCTTGAAATAGGGGCAATTTTGAGTTGAGTGTGCCAAAAAGTCCGACATCTCATCCTCATCCAACTGCATAGCGCACTCGTAACAGTCGGATTCATAATTATAATCATAGTTTGCACACATTTCACAATTATCACTCAAAGTAATCACCTCTTAAAAAAGTATAACAGAGCATATAGTTTTTTTCAAGAATAAAGGTAATAATAAATATGTTTTTTAGGAAAAAATATTAAAAACTACTTGACAAAATGAAATAAAAGGATATAATAATCAAGTCGGTAAGTTTTTCTGATAAATATAGCGGTATTGTGTAACGGTAGCACGGCAGACTCTGACTCTGTTTGTTGAGGTTCGAATCCTTATACCGCTGCCAAAAAGAAAAGTGCCTAAAACCCAGTGTTTATGCGGGTTTACGGCACTTTTTTGTTTTATCGTTTTTTATTCATCAAATAACACAGAATAACGCAGATTTCATTCTAATTAGGGTACTAATTAGGGTACTAAATTGTAAAAAACAACCGAAGAGTTACAAACTATTCGCCCTACTGGTTACCTGTTTCTACGAATGATGCTATCTCTACCCTATATGCTAAAAAAATTTATAAATTTTTAAAAATTTTTTCAAAAAAAGCCTTGACATACTGCAAGCAGTATGTTATAATATATTACAGAAAGGGGGTGGTACTGATGAAAAAGAAAAAGAAAAAGCCTACCGCTTTTGAGATTGCTACTTTAATAATCGAAGCGCTCGTTGCAATAGCCGCTTTGATAACAGCAATCCGATGGTGGTAGGCGCCACAAAATGAGGGGGGCAACCCCCTCACCCGTAAGGGTGGCACAAATATTATATCATAAAGAAAGGAATTTTTCAAGTGTTACAAAAAAATTTTTTGAT
This sequence comes from Acutalibacteraceae bacterium, assembly GCA_045653445.1. Taxonomy (GTDB): domain Bacteria; phylum Bacillota; class Clostridia; order Oscillospirales; family Acutalibacteraceae; genus RGIG2206. Next base: position 6,629 of record JAZOLY010000035.1, read on the forward strand.
TATGACTCTTTGTGTACTGTTGATTTTGGTTGCGAATTTTGGGTTAAATATACTATTGCGTGTTTCTCTTGGTGCAGTTTCGATTCTGTTGTTCATAGATGTAATTAACCAAATTAGGAGACTGTATAATGAAAGAGAAAATAAAAACTAAAACCTCTACCGCAGTAAAAACAAGATATAACAATAAGGTGTATGATGTTATTTCTATTAGGATACCAAAAGAAATGGCAGCACAATTTAAACAAAAGTGCACCGATAAATGCATACCGCAAGCCCAAATCATAAAACAGGCAATTGCAGACTTTTTGAAAACTGAATAACACAAAAATCAACCGCCGGGCAATAGCGATGTGCTAAAGCTCGGCGGTATTGTTTTAATTAGTTATTATTCAGTTTTGTCGTCGTTTTCGTGCTTGTCTTTAATCTGTTCAAGAATTTCAATTATTTTTTTCGGAACAGGTACACCAAGGACCGCGATGTTCTCAATGATGCTTATACCCTCATTGGCAATGTAGAAGTATGCTACAAGAGAACGGAATATCCACTCACCGTTATTGATGAGGCGGTCAAGCAACACACCTACAACCAATATCACAATTATAAAGAGTTTCTTTGCAAGACCTTTAAAACCAATATGGCTTGACAGTTTCTTGTTTATGATTGCAATGATTACCCCTGCCAGATAATCAAATATCATAAAGGTAATGAGGACAGCCAAGGCGACATCCCAACCACCAAAGAAATATGTAAGTGCTGTGCATACTCCTGTAAAGATTGTATTTATCATAGTTTTCATTTCTCCACTCTCCATTTATTCCAACAGTTTATGCCCCACTGTCCGTCAACAACAAGGCCTTTTTCCTTTTGCCAGGTCTTTATAGCGGCGGTGGTGTTTTTGCCACATAGACCGTCTACGGTTACGCCTACAGCTTTTTGAACGAGCTTTGTAAGGTTTTTATACTTATAAAAGATGCGCTGTTTTACCACCGCAGACTTTGCCACCTTTTCGGTCTCGGTCCCCCACATACCGTCGGCGCCGTATTTGGCAAGCTTAAAGCCGTCGGCAAGCGCCGCCTTTTGAAATAGCAGTGCACGGTTTTCGGTTTCTGCGGCAGATGCCTTACCTGTTTTCATTTCTTCAAGAGGAAAGAACTTACCAGGGCAAGCGGTGGCTTTTAATTCGCCGTGGCCCTTTATATCCTTGATGGGATATTTGCCTTTGAGATAGGCAATCAATTCAAGACCTGCAGCTTTTTGAACCTCAGACATTGGCTCTTTTTCAAAGTTACCTTCGAAGCATATGCCGATTGACCTTGAGTTATAGTTAACAGTATGTGCGCCCACTCTGTCCTCAGGTCTGCCGCGCCACACGGTACCGTCTTTGCGGATAAAGAAGTGATACCCGATACCCGACCAACTTCTGTCAAGATGCCAACGGTGGACATCTTCAACTGAACAAGACTTTGCCGCCGCGTGATGAAGTACGATAAGGTCAGTCTTTGTGCGCTTGGTCATACTTTTGAATGTTAAATTTGATTGGTTGATATTCATAATACAAACTCCTTTATATTGTCATAAGCCACGATTCAATCATATGGCTTTCAAATTCGCGACCTATTAGGATGATAATCGTTTTCCTCCAAAATAAGAGGACAGCCAAAGCCAACATTGCCAACAGGCTTTGTCATATTGATTATAATTTTTGCATCAAGTGCCATATCAATGACCTCCTTAAATTATTTCTTTATTTACATATTGGTTAATCCAACAAATCCACGCCATACTGCGTTGGCTATTTAATATTATTCGTGGTCTTCAAGAACCCACTGCACATCTGTAAAATCGCTAAGATTTTCCCGAATGTACTTATTCAACCTATACCACAAATGCTCGGCGTTCCCGTAAACGTACCGCCTGTACCTTTAAACATATTTGCTCCTTACACAATTTCCTCGTTGACCGTTACGATAGAAGCATCGGTGATACCGCCATTCGCCGTACAGAATCTCAGATAAGCGGTTGTGCTGAGGTCGGTTGTGTTGTCTGCGGAAGGTATCGTGAATTGTACGATATTGCCGTCAGCATCAAGCACTACGTTGTAATACGGATATGCAGTAGCAGTGCTATCTCCCATCATACCGCAGTTACACTGTCTCAAATGAGTCTTAGACGAATCGTAGAACGAGAAACGGTGATTGTTTTTGTCGGAGTCCGATGCATTGAGACCCGTTACATTCGCAATTCGAATGG
>JAZOLY010000036.1:0-38743 GCA_045653445.1 Acutalibacteraceae bacterium
CGAAACTCGCAGGCGGTGATAACTCGAAACTCGCAGGCGGTGATAACTCGACACTCGCAGGCGGTTATAACTCGAAACTCGCAGGCGGTTCTTACTCGAAACTCGCAGGCGGTTCTTACTCGAAACTCGCAGGCGGTGATAACTCGACACTCGCAGGCGGGTATAACTCGAAACTCGCAGGCGGTGATAACTCGAAACTCGCAGGCGGGTATAACTCGAAACTCGCAGGCGGTGATAACTCAATAATGGTTGGCGATCACAAAAGCATAGCAAAAGGCAAAAAAGGTTCGGTTATCGTACTTGTTGAGCGTGCCAAATATTCGCCTGAAATTATTAGCTTTAAAGCAGAGCGAGTTGACGGTGATCGCATCAAAGAAGATACATTTTACAAACTTGAAAACGGAGAATTTAAGGAGATATAACAATGGCTTTAAACAAAACAATTCTTACAGGCAGACTTACTGCAAAACCCGAACTTAAAAAAACACAGACCGATGTATCGGTAACATCATTCTCGCTCGCAGTACAGCGCAATTTCAAGAACGGCAACGGTGAGTATGATACAGACTTTATATACTGCGTTGCATGGCGCAATCAGGCAGAATTCATTACCAAGTATTTCGACAAAGGACAGCTCATTACTGTTGTAGGATATCTTACAAGCAGAAGATACGAAGATGCAGAAGGAAACAAGCGTACCGCCTTTGAGGTAGTCGTAGAAGAAGCTCTGTTTGCAGAGAGCAAGAGCGACAGACAACAGACACAGACCGCACCTGCACCGATGGAAGCAGGCGGCAACGATGTTCCGTTTGATGAGATAGCGGACGATGAAGAATTGCCATTCTAATGCGAAAAAAGGAGTATAACGATGGGATATAGACATTATTTTTACAAAGTTAATAAAGCAGATGTGGAAAAAGTCAAGGACATGGACTTAAACGAGATTATTGCCTACGTAAAAGAAGTGGGTGCAGAGGTTTATGAGGGTGAAAATGATTATTACTTCAACGATGATAAATTTCTAAACAAACAAGAAGTCTTTGAGTTTGGCAAATTGTATTGGGACGATACAGCCGAAAGGATTTACAAAAAGGGTGTACATCTCTTTACAAGAGAAGAAGTGCAGGAAAATGTTAGTGATTATGTGCCTTATGTGGTGGGAAAAGACGGAGTGCTTGAGGCAATAAAAATCTACGAAGAAAAAGTCTTGAATTATTACAAGGATTTACTTGTAGATGGGAAAGATTGTTCTCTACCATTAGGCTTAACACTACGCAAAGAGGATGTGAAGTCTATCGACAAGTTGGTTGAGCATATAGAGGACAAGATAAGGAACTTGGGATACATAGGCTTGGCTAACACCAACGAGGAGTATAAATGGTCAGTAACACACTCTTGGGAGTATGAACATTCTATTTTCAACCTTGTTCACATCTTGAAGTCGGTTGATTGGGAAACTGAAACAATTTTGTTTTACGGATGGTAAGGCGGTGACACCAATGCAGAGTATTAACGAATTAGCAAAAGACATACACGAAAATGCCGTTGCGCATGGATGGTGGGAAGATGACAGAAGCGTAGCAGAGATTGTTGCGCTCTGTCACAGCGAACTGTCAGAGTCGCTTGAAGCATACCGAAATGGCGAAGAACTTGTTTGGGATAACAACGGAAAGCCTGACGGAATTGCCGTAGAACTGATTGATTGCGTGATAAGGATATTTGACTACCTCGCAAAAGAAAAGGTCGACATCGAGGAAATTATCCGTATAAAGCACGAATACAACAAGACAAGACCGTACAAGCACGGCGGGAAGAAGATATGAAACAGCCACCATGTAAACCCGATTGCCCCAAGAGAAACGCAGAATGCCATTCCTTGTGTCCCGAATACAAGGAGTGGCGGGCAGAAAAGGACAAGGACAACGAGGCAATAAACAAGATTAAAAAGGCAGAGAGGGACTATGTCGGTCATTGTGCCGATTATTACTATAACTGTCATAGGAGAAAGAATAAATGATTAGGATATATGATGTCTGCAAAAATAAGTTTGAAACCCGCAATAACTCGAAAGTCTGTAGTGAGAATTGCCGTACGATCCGTGACGAGAAGAGAACAAAAGAATTTCGTGAAAAGTACAAGTATCTTCCCAAGAAACCGAAAGTTGATGTCAAACTCGAAAACCTTGATAGCAATGTGCTTCACAAGGCGCAGATGACGGTGGATGAGTACAACAGGACACACGGCACGAATTATTCATACGGACAGTATGTGCATTTTGTGGAGAGGAATTTATCGGCAAATGCAGAATCGCCTGATTCAGATAACCTCATAGAGCAGATGATTTACTTGAGAGATGTTAAAAAACTATCTTGGACGGCTGTTGCTGTAAAAATAGGGAATATGAGTCCTGATGCCTGCCGAATGGCAGTTGAACGATATTTAGTAAAAAAAGGAGTATAACGATGCGTGAGATTTTGTTTAGAGGTAAGACTGATACAGGCAAATGGGTGTATGGCGATTTAAGCCAACATAAAACAGGTAAGAAATTTATCAAGTGTGGAAGTGCTATAAGCTCTTTTGAAGTTATCCCCGAAACCATAGGACAATTCACAGGCTTGACTGATAAGAACGGCAAGAAGATATTTGAGGACGATGTTGTAAAAGTTACAGATGACAACGGTGAAACAAATTTATGTTCTTGTGGTATTGGTTGTGTGATTTTTTATTACGGAAGTTGGTATATAGATGAAGAAGTTAATGACGGCTTGTATGATGTATCAAATATTTACTATCTTGATGTCATCGGCAACATACACGATAATCCTGAATTGTTAAGCGGTGACAGCGATGTTCTGTCTTGATTGCGGTGTATATGTACCGCCTGAAAAACTAAAACCTTGTAAAGAGGTATACAAAGACAAATACCCTGACGGAGTGCCTATCTGTGACAAGTGTTGTAGCGAGTGCAGACAGGTACTCGGTATGGGTGGAAGGAAAGGATGTAGTTATTATGACAATGATATATGACGACATAGTCGAATTTGCCGAGGTAAGACTACGTTGTGAAAACACAAGAAAAAAATCAATGTGTAAATACTGTCCGTTTTATGACAGATGCGAAATAGATGACAGCGAAACCTTGCACGTTATGTGTTGTGAAATAGCAAGTGAGAAAAGGAGTAACACCAATGAATAAGACTTGTGCAGATTGTATTCACGATGATGTGTGCGAAGCAGTAAAGAGGGTACATAAAATTCCAAAGGTATTCCCCCAATATTGCAAGTGCTTCAAAGACAAATCCCGATACATAGAACTGCCTTGTCAAAAGGGTGATATCCTGCAATACGATGGTGTTGATTACGAGGTAGACCATTGGAACGTTCTTGCGACATCATTTTCCAAAGATAACAAACTCCATCTGTTTGATATCAAAGAGGCAAAAAAGGCTTTGAAAGGCGGTGAGTGACGTGTTTGGATTGGTAAGCAAACAGAAATACAACAAGCTTGAAGCGGAATTAGCATTTGAAAGACATGTAAAATTGACTATGGCGATGGCAAAAACCGAAAGAGAGTTATTCTTGCATGCCGAAAACGAAGAACTCAAAAGGCAAATCGAGGAACTAAAAGCAAAGTATTGCGATGAACTTCAGAAGAGATTGGCATTAGCTGAACAGGTTGAAAAATTTAAGGAAGGCGGTGCAGAGTGATGGCAAAATATATTGATGTAGATAAACTTTTAGAAAAAATCACCACAAGTCCCTTTCCAATGGACGCACAACGTTTGTACTTCGCTATGCGTGGAATGGTAAGCAAAGCACCCACCGAGGATGTTGTGGAAGTGAAGCACGGATATTGGGCAGATGATACAAGGAAATTCACGGTGATGGACAAATACGGTTATGTGCGAGAAGAAGAAAAGGGAACGCACACCTGTAGTATATGTCGGATTGGGATAGTGGGATTAGAGCATATGAATTACTGCCCAAATTGCGGTGCAAAAATGGATGCGGAAGGCGGTGCGGAGTGATGATTTGCAGAATATGTGGCGAGGACATCAACGAAAAAGGACAAGACAACATATCACCCATTAGTGGCTATCCTGTTTGTGAAGATTGCAAGGATGATATTATGTGTGCCGAGTGTTGTGACAGTTATAATCTTTTTTATGTCGAAGAATGGGACAAGATTCTTTGCAGGGATTGTATTGTAAGAGAAGCTGAATTGCATGACCAAATCCATTCGGTAACGCATTACTATACACAAGAATATCACGAGATTTGCAGTGATGCAGATTTAGAACCTGTTATTGACCATTTAAAAGAATTTCTCAATATACAAGAGGTGCAAAATGACAGATAACGAGATAATAAAGGCTTTGGAGTGTTGCAAAATGCCCGTCGGAAGTGGGTCGTGCAATAATTGCCCTTTAAAAGATATAAGAAATAAAAGGCGGATAGGCGATAAAAGTTGTACAACAATATCGCTTGAAGATGCCCTTGACCTCATCAACCGCCAAAAAGCAGAGATCGAGGATTTATATAAAACACTTGATTATGAAATCATTGAACTCCGTGCAATGCGTGAGTTGGCTAATGGATTAAAGGCAGAGGTTGAATTCTTGAAACAAGATGCCATGACACCACTTGTTACAAAGATTGGCGAAGCGGTGGAGAGAGATGAAAAGATTAAAGCCGAAGCAATCAAAGAGTTTGTCGAGAGGTTGTGCGAAGACAGAGTGTCTAATGACCCTGTTGTAATTGCAGCGAAATGCCTTGCAAAAGAAATGGTAGGTGACAACGATGCTTGAATTGAACAAAATCTACAACATGGATTGTGTTGAGGGAATGAAACTGTTGCCCGATGCAAGTATTGATTTAACTGTAACAAGTCCGCCTTATGACAATTTGCGGAAATATAACGGGTTAGAGTGGGATTTTGAAGCAACCGCAAAAGAACTGTACCGAGTTACAAAACAAGGCGGTGTTGTTATTTGGGTGGTTGGTGATAGCACGGTTAAAGGTAGTGAAACAGGAACATCATTCAAACAGGCATTGTATTTCAAAGGGTGCGGATTCAATCTACACGATACGATGATATTTCAGAAACAAAATTATATGCCATTAACACACAATCGCTATGAACAAGAGTTTGAGTATATGTTTGTGTTTAGCAAAGGAAAACCCAAAACGTTCAATCCAATTAAAGTGCCTTGTAAATATGCGGGTACGGAAACTTGGGGAAATGTAACTTTTCATAAAACAAACAGTAGCGGTCTTGTGGATTGTGGTAGAAAGAAAGTAAACGACTTTAAACAACACGGAAATATCTTTTGTTATCTTATAGGCAAAGTCAAATCTACAAAGGGAGTAAAACACCCTGCACCTTTCCCCAAACAGCTTGCAAAAGACCATGTCATATCGTGGAGCAATGAAGGTGACATAGTGCTTGATTGCTTTATGGGGAGTGGAACAACAGCGACTGCCTGTCTTGAAACAAACCGCAATTACATAGGATTTGAGATTTCAAAAGAATATTGCGATATGGCAAATGAATATGTTGCCAAAACATCAATGCAATTAGAGATTGGAGTTTAAAAATGAAAGCACATTATAACAAAGTCAGTAAGAACTTCCACAAGCAGATTCGTGCCAAAGTCGAGGAAGAATTCAAAAACCAAAGCAATGACATGACCATGCGTAACTTCAAGTTGTTCTGCGTATCGCTGCATCAGGAGTTTGGCTTCGGTAAAAAGAGGTTGTTGCGATTGATTGACAAGGTTGAGAGCATCGCAAGAGAAAGGGAGCAGGACGAGGTGTTTTGGGCGCACGTTGACAGGTACTGCAAACACATCGGTCTTGATTTCCCCGATGAAGACTACGAAAGGATGGACGGATGAATAACAAATACAACAACAAGAAAATCACCATAGATGGCATGGTATTTGACAGCCGAAAAGAAGCACGGCGATATTCAGAACTCGTTCTTTTGCAGAAAGCGGGAAAGATAACCGACCTGCAGACACAAGTACCGTTTGAACTTATACCTGCACAGTATGAAAGCTATGAGCGATACGGTAAGAACGGTCAAAGACTCAAAGACGGTGTGCGGTGTGTCGAAAAGGCAGTCAAATACGTAGCAGATTTTGTTTATAAAGAAAATGGTGTCCTTGTAGTCGAGGACACCAAATCGCCCGCCACACGCACAAAAGATTACGTTTTAAAACGCAAGATGATGCTTTTTTTCAAAGGCATAAGTATAAGAGAGGTGTAACATGAAAAAGGCTGTAGAACTCAAAAAAACAACGGAAATAGTGCGGTATCTGTTGGAGAACATCCCGCATACACGGAATAACGATACATTTTTGTACTACAAGGTGCTTGAGCATATAAGCGAGCAGAAGGGATATACATTGACGGCAATTTCTGTACCCCGCTTTTTCGGGCGTATGAAAGAGTATGGTTTCCCCTGTTTTGAAAGTGTCCGCAGGGCAAGACAGAAACTCCAAGCGACATATCCTGACTTGAAAGCCTGCGATAAGGTGCAGGAGTTTCGCTCTGAAAACGAGGATGCCGTGAGAGATTATGCAAGAGGTGTTGTGTGATGGCTAAGTATAGTAGTCAGGATATAACTTTTTGCAGCAGCAGAACCTGTAAAAATACGAGGTGCGACAGGAATCGTAGTCACATTGATTGGTCGGTCGCACGTCTGTACAGAAGTTTTGCTGATTTTGAGGGGACAAGGTATTGCCCTAAATACAAAAAGAGCGAGGTGAAGAAAGATGGCTGAACGTCGGATGTTTACAGGGAAAATAGTCAAGAGCGATCCATTTACCGAGATGCCTCTTTCTGCGCAAGCGTTATACTTTCATCTCAACATGGAAGCCGATGACGATGGCTTTGTCAATTCGCCCAATAAAATACGGCGGTCAATCGGTGCGGCAGAGGATGACTTAAAACTGTTGGTAGCAAAAAGATTTATTCTTCAATTCGATAACGGAACTATAGTCATAAAGCATTGGAGAATGCACAACCTGTTGCGGAAAGACAGATACAAGCCGACACAGTATCAAGACGAAATGTCAACGCTATTCCTTAAAAAGAACGGAACATACACCGAAAAATCAAACCTTTTACCATACGAAATTGAGTCTGGCAACCAAATGGCAACCATACGGCAACCATATGGCAACCAAGTGGCACCACAGGTAAGTATAGGAGAGGAAAGTTTAGTAGAGGAAAGTAAAGTAGAGTGTAGTGTAGAGGATGAAACCGACAATCTGCAATACTTCAACAATAAAATTATTCTTTCCGACAATCAAATCGGTGACTTAATCGATAAAATGGGACTTGAGATGTTCGATGAGTATTGCGATAGATTGGAAGCCTTTATCGACAAGACAGGCGCAAACATCAAATGCCATTATGCGACCATTCTTGAATGGTACAACAAAGATAGAGCCGTTGCTCCGCAAAGGTAGGGATACATATGTCTGTCAAAGAGTATTTACAGAAAATAGAAATACTTGATATGTTCATAGAGTCAAAGAAGCAAGAGCGATGCAAAGTGCTACAAGATGCAACAAGCATCGCATCTGCTCTCGGCAAAGAACAAGCGGGTGCAAGCGGGGTATCTGACAAGGTTGGTCAATTTATTCTCAAACTGTCTGCCATTGATGATGAGATTGACCGCTTGGTTAAAGACAGAGAAAAGCGTATCGATTTAATCAAGAGTCTTAAAAAACCGATTGCCGTTAAGGTGATGTACATGCGGTATGTCGAGTATAGCAAATATCCGTTATTGTCCGTCATAGCCGATGAACTTGGATATTCGCACGAGCACATAAGGGAAACACACAGTAATGCGCTAAAAATGCTAAAAATACCGAAATAATCTTATAAAATCCTACAAAATCCTACATTTATCCTACATAATCCTACAGACATTTCTGTTTTAAAGGGTATATAATGTATCATGTAAGATTGCATGAAAAAGACAGCTCATGGACAGGCTGTCTTTTTTTATATAGTGGCGGGAGAATTCGAGGGACCTCGTGGATGTAAACACCTCCGACCTCGAACAAGGACTTAAACCATATGCCGTGTCCGTTAGAGTCCTGCACGGCTCAATTTGATTGAAAGGGGAATGTATCTATGGCAAAGGTAGGCGCACCACCTATGTATAAAACGGTGGAAGAAATGCAAATAAAGATTGATGAATACTTTAAATCATGTGAAGGTCGTGTACTGACGGATAGTGATGGAAATGTAATGCTCGACAAATATAGCAGACCGATTGTCTTAGATAGCAGACCGTTAACCGTAACAGGACTTGCACTCGCATTGGGATTCAATAGCAGACAAGCGTTATTGAACTATCAAGCAAAGAAAGAGTTTAATGACACGATATTGCGTGCGAAGGCAAGAATTGAACAGTATGCCGAGGAAAGACTATTCGACAAAGATGGTGCAAACGGCGCAAAATTCAGCCTCGCAAATAACTTTGACGGATGGAAAGAAAAGCAACAGATTGAGGCAGACGTAAACAATACTCTTAACATCAACATAGAGTTGTGTGATGATGAATGAATGTCAATATAAAGATATCCAAAAAGGTATTTAACGATGTTTATCTCCCATTTTTAGATAACACCGATAGATACCTTGTCTTCTATGGCGGTGGCTCTTCGGGTAAGTCTTATTTTATCGCACAGAGGTATATATATAAACTAATACACCCTACCCGCTGTAATCTGTTGGCAGTAAGACAGACGGGTGACACCAACCGACGAAGCACATTTCCTCTTTTAAAGCAGGTTATATCGCATTGGAATCTCTCTGAACACTTTAAGGTAAACGAGAGCGATATGAGAATAAAATGCCTTTTAACAGGAAATGAAGTCGCTTTTGCGGGACTTGATGACGTTGAGAAGATTAAGTCAATTACCTTTGAAAACGGTGAACTTACTGACATATGGGTAGAAGAGGCTACCGAAACACAGGAAGCGGATATAAATCAGTTGAAGGTGCGTTTGCGTGGTGGCAAATCGAAAAAACAAATTGTACTGTCATTTAACCCTATCAACATACAGCATTGGATTAAAAAGCATTTTATCGACAGCGGACTTGCAACGGTATGTTTCAGTACATACAAGGACAACAAATTCCTGACGGATGATGACCGAAAGGCTCTTGAAGACTTAAAGCACATAGATGAGTATACATACAATGTCTATTGCTTAGGGCAGTGGGGCATCCTCGGTAAGACAGTATTCGATGCAAGAGCAATACAGCGCAGGCTTGAAAACATACCTAAACCGATTCATACAGGCTATTTCACATATGACTATGACGGACTCAAGATAAGCAATATAAAGTGGGTGAACGATAAAAATAACGGATTTATCAATATATACAGACAACCGAATACACCTGCATTTACTGAATACTGTATAGGCGGTGATACAAGCGGTGAAGGTAGTGACTATTTTACGGGACACGTTATAGATGCAAAGACAGGTGAGCAGGTCGCTGTACTCAAGCACCAATTCGATGCAGACCAATACTCAAAGCAGATGTACTGCCTCGGTAAGCATTACAAGGATGCTCTCATAGGCATTGAAGCGAACTTTGATTCATTTCCTATCATGGAGTTACAGAGGCTTGGATACCCGAAACAATATGTACGTGAGTCTATGGATACATATACAGGCAAAACAAAGAAGAGTTTCGGCTTTAAGACTACATCGCTTACAAGACCGACAATTATATCAAGGCTTATAGAGATAGTCAGAGAGCATTGTGACACCATCAACGACAAAGATACGCTTGAAGAGCTGTTGACCATTGTCCGCAACGAGAAAGGGCGCATTGAAGCACCCGAGGGAGCGCATGACGATCAGATGATGGGACTTGCAATAGCGCATCAGATAAGAGAGCAGGTCGTATTCACCAATGAACCAATTATAGTTGATCCGCAGTACAGTTTCGATGCCGAGCGCAGAGCTTCAAGAGGATATGATTATGGTGAAAGGATAACGGTAATATAATGAACACAGCAACGATAATTTTAATGCTATTAGCATTACTTATAACAGGCACACTCAATGTAGTGTGCTTTTTAATTGGTGTTATGGTACGGCAAAAGGTTGACCGTGGTGAAACGGTTGAGATGCCGAAAGCACCGTCACCCGTAAAGATAGTTAACTCAATGCGTGCTGACCGTGTAGCGAAAGCTGAACAGCAGAAGTACGAAACTATTTTACAAAACATTGAATCATATGACGGCACAGGACTCGGTCAACAAGAGATACCATCGTAAGAGGGGGAGTAAAAAAGATTGAATCTTAAAGAGATACAACAAACAGGTATATGGACACTATACGAGAAGGGCAGAGATTTCCTTCATCTTCAGAACACCTACGTTGAAACCGACAGAAACTATCGGTTTTATGGTGGCAACCAATGGGAAGGAGCGAAACTCGGTGATGTTGAGGCGGTACAGTACAACATCATCAAACCTGTAGTTAAGTATAAGTTGTCAGTAATACTGTCAAATCTGTATGCAATTCAGTATTCATCGCTCAATTTTGAAAATCGTGAATTGCTGTCGATGTCTGACAAATACTGCAAGATGCTTAACCGATATGCTCATCGTGTATGGGAACAAGACAAACTCGATGACAAGTGCAGAACGGTGGCAAGAGATGCAGGCGTTAACGATGAAGGCATTATCTATGTAGATTTTGACAAAGAAAAGATGTTTCCCATCAACGAGATTGTCAAAAAGAATGATATATATTTCGGGGATGAAACAAATCCTAACATACAAGAACAGCCATACATCCTGATCCGAAAGAGGATGCCCGTATCAGAGGCAATTGAGTATGCCGAATCACACGGTGTCGGAGCAGACAAACTCGATATGGTTATAGGCGATACTGACACCTATGACGAGAGTGGTGAGGCTGCCAAGCAAGAAGTTAATAATCAAGTAACGATTATCTTCAAACTATATAAGAAAGATGGCACAATACGCTTTTCTTCAGCAACGAAACTCGTTGATATAGCAGATGATGTTGACCTTGAGATATCTTTATATCCCCTTGCTCATTTTGTATGGGAACATAAAGAAGGTAGTGCTAGAGGCGAAGGCGAAGTACGAAACCTTATCCCAAATCAGATTGAAATTAACAAGACTCTTATGCGAAGGATTCTTGTTGCCAAACTTCAGAGTTATCCTCGACAGGTGGCAGACGTTACACGGATTACAAATCCCGAAGCACTTAACACCGTAGGCGGTATTGTTAAGGTTAACGGGCAAACGGTGGATGACGTCAAAAAGATTGTCGGCACTCTTCAACCTGCACAGATGTCACCCGATGTTAAGACTCTGCTTGATGAGTTAATCCAATTCACAAGAGATCTAGCAGGCGCAGGTGATGCTGCAACGGGACAAATTGACCTTAATTCGACAACGTCAGGTAGAGCTGTTCTCGCAGTACAGCAGGCAAGTATGGCACCGATTACTCCTATAAGAGAATCATTTAAGTCATTCATAGAGGACGTTGCACGGATATGGCTTGAGTATCTTATAGCGCACTCTTCAGAAGGTATATCGCTTGAGGATGAAGCACCTGACGAATCGATACAGGTAGTGACCGTCCCACAATCCGTGCTTAAGGAACTGCAAGCAACGGTTAAGGTAGATATAACACCTAAAACACCTTTCGATAAGTTTGCACAAGAACAGACTATTGAAAATCTGCTTATGCAAGGACTCTTTGCTCCGAATAGACTTAACGAACTTAAAGCCTATGCAAATTCTCTTGATGATGATTCTGTATCACCTAAAGCAAAAATACTTGAAATCATCGAAAAAGCAGAAGCAGAACAAATGAAAATAGCGCAGATTAACGCTCAAGCACAACAACGCATGCAGAGAATGCAACAGTTTTTGTCATCGGACGTTAACTCGCAAGCACAGCAAGTGCTTAACGCAGAGCGACAACTTGCAATGGCACAACAACAATAATTAAGCATCCACACGGGTGCTTTTTTATATGCTCCAAGCATTGAAGAGGGTAAAAGCTATGGAAATAGGTGAAACAAACACCAATACGAAAAATAGGAAGGATTAAATGTTATGGAAAATAACAAAAACCTTGTAACTGAAGTTACTGAAAACGTGGAGCAGACCACAGAAGAAACACAACAGACCGTAAAGACCTACACTCAAGAAGAGGTAGACACGATTGTTGGAAAGGCTAAAGCTCGCACAAAAGCAAAGGTACAAAGAGAAAATGACCGCAAGTACGGTGATATCATCAATACCCTTCGTGCAGGCATGGGCAAAGAAACGGATTCAATCGAGGACATCGGTACATCTCTTAAGGAGTATTACTCCGAACAGGGTATCGAAATAACCCAACCGAAACCGACTTATTCTGCATCGGACTTGAAAGTGTTGGCACAAGCAGATGCAGACGAAATCATCAAAGGTGGACTTGAAGAAGTCATCGAAGAAGCAGACCGTCTTAACGAACTCGGTGCAGATGGCATGACAGAGCGTGAAAAAGAGGTGTTTATAAAGCTTACTGACTACATCCGTAGCACTGAATCAAGAAAGAAACTTGATGAACTCGGTATATCAAAGGATGTATATGAAAGTGACGGCTTCAAAGAATTCGCCAAGATGTTTAATGCTAACACACCTATTGAGAAGGTGCATGAAATATATGCACAAGCTCATCCCAAAAAAGAAGTACAAACAATGGGAAGTATGAAGCATTCAGCATCCGCCAACAGTGTAAAGGATTTCTACACACCTGAAGAAGCGAAACGCTTTTCCGTGAAGGATTTGGACGCAAATCCCGAAATAATGAAAGCAATCGAAAGGTCGATGCTTAAATGGTAATGCTTTAATCTTCCCGAAAGAAAGGAAGATTATAACACATGGATTACGAAGTAACAAATGGCTTTGAAAGTGCTGCAAAAAATATTGCCGATACACAACTTGCAAATTTTATACCGTCAGTATGGGCAAAAAGAATTCTCGACAAGCTTAAGGAAGAGTGCCGCCTTGTCGACAATTGTTGGAAAGAATATGAAGGTGAAATTGTTCGTGGCGGTGCAGTACACATAACGGGCATTGGCAACGTTACAATTTCCAAATATGAAGGCTCCGTTGAGTATTCAAAAATTGACGCTGTCGGACAGACTCTTCCCATCGACCAAGCCAACTATTTTGCGCTTGAGTTTGATGACGTAGAGAGAGCGCAGACAGTACCCGGACTTTGGGAAGGCACAAACCAAGAAGCAGTTGAGAAACTTGCAATCGAACGTGATACCTTCATAGGTGAAAAGATCGCAGGGGTAACTGCCAAAGAAAAGGTAACTGTTGTATCGGATATGACAGTAGAGAAAGCCGTTAAGAAAGGAATTGACAAGGCTCTTGTTGCCCTTAAAAAGCGCAACATGAGAGAAAAGATGCAGATCGAACTTACTCCTGAAGTTGCAATGGCATTCCTCGGTGATCTTACAGCGGTTTCTACAGATAACCCTGAGTACATCAAAAAGGGTATTATCGGCTTCTATCACGGTCATCAGGTAGTCGAGTCTAACTGTCTTGCGCAAGAAGGTACTACACATTACTGTGCAATTCGTGGCAAGAAGGCTATAGCATTTGTCGGTCAGCTTCAAAAGGTAGAGGCACTTCGCCGTGAAGGCGCATTTGCCGATGCAGTAAGAGGTCTTGACGTATACGGTGCAAAGGTTATTGACGAGAACAGACTTCAGGTTCTCAAGGTAACTGTTCCCACCGAAGCATAATGATAGTGCAGGTTAACTGTCCCTTCTATGACGTTCGGGAAGGAATTGAACGCAAGGCAGATGACATTTTTGAACTTACAGAGGAACGCCTCGAAGAGATTCAAAAAGTAAGCGCAGATCTTGTAACTGCATTAGAAGGTACAAAAATTGAAAAAAAGACAACAAAACGCTCTAAAAAAGAGGATGCATAACGCATAGTTTATTGTCTTTCAGGGGAGTGTTAAAAAACACTCCCCATTACATATTGAGGTGTAGCCAAGCGGTAAGGCAACGGACTTTGACTCCGTCATTCGTAGGTTCAAACCCTACCACCTCAGCCAAACGAAAGGAGATATTAACATGGAATACTTACAGTTTATGCGACAGCCTAACATCAACATGGTAGCAGGCATCAAGGTAACAAAAGAAACCGACATTGAGTATGAAACAGGCGATACAAAGCAGAGTATTAAAGACCTTGTATATCACTCTGTAACGCATACCGTCAACGACAATGTTGAAGTCACGCAAGAGGTTACAGTTAATCTAAAAGAGGGTGATATTGTTCTGTATCCGTCTGACGAGCAGGGATACGTTGTTCCTGCGAACGTGTACATGACGGTAACAGATGCAATAAAACAATTAAAGTGTGTCGAGGTGAATCATGCTTCAAATAAATGACGATAACTCAATCTATGCAACAAGAGGCGACACGTGGGAAATACCCGTTACAATAAGCGCAGAGGGGTGGATACCTGATGTTACTGCCGAAGATATGGTACGTTTTACGGTATACGAAAAAGGTAACACCGAGCAAGTGTACCTCACGAAAGAATTTACGCTCGAAAACATGACATACAATCAGGCAGTCGTCGATTTGCTTTTGACATTTACATCAGAAGAAACCAAGATAGGCGAGGTTATAAGTAAACCTAAAGACTATTGTTATGAGGTCGAACTCATAAAAACGCTTGACAATGATATTGAGATAAACACTATTATCGGACACGATGCCGACGGTGAGAAGATAATTACACTTTTACCCGAAGCAATTAGAGAAAGGGGTTAAGCATGGGATTATTTAGTTCGATTAAAGGCAAGGTAAAACCTTTAATGCAATTAGACACCTCTCTTACCAAGAGTGGACAGGCTGCCGATGCAAAGGCTGTAGGTGATAAATTTAATAACACCTTGAACGATATAAGTAATGTTGACAACAAAGTGATTTCGCTTACTAATGCTGTCGACAAGGTAAGTAAAGACGTGTACCGCACAAACGAAGGTCTTCCGGGTTATTGGGGCGATGGCGTGTACCCAAGAACGATTGAACTTGAAAATAAAGGTAATATTATATTAAACATAGCTAATAAAGATTTTGGAAACTTCATGATGTTTAGTTCGGGAGGTATTCGGCATACCTCTACAGAGATTGAGACAATTCATTACATCTCTGCAAATTATTGGAAGGGCGTACTTACAATAAACTCTTCTGACACCCACCTAAACGATGAAGGGCAATATTATGAATATCAGGTATTGTAAAAATGACAAAATTTGAAATGAAAACAAATGTCCTCGCACTTATAGAGGAACTTGATCCAAAAAGCGAACTCTTGACACAAGACACAGACATATTAGCAAAGATAGATAGCGTCATGAATCACGTTATGAACGAGGTATCCCGATACAAGAAGATACCGAGATATACCGAGATTGAAGTAAAAAAAGGTGACCTTATTTCCTTTGCCGACCTTGAAAAGAAAATAGGCAACGCAATATATCAGATAGACATAGTCAAAGGTGTTGCATCCGACCTTAAAGCAGACGGCACTGTTATTAAAATCCTTGAGGATGGACTTGCAGAGATTGATGTGTTTGTATTTCCCACACCTATTACAAGCAAAACACAAGATAAGGCATATGAGTTTGAACTATCCACAGATGCCCTTGAAATCATGGTTTATGGTGTTGCGGCAGATTTGCTTAAGAGTGATGAAAGCGCAGGCTATGGGCAAATTTATGCCAATAGATACAGCGATATGCTGTCACGGCTTGACACACGAAACGCAATGCCTACAATTCGTATTGAAGGCGGTGTTAGATAGTGGCGGACATAACTACAATATACAGAAACTTTCGGGGAGTTGATTTTCGTGGCGAGGAAGTAGACCTCGTCCGAAGCCCCGATAGCGTTAATATGTGGAAAGACTATCGAGAGATAGACAGTATACGTACTCGCCCTGCATTGAAGTTGTTTGAGCAATTCAGCGACACTGTGTGGGGTATTTTTTTCTATAAAGTACGCAACATTGAACACACATTTGTTCATGCGGGTACGAATCTGTATATGAAAGGCACTTCTTCATATAGAATTGTTTTTGGCGGACTTAACCAAAGACCAAGCAACGCTTTTGTTTTTAATGACATATGGTACTTTATGGACGGAAAAAACTATCTCTGTTTTGACGGCGGTAGTGTCAAGATGGTATCAGGATACGTTCCCACCACGTCGATAAGTAAATTTGCACAAGAAGGTGGCAAAACACATGAAGATGTGAATCTTTTATCTGCCGTGCGTAAGAACTCATTTCTCGGTGACGGAGTGGGTACGGAGTTTTGGCTTGATGCTAAAAATATTGACGTTAACTATAAACCACAGGTTACTGTTGACGGAATAGAGGTGGATAATTTTACCGTAGATTCTACAGAGGGCAAAATTACTTTCAACGAAGCACCACCTATAACGTCAACAGAAGGTCAAGACAATATTGTTGTCACCTTTAAAAAAATCAATCAAGCAAACCGTGACAAGATAACCAAGTGTACCATAGTGCAAATGTTTGACAACCGTATATTTGTAAGTGGTAATCCTGATTACCCGAATACCATATGGCATTGTAGTTTAAACGATCCGACGTACTTTAGTGACCTAGATGGTTATAGTGAAGGACTTGATTCGGGAATGGTCAAGGGAATCGTTGCGGGTAATAATGCACTATGGATATTCAAAGAGCCGTCACAGGCCAATACATCGGTGTTCTATCACATGCCGACAATAGACTACAATTACGGTAAGATATACCCAAGTGTTCACTCAAGCATTTCAACAGGCTGTGTCGGTAAGGCTATAAACTTTAACGATGATATCATCTTTTTCTCTGACAGAGGTGCAGAAGGCATCAACGGTGACGTCACTTCCGAACAGGTTATTGCACACCGAAGTTCGCTTGTTGACCGCATGATGACAAAAGAAAATAACTACGAAAATATGCTTCTTGAGGAATGGGAAGGATATCTCGTTGTCATCATCGATAATAAAGCATACCTTGCTGACAGCCGTGCGATGTTTCAAAACGTAAACCATCCCGAATATGAGTGGTTTTATTGGGAATTTGACAAGAAGATAACGTCCGTTAAAGTCGAACAGCGTGTGTTATATCTTGGCACAGAGGACGGCATATATACACTTACCGATAACGAGGCAGATATATCTAGCCATTGGACTACACCGAAGAATAAATTCAACTATCCCCAACGTACCAAGACAACAAATAAGCGTGGTAGTGTTGTTGAGGCAGAGGGTGATATGTCTGTAGCCGTTAAGACGGAAAACACGGAATTTGAGCATATTGGTGATTTTAATAACATTACTGATTTCTTTGTCATGCGTATTAAACGCAAAAAATTTAAAGACCTTCAAATAAAATTTTACTCCACAACAAGATTTACACTTGAGTCCGCAACTCTTGAGTGTTACATCGGTGGTTATATCAAGAGATAAGGGGGACAACAATGCCATCAAAATACGATGAGGCAATACTTTCCGAATCCGACCTGCAAGCAATAGCGACGGCACAACAAAATTGGAAGTTGGCAAAAGAGGCGGGCGATTCTGCGGGTATGCAAGAAGCGGCGGCACAGGCAGATGCAATTCGTCGTCGAAATGGTTACACAGGCGGAGATGACGGTAGCGGTTTTACAGCAGTAAACAGCAATGAGTTCTACGGTAACATGATAAACGGCGCACAAGACATCTACCAAAGGAAACAGGACGCCATTAACGAATGGGGACAGACGCAACAACAGTTGCAACAAGAACGTAGCGATTTTACTATTGAACAAATTGAGCAAAACAAAGCGCAAGCCGAAAAGGACTATATAAAAGAGCAACAAG
Source organism: Acutalibacteraceae bacterium (assembly GCA_045653445.1). Lineage (GTDB taxonomy): Bacteria > Bacillota > Clostridia > Oscillospirales > Acutalibacteraceae > RGIG2206. The sequence continues at coordinate 17,981 of JAZOLY010000036.1, forward strand.
GCGCATACGCTGATTGGCAAAAACAAAGCAACGCATACGGTGTTAATGCCGAAGTTATGGCATCGCAAGGCATGACGGGTTCAGGATATAGCGAATCTTCACAGGTTGCTATGTATAATACATATCAAAACCGTGTTGCAACAGCGAGGGAGTCTTTTAATAATCTCAAGCTTGGATACGATAACATGATTAAGGATGCACAACTTCAAAACAATGCGGCACTCGCAGAGTTGGCATACAACACGCTTATGTCAGGTTTGGAACTAGAACTCGAAGCATTTCAGGTCAATAATAGTTTGCTCATGCAACAGAGGAATGAACTTCTGTCCATCGCAGATTCTGTATGGTCAAAAGATTTCCAAGAAAGACAGTTTGAACGGTCTATTTTGGAAAGCGATAGAGATTATAACGCTACTTTATCAAATATTGCGCAACAACGTGGTTCAAGCGGTGACGGTTATATTGATATTGACACAGGGCTTCAAATAGATCAACCAAAAGGTGACTCTACGGATACGACCTTTCTTGAGAGTTTAGGATTTCAAGACGTAGAGGATGCGGCATGGCTTTTTGATTCGGGTGTACTTCAAGAATATACCGACAATGGAGTTACAAAATACAGATTTGCCGATTTTGATACAAGCGCACTAGTTGGCACAGAATATGAAGGTGCTTCTTTTAATAAACTTGCTACTGCATTAGCATATGGATATATTCATGCAATTAAGAAGGATAACGGCGTTGTTAAGTTTGTTATAAGAAACACAAGCGGAAAGACAACACTGGGAAGATATACAGAGTAAAGGAGCAAATTCATGAAAGTCAATGAAAAACAAGCAAAAGAATTTGTAGCCGCCTTTTCCCATGCAAAATTACAACAGAGAAAAAGGAAAAAGAAACTCCAAGAACAGCAACAAAAAGAAACGGCACAAAAAGTTTTATCAAATCTCTCAAATGTTGCACCTACAAAAGCAACAACAGCGTCGACTAAAAAAAGCACGTACTTTGATAAGGGTGCATTTTCAAATGGACGGCAAAGAGGCGATGTTGCAAAAACCATTCTCGGTACTTTGGTTGATGTCGGAGAGAACGTTAACACAGCCGTTATAGATGCGACAGAAAACCTTATTGATACAACGGCGGCAGGTTTAGGATGGACAGTCGGTCTCTTTAAAAAAGGAAAAAAATTCAAAGAGAAAACAGGCGATTTTATTGCTAAAGACCTTTTGAAGTCGCAAAAGGTTGGTGAAATAATTACAAAGTACGGTTCTTACGCAAACGCTCCCGCCGCCATTGCAAGAGCAATTGTCGGTGACAATGTTGAAGAATACTCCGTACTCGGTGACAAGTCGGATAGTCTTGTCCAAGCTGCTTCACACGTGGTCGGTCAACAAGCATTGGCAAGGATTGGTGTTCCTTCAGCGGTAACATCAGGTGTAAACGCATTTGGTAGCCAAATGGAAGCCAAATTGCAAGAAGGAAAATCATTTGACAAAGCCTTTAATAGTGGTCTTATAAACGCAGGTGCAGAAATTATTACTGAAAAAATTGGTGGTATTAAGTATGGCGGTAAGGCATTAACTGATATAGCAAAAAAAACACTCGGCAAAAAAATCGCAAGCAAGGTGGCAAACTTCTTTATCAATGCGGGTATGGATGCCGCTTCCGAGGGATTTGAGGAATTGCTATCTTATGCAATTACTTCTGTCGGTGATAAATTGGTCGGTGCTTCTGACAAAGAATGGAACGAGATTTTCTCCAAAGACGAAGCACTTGACAATGTAATAGGCGGTGTTCTTCTCGGTGCAGGCGGTAATGTAGTCGGTTCGGTCAACGCAAAAGCACAAGGAGTTGATGCTGTTACAGGTCTTACCAAGAATGAGCAATCCGTTGTACAATCCGTGTACGATTCCCGCCTTGCAGATATGCAAAAGAACGGCAAAAAAGTGTCTGCGCTTGAAAAGAATAAACTGTGGGACGATATTACCAATGAAATGCGCAGAGGTGAACTCTCTACCGATGATATTGAGCGTGTTCTTGGTGGTGACACCTATAATGAATACAAGAGCAGAATCGACCGTGTGTCTAACCTCGAAAACAACATCGAAAAACTTCAAAAAGAACACGATGAACTCAATAAGGTTAAGATTGGAGAACTTACAGGCGAACAACAAGACCGACTTGCAGAACTTAAAAAAGAACTGCCAAAGCTTAAAAGTCAGTTAAAGCATTGGACAAGCGATACAAAGGCGCAAGAGGTTGCCGATTTAAAGAATAAACTCTCAACTGAAGTATACGCACTCTCTAAAGGCACAAATTTAGCCGAGAGTTATTATGAAGTTGAAAGAAGAAAACAAACCTTCTCTGCCGACTTATCCCAATACAACGAAAAAGAGAAGGCAATTGTGCAAAAGGCTATTGATAGCGGTATTATTAACAATACCAACCGTTCACGTGAGTTTGTTGACCTTGTGGCACGTCTTGCGGCGGCAAAAGACCTTGATTTTGATTTTACCACAAGCAAAAGACTTGCAGAGTCAGGCTTTGCAATTGACGGTGTAACGATTAACGGCATGGTGGATAAGAACACCAAGGCTGTAACTATCAATATGAATTCGGCAAAAGCACTTGAAACTGTTGTCGGTCATGAGATAACGCATATTCTTGAAAACACCGATTTGTACGATGCCTTGGCAGAATCTGTAAAACAGTATGCTACCACAAAGGGCGAATACGATACTCGCCTTGAGCAAATTACAGAACTTTACAAAAACGATCAAGATGCAGACGTCGTGAGAGAACTGACCGCAGACCTTGTCGGTGACTACATCTTCTCTGATGCAGACTTTGTAAATTCCCTTACAAAAGGCAACCGTAACCTTGCACAAAAGATACTCGATGAAATCGTGTACATGGCAAAAATTGCTACGGCAGGCAGTAAAGAAAAGCGTCAACTTGAAAAAGCCAAGAAGATGCTTAAAGATTCCCTTGAGGGTAGCGGCGAAATACAAAGGCAGACACAGGAAACAAACACGAAATTAAACGAGATTGGTCTTTACTACGACTCCGACAGTGATACAGTCAGTTACTCATTGAGTAGTTTGGAAGATGCTTTTAACTATGAGACGGATGAGAACGGACTTCTTATAAATGAGAATGACTATGTTAAGGCAAGAGATGAGTATGTAAGCATTCTTGCAAAATCAATTGCAGTAGATAAGGGCAATCCTACACAGGAAGAGATCGAGAAAGCAAACCGCTATCTTGACGGCTTGTTTCTTGTACATGATATGATTGCCAAAGACAAAGATAGACTCGACTATGAAGCGGCGGTAAACAAATCCGCTTGGGTGAGCAATTCAGAGTACGGTGGTTCGATTGACTTCTCTACCCTTTGTGCAAAGCGCAGACTGTTCACGGGAACATTCGATGCGATACAAGAGGCTCTGCCCGATACCGTGTTGACAGATAAGGATTTCTTGAACATCAGAAATCTTTTGCTAGAAAGTGACCAAGAATCGCCTTGCAGTATGTGTTACGTTGAGGGATCGAGGGCAAATCACGGCAAATATGTTGACAAATGGCTCAAAGAGTATTTGAAGACAAACCCTGAATGGAAACCGCAGATTGCCGATTTCACAAGCACGACAAGGTTGGAACAGACAAGAATTAGTCATCGTGAAGCATATGCAGAATATGTTAAGGCGATGAATAAACTATCGCAGAGAAAACCGAAAGAAGCATCTGTAAGAACAGACTACAAGGGTGAAATCCTTGTAGAATTTGCCGATGGCTCGTCCGTTGAGATTAAGAATAAGAACGGCGGTATTCGTTTTAATTCATTTTCTGACTTTGAAATTATTCATGCATTAGATTGTATGCAGGTCATCACGGACATGGCAAGAGTCGGTCTTAATGGTCAGGCATACACCAAAGTCAAGGAATTCGCAGAAGCATTCGGTAACACGGGACTTAAAATCAATCTGTCGTTGGTAGCCAAAGGTGTAGATGAGAACGGCAAACTGATTATGGATGAGGTTAACGGTATGAAATATGCCGAGGCAATAGATATCCGTAAACGTTATTCTGACAATGTCGGCACTGTTGTCGTTGTATTTACACCACAGCAATTGGAAGCTGCACTTGCGGACAACACTATAGATTTTGTTCTTCCGTTCCATAGAAGCCAATGGAGAAAAGCGCAGTACGCTTTGATGGGACTTCCCGAAGGTACAAAGGATTTCACCAACGCTCAAAATGATAGAATAAGAAACCCCAAGACGGGCAGACCTGTTAAACTGTCCAAGATAAAGCATATCTCTACATACACAAATGATATGGGAGAGACGTTTGAAATCAAGGACAACATAATGCCAAATCAGTATTGGGATTTTAATTTGAGTGGCAGAGAGAATGCGAACAGATATTTAGACTATATCAACGCAAACGGAATGACACCGAAATTCGATTTCGTGCTTGATAAGGTTGACGGCAAGTGGGTGCTTCCCGACGGTGCTGTGGGAGACGGATATTTTAAGTTACTCATCGATTTTAAGATGTACAACAATGAGGGTATAGGCTCTCCACAAAATCCCGTTTTACCTGAATTTAACATGCCCTATATCCAAGATATGCTCTCCAATTACATTGGTGGCCATAAGTCATTTCCTGTTGCACACGATGTTGTGGATAAGTTTGTTGAGGGCAAAAAGAATGGTCGGTTTTCACTCTCTTCCGCAGGTACAACCGAAACAGGCAGATACATGGGTAAAGACATTGCTCTTGAGAATGAGGTTGCCAATGTTGAGCAAACACCTGCAGTTGCGCCGACAAAGGCTACTGTCACAAAGAAATCATCGGCAAAGGCAATTGCACCGTTGCCTACTGAAAACGCACCGAAGAAAACAAAAGTTGTTGCGCCTATTGCGAAAACATCTACAAACGTAACAACCGATACAGCGAAAGGTAAGCAACGAAGTTTTGTTGAAACGGCAACAAAGAGCGATGCTGTGGGTGAGCAGATACTTCCCGAAGAGCTTACACAAGGCAAGATATATTATGAGCCTATATCAAACAAGAAAACGCTTGAAAAGGCAAATTCATCTCTCAATAAGTTAGGCTACGATGAAGCAATAAAACACTTTGACAACCAATTCAACGTTGGCAGGGTAACGCTTGAGGATATTGTTCTCGGTGAAAGACTTATCCAAGAGTCGTTGAAAAAAGGTGATACTGTCACGGCAGGTAAACTTATCGAAGACGTTGCAATTCTTGGAACGGAACTCGGACGCAAGGTACAAGCACTTTCTATTATCCAAAGGCTCACACCTGAAGGTCAATTGCGCATGCTGAATCGTACAATCGAGCGTGCCAAGACTAAACTTGATAAGCAGTTTAAGGATGTTGAAATCACGCAAGAGATGAAGGACAGAATCCTCTCCGTGTACGATGAAAACGGCAATTTTGAACAAGATGCGCTCAATGAGGCGATGAACGGTGTTATCGCTGAAATTGCCGATAAGATGAAAACCACCGTGGGTGAGAAGGCGAACGCATGGCGATATCTGTCTATGCTCGGTAACATAAAAACCCACGGACGAAACATGATATCAAACCTTGCAAACGCAATTACGATTGCAGGCAAGAATGCGGTTGCAAGAACAATAGAAACAGGTGTTGACATCGGTGCCAAGGTCATAGGTAAAGAATCTCCGTTTGAGTATCGCACGAAGATATGGAAACGAGCATCACAAGATGTAAAAGATTTTGCCGAAAAAACAGTTACGGAAGAAAGAGCGCATATTCAAGGCGATGATATCAGCAACGTCAGACGGCGCATACTTGCACAGCGTAAGATTTTCGGCAAAACATTTTTCACAGACTTATATAACTTCAACAGTAAGTTGCTACAAGGCGAGGACTGGATGTTCAGTAAGTTTGCCTATAAAAATGCATTTGCCGAGTTTCTTACGGCAAACGGCATTAAAACGCAGGCTGATATCGAGAACAATAAAAAGCTTATTGACAAGGCAAAAGATTATGCGCTTGACCGTGCAAGAATTGCCACGTTTCAGCAAGATTCTTGGCTTGCAAACAAAATAAGCGAAATAGAAAATAAAAACCTTGCTTCGAAAATAGCGGTGGGTGCTGTTGTGCCATTTAAAAAAACACCTATTAACGTAGCAAAAGCAGGATTTAATTATTCTCCTCTCGGTGTTGCAAAAACAATAACGTATGATGCGGTGCGTTTGGCAAAAGGTGAAATAACCGCAAACACATACATTGATAATCTGTCGCAAGGCTTTACAGGCTCTGCGCTTGTGTTTGTAGGTTATTTGCTTGCAAGCAAGGGCATACTCAACGGTGCGGGAGACGATGACAAGGAAGGCAAGTATGATTATCAGCTTGGCGAACAAAGGTATTCAATTACCGTTGGCAAAAACACTTACACTTTGAATTGGCTCTCACCTACGGCTATGCCGTTGTTTGTCGGTGCGAATATGTTTGAGCAGTTTGTAGAAAAAAGAGAATTTGACGGCAACGTTGTTCTACAGTCTATAGCGCAAGTGTTAGACCCGATGAGTGATATGTCATTTCTGTCGAGCTTAAACGATGCTCTGTCTTCGTATGATAGTGGCATCATGAAGTTTGTCGGCATATTCAAATCTATGTCGCAGAACTATATCACGCAGTACATTCCTACGGCACTTTCACAGACGGCGGCAATGTTCGATGATACAAAGCGCACCACCAAAGCATCCAAGACAAGCAGTTTCAGAATCGGTGATGAAACAATGCGTAAAATCATGTATAAGATTCCCGGACTTCGCAATATGCTTGAGCCTGTTGTTGATATTTGGGGTAATGAAGTTAAGCAAGACGAAAGAGTTATCGTAAGAGCATTGGATAATTACATCATGCCATACTCCAAGAAATACGGCATTGCAACAAATGTTGACACCGAAATCAAGGAATTATATCAGCAAACAGGCGATACAGGACTTATTCCTTCCGTTCCCTATGATAACATTAAGTTTAAGGGAACTAAATATGATATGTCTGCAAAAGAGTTTACTGAATATAAGAAGAATTACGGTCAAACTGCGCATGACCTTATGGCAAAACTATTTGACACTAACACATACAAAAACTCTACAAAAGATGAGCAGGCTGACATGGTAAATAGAGTGTATGATTACGCTCGTGATGAGGCAAAGCGTATATATCTGTTAAATCACGATGTGAATTACACAAATGCTACCAAAGATAATGTAGAAATATACCGTGAGGATTATATCAAAGGCGCAATTGATAACGATATGCCTGTAAAAGAGTATGAGTTTATGTATAACAATCCTGAAAAATATGAGTTTTTCATGGATAACGGTATTACATTTAATGACTATGATTCTGCCGATGAAGACGGAAAGCGGGCATACTCATGGGCATTTGATAACCCGACAAAGTATATGGTATCTAAAGTTGTTACTGATGATGTCATAGAATATAAGTCGTTTACGAAGGCACTTTCGGAATTTAAAGCAGATGAAAAAGCAGACGGTACAAAAATAAGCGGTAGTGCCAAGCGAAAAAAAGCGGATTACATCAATAGTCTTGATATTGACTATGGTGCAAAGATAGTTCTATACAAGGGTGAATATATGAGTGATAACTCATATAATCGTGATATTGTCAATTATCTTATATCACGGGATGATTTATCGTATCAGCAAGTTGTGACAATCCTTGAAGAACTTGACATGAAAGTAACCAACGGCAGAGTATCATGGTAAAGGGGGCGCACTCATGAAAACAAGCAAACAAGATAGGCAGGGGGTGCGTACCCCTGCCGATATTGAGCGTAAGTATGACCTTGCACTCCTTGGCAAAGGTAGTGGAGGTGGTGGCGGGACCGATGCGGACTTCTCTGCACTCAGGGCAGAATTGACACAGTTTCAAACGTACACCAAAAATGCTCTTGCGAAAATAACTTCGGGATGGAATCCCAACGTTTATTTAGGCTCAAATGACGATGGTGAACTATCTGAAATGCCTACACCTCTTACCGACGCAGATATGGACACCATAGTCACTGCTGTTCTTGAAGCATTGCCTAACGGAGATGAGGTGAGTTATTAGTGGCACGAAAAGTCTTTGACGACACACATATCTCTGCGATTGCAGATAGGATACGCTTTAATCTTGGTTCTACCGATACATATACCACGGCGCAGATGCCGAAAGGTGTTGACCGTGCTTGCACAAAGAGTTTTGAAATAGGACAGTTGGCGGGGTATGAAAATGGATTTGACACCGGGTACGAATCAGGACGTCAAATTGGTCTTGACGAAGGCATATTACAAGGACAGAAAGCAGAATACGATAAATTTTGGGACAAACTTCAGCAAAACGGACGAAGAACAGGATACCGATACACTTTTTACGATTGGCAATGGAGCGATACCATTTTTAACCCTAAATACCCGTTTACGTGTTCTGCTGTATCAACAGATATGTTCAGATATAGCAGTATCACCGACACGAAGGTTGCTATTACCTTTTCGCACGCAAGTTCGGCATATGTTTTTGCAAACAATTCATTTCTTAAAACCATTCGTGAACTTAATGTTACCGCAAGCGTTACTTTTGTAGGATGGTTTGCGGGATGTACCGCACTTGAAAATGTTACGTTTGGCGAGTCTTCCGTTATCGGTCAGGACATAGACTTTTCTGCTTGTCCCCTGACAGCCGAGAGTGCTGAAAATATTGCAGCACACTTGGGGACTGTAACTTCAAAGACATTGACTTTAGGCAATTCGGCAGGACTGCTTCAAAGCGATACAATGGCGGAAATCTTACAGAAAGGATGGACTATAGCATAATGTATCGATCAACAATAGAATTTGTTAAATTAACTGCTTCTGACGGCATGACACTTACTAATGGAGTGACCTTCAGTAAAGAAGTGTACTTGGGCATCAATGATAGCGTCGATAATTGGTGGGAGATAACCGATGAAGAAGCGCAAAAGCAACGAGAACAGTTTTTATACGCTGAATAAATTTAACTGAAAGAAAGGAAATAGTATCATGAAAATCAACTTAAAAGTAAGAATCAAAAACAAAGTCTTTTGGCTTGCATTTGTTCCTACGGTATTGCTTCTTATTGAGGCGGTGGCTGCGGTTTTTGGATTCACTCTTGACTTTACACTTCTTGGAAATAAGCTTGTAAAAGTAGTGGAAGTGGTATTTACTCTGCTTGCCATTATTGGTGTGGCCGTTGATCCCACTACAAAAGGTATTTCTGATAGTACACAAGCAATGAATTACAACGAACCTAAAGGAGAGTAACTATGACCAACTTACCGATTACTGATGAATTTACCGTAACCGCAACCTATGGGCAACAAGGCGAATATTGGGTAGGTGGTCACCAAGGCATTGATATCGTTGCATCGAATAAGACTATATACGCTACCTGTGACGGCACCGTACGTGTTGTGAACTATGACAAAGGCGGTTGGGGCAGATATGTCACAATAGGCGATGCTAACGGTCTTGTACATATCTTTTGTCATCTTGAAAATAACAGCGTCAGAGTTAAGGTTGGCGACAAAGTTAACCGCATGAGCGTAATAGGAATCATGGGAACTACAGGCAACAGCACGGGCGTGCATCTGCATTACCAAATTAACCGCAACGGTGTGTCTATAAATCCGTGTGACCATTTAGGCATTCCAAATGAAAAAGGCAAATACAACAGTAAAGACTATGAAATAAGAGAGGAAACCGATATGTATAAAGATGATGACAAAATCGCAAAGTGGGCAAAGGAATCTGTTTATGAAGCAAAAGAAAAAGGTTACATGGTCGGTGATGCCGATGGTAACTTTAGACCGAACGATCCGCTTACACGTCAAGAGGCAGCGGTGCTTATCATGAAACTTGAAGGGAGCAAGTAATGATAACACACGAAGATATCATAGAAATACAGCGTGTCCTTGATGACCGCTATGTGTTGCAAAAAGATTGCGATGACACACAAAAAGGCTTCACAAACAAGCTCTCAAACGATGACAAGCGCATTGAAATGATTTTACTTAAGCAAGAGCAGATGCGCACCGAAACCAAAAGCGGACTTCATTTTAACAATTGGCTTACAGGTGCAGTGCTTGGGTGCATTGTTGTGGGTATAGTTTCCTTTTTGTTTTTTAACTTCGGGGGGTAGAAATGAAAAAAACATGCACATCATGTGATACTATTATTACGCAGATTCCATATATAGCTCACGAGAGCATTGTATATCGTCTTGAGAGGTACATTCGGGCATTATGGGTGTCATTGGTTATCTCACTAATATGCACGATTGTAATGGGATTTTTCCTTGTTTATAACGCTGTTAATCATACAGCTATTGAGGAACAAATAAACTATGAAGAGCAAACTGAACGATAATCTATCTCGTACACAATACGAAAATCTAATTGACGAATGGATATTCAACGAACAGCATAGACACATTCTTAAAAGGTGTCTGCTTGACGGCAAGACATATGAACAAATTGCAGAAGAGGTTGATATGTCTACTCGTCACATGGCTCGCATAATTCCACAGTTAAAAGCACAGTTGTTTAGGCATCTGTCATAATATTGGCATAAAAGAGGCATTTTACTGACATGGTAAGATGCCTCTTTTTTTTGTTACAATTTTTTACAGAAAGGAAGTGATTTTATGAGTATAACAGAATATATTAACAGCAAGAAATCACTTGAACTAATGCCATTTATGACAGTGTATTTAACCATTATGGAATTAGTTAAAGACGGATACATAAGAGTAGATGACGATATGAAAATGGTGAAGATAAATGAAAAACTTTAATCCTAATCCTCATCATAAAAGAGTGGGCGACTGTGTCGTAAGAGCAATTTGTAAGGCTTTGGACAAGTCGTGGTATGAAGTGTATATTGAATTGTGCGTTCAGGGACTGTTGATGGGTGATATGCCGTCAAGCAACGCAGTATGGGGAGCGTATCTCCGCAACAAAGGCTATAGACGGCAAGTCGTATCTGTGGAATGTCCCGAATGTTACACGCTTGAGGACTTCTGCCATGAATACCCTTACGGCACATACATCATCGGCACAGGCACTCATTGTGTCTGCATCCAAGACGGCAAAGTATTTGACTCATGGATGAGTCTTGATAAAACCCCATTATATTTCTATTACAAAGAAGGAGAATAAACATGGCTTACCCTAATTATTTTAATGGTTATTACGGCGCAGTGCCCGACATACTAGGTCAATTCAAAGGACAATATCAGCAACCGATGATGCAACCGACACAACAAATCGACCCGTTGCTTTGGGTGTTAAACGAGAACGAAGCAACCTCATATCCCGTAGCACCAAACAATTCTGTTGTACTTTGGGATAAAAATAAACCCACCATATATGTCAAGACGGTAAACGCTCAAGGCATTCCGTCAATGCGAATCCTTGATTTTGTAGAACGCACCGAAAATCCGTCCAAAGAGGCTGTTGTTATTGACGATAGCAAGTATGTCACCATAGAACAGTTTAACTCCCTTAAGAGCGAATTTGAGGCTTTAGCATCCAATTATGAGCAATCCAATAAAACAAAGAAAGCAAAGGAGTCTGAATAATGAATCCTTTATATAACCCTAATCAAAACAATCCTATGACTAACATAATTCAGCAGGTCAAGGAATTTCGCAATAACTTCAAGGGCAATCCTCGTGACGAGGTACAGCGACTTCTCAATTCAGGACAGATGTCTCAACAACAGTTTAATCAGTTGTCGCAAATTGCACAGCAAGTAGTACAGGCAATGGGCAAGAATATTTAATGTGGTTATAAATCGGGTGCACACGATTTAAACATAAATTTTTACTTTACGAAAGGATAATAACAAAATGACAGATTCAACAACTCTTACTGCGGCTGATGTAGCTGCGGTTACTCGCAACAACGATGGCGGTACGTTCGGAAACGACTCTTGGGCGTGGGTCGTAATCCTTCTCCTTTTTGGATGGAGTGGAAACGGCAGAGGCTTTGGTGGTTTTGGCGGTGGCTATGGTATGCCTTGTGGCGCACCCGCTACGCAAGCAGACCTTGCGGCAGGCTTCAACAATAGTGCTGTTCTTGCATCGCTTAATGACATCAAGCTCGGACAGGCTAACGCCATCAATTACAACAATCAAGGTTTTAGCGGTCTTAATACTGCATTGCTTCAGGGATTTAATGGTGTCGAGAGAGGCTTTTGCGATATCTCACATCAGATTTCCGATTGTTGCTGTGACACAAGAACAGCAATAGCAGATGTTAAGTACACTATTGCTCAAGAAGGTTGTGAAACAAGACACGCAATGTGCAACAACACAAGGGATATAATCGACAATGCAAACGCAAATAGCAGAGCAATACTTGATTTTCTTACACAGGATAAGATTGCAACGCTTACTGCAGAAAATCAGTCGCTTAAATTCCAAGCATCACAGAGCGCACAGAATGCGTTTATTACAGCAAATCAGGAAGCACAGACAGCGGAACTCATTAGACGACTTCGTCAACCCGAACCTGTACCGAGTTACCTTGTCCCCAATCCTAATTGCTGCTACAATCCGCAGGTGTCTTTTAACACCTGTGGCGGTTGTGGCTCATTCTAAAAAATAAAACTACTTTCCGTTAAAACGGGATGTTCGGTGTCACGCCGATAATGTTAAGAGGCGGTAAGGCATCCCCTTATCGCCTTATTTTTATACGAAAGGATGAAATTAAATGGCTGAATATAGCTTTGTACCGACACAGACCGTGGCGGTAGATGAAAATGTAATTTTTAACAACGGAAATAGAGCTTGTCACAAGGGCTTTATTTCCCATCGTGATGATAGCGGTATCTTTTTCCTCAAAGGTGCTACAAACGGATGCAAAGCCGTTTATAGAGTGAGTTTTAACGGAAATATAGCAGTTGCGCCCGCAGCGGACGGCGGTGTACTTGAGCCGATTTCCATTGCTCTTACAATCAATGGAGAAACGCTCGGCAATGCTACGGCTGTGGTTACTCCTGCCGCAATTGGTGACACGTTCAACGTCGCTGTCACAACCTTTATTGATATTCCGTGCAGTTGCTGTGTGACAGTATCTGTAGAAAATGCAAGTGAAACATCGGCAATTACTGTAAGCAATGCTAACATAATTTTTGACCGTGTTGCATAAGAAAGGAGATTAAAATGGAATATATCGACAAAATCAAAAAAACGCTATGCAAAGAACTTGAAGTGTACGGTGAAAAAACAAAACTTACAGGTGCAGACCTTGATATGATTTGGAAACTATCCGACACGGTAAAAAACTTTGCGAAAATAGTTATGCTTGAAGAAGAGGGAAATTCGGCGTCACGTGGTTACAGCCGAGATGGCTCATCATATGGGGGTTCGTCTTACGATGATGACATGATGTATTCAGAGCGTAGAGGCAGAGGTCGTTATGCCCGTCGTGATAGTATGGGCAGATACTCGTCTGACAATGGCTCGTCATACGAGTATTCAGAGGAAGACAGTTATTCCCGTCATGATGTCAAAGACCAAATGCTGAATAAACTTGGCATGATGATGGAAAGTGCAAACCCTAAAGAGCGTGAAGCACTTAAAGAGTGTATGCGTGCTTTAGAGAAGGCATAATTAAAAAAAGTGAGGGGCAATAGCTCCTCACTTATTTCATGTTACATTTCGTGTTACATTTCGTGTTACATTTATGGCATTTGTGTTACATTTTTTGATACTTTTGTTCCAAAAGTGAAATTGAGCAAAACTCCAAAAACCCTTGTAAAACAAGGAAATCCCGCATTTCTGCGGGATTTCAAATTGGTGGAGCCGAGGAGAATCGAACTCCTTATCTATACTCTTAAAACCTTGGTAATTCCTATGGTTTTAAATTTGCGTGTTACAATTTGTGTTACGCTCTATAAGATTATTGAAGTATGAATCGTACAAAACATCGGCGGCAGATGTGTCATCTTGCAGTACAGCTTGATATATATTCTTCATTGTAGCATAATTGTTCCAACCGCCTCGTGCCATTACAATTTTGTCAGCAATATTTAATGAAACACCGACAGTTGCCATTGAGTGTCGGAGATCATGGAAACGATAATGCGGTAAACCTAATTCTTCACACACTTTTGGGAACTTCTTTGTGCATCGATTCGGGGCCATTCCGTCAAAAATCCTCTCACTTATGTGTGGGAGTTTTTTTATTTTGTCGGCAATGTAAATTGGTAGTGATAGCGTTCTTTCGCTGTCGGTTGTTTTAGGAGCTTTAAGATGCATTTGCCGTTCACCCGGTACTAATGCCTTGTTTATTGTAACGGTCATTTTGTCAAGGTCAATGTCGTTCCACTCAAGTGCGAGTATTTCAGAACGGCGCAAGCCTAACCACAACGCTAAAAGGATAGGAACTTCGATATCTATGCCTTGTATTCCGTTCAGTAATGTTGCTGTATCTTGCCGTGATAAAGCAACAGGCTTAGGCTTTTTCTTTTGTGGAAGTGTTATTTTGCTTATTTCAAGTCTTGGAGCATACACCGAAATTATGGCTGTTAAAAGACCGTATGCGCACGAAACAGTTTTAGGAGATATTGTCGCTGCTAAATTATTTACCCATTTTTGTACTATGATATACGTCAGTTTGCGAAGTTGCAAATGGCTGATATCATTAAAATAATTCCTTTTTAACTTACGATATGAGGCTATCGTAGACGGTGACAGTATATTTTCTTTCATACTTATATACTCATCTATAGCATCACCGATAGTAAGCTTGCTTGTATCTTTTGCGACATCACGATAATATTCAATCCATTCGTTTGCTTCTGCTTCTGCCTGCCATGACTTTTCGGCAGTAAAAGAACGGAACTCTCGTTTTCCGTTTATTGTTACCGATGCAAGAACTCTCCAACTACCCGATGGTAACTGTTTTGCTTTTGGCATATTGTTCACTCCTATCTACATAGTAATATTGTCAAAACAAGCGGTATTCCTACAATGATAATTACGTGTATTGCAATTATAAATTTTTCCGACTTTTGACTTTTTATGGTGGTTGAGCCGAATGCGTATGGACTTACAAGTAAAGTTATAGCAAGAACAAATATAAAACAAATAAAAAACGTTGCGAATATCTCTTCCCAATCTGCACTTAAAACGAAATCTTCTATTTTATCAATTAAATTGCTTCGGTTTTCTTCAGGCGTTGTCTGATTGTTAGTTTCTTCTTTTTTTCGCTCATTATAAATTTCGAGAAATTCCTTTGTAAAAGCGTCTTGTTCATCTGATGAACTATCTTTAAGTTTTTCCTCTCGCTCTTGTTGCTGTTTTTTTGACTTCAGGTACGCTTGTACAAATTCTTTGGCACGCTCAAGGTCTTCATCAGTTTCAGAATTTATCGCAGAGGAGTTTTCGTCTTTAATGGTAGGCTCTTCAATTGCGTAAGGACATTCACCATTTGGATGATAATGTGCAGAGTATCCATGATGATAATGATATCCCCCTGTTGAGCGGTCATAATGTCCACCGTTGGAGTCAGTTTTACCTGAATGCGCTGAAGCATAAAACACCATTGATAGCAACGCTGATATCAATAGTGCTACAAAAACAATTCGTTTTTTCATGTCTTCTCCTTTGCGAAATATCGTGCGTAAAAATTACGCAACATTGTGCGTGTGTCCGTTTTATTGTACAGTAGATTTTGTATCATATAGCCACATTAGATCTTCAGCACGTTAATGCCGTGAGCCGTCAAAACTTCATTATAAATAGATTTGATGTCGGCTATACGTTTTTCGCAATGCTTGTCGGCATCGGCTATACGCATCTCGCAAAGTTCCTTTATATCGTTTGCTCGTTGCTCAAACGATTCTGTCAGGTCAACAATGCGCATTTCGTATGTTTCTTTCATTACAACGGTACTGTTTGCTTCGATTTCGGTTTTCTTTTCAAATCCGACCAACTCATATAAGTCACCGCTTAATGCCAAGCACATACAAATTATTTGTTGATAGCCAGGATTCTTTGCGGTTTTACCCGTCAAGAAGTTTTTGATTGTTGCCGCAGGTATTCCACCTGTCATTACAGAAACCTGTTCATAGGTAAACCCACCTGCCTTTATCAAGGAACTAATATATTTTCTTGCAGGTTCAATATAATCCATTTTTTACACCTCTTTTTGTATAATTATAATATTTTTGCACTTTTTTTAGAAAAATATGCTCTATTTATGAGAAAAATTGCATCCGTAAAAATCAAATTTGTATCTTTAAAAATCGAATTTTAAAGCGTACAATTATACCATAAAATAAAGGAGAGCAAACTTCATGACACAAGAACAGACCGAACTAATTAACATTATAAAGGAAACAAACAATCCTGCCAAAGCAATTGCAATGGCGATAGAAATAATTACAGATTTTTTACAGCGACACGAATCATGTCGAGAACCATCTGTTGACTCTCCTCGGGAACGAGATTAAATAAATTCAATAATTCCTTTTCTGCTTCTGAAAGACCATCGTTTTCGGTGGTCTTTTTTTCTTTGTCTTCTTCACCGAGCAAATAGTCTACAGATACATTGAAGTAGTTTGCTATTTTTATAAGAATTTCTCTGCGTGGGGTGTAGCCTTGTGCTTTCCACATAGACACACTTGACCGATTAAACCCAATTAAAGAAGCCGCCTTGCTTGGTGAAATGCCATCTCTTTGGCAAAGTTGAACAAATTTGTTGTAGAACATGAACACTTTCCTCTCTAAAGTTGTGCAACTTTAACAATGTTCAAGAAGTTAACCAAAAAGACTTGAAAAGTCGAAGAACTTAAACTATAATGTAGTCACGTTCAACAACTTGAACAAAACAAGCGAAAGGCATTCAAGAACATTGTTATTATGTTTAACTGCTTAAACTCATAATAGCACACGAAATCTTGAATGTCAACATTATTTCTGTGTGGAGGTGAAAGTTTGAAAAGTTGGATAGCGGTAGCGGTCGGTAAAATGCACATCAACAAGGTGTTACACAAAGATGTTGCAAGAAGAATGGGCGTTACAGAGGAGTATCTTTCGATGATTCTTAACGGCAAGAAAACGCCCAAAGGTGCAAGCGAAAGAATCCTTACAGCAATCGATGAAATCGTCAAAGAGCGAAAGTAAAAAACAACATTATAAAAGGAGTAAAACAATGGGTAAAAATCGTGAAATATTGACAGACGAGCAGGTTGAGATTGAAATCGAACGCTTGCTTAATTCAGAAGAAGTAAGACTCGCAAAAAGGGAAATGCGTATCAAGTGCAAGCGCAGACAGTATATGTATGGACTTCGTACCATGGCGAAGCGTGGCAAGGAACTCAAGAAGATGGGCATTACGCTTGAGAACATGGAACATAAGCTCTTTGGTGAGCCTATTGAGGAAGGTGATGAATAATGCCGAGGCTTAAATTATCATCTATGGATGCAAGACACACACGCTTTCGTGCGGCGGTGCAACATCAAATGGTTCTGTACGGTATAGATACTCTCATGGATTTGGAAAAACGATGCGGAATGGCGCATACAACCATGGCAAGAAGAATGAAAAACCCCGACACGTTTTCAAACGGTGAACTGCGGAAACTGTACAATGTGTTGCGCTTCACCGATGAACAACGCTTGATCATGTGTAAGTAAAGGAAGGTAAAAAATGAAAATACTGAAAGCAATACATAAAGCAATAACGTTCTTAATGGTTGTGCTGTTCTTCGTATCTATATCGTGTATGGATAGCGAAAAACTGTGGATACCGATAACGGCATTTATCATGTCAGGCTCGTATCTTTTGATACACGGATATTGCACAGGCGCATGGCTTAATAGCATCGAGGACGGTGACAAGTAATGCAATACACAGACAATCCCATTGCCGATTATGATGCGTATTTGAGTGCAGAACAGACAAGGCTTGACCGCTTACCGAAGTGTTATGAATGCGGTGAACCTATCACGGATGAACGTTGTTGCGAGTTTGATGACGAATTGATTTGTCTTAAATGCCTTGAAAACAATCACATAAAGTGGGTAGATGATATCGTTGAATAAATACAAAAAGGAGTAAAACAAAATGAATGCAGAAGTATTAAGAACAGCCATGCAAATGGCAGACAAGTTAGGTCATGTAACAAAGGTAAATGCCTTTGAGAAGAACATTTACATTGACGGTGAAACGGAAGAGGGCAAAACATTCCACCTGACATTGCAGTTTGAGGAAAAGGAGAGCGACAATGACACTTTATGAATTAACGAATGACTTTCAGACCGTGCTTGAAATGGCACAAGATCCCGATATTGATGAACAGGCGATAAAAGACACGCTCGAAATGATAGGCGGCGATATCGAGATAAAGGCAGACGGTTACGCAAAGGTTATCCGTGAACTGTCCGCAGATGTAGATACTCTCACGGCAGAGATTAACCGCCTTACCGCCCGCAAAAGTGCGATTGCTAAAAAGGTCGACACAATGAAGTCGATGCTCACGTTTGCGATGCAGAACACAGGCAAGACAAAATTCAAGACCGATTTGTTCAGTTTTAATGTGCAGAAAAACCCGCCGGCATTGGTGGTGGACGATGCCGACAAGATACCCGCACAGTATCTTATACCGCAAGAGCCGAAAGTCGATAAAAAGGCTATTGCAGACATGATAAAAAGCGGAGCAGAGTGCGATTTTGCACACCTTGAACAGACGGAAGGAGTACGGATAAGATGATTAAATTCAGAGATTTAACTGCCGATGAGGTGGAGTGCAGAATAGGACTGATAAAACCGAATGGTCTCACACTATTGCTCTATAAAGATGCTCGATGCGATATGAACATCCTTGACGAAACGGTCGGTGCAGAGAATTGGCAGAGAGAACATTATGAGTGCAAAGGTAATCTTTTCTGCCGTGTCGGTATCAAGTGTGGTGACGAGTGGGTGTGGAAAGCAGATTGCGGTGCGGAAAGCTACACGGAAAAAGAGAAGGGTGAGGCATCCGACTCTTTTAAGCGAAGCTGTGTTTGTTTCGGCATCGGACGTGAACTCTATACTGCACCATTTATATGGATTCCCGCTGACCAATGCAATATAAACAACGGCAAATGCTATGACAAATTTGTTGTCGAAGCAATCAAAATCAAGGACAAGAAGATTATCGGACTTGCAATCAAGAATGCAAGTACAAACAAGCGAGTATTTCTCTTGAAGCCGAAAGCAGAAAATGATGGAGAAAATTAAATTTAAACCGAGCATATTTAATCTTCAGATATTGCCAAAGATTCTCGATTACATATCCCATCTTGATGACGGAGATTATGTCTTGAGCATATCAAAGGCAAGGAAAGACCGTAGTCTCACGCAGAATGCCTATTTTCATGCGATGGTGGGTGAAATTGCCGAGGCATCAGGAAAAGGCTTTGATGAGGTGAAAATCGCTTTAAACACAGAATATGGCACACTTGCGAAGGACGAGGACGGAAACACGATAGGCTTTATGCTGCCGAAATCGGTTAAACCCGAATCGCTGTACAAATACACACGATGGTTTGATACACGCAACATCAATGGCAAGGAATTTGATTGCTACATGGTTTACAAAGAAACGCATCTGCTCAACAGTACCGAGATGGCAAAGCTCATTGACGGCACGATAAGAGAGTGCGAACAGTACGGAATCGAAACGATGTCTGCAAGTGAGATTGCTCTTTTAAGGGGGAATGAGGTATGAGTAAGGAATTCAGCATCATGCCACCAAGCCTGATATACAGTACCACAAGGCACGGTAATCTGCATAGGCATGAGGTGTTCTATGGCACGGCTAATCGTAAGAAGAGCATCAGAGATGGCTTGGTAGTGTTTTTATCCCCTGCCATGCACAACATGAGTGACAACGGAGTGCATTATAATCGTGCTTTTGATATCCACCTTAAGCAGATTGGTCAAAAGGCATGGATGGAGCATTACAACAAGACGGTTGAAGATTTTATCCGTGAATACGGAAGAAGCTATTTATAGTAGATACAAGAAAGGAAAAACAAAATGGGAGAAAAATTTACAGGTCACAAGGGATATAAAGCGTTTAAAAAGGGGCTGATATGCAACCCGACAGGAAACAATCCGTTTCAGTATGCAGAAAACACGGTCTTTGAGTGCGAAGAAGCCGTACCGTGCAATAGTGGATTTCACTATTGCGAAAATCCGCTTGATGTGTTGGATTATTACCCGCTTATTGATAATGACGGCAACATGACAGAGTTTGCCGAAGTGGAAGCATTATACGAGCCTGTTACAGACGATAACAAGAAATACAGCACGACAAAAATCAAAATCGGCGCAAAGTTGAGCCTTGCGCAGTTTATATCGGCAAGTATTACAGCAACTTACGAAAATATAAAAAAAGAAGTCGAGAAATCAACCAAAGACGTCAAAAAGAAAAAAGATGTTCAGGCAGGCGGTTCTTACTCGACACTCGCAGGCGGTTCTTACTCGACACTCGCAGGCGGTTCTTACTCGACACTCGCAGGCGGTGATAACTCGACACTCGCAGGCGGTTATAACTCGAAACTCGCAGGCGGTGATAACTCGAAACTCGCAGGCGGTGATAACTCGAAACTCGCAGGCGGTGATAACTCGAAACTCGCAGGCGGTTCTTACTCGAAACTCGCAGGCGGTGATAACTC
>JAZOLY010000037.1:0-10255 GCA_045653445.1 Acutalibacteraceae bacterium
GCGCCGACGGACTTATGTTAGAGGTGCACAACAATCCTGCCTGCGCCCTTTGTGACGGTATGCAGAGCATCACTCCCGACACATTCGAGGGACTTATGGCAGACGTAAAGCATCTTTGTGAATTTGAGGGAAAGATATAAAAGATTGCAAAAGAGTCCTATGGCGGACACAGTCCACCATAAGACTCTTGCTTTTAAAACCGAATTATCTACCGCATAAACACCTCTTTTGACCGAATAATTAAAATGGCTTGAATTTAAACTGACAAAGGTTTAATATGTTGATATAAAGGGGGCGAAAGGCATTGAAGTGCAAGGTTATAATTGATCCGTCTTGCGACCAGCGGGTTGAAATATATGCAAAGCAAAATTCACCCCTTGTGGAAGATATAAAACGTCTTGCAGAGGGGTATAAAACCGAACTTATCGGCTACAAAGACAAAGAGATTGTGCCGTTAGACTTGGCAGAGATAATTTGCATCACTGTTATAGGAAACAAGGTGTATGCAATTTGCGAAAAAGAAAAATATCTGATTAAAGAGCGTCTTTATGTGGTTGAGGCGGGTTTGCCTGATAATTTTATAAAAATCAATCAGTCATGCCTTGCAAACATCAAAAAAATCAAGAGTTTTGATGCCTCTATTTCAGGCACTCTAAAGGTGCATTTTCAAAACGGTTACACCGATTATGTGTCCCGCCGTCAATTAAAATCTATTAAAGAAAGGTTGGGTATCTTGTGAATAAATATGTAAAAGAGTTTTTTCACCGAGGGCTGATTTTTGGCGGTTTTGGGCCCATAGTTTTGGGAATAATTTATGCCGTTATTGAGTCAACGGTGGCAGATTTCTCTTTAAGCGGTAAGCAGGTGCTTGTGGCAATTCTGTCTATATATCTGTTGGCGTTCGTGCAGGCGGGCGCAACCGTCTTTAATCAGATTGAGCATTGGAGTCTGCCAAAATCCTTGCTGTGCCATTTTGGATCCCTTTATATTGTTTATGTGGGGTGTTATCTTATAAACGACTGGATACCCTTTAACACAAATGTTTTGCTGATTTTCACCGCCATTTTCATTGCCGTTTATATTGCGGTGTGGATTGCCGTGGTTGTGTCAATAAAAATTGTCAGCAAAAAATTAAACCGAAAGATAGATTTATAACAAAGAGCAGGGTTGGGAGACACTTCGTAAAGACGTTTCTCCCAATTTTTCTTTTTATATAAACATTTTCAACTTGAACGTGTCTGTCATAGTGGGTTACATACTTTGAAATGATGCCTATCTCAAAGATAAACATATTAAGTGATATTGTGAGACAGGTCTCACAGTTTTATTTTGCCTTACGTCAAAGTGATATTAAAACCTTGCGGTTTTAGTTATATTATATTCGCCCCGAAACTCGCGAAGCGAATATAACTTGGGTAAAGCCCAAATATAACTGCGAAGCAATATAACTCGCCTTTGGCGAATATAACTGAGGCACACTTCTTTATGTCGTGTGCCTCTTGTAACCCTGCCTTTTTTGTGTTATAAATTAAATGACCAAAAGAAAAGGAGATAATAATATGTATACAATCTATGTTAAATTTGACTGCTTGCCCAATAAGCGCCAGGCATTTATCGAAAAGGTAAAGACAACAGGCGTCCTTGATGCTATCAGGGCAGAGGACGGATGCATCCGCTACGATTACTATCTATCTGAAAAAGACGAAAACGAAATTCTTTTAATCGAGCAGTGGGAGTCTAAAGACCATCAGCAAATCCACCTTACTCAACCTCATATGGATACCCTTCGCAGTTTCAAGGATGATTATATTACAAACACCCTTTTGGGTGAGGTTGAACTTAAATAAAGATATAAAAAAAGACCTTGATGATTTCTCATCAAGGTCTTTAAATTTAACAATTACTTCTTGCCTTTAGCAAGTTTCTTTGCATCAGATGCTTCTTTCCACTTAACCCAAACTGCAGGAGCAAGGCAGATTGATGAATATGCACCGCTTGCCAAACCGAAGCAGAGAGGCACAGTAAGACTGCGCAAAGATGCGATACCGTTAATTTCGCAAACGATAAGCACGATTACAATTGAAAGAACGGTTGAAAGGTTGGTCATAACGTTACGGCTGAGCACCTGATTGTTTGACAAATTAACCAAGTTTTCAAGGGACTCTTTGTTGCCGTAAATACGCTTGTTTTCGCGAACACGGTCAAATACAACGATGGTACTGTTAAGTGAGTAACCAAGCAAGGTCATAACAACAGCGATAAAGTTTGCATCAATAGGCAGACGGAAAATAACCGATGCGGCAAATGCAATCAAAATATCGTGAAGCAGAGCAACCATTGCAGAGGTACCTGCCAACCAACCGCCGATTTTGCGGAAGCGGATGGCGGTGTAAATGATAACAAGCAATGCGGCAATTACAACTGCAACAAGGCACTTTGCAAAGAAGATAACACCAACGCTGGGAGATACGCTAAGCACTTCCTCCTGCTTGATTTTGTTATCTTTAAAATCCTTGCCGGTAAGCTTGTCGGTAAGTTTGTCAATAAGTTTGGTGTCAAGAGCATCTTTATCTGCCAAAGAAACAACCAACTTCTGAGAGTTGTCGCTAACACCTGAGGTGGTGGTAACGCTTACCTTTTTCTCGATGGTGTCGGCGGCAATCTGAGCGATTTTGTCGGTGTCAACCTTGCCGTCGTATGAATAGGTGATTTTTGTACCGCCGCTAAAGGTGATGTCAAGAACGGGGCCAAGCACCAAGGCAACAATAAGTCCGATAAGAATGACTGCAACAGAGCCAATCACAAACTTTTTAAGATTGCCTACAAAATTTATCTTTGTATTAGTCAGCATTCTTAACACCTCCATAAAGCCAGGGCTTTCTCATACACTTGAACTTTGAGATGCTGCCCAGCATAATCTTGGATGCGAACACGCCCATGATGAAGTTGAAGATAACACCCATAAGCAATGTGTATCCGAAGGAGTAAACGGTGCCCGAAACAGATGCACCGAACAAACCGATGATGGGGCTGAAAAGCTTTGCAAACAGGTTGTCGGAGGGACCGAAGCAACCCATAAGAACGATAGCAACCAAAATGTTGGTTACGTTACCGTCAACGATTGCAGACAGTGAGTTTTTAGAGCCGATTTGGATTGCAGAGGTAACGGTGCGGCCTGCACGCATTTCTTCTGTAATACGCTCGGCAGTAATAACGTTGGCGTCAATACCCATACCGATTGAAAGAATCATACCTGCAATACCGGGGATGGTGAGGGTGAAGCCTTCAGTACCTGCAAACAGACCTGAAGCGCAAGCAATCATACCTGCAACCTGACCTGAAAGGGAAAGGGCTGCCACAACACCGGGCAAGCGGTATCTAACAATAACAATAAGGCAAACTACTGCAAAGGCAATAAGTCCTGCAATAAGCATTGCATTAAGTGCCTCGGCACCCAAGGTTGCACTGATAACCTGCAACTTGGAGTCGTCAACACCCATTGCAAAGGGAAGTGAACCTGCGTTAATGGTGTTTGCAAGGTCAACACAACCGTCGTAGTCGGGGCCTGTAATGGTAGCCTCGCCGTTAGAGATAACGTCGTTAACGGTGGGGGCAGATATTACCTGACCGTCCATACAAATGGCGATTTGCTTATTAAGATAGGTTTTGGTGGCTGATGCAAACTTGCTTCTGCCCTCGCTTGTAAGCTTTAACAAAACATAGGGTGAGCCGTCAATAACCTCGGCAGAGGCAGAGGCTACGTGTTTGCCCTCAAGCACAATCTTGTTCTTATCGTATGTACTGCCGCCGCAGAATTCAAGCAGAGCGGTTTCGCCAAGTTCTTTGATGGCAGTTGTTGCATCAAAGTTTTCCTCGCCTGCTTGCCAAGGGAAGCGAACAACAATCTGCTTATTGGCGGTGTCGATAGAAGTTTCGTAATCGGTGATACCTTGATTTATAAGACGGGTATCAATAATCTTTTTAGCCGACTCAAGTTGGCTTTCTGTGATTTTGTCGGTATTTTTATCGGTGGGGGCAAAAACGGCTTCAACACCGCCTTGAATATCAATACCCCAGCGAATATCACCGGCGCTTTTAAAATAGACAATTTCTTTGTCGCCGTAGTAATTCTTTACACCGAAGAATGAAACAACTGTCAGTGCAACTATCAATATGGCAACAACGAAAAACCAGCATTTGCTAAGTTTCTTTTTCATTGACCTATTTTCCTCCTTACTTTGCATTTGCGGATTTACACCGCTAATAGACCTATTATATTAGATTTTGACCTAAAAGTCAATTTCTTTAATACTTATTATAATATAAAATTTTCTTAATAAAATTTATACACCTTGTTCAATAAGCATTTCGCAGGTGGCAATTTTCACTGCGGTGGTGAAAACCTTCATAGCCTGTCTTAACTCGTCAACGGGCGGGAAAGAGGGAGCAATACGAATATTGCTGTCCAGAGGGTCATTGCCGTAGGGGTAGGTAGCGCCTGCACCTGTAAGCACAACGCCTGCCTCTTTACAAAGCTCAACAACACGCTTTGCACAGCCGGGCAGAGTGTCGACGCTGATAAAGTAGCCGCCGTTGGGATGATTCCAGGCAAGAATATCAAGTCCGCCAAGACGGTCGTTTAACATATCAAGCACCATTCTGAATTTGGGTTCAAGAATTTCGGCGTGGTGGCGCATATGACTTTCCAATGATTTAAAGTCGGGGAACATACGGGCGTGGCGCAACTGATTGATTTTATCGTGACAAATGGTTTGCACGTTCATACGCTTTTTAATAAGCTCACGATTAGCCTTGTTTGCGGCAACGCAAGCAATACCGCCGCCTGCAAAGGTAACCTTGGCAGTAGAGGCAAACTCAACAACCAAAGAGGGATTGCCTGCCTTTTTGCACTCGGCAAGTATGTCAATCAAATGGTCGTTTGCACTGACAAGGTGAATGGAGTAGGCGTTATCCCACATAATTCTGAAATCCTTGGCGGCAGGCTTAAGATTGGCAATGCGGCGCACCATTTCGTCGCTGTAGGTGATGCCTTGGGGGTTAGAATATTTGGGCACGCACCACATACCTTTAACTGAGGGGTCCTTTACAAGACGTTCAATCTCTTCAATATCGGGGCCGTCGGTATCCATAGCCACGGGAATCATTTTGATGCCAAAATGCTCGCAAATAGCAAAGTGGCGGTCATAACCGGGTGAGGGGCACAAGAACTTAATCTCGCCCTGCTTGCACCAAGGCTCTTCACCAAGACCTGAAATCATAGCCTGAGCAATAAAGTCAAACATCATATTAAGGGATGATGAGCCGCCGATAATTACCTTTTCTTCCTCGCAACCGAGAATTTGTGCAAAAAGACGCTTTGCCTCGGGAATACCGTCGGGACCG
Source organism: Acutalibacteraceae bacterium (assembly GCA_045653445.1). Lineage (GTDB taxonomy): Bacteria > Bacillota > Clostridia > Oscillospirales > Acutalibacteraceae > RGIG2206. The sequence goes on from JAZOLY010000037.1 coordinate 5,404, forward strand.
CCGTAGTTGCGGCAGTCGATATTACCCTCGGCAATAGGATTGTCGTGAGAGGTCACCTTGTCAAGCAGACCCATGCTAAGACTAAGCTGGTCCTTGCAAGGCTTACCTCGTGACATATCAAGACTTAATTCAAGTGCCTTAAAAGCCTCGTGCTCGGCAGTTGCCTCGCTAAGCAGTGCCTTAAGCTCTGCCTCGGAACAGTCAAGGTATCGTTTTTTCATTTAGTTCACCTCAGAGTTGGTTTAAGGATTATCTGTCTATTTTAATATATTTTTATTATAAATACAATACCTAATTTTATCACTGTGCGATTATTATGAAAAAATGACATTTTTACCTTGACATATTAGGCACAATGTAATAAAATGTAAAACGATATGGTATTAGTGTCATTGTGCCTATGGCGAGGCAGATACACTACTACATATTGGGTGAACCCACCGCCCGAATGTTTTTAAAAGAGTGGTTTTTTATAAAGGAGGTGCACTTAAAAGTGCCAACAATTTCATTAACAATCGCTATTATTATTGCGGCTGCCGCCGCAATAGTTGCCGCAGTTATTGCCTTTATAAGCGGTGTTTCTTACCGCAAGCGCAAGGCAGAGGCCACTATCGGTTCTGCTGAAGCAGAGGCAAAACGCATCCTTAACGACGCCTACAAAGGCGCCGAGGCAAAGAAAAAAGAATCTATTTTAGAAGCAAAAGACGAAATCCACAAAATGCGCAGCGAAGCCGACCAGGAAATTCGCGAGCGCCGCAACGAAGTAAAACAGCAAGAGCGTCGCATCGTTCAAAAAGAAGAGTCTCTTGACCGCAAGATTGAAAATATGGAAGCCAAGGAAGAAGCATTGGCTCAAAAATCCAAGGTCATTGACGAGCGTATGGCAGAGGTTGACCAACTCAAAAAAGGTCAGCTTGATATGTTAGAGCGCATTTCAGGCTTTTCTATTGAACAGGCTAAAGATTATTTGCTTAAGTCTTTGGATGAGGAACTTACTCACGAAAAGGCCTTGCGCATTATGAATCACGAGCAAAAGCTTAAGGACGAGTCGGACAAGCTGGCAGCCAAGGTTATATCTCAGGCTATTCAGCGTTGTGCCGCCGACCACTCAAGCGAGGTTACAATCTCTGTTGTTGACCTGCCCAATGACGAAATGAAGGGCAGAATCATCGGTCGCGAGGGCCGCAACATCCGCACCCTCGAAACCCTTACAGGTGTTGACCTTATTATTGACGATACTCCCGAGGCAATCACCCTTTCAAGCTTCGACCCCATTCGTCGTGAGGTTGCCCGTCTGTCCCTTGAAAAGCTTATTCAAGACGGCAGAATTCATCCTGCTCGCATTGAAGAAACGGTTGAAAAGGCTAAAAAAGAGGTTGAGCGCACCATTCGTCAGGAAGGCGAAAACGTTGTGCTTGAAACGGGCGTTCGCAATTTGCATCCCGACCTTGTTAACCTGCTTGGCCGTTTGCACTACCGCACAAGTTACGGTCAGAACGTGCTTAACCACGCACGCGAGGTTGCCTTCCTTGCAGGACTTATGGCTGCAGAATTGGGTGAGGACGTTTCTCTTGCCCGCCGCGCAGGTCTGCTCCACGATATAGGCAAGGCTCTTGACCACGAGCACGAGGGCACACATATTCAACTTGGTGTTGACGTTGCCAAGAAGTATAAAGAGAATGAGGCGGTTATCCACGCCATTCACGCTCACCACGGTGACGTTGAGGCTAAAACCGTTATCGCATGTCTTGTTCAGGCTGCCGATGCTATTTCTGCCGCCCGTCCCGGTGCCCGCAGAGAGAATATCGAAAGCTATGTTAAGCGACTTGAAAAGTTGGAGGAAATCGCCAATTCCTTTAACGGTGTTGAAAAGTCCTTTGCAATTCAGGCGGGCCGCGAAATTCGTATTATGGTTAAGCCCGATGTTATCAGTGATGACCAAATGATGCTGACCGCTCGCGAAATCGTTAAAAAGATTGAAAGCGACCTTGAATATCCCGGTCAGATTAAAGTCAGCCTTATCCGCGAAAACCGCGCAGTTGACTACGCAAAATAAATAAGCACAAAAATCCCTTGTCCGATCGGACAGGGGATTTTTTAATGAATTGATGCTTTGCATCACGAATTGGCTAACGCCGTGAATTCTCGCTAACGCTCCATAAATTGAATTGCAGTGTGCAATTCATTTAGGTCAAATTTCGCATAAACCAAAATCTTTCTGTTAATAATAACCTTGAATTTAAAACAGAAAGGTCAAAATTATGAGCAATATGCGATTTACTCACGCTAAACCTACCAAATCAAAGGGACTTTATATAATTGCGGCACTTTGCCTTGTAGCAGTAGGGGCAGCCGCCTTTGTTGGCATAGACAGAGGGCTCACCCCCGATTCAACCGCACAAAAATCTTCAGTGGCAAGCCAACCCTCCTACACCTTACCTGACAAGGATTTTGGCGCAATGGATGAGCAGGCACCCTCCTCAAAAGAGCCCGACAAAATTACCTCCACTGTACCCACACCCACACCTCAAGAGGAGCAACAGGCAGTGGAAACGGTGACACAGGCGGCAGGCTTTTTCGTTTACCCTGTAACAGGTGAAATTATCAAAGATTTCAGTGACACCAAGCTGCAATATTCTCTCACCTATAACGATTGGCGTATGCACAGGGCGGTTGACATCAAAGCCCCCAAGGGTGAAAGCATCAACGCCGCAGGTGACGGCACTGTAATTGATATTTACGATGATGCTCAGTACGGCAAAACGGTGGAAATCAATCACGGCAACGATATTGTTGCCATTTACAGCGGACTTGACCAGGTAACCGTTGCCGTTGGGGATGTGATTGCCGTAAATATGCAAATTGGTACATTGGGCAAAATCCCTTGCGAAAGTGTAGAGACATCTCACCTCCATTTTGCCGTTAAAAAGGGAAATGAGTATATTTCTCCCCTTAGCATAATCGGCGTGTAAAAGAGGCTGATTTTGGCTCTTTTTGTCTAAACTTTCCTTGTAAGGCACAAAGCCTAACGGCGTCAAGTTTAACCAAAAATTTCTCAAAAGCATCTCTCTTTTAGAACAGACAATCATAATAGGTGTATAAAAATAATATACTGTAAAACCGCCTGCGTGGCACATATCGGGGATAGGCGGTTAGAGGAGCAGGCGTATTTATACGTCGCTCCTCTTTTACTTTGTATTGTAATGTGTGTTGGTGTGTGGTATAATAAGGAAAAGTGACAACGCGATATATTTGCGGTGCAAATGCGATATATCTGACGATGCGATATGTTGCTTTGCAACGAGATTTTCGGGAAGGTTTTTTCTTTGTTTTGTCGCACATAATATAATCGGTGATAAAAATGAATTCTTTATGGTGTGACAATGTTGAAACTCCCAAATTTGACTCGGTCAAGGGGGATATAAAAACCGACGTGCTTATCATTGGCGGAGGCTTGGCAGGGCTTTTGTGCGCTTACAAGCTTCACAACGCAGGGATGGATTATACCCTTGTTGAAGCAGGGGATATATGTGGCGGTGTGACCAAAAACACAACCGCAAAAATTACGGCACAGCACGGACTTGTTTATGCCGATATTATCAAAAAATTCGGCAAAAAGGGTGCGAAGTTATATCTTGACGCCAATCTTGACGCCGTTGAGCAATACCGTCAGTTGTGCCGTAATATTGACTGCGATTTTGAGCAAAAAGACTCGTTTGTATATTCTTTGACGGGGGACAGAGGCATATACAATGAATATTCTGCCTTGCAGGAGTTGGGGTATAATCCCATCTATTCCCACAGTTTGCCCTTGCCTTTGTCGGTCAGGGGTGGGGTTGGTTTTGAAAATCAGGCGCAGTTTCATCCTTTGAAATTTGCCTACGCCATTGCAAAGAGGCTTAACATTTACGAAAACAGCAAGGTAACCGCACTGTTAGAAAACACTGCTTTAACGGAAAAGGGCAAAATTACTGCAAAGAAAATTATCGTTGCCACCCATTTCCCCATAATGAACAAGCACGGGTTGTATTTTTTGAAAATGCATCAACAGAGGTCGTATGTGTTGGCTCTTGAGGGGGCTGACCGCATTGACGGAATGTATCGGGATGCTGAGGATAAGGGGCTATCTTTCCGCACCCACGGCGACCTGCTGCTTCTTGGTGGCGGAGGACACCGCACAGGCGAAAAGGGTGGCGGTTGGGATGAACTGAAAGCCTTTTCGGACAAATTTTATCCCAACGCTGCCATAAAATACAAATGGGCAACACAGGACTGCGTTACCCTTGACGGACTGCCCTATATCGGCAGATATTCCGGCGGCACCCAAAATATCTTCGCTATAACAGGGTTTAACAAGTGGGGGATGACTACCTCTATGGTTGGGGCAGATATGATGGCGGCTGCAGTTTTGGGCAAAAAACACCCCTGCAGTGAGTTGCTGGCCCCATCCCGTTCTATTATGCACCCATCCCTTTTGGTTAACTCCGCAAAGGCGGTGGCAAACATCCTGAGACCTACGGCGCCCCGTTGCACTCATATGGGGTGCGCCCTTAAATATAATTCAGCAGAGCACAGTTGGGACTGCGCCTGTCACGGCTCCCGTTTTGACGCTGACGGCAAGGTGGTTGACAACCCCGCCACCGACGATTTAAAGAAATAAATCAAACAAATTTTAACAAAACAACATCAAAAAATTGCTAATTATAAAATTCGCTTCTTTGCTAAAAATATTAAGGCAAACGCAAGAAAAGTGTGAAGGAGTGAATCAAAAATGGCTAACAAAAACGTAGTGCCCGAGGCTCGTGAGGCTCTTAACCGTTTCAAGATGGAAGCAGCTTCTGAGGTTGGCGTT
>JAZOLY010000038.1:0-15982 GCA_045653445.1 Acutalibacteraceae bacterium
TCCTACCATATGTGGTTAATAATGATTTCGGGATGTCGTAAACGCCATCCCCTACGATGTCACATAAAATTTTCTTTTTATTGTGGGGGCATACCGTAATAAAATATGCGCCGTTTTGGCTGTAATCGTAATCCTTTAACCGCGTTGGTTTGCGGATGGGTGAATTTTCAGGCATATTATTTAATTTTCTTTATCTTATTTACCACAGGTGCAAGCAGAGGAGCAACTACCAACATAACTGCAATATCAATCAGATTTTTTGGCAAGCGGAGCAACAAATTTGCCTTCAAATACTGCATAGCAGTTGCCTTATCAAGATACCAACCGATAATATAGGTGTTTACAATAAGCGAAATAACCAATTTCACTATAACAAGGGCAACAAAAACCATCAAAACAAAGTATGCAATATTTGCCAACTTATTAAATTTTTCATTTTTAATTAGTTTTACCTCATAAATACCGCTTTTTACAAAAGGACAGTACATAAACAGTCCATAAACAAAGCCCATCACAAAATAGGTTACCCAAAGCAGATAAAAAGGCGCGCCACCCGTTGGAAATACAGTAGAGCCAATCACGTCACCAATACAAAATACTGCCGCCGATGACACCGGTCCAAGCAACATAGCCGCCACGATGACGGGCACGAAATTAAGACTGACCGTTTTTAAAACAGGAGAAACAATTACAGTCAGTCCTTTATCAATTGCCACGTAAAGAGCAATTAAAAAAGCAGTCATAACGATGTAAAAAATCTTTTCCCGATTACTCTTAAAATCAATACCCATTAACCTTTTAAATTTAGACATAAAAATACCTCCGTTTCATTGCATAGCGCTTATGAAAACGGAGGTTTAATTTCTTCATTTTCAGTCAGCGGGATGCGACCGCTGTACCGCAAGGAAAACCCTTTTCGTTCACTTGGCAACTCCCCGTCCAAATGACACTTAACGCACAGCCGTCTACTCTGTTTACAAGCTGATTATACACTTAATTTTACCCTTTGTAAAGTGCTTTTTTTTATACCTTAATTTTTTTAAAAAAATCTACTTATTTTTGTTGAAAACTTTTGCAAAAAACCTTGAATTAAATATGATTTTATGCTATAATTTAGGGGTGATTTATAATGAAAATTTTTATAGAATTATATTGTATTTTTTAGTATAAAAATTCGTTAAATTAAAGGAGAAAAAAGACGTGCAAAATTTTAAAGATTTATGGGCAATGATACTTGAAAATTGCAAAGAATATATTTCCGTTGTTTCATTCAAAACCTGGCTTCAATATATGACACCCATAAGCTTTGACGGTGCCACCTTTACAGTAAGCGTGCCCACCGAAATGTACCGCGACGTTATCAGTCAAAATTACCTGCCGATTATGATGAAGGTTTTTAAAGATACAATCGGAATTGAGCCTATTTTTTCATTCATCCTTGAAAATGATGAATACAGCGACAAGGCAGACGAAGAACCGGTTGACATTCTTTCAACCTACACCTTTGCAAACTACGTTGTTGGTGATTCAAACAGCTTTGCTTTTGCCGCCGCCCGTTCTATTGCAGAAAAGTTTCCTGCGATAACCTTTAATCCGCTTCTTCTTTACGGTCAGTCTGGCGTTGGTAAAACTCACCTTGCTCTTGCAATTTACAATGCAATAAAGGCAAAATTTCCTGAAAAGAAGCTTTTATACGTTCGTGCAGAAGAATTTACCAACGACGTTATCTCAGGCATACATAACAATAATATGGCTGAAATACGCGACAAGCTTCGCACAGTGGACGTTCTTGTTATTGACGATATTCACTTCATCGCAGGCAAAAACTCTGTTCAAGAAGAATTTTTCAATACCTTTAACGCACTTTTCCAATCTAATAAACAAATTATTGTTACCTGCGACCGTCCTCTTAACGAAATCAAAACCCTTGAGGACAGAATTAAAACCCGACTTATTGCAGGCCTGACTTGTGATATTCAGCAGCCTGACTTTGAAACAAGAGTTGGTATACTTCGCCGTAACCTTACCGAAAGCAGTCTTAAAATGGACGACGACACCGTTTATTATATTGCCGAGCAAATTACACAAAATGCCCGACAGCTTGAAGGTGCAATCAAAAAGCTAAGCGCACTTTCACAGTTTGACCAAGGGGGAATCACACGCGGCACGGTAACAGGCGTCATCCGTGATATAAAAGTGGGTCAGTTGCCTGAGCCTGTTTCTCCATCTAAAATAATTGAAGAGGTCGCGCGCACCTATCAGACCGACTCTGAAACAGTGCTTTCTAAAAAGCAAAATGCAATCATTGCAAAATGCCGCCATATCTCAATGTATATAATCCGTGAAGTAACAAACCTTCCTCTTGAAGAAATCGGCGCATTTTTCGGCAAAGACCATTCAACCGTTCACTATTCCGTAAATAAAGTTAAACTTTTGATGGAAGCAAATCCAAAAGAAAAAGAAACTATTGAGGATATTATTAAAAATCTTAAGCCTTAATTGTTAAAAAATTAAAAATTAGTTTTCAACAATTTTTTTAACATTAACAGTGTAATTTTAAACAGTCTTTTTAATACCCCATTTATGACCCATAAGTTTTAAAATAATATAAAAAGGCACTTTTAAAACAAAAATGGCTTGTCCACTTAATATTTTTAATTTATCAACACTTTTAACATATCTACTAATATCTACTATCTATTATTTATTTATATAACCCCTTTGGGTTATGAAAGGACGGAATTTATTATGAAGCTCACATGTCTTAAACAGGAATTAAGCACAGCCGCAAATCATATTTCACGCGTTGTATCGGTAAAATCACCATTACCTGTTCTTTCGGGTATTCTTATGACTGCAAAGGGCAACAAGCTTAGCCTTTTCGGTTACGACCTTGAACTTGGAATGACCACCGAAATACCCGCTTCTATTGAAAAAGAGGGTGTTGCAGTTGTTGAAGCAAAGCTTTTTTGCGATATTGTTCGCCGTCTGCCTGAAGATGGAGTAACCATCACAGTTGACGAGCGTAATATGTGCAAAATTACAAGCGGCAGAAGTGAGTTCAGTCTGCTTTCAATAAATCCCGACGAGTATCCCGAACTTCCCACTGTTGATAACGGCAAAAGCATCACTTTGCCTACCGACGTTTTGCAGTCAATGGTTCGTCAGACTTCATTTGCAGTTGCCGATGTTGGCTCATCAAAGCCAATCCTTACAGGCATCAATTTTAAAATTGCCGACGGCGAACTTAAAATGGTTGGTATGGACGGCTATCGTATTGCAATCCGCAGTGAAAAGGTAAACAGCGAGGAAGAAATGCAGTTTACAGTTCCTGCAAAAGCACTTGGCGAGGTATTAAAACTTATTACCGACGGCAACGACATCACAATCAATGCCTCAACCCGTCATATTATATTTGACGTTGACGGTTATAAGGTAATTTCAAGACTTCTTGACGGCGAATATTTTGATTACAACCGCGCCGTTCCAACAGTATTTACAACAACCGTAACAGGTAACACAAGTGAACTTACAAGCACAATCGAGCGTATCAGTCAGGTTATTATCGAGCGACTTAAGACTCCTATTATCTGCAATTTTGAGGACGGAGTTTTTTGCGCAAGCTGTATGACTGAAATCGGTAATGCAAAGGACGAAATTAACGTTGAAATGACAGGTGAAAATGTAAATATGGGCTTCAACAGTAAATATTTGATTGAGGCTCTGCGTGCCGCCGAAACCGATCAGGTTAAAATCAATATCGGCAGTGCTCTTTCACCTATAACAATCGTACCAACAGAGGGTGACAGTTTTATCTTCGTTGTACTTCCGGTGAAAATAAGATGATAGAGAAAATTACAATCAACACACCTTTTATACGCCTTGACTCATTTTTAAAGCTTGCAGGCCTTGTTTCAACAGGCGGTCAGGCAAAAATACTGATTGCCGAGGGTGAAGTTAAGGTAAACGGGCAAGTTTGCCTTATGCGCGGAAAAAAACTTTTTGGCGGTGAAAAGGTAGAATTTGAAGGACAAACGGCAATTGTGGTCAAGGGGGAATAATCCTTGCGAGCAAAAAGTATTGAATTTCAAAACTTTCGCAACCTTAAAAGTGCAAAAATTCAGTGCCACCCCTCAGTTAACGTAATTTATGGCGACAACGCTCAGGGAAAAACAAATTTGCTTGAGGCAATCTGGCTCTTTTCGGGGGCAAGGTCATTCAGAGGAGCAAAAGATAGCGAGTGCATTTCTCACGGCAGTGAATTAGCCCGACTATCCCTTGAATTTGAGTCACTGGGCAGAAATCACACTGCAGGGCTTGATATTTCAAATAAGCGCAGTGCCATACTTGACGGTGTATCCCTTAAAACTGCAGGGGAGTTGGCAGGCAATTTTAAAGCGGTGGTTTTCTCACCTACCCACTTGTCACTTATTAAAGAGGGCCCTTCGGTCAGACGGCGGTTTATAGACACCGCAATCGGTCAGATTTGGCCTAAATACATAGGAATTTTAAAAAATTACACCCATTTGCTTGCACAGCGCAACGCTCTGCTTAAAGACGTGCGCTATTCCACCCAACTTTACGATATGCTTTCTGTTTATGACAGTCAGCTTGCCGATTTAGGCAGTAAAATTACCGCCTACCGCAACCGATATATTGACCGACTGAATGAATTTGTGGGTGATATTTACGGCGGAATTTCAGGCGGCAAGGAAATTTTGACTGTTGAATACGAGGCAACGGGCGGATGTGACGTTGACAGTCTGCTAAATGCCCTAAAGTCCAGTCAAAGCAGTGATATTTCTACGGCAACTACCTCTGTGGGACCCCATAGGGACGAGCTTTCGGTAAAAATCAATGATATGGCGGCGCGGTCTTTCGGCTCACAAGGTCAGCAGCGTTCAGCGGTCATTGCTTTGAAACTCAGTGAGGCGGCGGTAATCAACCAAATCACAGGTGAGCAACCGGTAGCCCTTCTTGACGACGTTATGAGCGAACTTGACGAGGGCAGGCAGGACTATATTTTAAACCATATAAAAGATTGGCAGGTGTTTATCACCTGTTGCGACCGAAATTCCGTAAAATTGCTAAAAGAGGGAACTGCCTTCAAAGTAGTTTCAGGAGAAGTTAAGGAGGGGTAATGAGTGTTTGTCCACTTAGGTCAGGATATTGCGGTGCTTCGCAAAGATATAATCGGAATATTTGACCTTGACACCTCCACCAACTCAAAAAGGACAAGGGATTATCTTGCTGAGGCAGAATTAAAAGGTGACGTGGTAACCATCACCAACGAGTTGCCAAAAACCTTTATAGTGTGCCGATGCCCCACACGGAAAAGCGGCAAAATAATTTATCTTTCCCAAATTTCGTCAGCCACTCTGCTTAAAAGAGCGGGACAGTTGCCCCGCTTTGAACGGCAAGAGGATAACATATAAAAACTCATCAAACAAAGCCACACTCGGCGGATAGGAGATAAAAAGTGAGTAACGAAAACAATAGCGTAAACATTTTAAATGCTACCGTTACCGAAGCCTACGACGAATCCTCAATACAGGTTCTCGAAGGTCTTGAAGCGGTGCGCAAACGCCCCGGTATGTACATCGGTTCAACCGGTGAATTGGGCTTGCACCATCTTGTATATGAAATTGTTGACAACTCTATTGACGAGGCGTTGGCAGGCTTCTGCTCTCATATTGAGGTGGATATTCTGCCTGAAAACATCATCAGAGTTACCGACAACGGCCGTGGTATCCCCGTTGGTATTCATCCAAAAATGGGTATTCCTACCGTTGAGGTTGTATTTACCATCCTCCACGCCGGCGGTAAATTCGGCGACGGCGGTTATAAGGTAGCAGGCGGTCTGCACGGTGTTGGTGCATCGGTAGTTAACGCGCTGAGTGAATATCTTGAGGTAGAGGTACACGCCGACGGCAAGATTCACCGTCAGCGTTACGAGTGCGGTAAGGCAGCAACAGGCCTTGTTGTTGTGGGTGAAACTGACCATACAGGAACACAGGTTACCTTTAAGCCTGACCCCACCCTCTTTACCGATACCATCGTTTACGATTTTGACCGTCTTGCCAAGCGTTTGCAGGAGCAAGCCTTCCTTAACGCAGGTATCAAGGTCACCTTGACCGACCGCCGCGAAGAAAACGGCAGAAATGAAACCTTCCATTACGAAGGCGGTATTAAATCTTACTGCGAATATATGCTCAATAAGAAAAAAGAGCGTAAAGACACTCTTAACGCCTTGCACGACGATGTTATTTATATGTCAACTGCAAATGACGACAGTGCCGCTGAGGTTGCACTTCAGTTTAACAACGGCTATGACACTCAGATTGTCAGTTTCGCAAACAATATGCACACCATCGACGGCGGTCAGCACGAAATCGGCTTCAGAGCCTCACTTCGTGCCACCATCAATGCCTACGCCCGCAAGTTCGGTTTGCTTAAAGATGCTAACCCCGACCTTAAGGACGATGACATTCAAGAGGGTATGATTGCCGTTGTTTCAGTAAAACTTAAGGACGCACAGTTTGAGTCACAGACCAAGGCAAAACTTGGTAACACCTCAATGCGCACCCTTGTTCATCAGATGCTTAAAGAAAAACTGATGGACTATCTTGAAAATAATCCCAATCAGGCACGCACCATTGTTAACAAGTCAATGGCAGCCTCTGCCGCCCGTGAAGCCGCACAAAAGGCTCGCGAGGCAAGTCGTAACCGCACTAGTCTTTCAAAGGCACGTATGCCCGAAAAACTGACCGACTGTATCAGTGACGACAACACCAAAAACGAAATTTTCATCGTTGAGGGAGATTCTGCGGGCGGCTCTGCTTGTGACGGACGTAACTCAACCTATCAGGCAATTCTTCCTCTTTGGGGTAAAATGCTTAACGTTGAAAAGGCAAGAGCAGACAAGGTTTTCAGCAACGAAAAGTTGACTCCCGTTATTGTGGCATTGGGCACAGGTATCGGTGAGGAGTTTAACCTTGAAAAACTTCGTTATGACAAAATCATAATTATGGCCGATGCTGACGTTGACGGTGCTCACATCCGCACCCTGTTGCTCACATTCTTCTATCGCTATATGCGACCCCTTATTGAAACAGGTCATATTTATCTTGCTCAACCGCCTCTTTACAAGGTATCAAAGGGCAAGCAGCATATGTATGCCTTCAGTGATGAAGAGCGCGATATGCAGATTGAGCAGTTTGGCGGTAGCGGTAGCGTAGATATTCAGCGTTACAAAGGTCTTGGTGAAATGGACCCCGAACAGTTGTGGGAGACTACTATGGACCCTGAACAGCGCACAATGCTTAAAGTTGAAATGGCAGATGCCGAAAAGGCGGACGAGGTCTTTACACTGCTTATGGGTGAAGAGGTTGAGCCACGCCGTAAGTTCATTGAGGATAACGCCCTCAATGTAAGCAATCTTGATGTTTAAGGAGGTGCAGAGAAATGGCAGTTAAAGAAACAGTAAATTGGCCAAAGGATGAAGAAACCAAAATCGTGCCGGTTGAAATATGTGACGAGGTATCAAGCAGCTTCCTTGACTACTCAATGAGCGTTATCGTAAGCCGTGCTCTGCCCGATGTTCGCGATGGACTTAAGCCTGTTCACCGCCGCATTCTTTACACAATGTACGAAAACGGACTTACTCCCGACAAGGCTCACCGCAAGTGCGCCGACACCGTCGGTTCAGTGCTTGGTCGTTATCATCCCCACGGTGATGCCTCTGTTTACGACGCCATGGTTCGTATGGCGCAGGATTTCTCTTTGCGCTATCCTATGGTTGACGGTCACGGTAACTTCGGTTCAATCGACGGCTATCCCGCCGCTGCTTACCGATACACCGAAAGCCGCCTTGCAAAACTTGCAGTGCATATGCTTGACGATATTGATAAGGATACTGTTAAGTTTGCACCTAACTATGACGACCGTCTTAAAGAGCCTACCGTTTTGCCCAGCCGTTTCCCAAGTTTGCTTGTTAACGGCTCATCAGGTATTGCGGTTGGTATGGCTACCAACATTCCCCCTCACAATCTTGGCGAGGTTATTGACGGAATGTGCTGCCTGATTGACAATCCCGATGCCGAGCTTTCTGACCTTTGCGAGCATATCAAAGGTCCCGACTTCCCAACTGCAGGCATAATTATGGGTATGAGTGGCATTCGCGCCGCCTATGCCACAGGCCGCGGTAAAATTGTTCTTCGCGGTAAGACAGAAATTGAAGAAACTTCAAACGGCAGATTCAGAATTATCATCACCGAAATTCCTTACGGCGTAAACAAAAAGATGCTTGTTAAATCTATCTGCGATTTGGCAAACGAAAAGCGTGTTGAGGGTATCGACGATGTTGTTGACCACTCCTCAAAGCGTGACGGCGGTATCCGTATCGTTGTTTCACTTAAAAGGGATGCAAATCCTCAGGTTGTGCTTAACAAACTCTTTGCATATACTCAGTTGCAGTCCTCTTTCGGCGTAATCAACCTTGCCCTCGTTAACGGCGAGCCTAAGGTGCTTACCCTTAAAGAGATGCTTCAGCACTACATCGACTATCAGTGCGAGATTATTGAAAACCGCACCCGTTATTTCTTGCGCAAGGCTCAGGAAAGACTGCACATTTTGGATGCCCTTTCTACCGCTCTTGACTTTATTGACGAGGTTATTGCAATTCTCCGCAACAGCAAATCGGTCAATGACGGTAAGACCGCCCTTATGGAGCGCTTTGAGTTTGACGAAATTCAGGCTACCGCTATTGTGCAGATGCGTCTTGGTCAGTTGACAGGCCTTGAAAGACAGAAAATCGACGATGAAATTGCCGATTTGAAGGTAAAAATTGCCGATTATACCGATATTTTGAGTAATCACAGCCGAGTGCTTGATATTGTTAAGACCGAAGCCCTCAACCTCCGCGACAAGTACGCCGATGACCGCCGTACCGAAATCACCGCAGTTACAGGCGAGGTTGATATTGAAGACCTGATTCCTGAGGAGAACAGCGTTATCACCCTTACAAAAATGGGTTACGTTAAGCGTATTTCTTCCGACGAATATCAGATTCAGAACCGTGGCGGACGCGGTAAGAAGGGTATGACCACCCGCGAGGAAGATATGGTGGACAATATGTTTGTCTGCTCAAGCCACGACAAAGTTATGTTCTTCAGTAATTTTGGTCGAGTTTACCGCCTCAAAGCATACGAAATTCCCGAGGGCACCCGTAACAGTAAGGGTCTTAACATTATCAACGTTTTACCCTTGCAGCCTGAGGAAAAAATCACCGTTATGCTTAAGGTTACCGAGGCGGATGACCAGGAAAATTACATCTGTATGGTTACCAAGCAGGGTGTTATCAAGCGTTCAAGACTGTCAGTTTACGATACCAACCGCAAGGGCGGTATTAACGCTATTGAACTTGACGAGGGTGACGAGCTCCGTTGGGCACAGATTACCGACGGTACCAAGGATATTTTGGTTGCCACCCGCAACGGTCTTGCAATCCGATTTGCCGAAACCGATGCACGTCCTCTTGGCAGAACTGCAAGAGGTGTGCGCGCCATCTCTCTTACCGAGGGTGACGAGGTTGCAGGTATGGTTGTGGTTGACGATAGCCGCACTTTGTTCACCGCAAGTGAAACGGGCTATGGCCGCCGCAGTCCCTTCAGTGATTATCGCCGTCAGTCCCGTGGCGGTAAGGGTATGACCAACTACAAGACCGCCAAGTACGGTAAGGTAGCATCGGTCAAAACGGTTGGCGAGGATGAGGATGCAATCCTTATTTCGTCAAACGGCGTAATTATCAGAATTTATGCCGACTCAGTCAGCCTTTTCTCTCGCACCGCAAAGGGTGTAAGGGTAATGCGCGCCGACGAGGGCGACTTCCTCTATACTATGGAAATTACCGAGCATTCAGAGGAAGCCGAAATGGCAGAGGCTCCCTCCGCCGAGGATATGGCAGATAATGCCCCCGAGGTAGAGACAGAGGAAAATCTCACCGCCGAGGAAGCACTGAACGCAGTTTTGGAAAACGCCGAGGAAAATCCGGTTGAATAAAAAATGGTAAGGGAGGGCAGTGATGCCCTCCCTGAATTTGTATGGTGAAATTATGACCGAAAATTTACCCATCCGCAAACCAACGCGGTTAAAGGATTACGATTACAGTCAAAACGGCGCATATTTTATTACGGTATGCACCCACAATAAAAAGAAAATTTTATGTGATATCGTAGGGGATGGCGTTTACGACATCCCGAAATCATTATTAACCACATATGGTAGGATTATTGACAAGTACATTATAAAAATGAATAACGATTTAAAGGATGTAACCGTTGATAAATATGTAATAATGCCAAATCATATTCATTTAATATTAAAAGTGCATAACAACGCGGGATGTCGACAAGCGCCATCCCCTACGAATGCGACCATACCAAAATTTATGTCATTGTTCAAACGGTATTGCAACCGCGAAATCGGCTATAACATATTCCAACGTTCCTTTCACGACCACGTTATCCGCGATTACAACGACTACCTAAAAATATGGCAATACATTGATTCAAACCCTGCAAAATGGCAGGATGACTGCTTTTACACAGAATAAAAAAGGACTTGGTTTTTCCAAGTCCTTTTTTGTCTTATTTACTTTTAAGTTTCTTAATCAAAACTATTGTGTAGTGGACCACAAGACCAACAGCGATGGCAACCACAAGGTCAAAAATCACAGTCAGCACAAGGGTAAGCAGTAAAATTGCAAAATCAGTTTTTGGGGCTTCTTTTGCGGTTTTTACTACGGTACGCCAGCCGCACATATTATAGGAAACCATAAACAGCACCGCGGCAATGGTGGGCATGGGAATCATAGCGGCACAGGGCATCAGCACCACAAGAATAATCAGCAAAATGATGGCGTGCACCATACCTGCAATGGGAGATTTGCCGCCGCTTTTAATATTTGCGGCAGTACGGGCAATGGCACCCGTTGCGGGAATACCGCCGAAAAGTGCCGAGCCGATGTTACCCACACCCTGAGCTACAAGCTCTGTATTTGAGCGGTGCTTGTCGTTAAGCATACTGTCTGCCACCACGCAGGAAAGAAGGGATTCAATAGCCGCAAGAATGGCAATTGAAAGTGCGTCGGGCAAGAGGGAAAGCAGAGTTTTAATTTCAAACTGAGGAATATGCAGGGTGGGCAAAGCATTGCTTACTGTGTAAAGGTCACCGATGGTGTTGACGGGCAGCTTTGCAAAAAGCACAAGGCATACGCTTACAATAATGGCAATCAGCGAGGGAGGAACGGTCTTGTTAATTTTTGGCCAAAAGATAAGCACGGCAAGGCTGATAACACCAACAAGCACAGCCCAAAAATTAAAACTGCCGATACCCTCTGCAAAAGCCATAATTTTTTCGGGTGTTTCAATGGGGGACATACCTTTGGGATAAGAAACACCGCAAAAATCCTTCATTTGACCGATAACTATTGTAAGAGCAATACCTGCGGTAAAGCCCGTGGTAATGGTATAGGGGATGTATTTAATAAGACTGCCCAGTCTGCAAAGACCCATAACAATCAGTATTACGCCTGCCATAACGGTTGCAAGCATAAGACCCGACATACCCTTTACGGCAACGATACCTGCAACAGTGGTGGCGAAAGCGGCAGTGGGGCCGGCAATCTGCACACGGCTGCCGCTAAGGGCAGAAATGATAAAGCCTGCGATTATTGCGGTGTAAAGACCTTCTTCAGGGCCCACACCTGACGCAAGCGCCAAGGCAATCGACAAAGGCAACGCAACGATGGCAACAATAATACCTGCAATAACGTCCTTTGCAAAATCCTTGCCCTTGTACCCTTTAAGAGAGGTAAAGAGCATAGGCTTGATTTTCTCCATAAAATCACCTCATTTTTTAACAAGATAATATTAGCACACCCCATTATTCAAAGCAATTGGCAAAAAGATAGGGATTTTATAACAAATTTCTCCATAAAATGTATAAATTTATATAAAAACTTGAAAAAAGAGGTGAAAAATGGTAAAATAAAGCAAAGGAATGATGTTTTGTGGCAGAATATTGGGACGTATATAACGAACAACGGCTACCTATGGGCAAGCTTCATAAGCGGGGAAATCCGTTAAAGGATGGCGAGTACCATCTGGTAGTGGATATAGTGGTAATCAACACCGACGGCAGATTGCTTATTGACCGCCGTTCACCAAAAAAGCGTAATTGCCCAAATTATTGGGAGTTTACAAGCGGCTCTGTTCTTGCAGGTGAGGAAAGCCGCCAAGGTGCCGTTCGCGAGCTTAGTGAGGAGCTTGGAATCAAGGTGGATGCCGATAGGCTTATTATGCTGGGCAAGTCTCAGCTTGACCACCGCTTAGTCGATACCTATATGCTGATTGCTCCCGTGGATTTGAGTGAACTTATTTTGCAGGAGGGCGAGGTGGCAGAGGCAAAACTTGTCTCTTTACAGCAGCTTGACGAAATCTGCCGCACAGGCAAAACCTGGTGCCGCACAACCCTTACTAACTATCGCGGTATAATTGAGGACGTCATTTTACGTATAAAACGGAACAAAAAAGGTTAAAAGGAGGCGTTAACGCCTCCTTTTTTGTGTAAAAATATAGTTTTGGTCAGAATAGCCGAGCAAACAATGAGGAAGGTAAAAAAATTGAGGAGAAAATAAAAACAAATGAGGAAATGCTTTGCCCGGCCACCCTGTAACTACAGAATAAACAACAAACTTAAATTCCGTGTAAATAAAGTATTAAGAATTTGTTTAATTTTGTAAAAGCTGCAGATAACCTTCAATATCAAAATCCACCGTTTTTTCATCCTTTTTAAGATAAAGGGGATGATGAGGATGGCCTGCTTTTGAAATTTTGCCTGCGCAAAGCCAACGGGCAGACCGCTTTTTGCCTGCCTCAATCATATCCCGCACACAGTCGGCAAGATATGGGCGCTTGGTAATAATTGTGCCCCACGCCGCCCACACAGACGGAGTGTTGCCCTCGGAATAGAGGTCAAGAATGTAGTTAAAGGCAAGCATATTCTGTCGGTGCAACTGGGCGTTAAGGACTCCGTCCATATCATCGGGGTTGGTGGCGCGCTGAGCGTAAACGTTAAACATTATCCAACTGTCATAGCCGTTGGCGTCGGCAATTCGTGCAACCGATTTAAGAGTGTTGTCCAAATCGTCGGGTGCGGCAGTGGATGGGTTTATACCCACACAAATAAGGGGATTTTTACCCCTTGTGCCAAGTATGTATCGGTATTCGCCGTAGCAGTTGGGCACGTAAAGCCACTTTTCGTGGTCGTAACTTTGGAGCTCGGTTATATCCGACTGCCTTAACGCCTCGTCAAAGGCCACAATAGTCAAACCGCTTGTATCACTTTTTGGAATGTGCATAATATACTTCCTTACGGGAGGGGGTGGAACCCCTCCCCAACAAAATAATTCACAAAAAAGGAGTGCCGTTGGCACTCCTTTCATCATTTAACTTAAGCCTTGCCGATTGAACCAAAGAGTTCCATCTTTTCTTTAACAGTCTCTTTAATAGCATCAAAGCCGGGAGCAAGCAACTTTCTGGGGTCGAAGCCCTTACCTGACTGATCCTTGCCCTCTTCGATATACTTACGGGTAGCAGCAGCAAATGCAAGCTGGCACTCGGTATTAACGTTAATCTTAGAAACGCCAAGAGAGATAGCCTTTTTAATCATATCAGCGGGGATACCTGTGCCGCCGTGAAGAACGAGGGGCATATCACCGGTGAGTTGCTGAATAGCATCGAGGGTATCGAAAGAAAGGCCTGCCCAATTTTCAGGGTACTTGCCGTGGATGTTGCCGATACCTGCTGCAAGCATTGTAACGCCAAGGTCAGCAATCATCTTGCACTCTTCGGGGTCTGCAACTTCGCCGTTACCAACAACGCCGTCTTCCTCGCCGCCGATTGCGCCAACCTCTGCCTCAAGAGAGAGACCGAGTTTGCCGGTAAGCTCTACGAGTTCGCGGGTTTTAGCAATATTTTCTTCGATGGGGTAGTGTGAGCCATCGAACATAACAGAAGAAAAGCCTGCCTCGATGCACTTTTTAGCACCTTCGTAGCTGCCGTGGTCAAGGTGAAGAGCAACGGGAACAGTGATGCCAAGCTCGTTAATCATACCGTTAACCATACCAACAATGGTGGTGTAACCGCACATATATTTGCCTGCGCCCTCTGAAACACCGAGGATAACGGGGCTTTGAAGTTCTTGAGCGGTGAGCAGGATAGCCTTGGTCCATTCAAGGTTGTTGATGTTGAACTGGCCAACTGCATAGTGACCTGCCTTTGCTTTGGTAAGCATTTCTTTTGCTGAAACTAACATAAACATACTCCTTTAGCAATATAACTTGCCCGATTTTTACGGGCTTTATTAACGGGTTTAGTATACTACATATTGATGCAAAAATCAATAGTAAATCAATAAAATGTGGCTACTTGTTGTTCGGGTGGTTGGGCAAATTCTAATTTTTCAACGTGGAGCACAGGACCTTTGCCACGGTAGGCTTTGTTGTGCTCAAAAGCAACCTCTGCAGTGACGGTAGCCCAGTCCCTTGATTTAAGGCTATTCGCGTGGCTCCAAGTGGCAACCACACCGCCGTACTGAATGTCGTCGGCGCAACAGGTCATAATATGCCTGCCGATAACAAAGGTGTCCTTAGGCAGTTTGCCGTCGCAGGCAATGATGCCCTTAAACTGCACCTTTTTGCCCACGTATTTTTTAGGCTCCTCCATAAAATCGCGGTAAAAGAGGGCATAGTCACTGTCGGCAATTTCAATAACGGGAGCGTTAATGTCAAAGGGCAGTGGGTCCTCAATATCGTCATACTCGGTGGTGCCGTCAAGGTAGTCGTAGGCAATATCTGCCCTGCGACTGACACCGCGCACAATTTTGTGCAGTGCCATTTTGTCAACACCCTTGGGGCAACGGTTGAAAATAACCAAATCGCAAGACTGCATCTTGTCCACCACAAGTGAGCGCATATTGGCGTTGTAATTGACGAAACTGTTTGCATCGGCAAAGCACATCTCTTGAGCCACCTGCCAGTTGTTAGGCAGTGCGGAAAAGAGGCTGTTTAACTGCCACATACCGTTGTACTCAACGATAACACGCTCGCTGTTGTCCCGCTTTTGCAGTGCGCTCAAGCGGTCGGGAGTGAGCCACTGCTCCTCCTCAACAATGTGCAAGTGGACGTTTTTACCGCTGAAAAGGGTGGGGTCGTACTCCTCCACACCCTCCTCACAAAGAATGAGGGTGGTATGCTCCCCTTTGTTAAAGCGTTTATCCTGCAATGTTTCTTGAATAAATTTTGTTTTGCCTGCCTCTAAAAAGCCGGTGAACAAATATACGGGAATTTCCATATAATTACCTCGTTAAAATAGCAATTGTTCTTAAACTCCAAACAAAGCCTTTAATTTATCTTCATTTATACCTGAGCCGATAACACAAAGTCTGCCGATAACGGCGGCACAGCCTGTGCGGACGTCGGGCTCACCGGGAACGTAGTCAAAGTGAATCCAGTTGCCGTCTTTACCTGCAACGATACCCTTTGCGCGCAGAATTATGCCGTACTCCTCGTCAGAGAGGGCGTTAAGAGCATCGGTGATAAACTCAGCAGTGAACTTGGTTGCCGTTTCAACACCCCAACTTGCAAACACCTCATCGGCGTGGTGGTCGTGGTGATGATGGTCGTGGCAACCGCAGTCGCAATGCTCATCGTGATGATGATGCTCGTGGTCATGACAGTCGCAATGTTCATCGTGGTGATGGTGGTGCTCGTGGTCATGGCAGTCGCAATACTCATCGTGGTGATGATGCTCGTGGTCATGGCAGTGGCAATGCTCATCGTGATGATGATGCTCGTGATGGTGATGTGCCTCCTCCTGAAGATGATGAAGTTCATCCTCAAGGGTGTGCTTATCTTCCATAG
>JAZOLY010000039.1:0-48485 GCA_045653445.1 Acutalibacteraceae bacterium
AAAGGCTACGGCATTTTCGCCGAAAGTATGTTGGAAACAGCGCTAAGCGTTGTAGAAGAGCAATTAGAACTTGCATCATAAAAAGCAACTCCCGTTCGGGAGTTGCTTTTGCTTATTTTTCCACCATTTTTTTATTGAAAAAAAGCCTCTGCTATGATAAATTAAACTTAAGGTGGTGACACAATGAATCAAAGCAGATTTATCCCGTCAGGCAGAGTGATTGCAAAACTTGACGAACATCTTTCAAAAAATGATTATTCCGCTGCCAAACGGCATTTGCTCTATTGGTTGAGTGAGGCAGAGCAAATAGGGGATAACAAGGGCTTTTTGCTAATTTGCAACGAGCTTATGGGGCTAACCCGTAAGCTTGGTGAGGGTGAGCAAGCCCTCTCTTTTGTGACACGCGCCCTTAATCATATCGAAAAAATGGGAATCGGTGAAAACATCGGTGCTGCAACCACATACCTTAATTCTGCCACTGTCTATAAAGCCTTTGACAAAGCAGAGGATGCTGTTCCGCTTTTTGAAAAAGCAAGGATGATATATGAGCAAAATCTGTCGGCGGATGACGACCGACTGGGTGGGCTTTATAACAATATGGCGCTTGCTCTTGTTGACCTTAAACGCTTTGATGAGGCAGATGAACTTTATAAAAAAGCCATCTCCGTTATGTCGGGAATAGATGGCAAAGAGCCTGAGCAAGCCATTACCTATCTTAATATGGCATCGGCTACCGAAGTGCAGTTTGGTTTAGAGGATGCGCAAGAACTGATTATACAGCATACCGAAAAGGCAATGGAACTGCTTGACAGTTGCAAGAACCGTGCAGACGGAGAATACGCCTTTGCCTGCGAAAAGTGTGCTACTGTATTTGGCTATTACGGATATTTTCACTATGCTGATGAACTTGCTCAGCGCAGCAGGAGGATTTATGAAAGGTCTTGAACTGTCTAAAAGATTTTATGAAGAGGTAGGCAAACCTGTTTTAGAGCAGAATTTTTCTCACCTCTTGCCCTATATTGCAGTGGGTCTTGCAGGCAGTGGTTCAGAGTGTTACGGCTATGATGATGACCTATCCCAAGACCACGATTTTGAGCCGGGCTTTTGCATATTCATTCCTGATGAAGATGTGCTTGACCGCAAAAACGCCTTTCAGCTTGAGCGTATGTACGCTAAACTGCCAAAGGAATTTATGGGGTATAAGCGAAGCCCTGTAAGTGCAGTTGGTGGTAACCGTCACGGCGTAATCCGAATGAGTGAATTTTTTGAGGCAAAAACAGGCAGTTCCAAGGGTGAACTTACAATCGGTCAGTGGCTGTCTATCCCCGAATATGCTCTTTTAGAGGCAACAAACGGCGCCGTGTTTTGCGACAATTACGGCCGGTTTACTCAAATTAGAGAGGCAATAGGCTATTTCCCCGAAGATATCCGCCTTAAAAGGTTGGCAGGCAATGTGCTTCTTATGGGTCAGTCTGGGCAGTATAATTACAATCGGTGTGTATCCCGCGGTGAGTCGGCATCGGCTCAACTTGCACTTTTTGAGTTTGCTAAAAGTGCCATAAACGCGGCTTTTTTGCTTAACAAAAGGTATATGCCATATTACAAGTGGAGTTTTAAAGCACTCAGGGAAATCTCAACTCAATATTGCGACTTGGCAAAATCTCTTGAAATGATTATTTCAACCGATAACTCAAATTCCAAGCAAAAGCAAGAATTGATAGAGGGCATATGCCGATTTATAGCAGATGAGCTTAATGCTAAGAATATAACCAAACATCCATCTGCCGAGATGGAGATGCAAGCCTACGCCGTCAACGATATGATATGCAACAACGACCTCCGCAATATGAATATTTTAAGCGGTGTGTAACCAACCCCCAAGGCTTTTGCCTTGGGGGTTGTGCGTCAATGGATATAAAAACCTTCGCTCTTTAAAATTTCCTGCAAAGCCTTAACATCAATATCTCTTGGGTTCACACCCTGCTTTTTGGCAAGACTCATAGCGGCGCTGCCTGATCCAACTGAGCACAATAGGGCATAATGCGGTATGATGCCTGAGCCTCGTGGGTGGAAGAAATGCATCTGCCTGCAATAAGCAGATTATCCTTGCCCTTGGGAATCAGTGAGCGGTAGGGAATTTCATACCACTCGCCCTTGCCGAAGTAATAGTGACTTGTGCCTGCTCCTTCGGGATTATGAATGTCAATATCATAGTTGGCAACGGCAACGGCATCGTCAAAGCGGGCAAGGGATTTTAACTCATCAACATTAAGAATGTGTTCGCCAACAATTTTACGGCTTTCTCTTATGCCAATCTGCAAAGCGGTGGACTGAATTCGTGCATTTTCAAAGCCTTCAATGTTGTTTTTAAGGAAATCGGGCATCTCAAAAACCTGTTCTCTTGCCTCAATTTCTGCTTTGGTTACTTGGAATGGGTCGGTGGGGTTCATTTTAACAATACGGGTGGTGTTAAAGTGTATAACGCCATCATTAAAGTTGCCAAATGTCAATATATCCTCGCGGGGATTTTTGATAAGACCTTTTGCCTTAAATTCTCTATAAATCTTGCTCATTCTACACCGATGACGAAAAAGCCGAAGATAAAGACGTAAAGCTTGACTTTGGCAAAGCAGGGCAGTACGAGGTTTATCTGGTTGATGAAACCCACGACGGAGAATTTGTAAAAACCACTGAAGATTTGAACTTGACCTTTGCGCCCAACACCATTGCACTTATTAAAGAAATATAATTTAAAACCGCTTTTAAGTTAATCTTAAAGGCGGTTTTTGTCATATGCTGTCATAATCTTTTGTTCTGCAAAGAAAATGTAAAAATTTTACAATTATTTTAAGGAAATCTATTGACAAAAATGGAAGAATATGGTAATTTATGGTTGCACTAAATAAATTAACGGAGGCAATCATAATGGAAAAACAGTTAAAAGTAATTATCGCAGACGACAAAACCGAGTTGGCAAAGGCTTGCGCCGACGTGCTTAGGGAAGATGGAATGGAGGTCACTTTCACTGCAAAGGATGGACAATCAGTCCTTGACGGTATTGCGGCAAATAAACCCGATGCAGTGCTTATGGATATGTTTATGCCTGTGCTTGATGCGGTGGGCGTCCTTGACCGAATTGATGGATTGAATCTTGAGCATAAGCCTGATGTTATCGTAATGTCAGGCTATGATGACCCAAGGTTTGAGCACGCGGCACTTTCTCACGGCGCGGCATATTATCTGCTTAAGCCCTTTAATGTTGACGGATTGGCAGATTGCATCCGCAGTCTTGTGGGTTGGTCAGCCGGCACCGCCAATCCATTGCAAGATGAGCGCAGTGAACTTGAATTACAGATTACCGAGATTATGCACCAAATCGGTGTGCCTGCTCATATTAAAGGTTATCACTATCTGCGTGAGTCCATAATCCTGTCAGTAGAGCAGCCCGAAATTATCAATTCCATAACCAAGCAACTTTATCCCACTGTTGCAAAAATATTCTCTACCACATCTTCAAGAGTGGAGCGTGCCATTCGCCACGCCATTGAGGTGGCGTGGGACAGGGGAGATATTGATGTGCTCAACTCCTACTTTGGCTACACCATACATAACGAAAGAGGCAAACCTACAAACAGCGAGTTTGTTGCAATGATTGCCGATAAACTCCGTTTACAAAAGAAAGTATCATAAATTTTAAAGCCAACCGGTTTTACGGTTGGCTTTTTGCTTAAAAACCCTTAATATCAAGTGAGTATCCCTGTCCTCTAAAATTATCAATAACGTCTCCCAATATTTCAGTGTTGGTTTTACTTACGGCGTGCAAAAGGAATATACCACCGTTATGAGCAGCTTTTGTTATGCGCTCAAAAGCTGCCTGATTTTCGGGTTGGGCATTGGTGTCATAGTCCTTATATGCAAAACTCCAAAATATAGATTTGTACCCAAGGCTTTGAGTGATTGCCAAAGTCTTTTCTGAAAACTCACCCATAGGCGCACGGAAGAGTGTCATCTCATATCCAAACTGCTCCTTAATATAATCGTGCAACCGCCTGATTTCGCTTATAACACCCTCATCTGATACAGTAGGCAGTGACGGATGATTATAGGTGTGGTTGCCTACAATGTGACCCTCGTCAATCATACGCTTTACCAAATCCGCGTTGCGCTTGGCGTAGTCGTATGTGATAAAGAAAATCGCCTTAACGCCTTTTCCTTTTAATACATCAAGAATTTGCGCAGTGTATCCGTTTTCATACCCCTCGTCAAAGGTGATACAGATGTTCTTTTCGTCCTTGCCTATAAAGACACCGCCAAGATGACCGTATTTCTGCTGATAATCAATGCATCCCGTTGGCTGATTTTTATCGTTAACGGCGTACCCTTGCCCCCAACCCAATTTTTTAGATGACAAATTGCCCCAACTAACTTGATGGGTTGACTGTGTGCTTGAAATCTCGCTTGAGAGGGCAGAGGACACCTTGCTTTCATCCTCAGTTGAAATATTGTTGTTATCCACCTGTTCAACACTGGCTCCGTCGTTTAGGCTTTTGGGAGTAGAGTTGCAACCGCACAACAGACCCAGCAATAATATTGAAATAAGAAATCTTTTCATTTTTCTTCCCCTTTTTGTTTTTTGCATAATTATTATTCCACGTAAAAGGATATATTAAAAAGGTTAATTGTGTATTTGCTTCCAAAAACATCAAATAATCGCATAAAAGGTTGTCATCACTTGACAGATACGCTATATATGGTGTAAAATAGACTGTATGTATATACCAATTATTTCAAAGAGAGGTCAGTTATGGCTAAAAAAGTGACAGAATACGGTAACGAAAGTATAGAAGTATTAGAGGGACCTGACCGAGTTCGCAAGCGTCCTGCCGTTATCTTTGGTTCAAACGATATTGACGGATGCGAGCATTCGGTGTTTGAAATTATATCTAACTCTATTGACGAAGCCCGTGAAGGCTACGGCAGTAAGATTATTATAACACGATATTCCGATATGTCTATTGAAATTGAGGACTTTGGCCGCGGAATACCTGTTGATTTCAATCCCAAGCAAAACAAATACAACTGGGAATTGCTTTTCTGCGAAATGTATGCAGGCGGCAAATATAATAACAACAACACAAGCGGCAACTATGAATATTCACTGGGCCTTAACGGACTTGGTCTTTGCGCCACACAGTTTGCATCCGAGTATATGGATGTAGAGATTAAGCGAGACGGCTTCAAATACAACCTGCATTTTGAAAAGGGCTATCTTGTTGGCGATATGCAAAAAGAAGCCTACACAGGCAGACAGACCGGCTCCAAAATTAAATGGCGCCCCGATATTAAGGTCTTTACCGACATAAATATTCCTATTTCATATTTCCACGATGTTGTGCACCGTCAGTCTGTGGTTAACTCAGGCGTTACCTTTATCGTGCGCGAGCAGGTGGGTCACAGCTTTAATACTACCGAATACCACTACGAAAACGGTATAAATGATTATATCAGAGAAAAAGTAGGGGATAACGCACTCACCTCTGTGCAAAATTGGTCTGCAGAGCGTAAGGGTCGCGACCGTGCCGACCAACCTGATTATAAGGTAAAGATGGATGCTGTTTGTTGCTTCTCCAACAAGGTGCAGCTTAAAGAGTATTATCACAACTCCAGTTTTCTTGAGCATGGCGGCTCACCTGAAAAGGCAGTAAGAAGCGCCTTTTTGAATCAGATAGATGCCTACTTAAAGCAAAACAATAAATATACAAAGAATGAAAGCAAAATCTCTTTTGCAGATATTGAGGAATGTCTGGTTGTTGTAATTTCTTCCTTCTCTACCGAAACGTCTTACGAAAATCAGACCAAAAAGGCTATAACCAACAAGTTTATACAAGAAGCAATGACCGAGATGCTTCGCCACAACCTTGAAATTTATTTCATCGAAAACAAGGCAGAGGCAGAAAAAATTGCAGAGCAGGTGCTTATCAATAAGCGCTCCCGTGAACGTTCCGAGAAAGAGCGTCTTAACATTAAAAACACCCTGCAAACTAAGAACGATATGCTCAGCCGAATTGACAAGTTTGTTGATTGCCGCAGCCGCGACACCTCTGTAAGAGAGTTGTTTATAGTTGAGGGTGACTCGGCTTTGGGCTCGGTAAAAATGGCACGCTCGGCAGAATTTCAAGCCGTTATCCCTGTAAGAGGTAAAATTCTTAACTGCTTGAAAGCAGATTATTTAAGAATATTCAAAAGCGAGATTATTACCAATCTTATTAAGGTGTTGGGTTGCGGAGTAGAGGTAACAAGCAAGGCTAACAAAGACCTGTCCACCTTTAATCTTGACCAGCTTCGTTGGAGCAAAATTATTATATGTACCGATGCTGACGAAGACGGATTCCAGATAAGAACCCTTATTCTTACAATGTTCTATCGTCTTATTCCTACACTCATTGCAGAGGGCAAGGTGTTCATTGCCGAAACACCTCTTTACGAGATTACTACAAAAGAAAAAACCTATTTTGCCTATGATGAACGTGAAAAGGCTGACATACTGACCAATATGGTTGGTGACGCTAAATACACCATTCAGCGTTCAAAAGGTCTTGGT
Source organism: Acutalibacteraceae bacterium (assembly GCA_045653445.1). Taxonomy (GTDB): domain Bacteria; phylum Bacillota; class Clostridia; order Oscillospirales; family Acutalibacteraceae; genus RGIG2206. Next base: position 6,602 of record JAZOLY010000039.1, read on the forward strand.
GAAAATCAACCTGATATGATGAATCTTACAACAATGAATCCTGCAACACGCCGACTTATAAAGGTAACCACCGCTGAGGCAGAGGCTACTGCCCATATGTTCGATATTCTGCTTGGTGACGATATTGAAGGCAGAAAGAACATCATTACTGAAAAGGGCCACCTTTATATTGCCGATGCAGATGTAAGCTGATAAATTTATAAGGAGATTTAGTTTATGCCTCCAAGAAAAAGCAAAAAACAAACGGCAGAGATTAAACCTGCCAATACAAATGCATATATAGCGGGCGCAGGCGCAGTTGTTGAACAACAGATAACCCATACCCTTGAAACAAACTATATGCCCTATGCAATGAGCGTTATTATGTCTCGCGCATTGCCTGAAATAGACGGATTTAAGCCTTCTCACAGAAAGTTGCTTTATACAATGTATCTGATGGGGCTTCTTAAAAACGCCAAAACCAAGTCTGCAAATATTGTGGGTCAGACTATGCGTCTTAACCCCCACGGTGATGCGGCTATTTACGAAACAATGGTTCGTCTTACCGAGGGTAACGAGGCACTGCTTCACCCCTACGTTGAGTCAAAGGGTAATATGGGTAAAGCCTATTCTCGCGATATGGCTTATGCCGCAGCCCGTTATACCGAAGCCAAGCTTGCAAGCATTGCGGAAGAGTTGTTTAAAGATATTGACAAAGATACTGTGGATATGGTTGACAACTATGATGCCACAATGAAAGAGCCTACTCTTTTTCCTGTAACCTTCCCCTCAATCCTTGTTAACAGCAACACAGGTATTGCAGTTGGTATGGCAAGTTCAATATGCTCTTTTAATCTGTCAGAGGTGTGTCAGGCAACCATTGAATATATCAAGGATGAAAGCATAAATGTTGCCGATTATATTCTTGCTCCTGATTTTTCAGGCGGCGGCGAGTTGCTTTATGACCGCGTGCAGTTGGAGAATATATATAACACAGGTCGCGGAAGTGTTAAGGTGCGCTCGGTTTATAATTACGATAAATCAGCAAACTGCATCGATATTACCGAAATTCCACCCACCGCAACGGTAGAGGCAATTATTGAAAAAATCCTCGACCTTGTTAAACTTAAAAAGATAACCGAAATCAATGATATCCGTGACGAAACCGATATGAACGGTCTGAAAATCACCATTGACCTTAAACGAGGAACCGACCCCGAAAAATTGATGCAGAAACTCTTTAAACTCACTCCGTTGCAAGACAGTTTTTCTGCCAACTTCAATATTCTTATCGGCGGCTCACCAAGGGTTATGGGTATCAAAGAAATTCTTAGCGAGTGGACTGCATTCCGTGCTGAATGTGTCCGCCGCCGTGTCTATTTCACCTTGGCAAAGGATAAAGAGATATTCCATCGTCTTAAAGGTCTTGAGGCAATACTGCTCGATATTGATAAGGCGGTCAAAATTGTTCGTGAAACTGAAGAAGAAAAAGAAGTTGTGCCCAACTTGATGATTGGTTTTGGCATTGATGAAATTCAGGCTGAATACGTTGCCGAAATTAAGTTGCGCCACCTTAACCGTGAGTATATTGTTAAGCGTCTTGAAGATATTAAGAGCCTTGAGGAAGAAATAGCCGAGTTAGAGGATATTCTTAACAGCCGTCGCAGAATCAAGACTATTATTGTAAAAGAACTTGAAGCAATAATTAAAAAATACGGTCATGACAGAAAGACGAAGATTGTCTCTGCTCCTACTGCAGAGGAAGAGAGTGAAATTGAAGAAGCACCCGATTATCCCGTTACCTTCTTCTTTACCCGTGAGGGATACTTTAAAAAGGTTACACCTCAGTCCTTGCGTATGAGCGGCGAGCATAAACTTAAAGAAAACGACGAGGTTATGCTTACTATCGAAGCAACCAACCGCTCGCATCTGCTTTTCTTTACAAATAAGCATCAGGTTTATAAGGCTCGTGGATTTGACTTTGACGATACCAAGGTCAGCGTAATGGGTGACTTCGTTGCAGGTAAACTTGAAATGGAAAAGGACGAGCTGCCTGTTTATATGGCGGTTACCGATGATTATGCGGGTAATATGCTTTTCTTCTTTGAAAACGGCAGAGTAAGTAAGGTTGAAATGTCTGCATATCAGACCAAAACCAACCGCAAAAAGCTTATTAAGGCATATTGTGACAAGTTCCCGATTAAATCCTTTGCCTACGCCCACGAAGAAGGGGAATATCTGCTTCGTTCCACTAATGGCAGAATGTTGCTTTTATCCTCGGCAGTGCTTATGTCAAAGGGTGCAAAGGATACACAGGGCGTAATGGTTATGACTCAAAAGCGTGGCCAACGTCTGTGCGAAGCGGCAAAATACACCGAGGGCTTACTTGATAAGCCTCACCGTTATCGTCCTCGCACCTTGCCCGGCGCAGGTCAACTGTTATCGGCAGAGGAACGTGGCGAACAACTTAAATTTGAATAATGCAAAAAGCGGAGCTAACCTATCGGTTAACTCCGCAGAACGAACGGTGCAAACGCATTAAACTTGTCTGTTCGTTCTGATAATATTGTGCCACCGCAACAAAAAAATATACAACCAAAATTTAGTTGATTTTTTTGTAAAATAAAAAAATTGTCACTTTTTGAAATTTTGTGTTGACAATATGCGGTGTGTGGTGTGATAATAAATAGAGGCGGTTTTTTTATGAGAGTTATTACAGGCACGGCACGTGGTTGCCGTTTGCAAACCCTTGAGGGAAACGACGTTCGTCCTACAACCGAAAGGGTAAAAGAGGCTATGTTCAGCGCAATTCAGTTTGATATTGAGGGCAGACGAGTGCTTGATTTGTTTGCAGGCTCAGGTCAGCTTGGTATTGAGGCGCTTAGCAGAGGCGCCGAAAGTGCAGTGTTTATTGACAATGCCAAAAAGTCTTTGGATGTTGTTAAAAGCAATTTAATTGCAACCAAACTTGCCAACAAGGCAAAGGTTATAGGCACCGATTATATGTCTTATTTGTCAATGACTCCCGACCGTTTTGATATTGTGTTTATGGACCCACCTTACAGCACAGGTATGCTTGAATCGGCTTTGCAGTCGGTTGCCCGCGTGTTAAGTGAGTACGCCATAATTATATGTGAGCATCCAATTGAAGAAAAACTGCCCGAACAGGTAGAAAACTTTATTGCTCACAAGGTTTACCGTTTCGGCAAATTGGCGTTTACCATTTACCGTCCTGCAGAATAATGGAGCAGTGATAATATGAAAGAAGTTATAGCAGTTTGTCCGGGTAGTTTTGACCCCATTACAGTGGGCCATCTTGATATTATTTCTCGTGCAGCACAGCAGTTTTCAAAGGTCATTGTTGTTGCTATGTCAAACGATGCCAAGCACCCCGTTTTTTCACTTGATGAGCGCAAGGCACTTATTGAAAAGTGTATAAAAGCAGAAGGTCTTACTAATGTGCAGGTTGACTCATCTGATTTGTTGCTTGCAGATTATACCCGCTCAGTTGGTGCAACGGTAATTGTTAAGGGTTTGCGTGCCGTTACTGATTTTGAATATGAATTTCAGATGGCACTTACCAATAAAAAGTTATATCCCGATGCAGAAACTGTCTTTTTAACCACTTCGGCTGAAAATTTGTACTTAAGCTCAAGCCTTGTTAAAATGATAGCATCACGCGGCGGTGATATAAGTTCATTTGTTCCCACAGCAGTACACAGCGATATTAAAAACAGACTCAGTAAGAAAGGATGAAAATAAAATGAACATGGAAGAATTGATTGATAAGTTGGCTGAATTGCTCGACAAAGGTATGCGTTTGCCCGGCGGCAGAGTAATCGTTGATGTTGAAAGAGTTCGCGCAGTTATTGATGACCTCAGCCTTAATATGCCTCAAGAGGTAAAGCAGGCAAGAGGTATCGTTGCCGATTGCGTAAGCATTCGTGAGCAGGCAAAGAGCGATGCAGAGGCAACTTTGCGCGATGCTGAAGAGCGCGCAAAGGCTATGGTTGCTCAGGAAGAGATTACTAAGCTTGCACAACAGCGCGCTAACGAGATTATTGCTAACGCTCAGGCAAAAAGCCGTGATATGCGTAAGGCAGCACAGGATTTCGTTGAAGAGCTTATGCGCCGTGCAGATGAAGAGCTTAGCGCCGATTTGGCAGAGCTTCGTAAGACCCGTGCAGCTCTTAAGCCTCAGATTCCTCAGGCTCCCGCTGAATAAGAAAGTATGCCTCTGCTTTTGCAGGGGCTTTTTCTTTTGCTTTTGTAAGAGGTGATTATATGGAAACAAGCAAATATGTTGAAATGCTCATTTCAGATGCAAATATGTTGTGTTCAGAGTTTGGCAGACCTGACAGGTGGGCAGAATGCTTTTGTCTGGCTATGCTTAAAGAAATGCTTAATGAATACCGTCCTAATAGGTGGTATATTGATATTCCTTGCGAAAAAGAACGGTTGTTATGCTTGTTGCAAAATACTGTTAACGTAAAATCCTACACAAAATTTCTTGTGGAGTATGAAAATCTTATTAAAGCAAGTAATATCTCTGACAGGGAACTTTATGATTTGATTATTAAGGATGCAACCGAAATTTGCCAGAAACGTGACCAGCGTCGTGTATCGGCAGATATAATGCTTGTGTCAACTCTGTCGCGGCTTGATGACAATTTTAAGGTTGGCTTTGTTAAGGATGCCTGCATAATAGCTAAGGATAAAATCAACGATTACGACAACACTCAGGATGCTGAACCAAGAGCGTATCCATTGCAACGCCTTCGCATGATGGAAATCGGAATCTATCCCGTTCCGCCCTTTTGTGACGAGGATGCCTTGCGAAAGCAGGTTATAACTTCAATTCAGTTTTGCCGCTTACACGACAGGGTTAATATAACCTTGCCCATCTTCTTAAGAGGAACTGATGAAGCGTTAACGATTTCTGCCTTTGAAATAGACGGACGTATAATACTGTCGGACAACGGCAATGCATATAGGTCGATGTGTTCGTTAGGTGGGGAAGATAATATCGAACAGTTAAAACTGCTGTCCGTTTCGCAACATGAGTTTGTTCCGCGTGAAGACAGGGAATTAAGGTGCGTAGTAAAGGATATGCGCGGTTTCAACCAATTCGTGCGAACGGTGTGCATAGCATCTTTTCTTGATATTTTTACAGTAGATGCCGATGAGGCAGAACGATATTTGCGCTACGCAACTACAGACGAGTATTTTGGGCAGTCAATATGTCCCGAAAATTTGGAGAAAATTATAACCGAATCCGTTAAGGCGAGTTATGATAAAAACCATGGCACACTGTTAGGTATCAGGTATTACTTTAACGATGAGTCGTGCCCGATGTCGTTTAAATTGACTAAGACGTCCGATGACGAAGCGGTAATAACCGAGTTTGGCGATTTTGACGGCGGCAGACTGTATAGCAGGATAATGTATTTGAATAGTGATGAAAACAGAGCAAAAGCGTATATTGAAGAAATGCAAAAGCATTTTAATTTCAACGCGGTCGGTGGTGCGGTTAAAATGAATTTTAAGCTGGAGGATTTCTTTTCTGTGCCTGTTGCAGTGTTTGAATATGTATATTTAGCCTCAGTTTTAAGTGAATTGGGCGGATTGTTGTCGTAATCAAAGTTATGTAAACTGAAATCAAACGATTGTTCGGCAACGTATATGGTGTAATAGTATTTTTTTGGTTAAAATGCACATAAGAACATATGTTCTTATGTGCATTTTTATGTATTTTCGCGTCGAAAAAACTCATATTGTTGGTTGGATAACTGCAAACCACAATATATTGTGCTTTTTGCATTGCGCACAATTTTGGTTAATATTTCAATAACTTTTTTTATGTTAACCCTTGAATTTTTGATAGGATTATACTATAATAACATTGCAATCCCACAGTTGTGTTGAATTGTGGTGCAAAGTGGTGCAAAACTAATGAAAAGGGGGCGGTCAAATGTCATTTATGAATACTTTTAGGCATACGGTTGACAAAAAAGGCCGCGTGTTTATCCCTTCAAAGCTTCGCGAAGAACTTGGCGAAAACTTTGTTGTTTCTGTGCCTCTTGACGGTCAGCCTTGTCTTTCGGTGTATCCTGCACAAAATTGGGATGCATTGCAAGAAAAGATTGAAATGCTTTCGTCCGCTCAGAAACTTCGCGTTCACCGTATCGTTAACGGTCGCGCCTGCCGTGCTGATTGTGATGCACAGGGCCGTGTAAATATTCCTCAAGAACTGCGCAACTATGCAGGCATCACCGAAAATGTTTGCATAATCGGTAGCGGAAGCACCATAGAAATATGGGATGAGGATAAGTGGAGCAAAGCATACGAACAACTTGAGGCAGAGGACATATCTGCAATAATGGCAGGTATTGATTTTTAACTATGGAATTTGTGCATAACACGGTGTTGCTTAACGAAGCAGTAGACGTTATGAATATTAAGCCTGACGGAATATATGTTGACGGCACTGCAGGCGGCGGGGGACACTCCTCACTGATTGCAAGCAAGCTTACAACGGGCAGACTTATTTCTATCGACAAAGACCCCGATGCTATTGAAGCAGCAACAAAAAGGTTGAGCCCATATCCAAACGCACAGGTTGTGCGCTCTGATTTCAGCGATTTTGATGCAGTGCTTGATAACCTTGGGATAAATAAGGTTGACGGCTTGTTGCTTGACCTTGGCGTATCATCACCTCAGCTTGACAGGGCAGAGCGTGGCTTTTCTTATCATAAGGATGCACCCCTTGATATGCGAATGAGTCAAAGTGGAGCATCGGCTAAAGATTTGGTAAATTCATACGACGCCGACTCATTGGCTCGTATAATCAGAGAATATTCTGATGAGCGTTTTGCTTGGCGCATAGCAAACGCAATCGTTGAATCCCGACAAAAAGCACCTATTGAAACCACATCACAGCTTGCTGAGATTATCTCATCAGCAGTGCCTGCGGCGGCAAGACGTGACGGACACCCTGCAAGGCGTACCTTCCAAGCCTTAAGAATAGCGGTTAACGGTGAACTTGATCACCTGTCCCTATTTCTTGACAAAGCACTTGACCGACTTAATAAAGACGGCGTGGTGTCAATTATATCCTTCCACTCCCTTGAAGACAGAATGGTTAAGCACCGTTTCCAAGAGTGGTGTAAGGGATGCACCTGTCCGCCTGACCTACCGGTCTGTGTGTGTGGCAAAACTCCCAAGGCAAAACTTATTACCCGCAAGGCAATCGAGCCTACGGATACACAAATTGACGATAACTACCGCGTAAGAAGTGCAAAACTACGGGCAGTTAAAAAATTATAAGGAGGAACTTTACGGTGAGCAAGTATTATGTAGATAGCTTTGCATATGATTTCGATATGTTTATGCCCCGTGAAAAAAGACAGGACAACATAATAGAGCTTGACCGCAAGAAAACCACCGTAAAGTCAACCGGCAAGAAAACTCGCGCTAAAGCAAAAAGCAAGCGCTTGTTACCTGTAGTTTTTACTGCAATTATGCTTGCTCTTATTGTTGGAAATATCTATTTGCGAGTTCAGGTTACCGAGGTAACCTCAAAAATCAACAAGGCACAGATTGAAAATGATAAACTTCTTAGTGAGCAAATCAGCCTTGAAATGAAACTTGAGAATGATATTGCATACAAAAATCTTGAAGAGTCTGCAAAAGCACTGGGAATGCAAAAAGCAGAGCCTTATCAGATGAATTACATTTGCTCTGCAGACGTAGACGTTGTTGAAGTAAAAGAGGGCAACGGATTGGTAACTGCACAGACGGGTGTGGAATAGAATGAGAAAATTTATAGTATAATTTAATCGTAAAGTTGTGAGAGTTGGAGCGTAATGTTTTAACTCTCATTTCGTGATTTTATTGACAGTAAAAAATGCATCAAAAACAGCGAAAGGGAATGGTGAATAATGGCTGACGGAAGCAACAAATCAATGATAATTCGTATGTTTGCTATTATATGTGTTATAGTGTTGCTCTTTTTTGGTGCAGCATCTGTTAATCTTGTAAAAATAATGATAATCGACGGTGAAGAGTACAAAACAAAAGCCGCAGCACAACAGCTTAGCGATACCACTCTTTCGGCAAAAAGAGGGGATATTTTCGACCGAAACAACGAAGTTCTTGCAACAAGTGCTACCGCTTGGACAGTTTACATAACACCGCAGGATATAAAAACTGAGGAAGAGCGCAAAACTATCGCATCAGGTCTTAGCGAAATATTGGAACTTGACTACGAAACCGTCTTAAAACAAACTCAAAAAAAGACCTATTATGAAAAAATCAAGTCAAGAATCGAAAAAACCACTGCCGACAAGGTGCGCGCCTTTATAAGTGAGCATAAATTAGGCTCAATTGTGGGACTTGACGAAACCACAAAGCGTTACTATCCCAACAATTCTTTAGCATCAACAGTGCTCGGCTTTGTTGGTACCGATAACCAAGGGCTTAGCGGACTTGAGTCATACTATGACGAGAACTTGTCAGGTACTGACGGCAGAGTAAGAGCGGCAAAGAACGCTCGCGGCGCTGATATGCCCTTTAGCTATGAAAAAATCGTTGAGGCACAAACAGGTAACTCTTTGGTGCTTACTATCGACAAATACATTCAGTATGTAGCCGAAAAGTATCTTGAAAAAGCGGTTGAAGAAAATAATGTTACTAACCGTGGTTGCGTTATTGCAATGGACCCCCATACAGGCGGTATACTTGCAATGGCAACCAAACCCGACTTTGACCCCAACACACCCTTTGAAATCACTGATGAAAAAACTCTTGCAGCCCTTGAAGAGCTAAAGGATACTGAAGAGTATAATGATGCCTTTAACAAAGCTCAAAAGGAGCAGTGGCGCAACAAGGCAATTTCTGATACATACGAGCCCGGCTCGGTATTTAAGATTGTTACAGGCTCTGCGGCACTTGAAGAGGGAGTGGTATTCCTTACCAACTCATTCAGTTGCCCCGGTTATATAGTTATTGCAGGCACCCGTTATCATTGCCATAAGCACGCAGGCCACGGCACTCAAAGCCTCGGTGACGCATTTGCAAACTCTTGCAATCCTGCATTTATTCAAATCGGTCAAAACTTGGGCGTAAAATCCTTCTTTAAATATTTTCAGTCCTACGGTTTAACTGAAAAAACAGGTATTGACCTGCCAGGTGAAACTGCTCCAATAGCAGGCGTAACCTATCATGACGGCTCAACTATGACCAATATTGACTTGGCAAGTGAATCCTTCGGTCAGGGCTTTAACGTAACTCCCATTCAGCTTATAACGGCAATCAGTGCTGCAGTTAACGGCGGTTATCTTGTGCAGCCTCACGTTGTAAGCAAAATCGTTGATGTCGATAACAATACTGTTAAAAACTACGAAACCAAGCAAAAAAGGCAGGTAATATCTACCGAAACCTCAGAACTTATCTGTCAATTGCTTGAAAGTGTAGTATCACAGGGCTCAGGTAAAAACGCCTATGTTCCCGGATATAGCGTTGGCGGTAAAACAGGTACATCTCAAAAACTGTCATCAGAAGATGAAACTGCCCGTATAGCCTCTTTCTGCGGATTTGCACCAACCGATAATCCACAAATCGTGGTGCTTGTAGTTCTTGACGAGCCTCACGCACCTGTTATTTACGGAGGTACGATAGCCGCTCCCGTTGCAGGAAGTATTTTATCTGACGTGCTGCCTTATATGGGTGTTGAGCCTGCTTATAACGAGGAGGAAATGTCATCCCTCAGTGTAAGCACCCCTGACGTGACAAGTAAATCACTTGAACAAGCAAAGAAGACTATTTCAGATGCAGGACTTACTGTAAGAGTTGTGGGTGACGGTGATACTGTTGAAAGACAGGTGCCAAGCGTGGGTCAACCTATTTCAAAGCAGGGCACAGTAGTGCTTTATACAGGTGCCGACCAAGCCGTAATGGTGGAGGTGCCCGATTTTGCAGGACTAACCGTGTCTCAAGCCAATTCTCTTGCGGCAGAATATAAGCTGAATATCAAGTTCTCAGGATATTCGTTAAGCGCAAGCAACGTTGTTGCATATTCTCAAAGTATAGCCGTCGGACAATCGGTAGAAATCGGTTCGGTTATAACGGTAAGCTTCCGTTCAAGTGACTCAAGCGACTAATTGACGAAAGGTATGATAACGTGAAACTCAGTAAATTGCTGGGCGGATTGCCATATGGCAATCACGATGTTGAAATAACCTCAATTACAAATGATTCCCGCAAAGTAGAAAAAGGTACACTCTTTTTCTGTATTCGCGGTACTAATGTTGACGGTCATAAATTTGCCCAGTCGGCAGCACACTCAGGTGCTGCGGCAGTGGTTGTCGACCATAATGTCGGTATCGACTGTCAGGTGATTGTGCCTGATACCCGTATTGCATATGCAAAGGCTTGTTCAGAGTTTTTCGGTAATCCTAAAGATAAACTGAAAATCATTGGTATTTCAGGTACAAACGGTAAAACCACAACAGCATTTTTAATAAAATCAATGCTTGAAAATATGGGCCACAAAACAGGTCTTATCGGTACCATTCATAATATGGCAGGGGATAAGATTATACCTGCCGAAAACACCACACCTGATGCATTTAAACTGCATAGTTTGTTTGACCTTATGGTTAAAGAGGGATGCGAATATGCCGTTATGGAGGTGTCCTCTCACGCACTTGACCAAGAAAGAGTATACGGACTTAACTTTGCAGCAGGCGTATTTACTAACCTTACTCAAGACCACCTTGATTATCATATTACGATGGATAATTATATTGCTGCAAAGCGCAAACTGTTTGAAAACTGCGATGTGGCAATTCTTAATGGCGACGATGCATATTTTGAAAAAATGCAAAACGGTATTAAATGCCCGATTTTAACCTTCGGTGTAAACTCTGCCACCGATTATGTTGCAAAAGATATTGAATACTACCCCTCGGGCACACATTTTACCCTAATAGGCAAGGCACAGGGTAAAATCACCACTCAAACCCCCGGCAAATTCTCTGTTTATAATGCAATGAGCAGTGCTTGCACTTTGATTGCATTAGGGTTTGACTTTGATAAGGTTTGCGAAGTTTTGTCTGTAGCCAAAGGAGTAAAGGGCAGGGCAGAGGTAGTCCCCACAGACAGAGATTTTACCGTGCTTATTGATTATGCTCATACACCCGACGGAGTAGAAAACATTCTGTCCGCAGTTAACGAGATTAAAAAAGGCAGACTTGTAACCTTGTTTGGTTGCGGTGGTGACCGAGACAGAACAAAACGCTCCATAATGGGTGAAATTGCCTCAAAAATGTCTGATTTTGTTATCGTAACAAGTGATAACCCTCGCACTGAGGAGCCTTCTGCAATTATCGAGGATATTATGCAAGGTGTTAAGGATAAAACAACACCCTACGTTGTAATTGAAAACCGTGCCGAAGCAATACGTTATGCTATAAAAAATGCTGAAAAAGACGACGTTATCGTTCTTGCAGGCAAAGGGCATGAAACCTATCAGATTATTGGCACAGAAAAACGCCACTTTGATGAGCGCGAGGTCGTTTTAGAGGCACTTAACGAGTTAAAGAATTAAAAGGACGGGTTATAACTATGATAATAACTGCAGTTATAGGTATGGTTTTAGCGTTTGCAATTACAGGCCTTTTAGGTTATACGGTAATTCCATATTTGCACAAGCTAAAATTTGGGCAAACTATTCTTGATATAGGACCCGTATGGCACAAAAATAAGCAGGGCACCCCAACAATGGGCGGTGTAATGTTTATAATCGGCGTTGTTTTAGCAATACCAACTGCACTTTCAATGGGCAGAATATTGAAACTTTTGGAAGAGGGCGGAATAATTGACGCTTTCGGTGAAGAAACTCGTATTGTACCTATGATTGCAGGCATTGCTTTGGCAATCGGAATGGCATTTGTCGGCTTTATCGACGACTATATTAAGGTAGTTAAAAAACGTAATCTTGGTCTTACCGCAAAGCAGAAAACCTTGTTGCAACTGCTTCTTGGTGCCGCTTATCTTTATACCCTTTATCTTGGCGGAATGACCCAAACCCGTTTACCGTTTTTTGGTTATGTTGACATTTCAAAGGGATTTGGACTTATTTTTTGGCCCATCGCTTTGATTTTTATCTACGGCTTTACCAACGCAGTTAATCTGACCGACGGTGTTGACGGACTTGCAACATCGGTAACGTCGGTTGTGGCAATTTTCTTTGCCGTAGTTGCCGCTATTATGAGCCGTTACCCTCTTGCTTGCCTTGTTTCTGCAGTATTTTTGGGTGGCCTTTTAGGTTTCTTACTTTGGAACAGACATCCTGCCAAAGTGTTTATGGGGGATACAGGCTCAATGTTCCTTGGCGGTATGGCAGTTGCTCTTAGTTTTATGATTGATATGCCAATTCTGCTTTTCTTTGCAGGCATCGTTTATTTTTGGGAGGCAATTTCGGTAGTAATTCAGGTAACCTACTACAAAAAGACCAAAAAGCGTATATTTAAAATGACTCCCATACATCACCATTACGAAATGTCGGGTTGGTCAGAAAACAAGATATGCCTTGTCTTTTCTTTGATAACCTTTATCGGTTGCTCGATTGCAACTGCACTATATTTGATTTAACTTGATTTCACAGGAGGACCGACTATGAGTCGCACAGAAACCACTCAAAGCACTGAAAAACCGGCTAAAAAGAAAGTCGGTTTGCTCCAAAGATTACTTCGCAGTTTGTATCAACCGGGCAAAATGGATATGACCTTTTTTGGATTGGTTATGTTGCTTTTGGTGGTTGGTCTTATCTGCCTTTTCTCATCAAGTTATGCCTACGCTTTGCAAAACTATGGAAGTAGTTACCACTTTATTGGTAAACAGATAAAATTTGCCGTTGCCGGTGTTGTGATAATGCTGATAGTATCAAGAGTTAACTATCATTTTTACCGCAAATTTGCTTGGTTTATCTATATAGTATCGGTAATAATGCTTGCCGTTGTTCTTATGTTGCCTCCACTTCAAGAGGGCTTTGACTACAAGCGTTGGCTTGTTATCGGCAGTTTCAGTTTTCAGCCCAGTGAGGTTGCAAAATTTGCCATAGTTCTTCTTTTCTCACACCTTATATGCGACAATATGAAGCATATGAAACGTTTCCGTTTCGGCATAATGGCGTTTGGATTTTTGCTTGCTCTTGTGTGTGCTCTTGTTGTTGTTGAAACACACCTTTCTGCAACCCTTCTGATATTTGCTATCGGTGCCTCACTTATGGTGGTTGGTGGCATCAAACTTCGCTATGTATTTGGCGGATTGGGTGCAGGCGTTGCCTTGGGCGCAGGTGCAATTTTAACAGGCGTTGTTGACTACGGTTCAAGTCGAATTCAGTCTTGGATTGACCCGTGGAGCGACCCTACAGGCGCAGGTTGGCAGACCATTCAGTCTTTGCTTGCAATAGGCTCAGGCGGTGTATTCGGCGCAGGACTTGGCGGCTCAAAGCAAAAATACCTTTGGGTGCCGGAGCCTCACAACGACTTTATATTTGCCATCGTTTGCGAAGAACTTGGTTTTGTGGGTGCACTGGCAATCATAGTTTTGTTTGGACTTCTTATTTGGCGCGGATTTACTCTTGCAACCCGTGCAAAAGACAAATTTGGCGCACTTATGACCTTTGGTCTTACCATTCAGGTTGGTATTCAAGCCGCGCTTAATATAATGGTTGTTACCAACACAATACCCAACACAGGCATAAGCTTGCCCTTCTTCAGTTACGGCGGAACGGCGCTTATAATGCTTATGGCGCAGATGGGTATCATTCTTGCTATCTCACGTGATAATAATATGTCTAAATAAAATTGGAGGGCGGCATAAGTGAAAATACTTTTTGCAGGCGGCGGTACCGCAGGTCATATCAATCCTGCTTTGGCGGTTGCAGGTTATATCCGCAGTCGCCATCCCGAAGCACAACTTTTTTATATCGGTACCAAAAAAGGACTTGAATCCAAACTTGTGCCCGAGGCAAATATTGATTTTTACACCATTGACGTTAAAGGCTTTCAAAGAAAAATAAGCCTATCAAATATTAAACATAACATCTCTGCTGCAAAACTTCTTATTACCGCATCAAGTCAGGCAAGAAAACTACTTTTAGAGTTAAAACCCGACGTTGTAATGGGCACAGGAGGATATGTAAGCGGCCCCGTTTTGCGAGAGGCTCACAAACTCGGTATAAAATGTTGCATACATGAGCAAAATGCATTTGCAGGCAAAGCTAACAAGATGCTTGCACCTGATATGGATGCAGTTATGCTTGCAATGCCCGAAGCAGAGCCCTATTTTAATCTTAAGGGTAAAAAGGCGATAATTACAGGTAACCCTGTGCGGGAGTCGGTTATAAATGCTGATAAACAAAAGGCAAGAGCGACATTAGGTCTTGACGATAAGCCTATGATTTTGTCTTTCGGTGGCTCACTTGGAGCACGAAAAATAAACGAAGCCGCCGCAGATATAATGCAGTGGCACAAAGCAGACGGCAAAGTTCATCATTTCCACGCCACAGGCAAATACGGTGTTGAATTGATGCCTCAACTGTTAAAGGATAGGGGAGTAGATATAAATTCACCCTATTTGCACATAACTGAGTATATAAATAATATGGATGTGCTTATGGCGGCGGCAGATTTGGTTATTTGCCGTGCAGGAGCAATCACAGTCAGTGAATTGCAAGCCCAAGGCAAGCCTGCCGTACTTATTCCGTCACCAAACGTTGCTGAAAATCATCAGTATTACAATGCAATGACTCTTGTTAAAAAATCGGCAGCAAAACTGGTTGAGGAAAAAGGTTTAACCCGTGATAGCATAGTCGATGCAGTAAGCAAGCTTATTGATAACCCCGAAAATCTTGAAAAAATGTCAAAAGCATCAAAACAAAGCGCTATTTTAGATACCAATGAGCGTATATATCAAGTGATTATGGGGCTTTTAACCCGGTAAATAACAAATCGAGTAATCTTTGCATAGACTGTCGTATATCTGATTAAAAGGTGTGTTGACAGTGTCAGGATTGCTTATTAAAGGTGGAAATCAGCTTAACGGAATAATAGAATTGCAGGGCGCAAAAAACAGTGCGTTGCCAATACTGTCGGCATCATTGCTGTGCAGCACCCCATGTTTAATACATAATTGCCCTGAAATCAGTGACGTTGAAGTGTCGGTACGCATACTTGAATCCCTTGGTTGCATTTGTCAAACAAATGAAAATACGGTAAAAGTCGATGCTTTCAATGCAAAGGGTTGCTCGATTAGTGACGACCTTATGTGTGAGATGCGTTCGTCTGTAATATTCTTGGGCGCAATGCTTGCAAAAACAGGTGAAGCCGAACTTTCTCCACCCGGCGGATGCGAGTTGGGGCTCAGACCAATAAATTTGCATATTGACGCCTTCAAAAAAATGGGTGCTACCATAAAAGAGGTGTGCGGTAAGCTCGTTTGCAGTTGCCCTGACGGACTAAAAGGGTGTAACATAGATTTACCTGTTGCAAGTGTTGGTGCAACTGAAAACATTATGATTGCGGCGTCTACAGCAAAGGGAATTACTACTTTGCGCAACGCGGCAAAAGAACCCGAAATAACCGACTTGGCAAACTTTTTAAGGTCTTGCGGCGCAAGGATAAAGGGCGACGGAGAAACAGTCATTCAAATAGAAGGTGTTGACCGCCTTTACGGTTGCAATCACACTGTAATTCCTGACCGCATTGTTGCTGCAACCTATATTGGTGCAGTTGCGGTGTGCGGCGGCAATGTAACTATAAAAAAGGCTTGCCCTTCTCATTTGCACGCTGTTATTCCTTACTTTGAACAACTTGGTTGTAATATTGATTGTAAGTTGGATGAAATTAACGTAATATCAGATAAAAAATTAAAGGGTAATATTCGTGTTCATACTACCGAATATCCCGGATTTCCCACCGATGCACAACCTATAATGCTTGCAACTGCAACTCTTAGCAGAGGCACAGCGGTTTTTGTAGAAAATATATTTTCTAACCGATACAGATATGTTGCAGGGCTTAATAAAATGGGTGCATCAGTAGAAGTTTACGACCGCGTTGCAGTAGTCAGAGGGGTTGACTCCCTTAACTGTGCAACCCTTGATGCCACCGATTTGCGTGGCGGTGCGGCAATGGTTATATGCGCCCTTGCGGCAAAGGGTCAGTCGAGAATCACGTCGGTTGAGCATATTGACCGAGGCTATGAGGATATAGAGGGCGTACTCAGTAAAATAGGAGCAGATATTGTAAGGGAGAGATAAATTTGGCTAAAAAGACAGCACCAAAAACCAAAAAAAGAAAAAGACGGCGTCAAAGCGGATTTGTTAAACTACTTATTGCACTTATGATTATTACAATACTTGGTGCAGTTGGATATACACTGTCTGTTACAGTCTTTTTTAATATTGCCGAGGTAACTGTTAAGGGAAATACTCAGTATACAAAAAAAGATGTTATAGAAGCCTCAGGTATTGTTGTCGGTTCAAATATGAACTTGCTTGACACTGACACGGTTGAAGCCGCAATTTGCTCTAAACTGCCATATATTGGCGAGGCTGAGGTTAAACGTAAATATCCCGATACAATTTCAATTTCAGTTAAACCTTGCAAGGCAAACCGAGCATACAAAACCTCAAAGGGATATGTAACCGCCTACGGTGAAAAGGTGCTTGATGAGGTAACGACAAAGCCTGAAAAACTGCCCGTTGTTATAGCTGAAATTGAGCGTTACAGCATCGGAAATGAAATAGTTCTTAAAGAGGGAATGACTGATGCTATCAGAACTGTCAAAACGGCAGTTGAAAAGGTTGGTATTAAGAATATAACAGGTATAAATGTTAAAAATATGTCTGAAATAGAGGTAACAGTTGACGATTTGATTGTCTTGCAATTTGGCTCTGTTGAAAATATGGAGAAGAAGTGTAAAAACGCTGTAAAACTTATCGAAACCGAGCGCAAAAAATACGGTGACGAGGTAGAAGGATACGCTAATCTTAAATACTTAACGGGTGACTCAAATAAGAGCTATTTTACAAGAAAAGACATTCATGGTACTGACAAAACGGCTGATACACAGAAAAAATGACTTTTTTTCTAAAAAAAGTTGCAAAATAGCAAAAAAAATCTATATATTATATTGAAATTTATTTTATTTCGTGTTAAAATACCGAATATATGGGGTGTTATATCCATATCGTTTCCAAAATCTTGTAAATAATTAAAAGGATTTAATATAAGGAGGATAATTATCATGGCATTTGAAGTAGCAAACGAGCTTGACAAAGTAGTTCAAATAAAGGTAGTAGGTGTCGGCGGTGGCGGCGGAAACGCTGTTAATCGCATGGTTGACGCAGGTGTAAACAGTGTTGAGTTTATCGCTATCAATACCGATGCTTCTGCCCTTCTTCTTTCTAAGGCAGACCACAAACTCCAAATTGGTGAAAAATCTACAAACGGTCAGGGTGCAGGTGCAAAGCCCGAGGTTGGTCATAGCGCCGCAGAAGAATCTCGTGACGAGATTGCCGCTATCCTTCGCGGTACCGATATGGTATTCATCACCGCAGGTATGGGCGGCGGTACCGGTACCGGTGCAGCACCTATCGTTGCAGAGATTGCAAAGGAACTTGGCATTCTTACTGTTGGTATCGTAACCAAGCCTTTCGCTTTTGAAGGCAAACTTCGTATGAATCAGGCTGAAAAGGGCATTGCCGCACTTAGCGAGCATGTTGACAGCCTTATCGTAATTCCTAACGAGCGTCTTAAGCACGTTTCTGAGGAAAAGATTACTCTTAAAAACGCATTCATCATTGCTGACGATGTTCTTCGTCAGGGCGTTCAGAGTATTTCTGACCTTATCAAATTCCCCCAGATGGTTAACCTTGACTTTGCAGACGTTACTGCAATCGTTAAAGACAGCGGTTATGCACATATGGGTGTTGGCTTTGCAACCGGTCGTGACAAGGCAGAAATTGCTGCTAAGTCTGCTATTACCAGTCCTCTTATCGAAACCGATATGAAGGGTGCTAAGGGTGTTATTATCAACATCACCGGTTCTGTTGACATCGGCTTGGAAGAGGTTGAAATTGCTTCTACCATCGTTCAGGAAACCGCTCACGAGGAGGCAAACATCATTTGGGGTGTATCTCTTGATGAAAATCTTGATGATGCAATCCGTATGACCGTTATTGCAACCGGTTTCGGTGGTGGCAAGCGCAGCAGCACCGATG
This sequence comes from Acutalibacteraceae bacterium, assembly GCA_045653445.1. Taxonomy (GTDB): domain Bacteria; phylum Bacillota; class Clostridia; order Oscillospirales; family Acutalibacteraceae; genus RGIG2206. The sequence goes on from JAZOLY010000039.1 coordinate 24,873, forward strand.
CAACCGCTATCATCGATAGCTTCCAGGCTGCATCTAACGAAGCTGACGATGGCCTTGGCGATCTTATGACAATTTTCGGCAACAACTGATAATTTAAAAGAATGAATTATACATAAAGGCCACAATTTTAAGTTGCGGCCTTTATGTTGTGTTATAGGAGAATTATGGATTGGACTGAAATTAAAATCCGCATAAACAGTGCAGATACCGAGCAAGCATCAGACATTGCCAATATGGTTGTACCTTATGGCATTTATATTGAGGATTATACCGACCTTGAAGAAATGTCTTTAGAGATTGCTCATATTGACCTGATTGATGAAGAATTAAAAAGTCGTGACCGCTCGGTTGCATACATCCACATTTATGTAAGCCCCGAAGAAAATCCTTTTGAAGCGGTGGCTTATCTTAGTGAGCGTTACAGTGCAGTTGGCATTGACAATCAAATTGAAACTGTCAGTGTAAGCGAGAGTGAATGGGCTGATAATTGGAAAAAATATTTTAAACCCATTGAAATTGGCAACCGTCTTGCAATCTGTCCTTCTTGGGAGCAGTATGACAATCTTAATGGCAGAGTAGTGCTTAATATTGACCCGGGTGCCGCATTCGGCACAGGTGCACACGATACTACACGTCTATGTCTTGGTGTTCTTGACCGCTACTGCGGTGATAACAAGACCATCCTTGACGTTGGCAGTGGCAGTGGAATTTTGTCTATTTCTGCACTGCTTCTTGGTTGCAGCACCGCAGTTGGTGTAGACATTGACCCAATGGCAGTTAAAGTCGCAGAAGAAAATGCTGTGCTTAATAATGTGCAGTCCCGTGTAGAATATGTATGCGGTGATTTGGTAGAAAAAATAAGCGGCAAATACGATATTGTTTGTGCAAATATTGTTGCTGATATTATCATATCGCTTTGCGATAATGTGTGTAATTTTATGGCGGATGACGGCCTGTTTATCTGCTCGGGAATAATTGATACTCGCGAGGCAGATGTACTCGAAAAACTATCTAAAACAGGTCTTAGCGTAATTGAACGTTTTGAAAGCGGCGGCTGGGTAGCCCTCGTATGTAAAAGGGGAGAATTTGATGCTTGAATTTGAAGAACAAAGGTTAAGATTAACCGCATTTGATGCACCAATCAAAGAACTTGCTGATGCAATCGGCGTAAAGGTGCTGAAATCCGAAATAGAAAGGTTAGAGGCACAAACTGCCGAGCCTGGATTTTGGGATGACGTTGAAAATTCTCAAAATGTGCTTCGCAAGGTGGCACAGTGCAAGGCAACCGTTCAAAAGTACGAAACTCTTTGCACCGATTATGATGATACTCTTACCCTTATTGAGTTAGCCGATGAAGAGGGTGATACCTCTCTTATCGACGAAATTTTAGAGGGTGTTGACCGCATAATCAATACTTTTGAAGAAATGCGTCTTGCCACTCTGCTTACAGGTGAGTATGACAAAAACAATGTTATTCTTACCTTCCACGCCGGTGCAGGCGGTACTGAGGCTCAGGATTGGGCACAGATGCTTCACAGAATGTATTTGCGTTGGGCAGAGCGTCACGGCTTTAAGGCTCAGACAGTAGACTTCCTTGACGGTGATGAAGCAGGTCTAAAAAGCGCCGTTGTTATGATAGAGGGCGAAAATGCTTACGGTTATCTAAAAAGCGAAAAGGGTGTTCACCGCCTTGTCCGTGTTTCTCCCTTTGACTCATCAGGCAGACGCCACACATCCTTTGCTTCTCTTGAAGTTATGCCTGAAATTGGTGATGATATAGAGGTTGATATCCGCTCTGAGGACATTAAAATGGATGTTTTCCGTGCAAGCGGTGCAGGTGGTCAGCATATCAACAAAACGTCATCGGCTGTTCGTCTTACTCATATTCCAACAGGTATCGTTGTAGCCTGTCAGAATGAGCGTAGTCAGTTCCAAAACAAAGATATGGCAATGAAAATGCTCAAATCCAAACTTATCGAAATTAAAGAGCGTGAGCACCTTGATAAGATTGAGGACATTAAGGGCGTTCAAAAAGAAATTGCCTGGGGCTCTCAAATTCGTTCTTACGTATTTATGCCCTACACTTTGGCAAAAGACCATCGCACAGGCTTTGAAAACGGCAATATCAATGCCGTAATGGATGGTGATATTGACGGCTTTATCAACGCTTACCTTAAGGCAGAAAGCCAAGGTAAATTAGGTGAATATAATGACTAACAAAAGCACTATACAAACAGATTGTTTGTATAGTGCTTTTCTTTTTGGTACTTTGTTATTATTAGGTGCATATATTGTTAATAGACTATGTTTGTCACAATGCCTTTGTCGGTAATTTCAATAATTCCGTAGCTTGATTTTGAGTTTCGCGGGCTGCCGATAGAGCCTGGGTTAAGAATATGCACCCCATCGTAATAGGTGGAAAGGGGAATGTGGGTGTGTCCGAATAAAAGTATGTCGGCACCAACATTTTTTGCGGCAGAAATTGCACTTTCATAGCCATCTTTTACTCGGTGCAAATGACCGTGACAGGCATAAATCACCTTTCCGTTAAGTTTAATAATCTTGCTTGTTGGCAGGACGGAGGTAAAATCGCAGTTTCCGCAAACGGCATAGTAATTTTTATTAGGGTATACAAAACCAACCTCTTCAAAATCATCAATACCGTCACCTAAAAATATAATGTGGTTAATTTCGGGGTGTGCCTCAACCGCATCAAAAATGCTTGATGCACGGCGGTGGGAGTCGGATATAACTAAAATTTTCATAAATATCACCTAATTTGTAAGGAGTAATTGGTATGAACAACAATATGAAAAATATGGTGGGCGCACTGTCAAATAAACTTGGTGTAGATGAGTCAGCTATCACCGATGCAATGAGTAGTGGCTCAACTGAAAAACTGCTTTCTGCCCTTAGTCCACAAGATGCAATGAAACTAAAAAGTCTGTTATCAGACAAAGCCGCAACCAAAAAACTGATGCAATCTGAACAGGTGCAAAAACTGATTAAAAAGTTATCGGAGGGTAAATAATTGGATGATTTAACACAAAAAATCACTTCTATTTTAAATGACCCCGATAGCCTTGAAACCATTAAGTCTATTGCTGACAGTTTAATGGGTGACGGAGGGTCAAATGCACCAAAATCACAGGATAATTCTCCTGATTTATCCCAACTGTTTGGCTCAGTCACACCCGACCAAATGGGTGGTATTATGAGGGTAATGAGTGCCCTTAATTCAAAAGGCAACGATAATCGTACCGCTCTGCTTTTGGCGCTAAAACCTCATTTGTCAGAGCCTCGTCGCGAAAGGGTAGATAAGGCGGTAAAACTGCTTAAAATAGCCTCAGTTATGCCATTAGTTACCGAAAGCGGAATATTCAATCTGTGAGGTGCAGCAATGAACTTTGAGCGCTTAAACAATTCAAAATCTTTAAACGTTCCTGATTTTGTAATGCCAAAAAGCAGACAAGAGAACACTAAAAAGACAGAATCCAAACCTGTAACCCCTCCAACTGTTCCGCAAAAGCGTAACAACGGAATTTTGGGCTTGCTTGATTTTAAAAATATGGCAATGGACTCTGACCGTTCGGTTATCTTAATGATGTTAGCCCTTCTTTCAGGAAATGCAGAGGAAACAGATGATTTGCTTATAATGGCACTGCTATATATAATGCTTTAATCTTCGTCAATAAGAGTGGAGTCTGCCACGTTTAATAAAAGCATAGCATCTTCCGCAGGCAATTCCTCAACGCCTTTTAACTTTTTGCGGATGATAACATTGCGCTTTTGTGCATCGTCAAGAGCGTTAGTAGCCTCGTCAAGCTTTTTGCGAGCCTTTTCAAGCACAAGGTCAAATCTCTCGTACTGTTGCTTTGCGGCACCAAGCACTGCCCAAACTTCTGCAGCTCTGCGGTCAAGCGCAATGGTGCGAAATCCCATTCTCAGAGTGTTTAAAAATGCGGTAATTGTTGTTGGTCCGCATATCATTACACGGTATTTGCTTTGAATTTCTTCAACCAATCCCTGACGGCGCAAAACCTCGGCATAAAGGCCCTCTGTGGGCAAAAACATTATAGCAAAATCGGTGGTTTTGGGTACGTCAATGTACAGTTTGCTTATGGTAGCGGCTTCGTTTTTGATTACTCTTTCAAGGGCTTTTGCACACAGCTCAACAGCCTCTTTGTCGGCAGCTTCGGCAGCGGCAGAAAGCCGTAAATAATCTTCCTGAGGGAATTTGGAGTCAATAGGCAGATAAATAAAATCTCCCTCTTTGTCTTTAGATGGAATTTTTATTGCATATTCAACTCTTTCGAGGTTGCCTCTTACCGATACGTTCTGTTCGTATTGGTCATTAGTCAGTATCTGTTCAAGAATTTCGCCAAGCCTTACTTCAGCCCAAGTACCACGAGCCTTAACGTTAGTAAGCAGTCTTTGCAAATCGGTAACGCCGCCTGATAATTCCTGCATTTTACCGAGGGATTCGTACACCTTGTTAAGTTGCTCACCAACAGCCTTAAAGCTGCTATCCAATCGTTTTGAAAGGGTATCGGTTAGCTTTTCGTCAACGGTAAGTCGCATTTGCTCTAACTTTTGTTCGTTGCTTTGTTGCAATTTGGCAACGCTTTCAGACAAGGATTTGCTAACCCTTTCCTGAAGTTCAAGTTGCTCTTTTAATATGGCGGCGCGTTGTTCGTAAACAGAAGATTTAACACCGTCAATTTGTTGAGTCAGTTCTAACTTAGCACGGTCAATATCTTTTCTTTCTGCAAGCCCTTTACCTTGCTTTTTGAAAAGCAAAGCAATGAGCAGGGCAATGATAATTGCGCCAAGTCCAATAATAATATAATCAGTCATAAAATCACCTCAATAGTATGATAACATATATAAAGCACTAAGAATGCCCCACCTTTGACATCACAAAGATATTGTGATATACTCTTTGTAAAAGGGGGTGGCTGAATGAAAACGTACGAAACAAAAATTATAGCTTATATACATAACGACTTCAAATCAAAATTCGGCGTGCCTCGTCAAAGCGGGTTGGTTAATGAACTTGTGTCTACAATAGTTTTTGAGCCCGAATTCCGTGATAGTACCGCTTTGCGCGGAATTGAACAGTTCAGCCATTTGTGGATTATATGGCAGTTTTCCGAAGCCGTGCGGGATGATTGGTCGCCTACAGTTCGTCCGCCACGCCTTGGCGGTAACAAAAGGATGGGAGTTTTTGCAACCCGTTCACCCTTCAGGCCAAATGCAATCGGCTTGTCCTCGGTTAAACTTGAGGGGATAGAGCAAACTGCACAAGGTACGGTATTGCTTGTTTCGGGTGCCGATTTGATGAACGGCACACCTATCCTTGATATAAAGCCATATCTACCTTTTACCGACTGCCATACCGATGCAATAGGTGGTTACGCCGATGAAAAATTTGATTATTCACTTAAGGTAGAAATATCTGATGACCTGTTATCCCGTGTTCCTTATGATAAAAGGGAAGGGCTTATAGGCGTTTTGTCACAAGACCCTCGTCCTTCTTACCAAAATGACGAAAATCGTGTTTACGGATTTGAGTTCGGCGAAAACGAGATAAAATTCACAGTATCAAATGGTATGCTTACAGTTAAGGATATACTTTAAACAAAGCCACCTTTTTTAAGGTGGCTCTTGCTTTAATAACCCAGATTTTCTTCAAGAATAAGCACTTTAATGCGATTTTTCTCGCCTTGTGGCCCCATTGCAACAAAAGAACGGCAAATTCTGTCGGGTGATTTGCAATTGGCACAGCTTGTAGTTTTAACGCAAGGAGTCTGCTTGTCAAGACGCATACAGTTAGCGGGGGCGGCTATTTTTCTTACTCTTGTTTGTGCGGCGGCAAGGTCGGCAACAATTTTGTTCCAGCCTGCAATAACAACAACGCTTTTTGGCCCAAAAATCATAGCAGATACACGGTTGCCTCTGCCGTCAACGTTATAAAGCCAACCGTCCTCGGTTATAGCGTTGGTTGATGTGAAGAAAACGTCGCTTACTAAACTTTTGCGCATACATTCATCCGGGTCATCAACTCGTGCGCGGTCAAAAAGCTCAATATTCTTTTTCCACCTAAGCCAATCAATAACGCCTGCATCGGTCAAGGTCATAGAGCCGCCGTAACCGACAGTTGCGCCATCAGGCACAAGAGTTTCAAGCACCTCAAACATTTCTTCTCTTGATGAAATGCGATAACCTTTGATGTTGTTTTCTTCAAGCGCTTTAATAACATTATCAATTTTCTTTTTCATTACTGCCTTTGAATAATCAATCATTATAAACCCGCCTTTGTTTGTAGCTTTTTACTATATTATACCTTGTAAAATTGTTGCTGTCAACGGCAATAAAGCCTTGAAAAAAACAAGTATCTATGGTACTATGAATTAGATTATGTAAAGCAATTATTGTATAATTTGGAGGTACTATGTTTACAGTTGATAAAGAAATACTTGAAGCATTTGAATTTGACGGTGAGATAGTATCCTGCGGCCCTGTTGGTAACGGCCTTATTAACAGTACTTTCAGGGCAGATACCGTCAGTTGTGCCTACATAATCCAAAAAATCAACAACAAGGTTTTTCGTGATGTTGATGCACTTATGGAAAATATCTGTGGCGTTACCTCTTTTTTACGAGAGAAGATTATATCTGCAGGTGGTGATCCTAACCGTGAAACCCTTAATGTTATAAATACCAAAAACGGCTTCCCGTACTTTAGGTGTAAAAATGGCTATTACTGGCGTTGTTATGAGTTTATTTCAGATACTGTTGTTTATAACAGTGTTGAATGTCCCGATGATTTTTACAGTTGCGCTTTGGCGTTCAGCGATTTTCAACGTCAGCTTGACGGATTTCCTGCTGATAAACTTTACGAAACAATTCCTGATTTTCACAACACTCCTGACCGATGTGCTAAGCTTATGCGTGCAGTCAGAAATGATTTTTGCAACAGACTTGAAAGTGTCCGTGATGAAATAGCATTTGTAACTGCAAGAGCAGGTGAGTTGTCATACTTTGTTGACCGCTTGTGCAACGGAAGCTTGCCTTTGCGAATCACCCACAACGACACCAAACTTAACAATATCCTGTTTGATAAAGACACAAACAAAGCCCTTTGTGTTGTTGACCTTGACACCGTTATGCCGGGTGCAGTTGCCTATGACTTTGGTGATGCAATTCGCTCGGGTGCACCCACTTTGAATGAAGATACTCTTACGCCATACGAAACAAGAATAGATTTAGAACTTTTCGAGGCATTTACAAAAGGATTTTTAGAGGGATGCGGTGATTGTCTTACCGAAAATGAAATTGATTCTCTTGTGTGGGGCTCAAAGCTTATGACACTCGAATGTGGAATACGTTTTTTGACCGACTATCTTGAAGGTGACGTCTACTTCAAAACCACCCGAAACGGTCACAATCTGTCCCGTGCACGCAGTCAATTCGCATTGGTGGCAGATATGGAAAATAATTGGTATGAAATGACCGCAATTGTTGATAAGTACAAGAAAATTTATTTTAAGTGGTAAATAAATATGTTGAAACTAAAAAATCGCTATGATGATGAAAAACTGTGCAACAATCCCGACAAAGGCTGGTATGCTCACTATTATGACAACGGTATTACAAAATACTGCGCTCATTATGATCCTAACGATACCCTTGAAGATTTTCCGTTGATGGACCACGCTTATCTTCGTTTGGCTTGGGGTTATCTTGAACCTGAAGAGGGCAAGTTTAATTGGCAGATTATTGATAAAATAATTGATCCATGGGTTGCAGCAGGCAAAAATGTATCTTTCCGCGTTTCTTGTAAGGAAACCAGTTCACAGCTTGATGGCTATGCTACTCCCAAATGGGTGTTTGATGCAGGCGCAAAATACACTGTTATGCCGGACGGTTCTGTTGAACCTGACTACGGTGACCCTATATTCCTTGAAAAACTTAACAATTTCCACCGCGCCTTTGCTGAGAGATATGATGCTCGTGAAGAGGTTATCTATGTTGACATTGGCAGTTACGGCGACTGGGGCGAGTTCCATTGCTGTTCTTCTTCTAACAAGGATTGGCCTGTTGATGTGGTCAAAAAGCATATTGATATTCACGTTAAGAATTACAAACACACTCAACTCGTAATCAGTGACGATGCTGTTGGTAGCCGCCAGTCTGATGAAGGCCGTGAAGAATTGCTTAACTACATAATTGATAACGGCATTACAATCCGCGATGACAGTGTATGTGTGCAGTGGTTTGTTGAGCGATTTGGATATAATACTCTTCGTTCAGAAGCGATATTTGACCGCGCTTGGCGTAAGTTCCCCACTATATTGGAAAATGCTCATTATTATCATAACAAACTGTATAACAACAACCCGGGCGGATGGCCCTTTTTGGCATCTGTTGAGGGTAGTCATGCTACCTATGCAGGCTTCCACGGTGAGCCTCGCGAATGGTTCAACGACCATCCCGAAATGGTTATAATGATGGGTAACCGTCTTGGATATTGGTACTTCCTTTACGGCGTTGATGTTGCTGACAAAATAAGCAATGAGTTCAATATTAAATTCTATTGGGAAAACAAGGGTGCTGCCCCCTCATATAAAGGCTACAAACTTGATGTAATTCTTTCGGGTGACAACGGCACATATACAATTCCTGTTGAAAACTTTGACAGCAACGAAATGATGCCCCACACCATTACAGTGCGCGATTTTGACCTTAAAACCGATGCACCCAAGGGCAAATATAAACTGTCTGTCCGTATGCATAACGATAAAGACCGCACCATTGAACTTGGTATGCAAGATGAGTATCGCAATGCCGACGGCAGTTACTATGTAACAGATATAGAGATTGTCTAAACGGTATTACACATAAGGAGTTTTTAAAATGTTAAAACTTAAAAACCGCTATGATGACGAAAAACTGTGCAACAATCCTGACAAAGGCTGGTATGCTCACTATTATGACAACGGTATTACAAAATACTGTGCTCATTATGATCCAAACGATACCCTTGAAGATTTTCCGTTGATGGACCACGCTTATCTTCGTTTGGCTTGGGGCTATCTTGAACCAAAAGAAGGCGAGTTTAACTGGCAACTTCTTGATCAGATTGTTGACCCGTGGGTTGCCGCAGGCAAGCGTGTATCCTTCCGCGTGTCTTGCAAAGAAACTTCAATGCAACTTGACGGATATGCTACTCCCAAATGGGTATTTGATGCAGGCGCAAAATACACTGTTATGCCGGACGGTTCTGTTGAACCCGACTACGGTGACTCCGTTTTTCTTGAAAAGCTTAACAATTTCCACCGTGCATTTGCAGAGCGTTACGACGGTTGTGAAGAGGTTGTTTATATTGACCTTGGCAGTTATGGCGACTGGGGCGAGTTCCATTGCTGTTCTTCATCCAGAAAGGACTGGCCTGTTGAGGTAATCAAAAAGCACATTGATATTCACGTCAACAACTATAAGCATACACAACTTTCAATTAGTGACGATGTTGTTGGTAGCCGTGATACATGCACTCGCGAAGAAAAGCAAGAAATTCTTAACTATATCATAGATAACGGCATTACCATCCGCGATGACGGTATTAGCGTAACTTGGTTTGCAGATCGTTTTGGTTTTAATACTCTCCGTTCAGAAGAGATTTATGACCGCGCTTGGCGTAAGTTCCCCACAATTCTTGAACTTGAGCATTATGATACAACCATTAAGTCGGGTTGGTATCTTGAGGGATGGCCATTCCTTGCATCAGTGCAGGGCAGCCACGCCACCTATGCAGGCTTCCACGGCGAGCCTCGCAAATGGCTTGCAGAAAATCCTGAACTTGCCATTATGATGGCAAATCACCTTGGCTATTGGTACTTCCTCTACGGTGTTGATATTGCTGAAAAAATCGGCAATGAGTTCAATATAAAATTCTATTGGGAGAATAAGGGTGCCGCTCCCTCATACAAGAATTACAAGCTTGACGTAATACTTGCAGGTGACAATGGTACATATACAATCCCTGTTGAGAAGTTTGACAGTAACGAAATGATGCCCCACACCATCACAGTGCGAGATTTCGATCTTAAGACCGATGCACCAAAGGGCAAATACAAACTGTCAGTCCGTATGCATAACGATAAAGACCGCACCATTGAACTCGGTATGCAGGATGAATATCGCAACGCAGACGGCAGTTACTATGTAACTGATATAGAAATTGTTTAATTTTTAAGATGCCGACATAACAGTCGGCATCTTTTTGAGGAATTATTATGGATTACACACAACAGTTTATAACACTCAGAAAAAAGATAATAGAGCGCGATTTCGGCAGAATGAACAGTGAGCAGTTAAGGGCAGTTTTGTCTATAAACGGGCCTTTGCTCATTCTGGCAGGTGCAGGAAGCGGCAAAACCACAGTGCTTATTAACCGTATCGTTAATATGCTTCGCTTTGGTGTTGCTTATTATGATGATGCCCCCTATGCCGATAGTGAAGACGTTGAATTGCTTCAAAATTGCCTTGATAACAATCTGCCTGCACCTGAATGGATTGGCGTTGACAGAGTACAGCCTTGGCAAATTCTTGCTATTACCTTTACCAACAAAGCGGCAAGAGAGCTTAAAGAGCGACTTGACAGTGCGGTAGGGGAAGATGGCAACGAAGTCTGGGCGGCAACCTTTCACTCCACCTGTGCAAAGATTTTGCGCCGTTTTGGTGACCGATTGGGCTTTTCAAATAATTTTACAATTTACTCAACCGATGACCAAAAGCGGCTGATGAAAGATGTTATGCGCTCACTGGGTATTGACGAAAAAACGCTTGGTCATCGCGCTATTTTAAATGAAATCAGTCACGCGAAGGATTCACTTATAAGCCCTGCGCAGTATGAGGCAACTATATCAGGGGATGTTCGTCGCAAGATGATAAGTGATGCATATTACAAATATCAGGCAATGCTTACTGAATATGATGCAATGGATTTTGATGACCTTATTGTTAACACAGTGCGACTTTTCAAAGAGCATAGTGACGTGCTTGAATACTATCAAAACCGCTTTAAGTATGTGATGATTGACGAGTATCAGGACACAAACCACGCTCAATATATGTTTGCAAAGCTTATTTGCGAAAAGCACCGTAACCTTTGCGTTGTGGGTGATGATGACCAGAGTATTTACCGTTTCCGTGGTGCAACCATTGAAAATATTCTTAATTTTGAGGATGAATATAAGGATGCGCAGGTTATCCGCCTTGAGCAAAATTACCGCTCAACACAGATTATACTTGACGCCGCAAACGCAGTTATTGCTCATAATCAAGGTAGAAAGGGTAAAAATCTTTGGACTGCTAAGGACGGCGGCAGCCGTATAACCTGGTACTCCGCCAATGACGAACAGGGTGAGGCACGATTTATTGCCGTTACTATTGCTGAAAATATCAACAACGGCAGAAAAGCAAGCGACCACGCAATCCTTTACCGAATGAACGCTCAGTCAAACTCGATAGAAAACGTGCTTATGCGCTCGGGTATTAGTTATCGTGTTATCGGTGGAATGAAGTTCTTTGATCGCAAAGAAATTCGCGACGTTATTGCATATTTAAGCCTTATTAACAACTCAAACGACGGTATTGCCCTAAAGCGTATTGTCAACGAGCCAAAGCGTGGAATAGGTGATACCACCGTCAACAACGTGGCATCTATAGCAGAGCAAACAGGACTTTCTATGCTTAAAGTAATGTCAACCGCCAATCAGTATGAAGCCCTCTCCCGAGCATCCTCAAAACTTATTTCATTTGCTCAAATGATTGAGGATTTTATTGAAAAAGAAAAGGTTTTATCCTTGCACGAATTGCTTGAATATGTGCTTGATAAAAGCGGATATTTGATGGCGCTTCAGCTTGCAGGTGAAGAAGAGCAAGACAGGGTGGAAAATGTTAACGAATTTTCATCCAATATCGTGCAGTATGAAAAAGAACACGAGGAAGATGGAGCAACTTTGTCGGGATTCTTGGAGGAGTTGGCGCTCATTACCGACTTGGATACTGACGATGATAACGACGACCGCGTTTGGCTTATGACTATGCACACTGCAAAGGGACTTGAGTTTCCCGTTGTATTTATTGCAGGTGTTGAGGAGGGCATATTCCCAGGCAATCAGTCAATTTACGGCACCCCCGAAGATATTGAGGAGGAGCGCCGTCTTGCCTATGTTGGCATTACCCGTGCAAAAGAGGAACTTAACATATCCACAGCCTCATCACGTATGATTTTTGGCAGAACAGAGCGCTATCGTCCTTCTCGTTTTTTGGGTGAAATTCCCGAAAACCTTATTAAGCATACCCTTCAGCCAAATGCATTTTCATCCTTTGGTGGTTACGGAAATTATGCAAGCAGAGGCTCTGATTACGACAGTTTGCCCTTTGATAATGACTATTCAGAGCGCCGACAGGCCGACAGAGCATCCTTTGGCAATATGGGTCAGCGAACATCCTTTGCAGGTAAAACAAATCAACCTGCTGCTGATACAAAGACTATCAAAGTTGGTCAAAAGGTGCGTCACAAAGCGTTCGGCGACGGAATGGTGGTTCGCGTTACCGCAATGGGCAACGACTCATTGTTAGAGATTGCTTTTGACCGCGTTGGAACTAAAAAAATAATGCAAAACTTTGCAAAACTTGAAGTTTTATAATAATTTAAACCGCTTTTGTTCACTCAAAGGCGGTTTTTACATACTATGTTATTGAAGTCAAACTTCATAAAATAACATAGGAGGAACTGTCTATGGCAGATGCAAGACGAACAGTAGTTGCGTCAGGCGATTTTCGCGAGGCGGTTTGCATTGACGGCGGCAGAGTATACGACTCTTGCTGCGCTCGTGACTGTCTTGAAGATTTAAGGGTGTATTTTTCTCCTGCAAATCAGGCGTTAGTCGATGGCGCAACCAATATCAGATGCAGAGGTGCAGAGGTTAGCAACGTATTTATTGATTTAGAGGCGGTAAATCTTAACAGAGGTTTTTACAGTTGCGATATAACCTTTTATTTCCTTGTTACATTCAGTGTAACACCCGCAGGTGCAACTGTACCTATCGAAATACAGGGTATCGCAACCTTTAACAAAAGAGTAATTCTTTATGGCAGTGAGGGAAATGTGCGCACCTTCTCAAATCTTATTACCGAGGCAGGCGGATGCATACAATCTGACCTTAATACTTTGCCCCGTTGCGTAGTTCAGACCGTTGACCCCGTCACCTTAGGCTGCCGCTTTGTTGAGCAAGGGGACAATAACGATGTTGCAATGATTCCCCAATGCGTCCTTGACCTTATCGGCGGAGAAATCGGCACTCCCGCAGCTGACGGAATGGTAGCACTTGTTACATTGGGACTTTTCAGCGTTGTTCAGCTTATCAGAAACGTTCAGATGCTTATTCCTGTATATGATTTCTGTATTCCTGAGCAAAAATGCTCTGCAGTAACCGATAATCCTTGCGAAATTTTCAGCCGATTGGATTTTCCCACCAACGACTTTTTCCCGCCACGATTCAACGATTGCGAAGAAGATAACTGTTCAACCGATTGCTAATTTAATATCTGCTTAAAACGGCGCGATTTTATTGATAATTGCGCCGTTTTTCTTTTATTTTTCTTGAATTATCCGCAAATGTATAGTATAATAATAAATTATTATGGATTAGTATATACTTTTTTGAATTTGCTATTTGCACTACCCGAAAGGATTTGTTATGGAAAATATTAAAATTATGCCTATGCTTGTTATGAGGGGAGTAGTTGTCTTTCCCGATGCTACCGTACATTTTGACGTAGGCAGAAAAATGTCAATACACGCTGTCAACAGTGCTATGGAAAACGGCAGAATGATTTATCTTGCCTCACAGGATGATATTACCCTTGAACAACCTAAGTTTAAGGATGTGGCTCCTGTTGGCTGCATTGCCGTTATCAAGCAGGTGCTTAAACTCCCGGGTGATAACAACTTGCGCATTGTTGTTAAAGGTCTTAACCGTGCAAAAGTGGCAGAGTGTCTTTCAACCGAGCCCTATTTTACTGTTGCCGTAGACCCAATTTATGCTCGCCCCGGCAGACCTAACCAACTGCGAAAAGAGGCATTGCTCCGCAACTTGCGCGATGCCTTTGACCAATATGTTTCATTGTCGCAAGGCCATATTTCTGATGACGTTATCGCCGCTGTTATCGGTGACGATGACCCTGGTCACCTTGCCGATTATATTGCAGCCAATCTGCCTATGGCGTGGGAAGATAAGCAATACATATTAGAACAAACCTCGGACAATCGCAGAGCGGAAGAGCTTGTTGTTTTGCTTCACCGCGAGTGCGGAATTCTTAAATATGAAAATGAGATAAATGCAAAAGTTCAGCAGAATATTGAGGCAAATCAGCGTGAATATTACCTACGCGAGCAAATGCGTGTTTTGGGTGAAGAACTTAACGGACCCGATGATGACGATGAAATAGGGCAGTATTACGGCAAGGTTTCATCCCTTACTGCACCCGATTACGTTAAGGATAAACTGCATAAAGAGGTTACTAAACTTTCCAAAATGCCATCGGGTGCTCACGAGGCGACTGTTGTAAGAAATTATCTTGACTGTTGCATCGAACTGCCTTGGGATGCCGTTACTACCGATAAAATTGACATTAAAAAGGCAGAGGCTATCCTTGACAAAGACCATTTTGGACTTAAAAAGGTTAAGCAAAGAATTATCGAAATGCTTGCAGTCCGCAAACTCGCGCCGGAACGTCAAGGTCAGATTATTTGCCTTGTTGGCCCTCCCGGTGTGGGTAAAACATCTATTGCATCTTCTGTTGCGCGTTCAATGGGCAGAAAGTTTGCCCGCGTTTCTTTGGGCGGAGTAAAGGACGAGTCAGAGATTCGCGGTCACCGTCGAACCTATATCGGTGCAATGCCGGGCAGACTGATTGATGCCGTAAAACAATGCGGAGCATCAAATCCGCTTATTCTCCTTGACGAGATTGATAAGGTCGGCAGTGATTACAAGGGCGATTGCTCATCTGCACTTCTTGAAGCTTTGGACCCCGAACAAAATAAGACCTTTGTTGACCACTTTATTGATATGCCCTACGATTTAAGCAGAGTGCTGTTTATCACCACTGCAAATGATACTTCTACCATTACTGCGCCTCTTTTGGACAGAATGGAGGTTATTGAACTTTCAAGTTATACAAGGGAAGAGAAGTTCCAGATTGCAAAAAACCACCTTGTTAAAAAGCAGATTAAAAATCACGGACTTACAACCAAAAACTGCAAAATCAGTGACGGAGTTCTGTATGAACTTATTGACAGTTACACCCGTGAGGGCGGCGTGCGTAAACTTGAGCGTGAGATTGCATCTCTTTGCCGCAAAGCCGCATATAAAATTGCAGGTGGCGAACAAAGTGCCGTTCGTATAAACGTGGGCGACCTTAAAGAGTTGCTTGGCCCTAAGCGTTATAAACCCGAGACAGTTGTTGGCTCTGCAGACCAGGTGGGTGTTGTTAACGGCTTGGCTTGGACTTCTGTTGGCGGCGAACTTATGAAACTTGAGGTTGTTGCCCTTGCAGGTACAGGCAAAATTGAACTTACAGGCTCCTTGGGTGATGTTATGAAGGAGTCGGCTCGCACGGCGGTAAGTTATGTTCGCAGTGTGGCATCAAAATTCGGTATCGACACCGAGTTTTACAAAAATACCGATTTGCACATTCACGCGACCGAAGCGGCAGTGCCAAAGGATGGTCCATCCGCAGGCATTACAATGGCAGTGGCGATTTTGTCAGCTCTTAGCGGCAGAAAAATCCGTCACGACGTTGCAATGACGGGTGAAATTTCTCTTACAGGAAACGTTCTTGCCATAGGCGGACTTAAAGAAAAAACTATGGCGGCATATCGTGCAGGGGTTAAGACTGTAATTGTTCCCGCCGATAACGAACCTGATTTGGCAGAGATTGAAAAGATAGTATACGATAACACAGAATTTGTGATTTGTGCTAAAATGGATAAGGTGCTAAATACGGCACTTGTTCCTGAAAATAAAAAGGTGGATTGCGTTGACACTGTTTCGTCAGTTGTTGCATCAAACAAAAAATGTGGCTCAAATCGTGCAATAATGCAGGGGGAAATATGAATTACAATACCGCATATTTTGAGGCGGCTTACGGCACCTCAAAACAGTTGCCAAAATCAAATATGCCCGAAATCGCTTTTAGTGGCAGGTCAAATGTGGGCAAGTCGTCCTTGCTCAACAAACTTGTTAACCGCAAGCAGCTTGCCCGAGTTAGCGGCACACCGGGTAAGACGGTCACCGTCAACTTCTTCAGAGTAGGGGACGTTCGTCTTGCCGATTTGCCCGGCTATGGCTATGCAAAGGTATCCGACAGTGAGCGCAAGCGTTGGTCAGATTTGATGGAGGGGTATTTTCAGTCGGGGCGTGATATAAAGCTTGTTGTTCAGCTTGTTGATATGCGCCATCCACCCTCAGCCGATGATTTGAATATGCTCCACTTTTTGCAGTCGGTGGGTCTGCCTTTTGTAATTGCACTTACAAAAAGCGATAAGCTTAACAAAACTCAGCGTAATGCACGACTTGAGGCATTAAAGGATGAACTGTCCTTTTTAGAAGATTATGTTGCCATACCCTTTTCCTCACAAAACGGAGAGGGTGTCCAGCAACTAAAAGAAGAGATTGAAAAAAGTCTTACACAGGGGGAATAACAATGTTTATCAGTGATTGTCTGTCTGTAAACGGTGATGGACATTTAACAATAGGCGGTGTTGACACCGTTGCATTGGCACAAAAGTACGGCACACCTCTTTATGTGCTTGATGAAAATAAAATCAGAGAAAACTGTGCAAAATTCCGCGATGCCCTTGATAAATATTATAGCGGCAACGGGCTTTGCCTTTATGCAAGCAAGGCTCTTTGCTGTAAGGAGCTTTGCCGTATTGTCGCATCGGAAAATATCGGTATTGATGTTGTTTCAGGCGGCGAGATTTATACTGCTTACAGTGCAGGTTTTCCTATGGAAAAGGTGCATTTTCACGGCAACAATAAAACTGCAGACGAAATTGTACTTGCTCTTAAAACAGGTGTGGGTTGCTTTGTAGTTGATAACGTGGAAGAATTGAAACTGCTTTCAGATTTGTGTGTGAAGGCAAATAAAACTGCACGCATTTTAATACGTGTTAAGCCGGGTATAGATGCTCATACCCACGATTATGTTCGCACAGGTCAGATTGACTCAAAATTTGGATTTGCCCTTGAAACAGGTGAGGCATATGATGTGGTGGTTGCCGCGTCAAAGACCGACGGTGTTGAACTTGCAGGTCTTCACTGCCATATTGCATCGCAGGTTTTTGAGGTTTCTCCTTTTGTTGAGGCGGCTGAGGTTATGATGAACTTCATCGCCAAACTAAATGCAGAGCAGGGCATCGTTATTGACGAGCTTGATTTGGGTGGCGGCTTTGGTGTGCGCTATGTTGACGGGGATGACGAGGTGTCATACCTTGAATTTATGGAGCCTGTGTCAGCAGTTATCAATGATATTTGCGCCAAAAACGCTCTTAAGGCACCTAAGATTTTGATTGAGCCCGGCCGCTCTATTGTGGCTGATGCCGGTATTACCCTTTACACCGTTGGTAACGTTAAGGACATTCCTGACATTCGCACCTATGCAGCTGTTGACGGAGGTATGGGCGATAATCCCCGATACATTCTTTATCAGGCAGATTATACTATTGTGTGCGCTAACAAGGCCAATCTGCCTAAGGATGCAGTAGTGACCGTTGCAGGCAAATGCTGTGAAAGCGGTGACCTTATTCAAGAAAATGCACCCGTACAAACCTTGCAGACAGGGGATATCCTTGCAGTGCTTAATACAGGTGCGTATAACTATTCAATGGCAAGTAATTACAACCGCATTCCTCGACCTGCAGTTGTTATGGTTAAGGATGGCGAAAGCAGAGAAGTCGTGCGCCGCGAAACTTGGCAGGATGTTGTTTCATTAGATATATAGGAGGTATTTTTATGAATAAAAACCGATTGAACGAATGTATAACTGAGCAGATTGCTTATTTTTCTTCTTGCAAAGGCAAAGTAAGCAATTACGGTATGGGTACGGTATCTATGTTGGTCAGCGACCATATGCGTACCGAGACAACTGCCAAATTCGGCTATACAAAAAATGTTTTTGACACCTTTAAAATTGACAAAGATTTTTCTTTGCAACAATGTGCGGACCCCAATTGCGATAATATTTATATTCGTGTTAATTGGAATGACGTTCAGCGTACCGCAGGTAAACTTGAATTTTCCGACCGCTTAAAAATAGCTCTTGATGCCGTAAAATCAACGGGTAAGCGTTGGTCATTTCGTGTAATGCAAAGCTCTGAGGGTGACTATCCGGGTGATTTGCTTCCTGAGTTTTTGAAAGACAGATTGCCGAAGGTAGCTATTAAAACACAGCCTTTTGATGTTGTAATGCCCTATTACACCGACGATTATCTTAAATATTGGCAAGAGATGTTGATGCTTTTGGGTGAGCAATTTGATTCTGACCCTACTTTTGAATATGCCGACGTTTCGGGCTTCGGCTTGTGGGGTGAAGGTCATCACTATTTTACATACAACGGCGTGCACAAAAATCATTTGCTTGCAGACTCATGGGACAGATATGAATATGTTGTTGATGAACTAATTAAGTATCACAAAGCGGCTTTCCCAACCACTCCAATGGTGCTGAGTCTTCATCTTTGCGACTATGAGGCAGGTAGACGTGCCTTGTCAGAAGGTGCCTGGGTTCGCAGAGATAGTTTTTACCGCTACTATAAAGCAAGCGAGTCGCTTTTTAGCAAAATGCGACACAAAAATGCAGCAATGCTTTTTGAAACCGATGTGCCTGCCCTTGATAATGTTGGAAATGGTGCAAACAATCCCGTTCGGATGGCTGCCTTAAAGCTTGACCAAGGCACTGCATATTCTGCCGTTGGCTTTAATGGGGTTGATTATAACTGGTTTAAAGACAATATGCCCGAGATTTTTGATGTGTATAACGAAAAACTGGGCTTCAGACTGCGCCCCTCTATCGTATGGCGTTGTACCTATCTCGACGGCAAAAAATCTCTGGTTATGGATATTGCTAATGACGGATGCACTACTCCTCCAGGTGTTGTAACCTTTAAACTTAACGCAGGGGATAACTCCTTTGTTAAGGTTGACGGCGGCGATTTGGGAATGGCTACCAAGCAGATAGAGATACCTCTGCCTGACGGCTCCGACTTTACTACATACAAACTCAGTGCAGAAATAACCCTTGGCGGCAAAACTCACCCCATCCGCTTTGCAACTGACTGTGCCGACGGTTTTGCTCCGTTTGAACTGACACTAAAGACGGATTGAATAGAGGTATAACAATGAAAACGTTTTTACGTGTCCTATATTATTTTGTAGGTGCAGCAATTGCAGCAATATCGGGTTACTTAATGCCTATGTATTTCTTGGTTGCCTTTAATTATTTAAAGGGAATGCAAGCAAATGAAGATGGTTTTACCTTCATTCCCTTTGGCTTTATATTGAATTTTAAGCAGGAGCGGCTTGCATTATGCACAAATTGAAAGTTACTAATTTCATAATGCTTACTATTGCAGGTATTGTCAATGCGTTTGGCATTACTATTTTCTTAATGCCTGTAAATTTATATGATAGCGGTATTTCTGGAACGTCTATGCTTTTTGACCAATTAACACCGGAATATTTATCGCTTTCCATTTTTCTTGTTGTTTTGAATATTCCGTTGTTTCTTTTCGGACTCAAAAAACAAGGATGGATTTTTACCGTGTATGCTATATACTCGGTTTGTATCTACTCGTTATTTGCTTGGTTAATTACTGATGTGTTCCCAATTGATGTGAGCATTGCCTCGCCGTTAGCGGGTACGGATTTACTTCTTTGTGCCCTGTTTGGCGGTGTGATTTCCGGCATTGGAAGCGGCATAGCAATTCGCTATGGCGGAGCTATGGACGGTATTGAAGTTATGGCAGTAATCTTTGCAAAGAGACTGGGGATCACTGTTGGTACATTTGTAATGATATATAATGTATTACTTTACATTATGTGTGGTTTTGTTCTTAATAGTTGGATTTTACCGCTTTATTCAATTGTTACTTATTCAGCGACGTTAAAGACTATCGACTTCATTGTTGATGGTCTTGACAGAGCAAAATGCGCTATTATCATTACTGAACAACCGAGTGATATATGCAACAAGCTTTGTGAAGTGTTTGGAAGTGGTGTAACACATTGGGAAGCAAAAGGTGGTTATTCAAACGAAGAAAAAAACTTGATATATTTTGTGGTAAATCGTTATCAGGTTGTTAGGATGAAGGAACTTGTCCATGAAATTGACCACAACGCATATATAACAATTAGCGAAGTTGCAGACGTTTTTTCCAATAATCACAGCAAATAATTTTAAAAATGTGCCTTGCATTTTTCCATACTTGTTATGGTATAAGACAAAATTAAAAGGAAGCACGAAAAATTCGTGCTTCCTTTTTTACTGCCCTTAACAGTACAACCTATTTTTATCTATATTTCTTTTGGCACTCTCTGATTTTATTGACGTGGATTTCGGCAAGTTCTGTAATAGCGTCATAGTCGATTGCCTCAATCAGTTCAGGCTTAAGAATTGAGATGCCCGTACCAACACCAAGTGCACCTGCCTCAAAAAAGACTTCAATGGTGTTTTCGTTAGTTCCCAGTGAGGATTCACCCCATCCGTAAAGACCTTCGTCGGTTTCAACCTTAACGAAATTCCAATTCATACGGAAAGAGTCCATAGTGTAAACTTTTACGTCTGTAATTTTCATTATGCACCTACTCCTTAGGGTTTGACTGCTCACCCTAAAGCATAAATCTACATTTTGAGTTTAACACTGCACTCCTTAACGTTACTGAGGCGGCAGAAAGCGTTGGTTTTAATAACATATATTATTTCTCGCGACTATTCAAAGCAGTCATTGGCGAGTCACCCAAATCGGTTCAAATGAAAAGTGAAAACAAATCTGACAATCCGTAATATAACACCCCTGCTAAAAGTATATTTAGTAGGGGTGATTTTTTTGAAAATTTTAGTTCTGTCTTCAAAACAGGTTAATTTTATTTTGTCTGTTACCACAGTGGTTGCCTTGGTGCTTTTGACATGGGGTACATATGTGTCGGCAAACGCCAACCGACTGCTTCCTATATATTCGGTTGAAAACAATAAAAAACAGGTGGCAATTACCTTTGATGCCGCTTGGGACGACAGTGGACTTGACGATATAATGAAAGTGCTTAAAAAATATAATGCACCAACCACTGTTTTTGCAGTGGGTGAGTGGGTGGATAAATACCCCGATGCCGTCAAAAAGTTAGATAAAGCAGGACACCTTATGGCAAATCATTCCGACAGGCATATTCATTTAAACAAGATGAATGCAGAGCAATTTAAGGCAGATGTGCAAAATTGCAATAAGCGAATTGAGGCAATCACAGGCAAGCCTGTCACACTTTATCGGGGACCATACGGAGAATATAATAATATGTCGGTATCGGCAATTAAAAATATGGGTATGTATTACGTGCAGTGGGACTGTGACTCTCTTGATTGGAAGCCTGATTATACGGTGGATATGATAACTAAATCTGCACTAAAAAACGTGCAGTCAGGGTCAATAATTCTGCTTCATATCGGCGCAAAGCATACTGCCGCCGCCCTCGAAAATATCCTCGCTCAACTCGAAAAAGAAGGATATACATTTGTCACAGTTGATGAACTGATTATAAAGGAAAACTACACAATTGACCATAGGGGTAGGCAGTGTAAAATATAATTGAAAAACTTTCTCAAACAAAAAGCCTAACCCCCTTGCAATTCCCAATCAACAGGCGTACAATGTACTAAACTTGTTACGGAGTTGATTGTTATGCGGCGCGCAAGCCACATTGATATGTGCAACGGACCACTCTTCCAAAATGTTATTGCGTACACTATACCTATTATTCTTACAAGCATTTTGCAGTTGCTCTTTAACGCGGCAGACCTTGTAGTCGTCGGTCAGTTTTGCGGCAGCAATTCTGTTGCGGCAGTGGGTGCAACCTCATCTGTTGTGCATCTTATCGTAAATTTCTTTGCCGGCTTTTCAATGGGTGTCGGCGTGGCTATGGCGCAAGCCATCGGTTCAAGAGATAAAGAGAGGGTGCATCAGGTGGTGCATACCGCTATGCCCATATCTGCCATTAGTGGCATTTCGGTTTCATTGATAGGAGTACTGTTTTCAGAGTCATTCTTACGCTGGATGGATACACCGACAGAGATACTTGAGCTTTCAAGTCTCTATTTAAAAGTTTATTTCCTTGGTGCCTTTTTTTATATGGTTTACAGCTTCGGCGCATCTCTTCTGCGCGCAGCAGGGGATAGCAAATCACCTTTATACATACTCACTATTGCCGGTGTAGTCAATGTTGTGTTTAACATTATTTTTGTTACCCTTTTCCATATGGACGTCGCAGGTGTTGCGCTTGCAACGGCTATCAGTCAGGCTCTGTCTGCGGTGTTGGTTGTCTACGCGCTTATTCATCGAGAGGACGAATGTCGCTTTGTTATGAAGGCTATGCGTATATATACAAGACCGCTTAAAAAGATTATTTCTGTCGGATTGCCTTCGGGTATTCAGTTTTGTGCATTTTCACTGTCCAACGTGCTTATACAGTCTTCAATCAACTCGTTTGGTGCGGCTGCTGTTTCGGGAAATGCCGCAGGTGCCAATATCGAGGGCTTCGTATATGTTTGTATGAATGCTTTTGGTCAAACGTCCCTTAACTTTTCAGGTCAAAATATAGGTGCCAAAAAGTATGAAAGACTGTCCAGAATAGTGCGCACCTGTCTTTTGTGTGCATTTGTTGCAGGGGTTATAACAGGTGGTTTGGCATTCCTGTTTAAAGAGCCGTTGTTGTCATTGTATATAACCGATTCAGCCGATGCCATACACTTTGGCGTGCAAAGAATGACCTATATCTGTCTGACTTATTTTATTTGCGGTATGATGGATACTATGTCGGGTATGCTGCGTGGAATGGGCAAATCGATGCACGCTATGATAATAACTCTTATGGGTGCGTGCGGGTTAAGAATCATATTTATAATGACCTTGTTTAAATTGCCTTTGTTCCATTCACTTGATTGGTTGTTTACAACCTATCCTATATCGTGGCTTCTTTGCTTTGTTGCATTGCTTATAGCCTATAAGATAAACAAGGATAAGTTTGTTCGAAATGCAGTAACTGAATAAATCAAAAGGCTGTGACAAACGTCACAGCCTTTTTGTATAATGAGTAAGAATAGCCTTGCACCTCTTCACTCTTACCTTTTACTTATTACTTCCCCAAAATCCCAATCAAAGATAGTACGAGTGAAAAGTGAATAGTGAAGAGGTAAAAAGTAAAATCCCTCTTGCTAAAAGCAAAAGGGATTTTTGGCTCTCGTGTCCGAAAAAGAACTGGTCAAAAACCTG
>JAZOLY010000040.1:0-4919 GCA_045653445.1 Acutalibacteraceae bacterium
TTATGCGGTTTTTGGCTATGCCAACGATTTTTATACTATCCCCTATGATGACGTCAATCATCTTGACAACGCCGTCTATCTTTGCAAACCCATTGATAGCAACAATAAACTGCTCACATTTTTGTATAAAACCCACTTTTCAGGACTTCTGAACAAAAAGATGGATATGCCCTTTAAAAGCATTTGGAATCCTATGATGTTCCGCCGTCAGTTTGCAACCAAACGTCCCATTTGCTTTGTTTTTTTCATTCGCAGATGTTATCTTATTAAGTACGGTCTGCTTGACTACCTTAAAAAGCAGTATCCCGATGCAAAGTTTGTATGTCACTATCAGGATTTGGTTGCCCGTTGCCCCGACGTGCCTGTTAAGGAGATTAAGCGCCGTTTTGACTTGGTGCTATCCTTTGACCAGCAGGATGCAAAGGAATACGGACTGGAATATTATCCCCTTGTTTATTCCGATTACAAGGTGCCCGAAAATTCTGATATTAAGCCAAGCGACGTCTTTTTTGTCGGCAAGGCGAAGGACAGGCTTGATGATATAATCGACGCTTTCGAAAAACTTGAGGGGTGCGGTCTTAAATGCGATTTTCACATTACAGGTGTACCACAGGACAAACGCCG
This sequence comes from Acutalibacteraceae bacterium, assembly GCA_045653445.1. GTDB lineage: Bacteria > Bacillota > Clostridia > Oscillospirales > Acutalibacteraceae > RGIG2206. Next base: position 625 of record JAZOLY010000040.1, read on the forward strand.
ACTGACCGATAAAATTCACTATATTGACAAGATGCCCTACATAGAAAATCTGCAACGGATTAAAGCCACCAAATGCTTGCTTGAGGTTATGCAAAAGGGTGGCCACGGCTACACCTTGCGTGCCTGTGAAGCCATTATGTATAACCGCAAAATGCTGACTAACAACCCCGAGGTAACAAAGGCACCTTTTTATTCGGCAGAGGCTATTTCGGTCTTTAACTCGGCAGAAGATATTGACCTTGATTTTGTTAAATCAGCAACGGAATTTGACTATAATTACAAAGGAAAGCTGTCTCCCGTACATATGCTTGAATATTGCGGTATGAGACTTAGTGAAGGAGGAAAATTATGAAAGGTATAATTCTTGCCGGCGGTGCAGGTACCCGTCTGTATCCTCTTACAATGGTGGCGTCAAAGCAGTTGATGCCCGTTTACGACAAACCTATGATTTTTTATCCCCTGTCCACTCTTATGTTGGCAGGTATTAAGGACATTCTAATTATATCCACCCCTGAGGACCTGCCTAATTTTGAGCGCCTTTTGGGTGACGGAAGCCGTTACGGCGTTAACCTTAGCTACAAGGTTCAGCCCTCCCCCGACGGATTGGCTCAGGCCTTCATTTTAGGTGAGGAGTTTATTGGTGACGAGCCCTGCGCTATGATTTTGGGTGACAATATTTTTTACGGCGGCGGTTTTATCAGCCGACTTAAAAATGCCGTTAAAAATTCCGAGGAAGGTTATGCTACCGTATTCGGCTATTACGTAAACGACCCCCAGCGTTTTGGCATTATGGAGTTTGACACGGATTATAACGTGCTTTCGGTTGAAGAAAAGCCCACAAATCCCAAATCAAACTATTGCATTACAGGTCTTTATTTCTATCCTGCAGGGGTGTCAAAGATTGCCCATCAGGTAAAGCCCTCTGCAAGAGGTGAACTTGAAATCACCACCCTTAACGATATGTATCTTAAGCAGAGCAATTTGCGTGCCGAGATATTGGGCCGCGGTTTTGCTTGGCTTGACACAGGCACTATGGACAGTCTGTTAGAGGCAGGCACTTTTGTTCAGATGGTTGAAAAGCGTCAGGGTGTCAAGATTTCGGCACCTGAAGAGATTGCCTACCGCAACGGTTGGATTACCTGTGACCAGTTGAGACAAACTGCTGCTCTTTACGGCAAATCTCCATACGGTGAGCATTTGCTGAGAGTTGCCGACGGCAAGGTTATTTATTAAGAAAGAGGTTTCACTTATGACCATTATCGTTACAGGCGGAGCAGGTTTTATAGGCTCCAACTTTGTTTATCATATGTTGTCTGCTCACCCCGATTATCGCATTGTGTGTGTTGACTGCCTTACCTATGCAGGCAATATGTCCACCTTGGCAGAGGCTATGAAAAACCCCCATTTTGCCTTTTATAAAACCGATATTTGTGACCGCGATGGCATTTACGAAATTTTTGAAAAAGAGCATCCGCAGGTGGTAGTTAACTTTGCCGCCGAAAGTCACGTTGACCGCTCAATTGAAAATCCCGATGTGTTTTTGCGCACCAACATTATGGGTACTGCCGTGCTTATGGATGCTTGCCGCAAATACGGAATTGACCGCTATCATCAGGTGTCAACCGACGAGGTTTACGGCGATTTGCCCCTTGACCGACCCGATTTGTTCTTTACCGAGCAGACACCTATTCACACAAGCAGTCCCTATTCATCAAGCAAGGCGGCAGCCGACCTTTTGGTGCTTGCATACCATCGCACCTACGGTCTGTCCGTAACCATAAGCCGTTGCTCAAACAACTACGGCCCATACCACTTCCCTGAAAAACTTATCCCCTTGATGATTGCCAACTGCCTTAACGACAAGCCGCTGCCCGTATACGGCAAGGGCGAAAACGTTCGCGACTGGCTTTATGTTGCCGACCACTGCAAAGCCATTGACCTTATTTTGCAAAAAGGTAAAGTGGGCGAGGTTTACAATGTTGGCGGTCATAACGAAATGACCAATATTGACATTGTTAAACTTATTTGCAAGGAATTAGGCAAGCCTGAAAGCCTTATTACCTATGTTGCCGACCGCAAGGGCCACGATATGCGATATGCCATTGACCCCACCAAAATTCACACCGAACTTGGTTGGTTGCCCGAAACTAAATTTGCCGACGGTATCAAGATGACTATTAAATGGTATCTTGATAACAAAGACTGGTGGCAGACTATTTTGTCAGGCGAATATAAGGACTATTATGCCCGTATGTATGGAGACAGAAAATGAGAATTTTAGTAACAGGCGCCGCAGGTTATCTTGGCAGAGGCACTGTATCCGCCCTGTGTGATATGGGTGCAGAGGTGGTTGCCGCAGATTTTAATACAGACTGTGTTGACAGTCGTGCAGAGCGTGTAAACTGCAACCTTTTTGAAGTTGAAAACCCCTATGAATTTTTCGGCAAGCCCGACGTTTTGCTTCATATGGCGTGGCGTGACGGATTTGTCCACAACTCTGACGCGCATATTGGTGATTTGCCCTTGCACGCAGAAATCATCCGTCAGTTTGCAAGCAATAAATGCCGCATTTGCGCCATTGGAACTATGCACGAAATCGGCTTTTTTGAGGGTGCCATTGACGAAAACACACCTTGCAAGCCTATGTCGATGTACGGCATTGCTAAAAATGCATTGAGAGAGGCGGCAAGTCTTATTTGTAAGCAAGCAGAGGCAGATTTTCAGTGGCTTCGCGGCTATTATATCGTTGGCACCTCTAAGGCGGGCAACTCCATTTTTGCAAAGATTGTTGCCGCCGCAGAGGAAGGAAAAAAAGAATTCCCCTTTACCACAGGGGTTAATATGTACGATTTTCTTGATTATGAGGAATTTTGCCGTCAGGTTGCCGCAGCCGCTATGCAAAGCAAGGTGACGGGTATAATCAACATCTGCTCAGGCAAACCCGAAAGACTGTGTGACCGTGTGGAGCGTTTTATCAGTGATAACGGCTTTGATATTAAATTGCAGTACGGCGCATTCCCCGACCGCCCCTATGACTCGGCGGCAGTGTGGGGCAACGGCGAGAAAATCGCACAGATTATGAAAGAAGTATAGCGTGAAAAATCACGCTATAAAATATAAAGGCGCGTGCTTCTCGCCGCTTACACGGCAACCGAAGCACATGCGATAATAATCACCATATCAGTGGTTTTTATCGTATTTTGTGTCTACAAAGGATATGGTGATTATTATGGGACAAATTAAAGTCACCCGACTTGATATAGAGGGGCTTTGTATAATTGAGCCTGCCGTTCACGGTGACCACCGCGGTTATTTTATGGAGACCTATAATCAGCAAGATATGGCGGCAGAAGGACTTGATATGGTCTTTGTGCAGGATAATCAGTCAATGTCCCGCAAGGGTGTTTTGAGAGGGCTCCATTTTCAAAAGCAGTTCCCTCAAGGCAAATTGGTAAGGGTTATACGCGGTGCCGTTTTTGACGTTGCCGTTGATTTGCGCCGCAACTCCGCTACCTTTGGCAAGTGGTACGGCGCTGAACTGACCGCCGAAAATAAAAAGCAGTTTTATTTGCCCCCAGGCTTTGCACACGGATTTATGGTGCTTAGCGATGAAGCAGAATTTTGCTATAAAACTACCGATTTTTATCATCCCGATGATGAGGGCGGTCTTATGTGGAATGACCCCGATATAAATGTTGAGTGGCCATTGGATAAGGTTGGCGAGATTTTGCTTAGCGAAAAAGATAAGATAAACCCCTCTTTTGCCGAATTAAAGGCAGACCCCAATCTTTTTAAAAATATGGGCTGATTTTAAGCATTTGACAGTTGACATTTCGATAAAATACTGATATAATAGCGGAGTGAGTGATGAAACATCGTTGCTCCGCTTAATATTTTTGGAGAAATACCCAAGTGGTGAAGGGGCTCCCCTGCTAAGGGAGTAGGTCGGTGAAAATCGGCGCGAGGGTTCAAATCCCTCTTTCTCCGCCAATTTAAAAACCCTTGATATTGCTGAAAAACCCAGTAATACCAAGGGTTTTTAGCACTTTTTATAGGTTGTAAAATTTCAAAATATTTCAATAAATTTCATAATTTTGGGTGTAGTAATGGGTGTAGTAAATTTTACAAAATAATCAACCGCCGGGCAATAGCGAAGTGCTAAAGCTCGGCGGTGTTGTTTTATTTATTATTCAGTTTTGTCGTCATTTTCGTGCTTGTCCTTAATCTGCTCAAGAATATCAATTATTTTTTTCGGAACAGGCACACCAAGGACCGCAATGTTTTCAATGATACTT
>JAZOLY010000041.1:0-27597 GCA_045653445.1 Acutalibacteraceae bacterium
TGTGCAATATCCCCCACTGCTGCCTCCCGTAGGAGTCTGGGCCGTGTCTCAGTCCCAATGTGGCCGATCAACCTCTCAGTCCGGCTACCGATCGTCGACTTGGTGAGCCGTTACCTCACCAACTATCTAATCGGACGCGAGCCCATCCTTCAGCGAATAAATCCTTTGGTACGGTAAAGATGTCTAAACCGTACGTCATGCGGTATTAGCAGTCGTTTCCAACTGTTGTCCCCCACTGAAGGGCAGGTTGCTCACGCGTTACTCACCCGTCCGCCACTAAGCTTAAAAATCGTCATCCCGAAGGAATCTAATTAGTAAGCTCCGTTCGACTTGCATGTGTTAGGCACGCCGCCAGCGTTCGTCCTGAGCCAGGATCAAACTCTCTAAAAATTATATCTGAAGCTTTCGCATCAAATCGATTTTTAGAAGCTTTATAGCTCAAAATCTACGCTAACTGCTGTTAGCTAAAATGTTGTCCCGATGATGTTTCATCATCAGTTACTCAAAAAAATTTTTGGGTCCGTTTCATTTCGTTGTTTAATTTTCAAGGTCCTTTTTTGGCGCCCCTTTTTGCAGGCGCCTGATTATACTACCACACCCATTTCCATTTGTCAACACTTTTTTTCATTTTTTTTAAAGTTTTTTATTTTGGCAAAAAGCGTTAAAAAAACGGGACTTTTTTGTGCAATATGCCACTTTGCCGACAAATAGGTGTCAACTTGATTTTTGACACAATATATTGTAATTTATTCATTAAAATTTGATTTTTTAGAAAAATATGCTTATATATATTTAATATGTAGAAACTTTTTCATTTTATAATTGTAATATGAGAAGTGATGTGTTATACTTAACAGGTTAATTTTTTAAGGGATGGATTTTATGAAACAAGAAAGATTAAGAAACATTGCCATTATCGCCCACGTTGACCACGGCAAGACCACCATTGTTGACAAGCTTCTTCGTCAGGCAGGCACCTTCCGTTCTAACGAGCAGGTAGCCGACAGAGTTATGGACTCCAACGATTTGGAGCGTGAGCGCGGCATCACCATTTTGTCAAAAAACACAAGTCTTGTGTACAAGGATGTTAAAATCAATATTGTAGACACTCCCGGCCACGCCGACTTTGGCGGTGAGGTTGAGCGTATTCTCACAATGGTTGACGCGGTACTTCTGCTGGTTGACGCCTTTGAGGGATGTATGCCTCAGACCCGCTTTGTGCTTAAAAAGGCACTTGCCCTTGGCAAGAAGCCCATTGTTGTTGTAAATAAGATTGACAGACCTATGGCTCGTCCTGCCGAGGTTATTGACGAGGTGCTTGACCTGTTTATCGACCTTGGTGCCGACGACAGTCAGATTGAGTTTCCCGTTGTATACGCCTCTGCACGCGAGGGCTATGCATCCTTGGACCCCAACGTACGCGAGGGTGATATGAGACCCCTGCTTGACGCCATACTTGAGCATGCTCCTGCACCTGAGGGTGATGCAGATGCTCCCTTGCAGCTTCTGTTCTCAAACATTGATTACGACGAGTATATCGGTCGCATCGGTGTTGGCCGAGTTGAGCGCGGCAGTGTTAAAACGGGCGACAGTGCAGTGCTTTGCCACCGCGACGGCAGTCAGGAAAGGGTTAGAATAACCCGACTCTATCAGTTTGAGGGACTAAAACGCGCCGAGTGTGACTCTGCAAGCGTGGGTGACCTTGTTGCCGTGGCAGGTCTTAATGACCTGAACATTGGTGAGACGGTCTGCAACCCCGATTGCATTGAGCCGCTTCCCTTTGTTAAGATTGACGAGCCAACCGTTTCAATGAACTTTATCGTTAACAACTCACCCTTTGCAGGTAGAGAGGGCAAGTTTGTTACCTCCCGCAATCTGCGTGAGCGCCTGTTTAAAGAGGTAGAGACTAATATAAGCATGCGAGTGGAAGAGACCGACTCCGCCGACACCTTTAAGGTTTCAGGCAGAGGTGAGTTGCACCTTTCCATTTTGATTGAGACTATGCGCCGTCAGGGATATGAGTTCCAGGTGTCACGCCCCAGAGTTATCTATACACAGGACGAGCAGGGCCGCACCCTTGAGCCTATGGAACTGCTTATGGTAGAGGTGCCGGAAGAATATGTGGGCGCCGTTATTGAAAAGTTGGGCTCCCGCAAGGCAGAGATGCTTAATATGGGCACTCGCGACGGCGGTTCAACCCATATTGAGTTCAGAATCCCTGCACGCTCGCTGATGGGCTACCGTTCTCAGTTTATGACCGACACCAACGGCAACGGCATTATGAACCACGTCTTTGACGGATACGAGGAGTACAAGGGTGATATCCCCGAGCGCTCGGTAGGTTCTATCGTTGTTCACGAAACGGGAGAGACCACCACCTACGGACTTTTCAACACTCAGGAGCGCGGACGTCTGTTTGTCGGCGCAGGTGTTGAGGTATACGAGGGTATGATTGTTGGTGAAAATCCCAAAGGTGAGGATATCACCTGTAATGTGTGCAAGAAAAAGCACATCACCAACACCCGTGCATCAGGCAGTGACGATGCGCTGAAGCTGACTCCTCCCAGCACTCTTTCTTTGGAGCAGTCACTTGAATTTATTAAAGACGACGAATTGGTAGAGGTTACTCCCCTTTCAGTCCGTTTGCGCAAAATGATTTTATCAAAAGAACTTCGTTTGAAGCAGGCAAGCCACAATAAACAGTAAGGAGATGTTCGCCAAGTGCATTATATTATTCTTGACCTTGAATGGAATAGCGCATACTGCCCTTGGCAGAAGGGCTTTCTTAACGAGATTATTGAATTCGGCGCCGTAAAACTTGACGAAAATTTGAAAGAGGTAAGCCGTTTTCAGTGCTTTGTGCGGTCAAAACTGACCAAGCGGTTGCGCGCTCGCGTTAAGGGGCTTACCAATATTACCAATGAAGAAATGCGCAGTGGCGTGTCTATTGAAAAGGCTATTAAAGACTACACTGAATGGGCAGGAGAGGACACCGTCACTCTAACTTGGAGCAACACTGATATTTATGTGTTGGTGGAAAATCTTAAAACCCTTATGGGTAAAGAGACTATTCCTTTTCTGTACGGCTATGTGGATATTCAGAAATACGTGCAAAATCAGCTTGGTATTACGGGCAATCAGATTGCCCTTGGCACTGCCGCCGAAATGCTTAATGTGAATTTTGAGGAGTTTGCCGCTCACAGAGCCTTGGGTGACAGTCTTTGCACCGCCGAAATACTGCGTCGCACCTGGGATAGTGAAAAAGGCCTTAAGGGCTACATAACCGATGCCACAAAAGAGGAGTATTACAAGCGCCTTTTCTTCAAGCCCTACATTATAAGTGACATCAATAATCCCGCCATTGATAAGGAGCAACTGCGATGCCGTTGCCCCGACTGCGACGATTTTATGCGCCGCAAAACCAAATGGAAGTATAAAAACCGATATTTTATTGCCGACTTTGAATGTAAAAAGTGCGGCAAACAGCTTTCGGGCAGATTAAGATTTAAAAAGACATATGACGGCGTGGTAATATCACGCTCACTTATCCCCCCAAAGCCACCAAAGACAGAGGTGGACACCCCAACGGAGAATACCAATGAAACGAACAAAACTAATTAACCGCAAATTACCCGATTATACCAGAGGCGAAGAAATATTCAATATGGTCAGCCACATAGTTGGGGGCGGATTTGGAGTTATAGCCCTCGCAAGCTGTGTTGTCGTTGCGGCAATATGGGGCAATGCCGCCAGAGTTGTGGGCGGTGCCATATACGGCAGTGCTATGATTTTGCTTTACACCATGTCAAGCGTTTATCACGGATTAAAGCCTGAGCTTGCCAAAAAAGTTATGCAGGTGCTTGACCATTGCACCATTTTCTTTTTGATAGCAGGCACCTATACCCCCATAACCCTTGGCCCTATGTTAGACGAAAATCCTGCAATGGCATGGGTTGTGTTCGGTGTTGAATGGGGGCTTGCCGCCTTGGGCATTACCCTTAACGCCATAGACCTGAAAAAATATAAGGTCTTTTCAATGATTTGTTATTTAGGTATGGGTTGGATGATAATTTTGTCAGCCATTATTGCACCCATCCCTCTTAGTTTTGCAGGACTTATGTGGTTGCTTGCCGGCGGTGTTGCCTATACTATCGGCGCAGTTCTATACGGCTTGGGAAAACGCATACGCTATATGCATTCCGTTTTCCATCTGTTTGTTTTGCTTGGCAGCATTTTACAGTATGTAAGTATATTATTATATGTAATGACTAGGTGATAAAAATGCATATTGAAGATGAAGAGCGCGTAAGATTCGACCAGGATGAATATGAACGCCAGCAGTTTGTCCGTTTTTGGAAGGGTATTCCTCGCACCGTCGGTGCTATGCTTCTTTACGGCGGTATTTGTACGGCGATTTTTCACCTGCTTCGTTTTGCCATAAGCATTGTGCTTGACTATTCTTTTTATAAGGAAGAAATTGCAGAGTATATCTCTCTTGGTGTTATTCTTATTGCCTATCCTCTTTTGATGGGCTTCAGGCATATTGAAACCTGCGGATACATAGATGAATACGACGGTTGCTTTAGCATTAAAGCGGGTGCAGGCAGAATATTCGTCTCCTCCGCCTTTATTCTGATTATTCCTTATATGATTGCACTAAATGTGAATATGATTATAATGTACGTTTACTCACTCTGCTACACCCATACTGACAAGGTGAGCGAGCTTATAAGCGAAGCCTTTTTCCATCAGATTGACCGTACCACTACAGCAGGTATATTCATTGGTGCCACCTTGGTTACGTTAGTTTTTGCCCTTGCGCTTATTCCCTTTTATTATCTTGGCAGACGCAACTGCCGCCTTGACAGAAGTGAAGGCGTAAAGGTTAAAGTTCAATAAAGCTAAAAGCAGATGAAACGGATTGTTTCATCTGCTTTTTTTATCTCGTTGCAAAGCAACATATCGAGTTTTGCAAAAACATATCGAGCCGCAAGGCATATCGAGTCTTTTTACAAAAACATATCGACCAATTGCCGCCACCTCTCCCAAATGGCGAGGCTAATTAAAAATCGTAGGGGAGGGGTTCCATCCCCTCCCAAAATTTTTGCTGCACTAACGGGAGGGCACAGAGACCCTCCACTACAAGCACGATTTTTATGCATTCCGAAGCGGAACGGATAAATCCGTTCCCTACAATATTACATTAACCAACTTATCTGCATTAACCTCGGGGTGATTAACAATGCAGTCGACGGCGAAAATCTTTACTCCCTTTGATGCGGCGTGTCGCAGTGCATCCCCAAAAGCCTTGTGGGTATCGTCGTTTGGCTTAAAGGCAGATATTCCCTTCATCTGAATGACAAAGAGCACGTATGCCTCGTAGCCCTCCTCAACCGCTTTAACCAATTCATTAAGGTGCTTTACGCCTCTTTCGGTGGGGGCGTCGGGGAAATATGCCACCCCATCCTTTTCAAGAGTAACCCCTTTCACTTCCAAAAAGGCTTTGCGGTCGCCGTCGGTAATATAAAAATCAAATCGGGATTTGCCGTAGGTATACTCTCGGCGATAGATTGCGCCGTCAGAGAAAAGTCGGCTTTTAGGCAACCACTCCCCTGCAATCACGTTGGGCGCCTGAGAATCCATATTTATCATAATGGGGGCTTTGCCGGCTACCGCCTTTTCAACCCCCACCAAATCAAACTTGGTTTTGCGCAAGGGATTTTGGCTCTGCTCAAGATATACGGTTGCCCCCGACACAAGCAGTTCCTTGCACCGACCTGTATTTTTAACGTGAACGGTGTGGGGCACGCCCTCAATATTAATATTGGCAATAAAACGGTTGGGACGGCTTAAAAACTCACCCTTAACGATGTTGCCGTATTTCATACCCCTCACCTCCATTTTGATTTTAATGCAATTTATAGAAATTTGCAATAATTTGTTGTAATTAAAATTCGCGGTGGTATAATGATTTTGTTAGTTTTTAAAGGAGATTTGGTCTATGCAATTTTCTGCCCTTACCGATTCACATATTGACAAGTGCCGTCCATATTTTGAGCTTTTAAGCCACTCCACCTGTGATTACACTGTAGGCGGTGTCTTTATGTGGCGCGACCTGTATAATATTGAATATGCCTGCAACAATGACTGCCTATTTATTCGGTATTATGAAGAATCGGGTGATATGTATTACGGTATGCCTATGTGTAAGGACGTTAACGTAGCCGATTCTATAAACAAGCTGATTGAGTTTGAGCGGCAACAAGGCAGCAAGGTCATCCGATTTTGCGCCATTCCCAAGGAGTATTTGAACTGCTTTGAAAAGATTGAGTTAAAGAGTGTTACCTATCCCCAACCCGACTTTTTTGACTATCTTTATTCAGCCGAAAATTTAATCACCCTTTCGGGCAAAAAATACGGCGGTCAACGAAATCTGATAAGTCAGTTTTGCCGTCTTTATGAAGAAAGGTTTGAAAAAATCTCTGCCGAAAATATTGATGACGTGTGCTCCTTTTTTGACAGTTTTTCTGCCGCAGATATGAGTGAAGATAAAAACGCCGAAAACGACTTGGTTGGTCAGGTTTTGAAAAGCAGTGATATGTATGGAATGTTTGGCGGCGTGCTGTATGCCAACGGCAAGGTGGCAGGCTTTTCGGTGGGTGAACAGGTTGGCGACACCCTCTACGTGCATATTGAAAAGGCAGACAGAGGTGTTAAAGGCGCCTATCAAACACTAAACAACCGATTTGCCGCCTGTTTCGGCAAAAATGCTGAATATATCAACCGCGAGGATGATGCAGGTGATGAAGGACTTCGCAAAGCCAAGCTTGCCTACCACCCCATAAAGCTGCTTGAAAAGTTTGTAGTTGAATTTGAGTTGTAAGAAACCGCCCTATCGGTGCCATAGGCACCGATAGGGCGGTTTTACACTGCATCTCATTTGTGCTTGTGGGACAGGGGTCCCCGACTGTCCGTGGCTCCCTCTGACGAGGGAGCTGGCAAAACCTTTGATTTTGACTGAGGGAGAGAAAAACTAAAATACTTTGTCTGCTTTTCTCTCCTCCCGTCAAGACTTCGTCTTGCCACCCTCCTCGTCAGAGGAAGGCAAATAGGAGGTTTCAGCCTTGTCAATAAAACCAAACTGTCACATCGTTTTTTAATCAATTTGTTTTAATGTGCGTTTTTCAAAAGCCAATGTTGCAGTAATTATTATAGCATAAGTAATTGTATCGGGCATCATCATACTAATTGTATCCAATCCGTCTCCACCGTATTTTTGTGATACCGTTAACATTGCACCTATAAAAATAATGCTATTTAAAACTATTACTACCCACCTTATTACTTTAAGTGCAGTAATTGCATCCTCACTAAAAAACAGTTTTTTAATAATAAAGTTAACTAACCAAAGACCTAACAACGCAAATATTATAGTCAATGCTATGCCGACAGCAATAAAAACATCTTCAAAATCTAAATAATATGTATAAATATCAGCAAGAGGTCTTTTTGTGCACAGTTCTGCTGCTATAAAGATGCACAAAATATATTTAAGAATTAAGTGTTTTGTTTTTGCTTTAATGTCCTCTGATTTTATTGTTACCTGACTGTTTTCAAGACTTGCATACTTGCTTCTAGTGTTTTCATTAAGCAATTCTGTCAGAGCCCAATTAAGTTCAGATAATTTTGTATCTAATGCACCTTCGTTGGTAATGTTTCTTTGAGCGTTTTTCACCTCTTTGTCATATGCTTTTTCAATTTGTTTTTGTGTTGCATTTGTAGCAACGCCCAAAATGTCATACGGATTTCTCATAAAATCACTCCTTAATAAATTCACCCACAGGATTAACTAATTCAATTATACTCAATTTGTTAGGTATAGTCAAGAGGTTAAGTATGATAATATCTAATGGGTGATAAAAATGATTAGTTATAAGCCCTTTTATGAAACCCTGTTTAAAAAGGGATTAACCGAATATAATTTAATCTTTAAGCAAGGCTTTTCGGCTAATACGCTACACCGTATTAAAAAAGGCGAAGCTATAAGCACAAAAACCCTTGACTCACTTTGTTATACCCTTGATTGTAAAGTTAGTGATATTATTGAATTTGTTAAAGAATAACACCTGAATCGGTTGAGATTCAGGTGTTTTTTAAATCTTAACATCTTCATAAAAGGGTTTTATTGCATCTTTGCGGCGCAAGATTTCCTCAAAATTGCCGTTGTACTCGTAGGGGTACTTGTAATTAAAAATGCGCTCGATAGTGTTTTCGCCTTTTTTCAACTTGGTAACACCCGAAGCACCGCATGCAAGAACGGTATGGGTTTCATCCATCATAAAAATGTTATAAAGACACTCATAACCCGCCTTGGCGTAGCCGGTATTTTCGTGATTACCCACCGTCTTTGACTGGCGGTAGAGATAATAGGGAATGTATGTAGGCTGCAACCGCTCACCCGTCATTTTAAGCATCTGCCCTGCCGCCAACGCCTGAGCGGTGTCGGGCAACTCACCCCCTGCTGTAAGGCGGGATGACCGCTTCATTGACAGAGTGTGAACAGTAATGCTTTCGGGGTCAAGAGCAAGGACGCCATCAAGGGTGCGAGAGTAGGACTCCACATCATCCTCAGGAAGACCTGCAATCAAATCCATATTTATATTCTTCATTCCGCACTGACGGGCAAGATTAAAGGCATCAATAGCCTCTTTTGCCGTATGCCGTCTGCCGATTGCCTGAAGCACCTTATCGTTAAGGGTCTGTGGATTGATAGAAATTCGGGTTGCGCCACCACTGAGAATGGCGCGCAGTTTGTCGGCAGTTATGGTGTCGGGTCTGCCCGCCTCAACAGTATATTCAGTGGCGGTGGACAGGTCAAAATTACTGCTGACCCCATCCATAAGCACCCCAATCTGCTCTGCCGACAGAGTGGTGGGAGTGCCGCCGCCAACATAGATAGTTGAAAGTTCAAGCCCCAACTCTTTTGCGATTTTACCCGTCACCGCAAGTTCTTTGCACAAAAGAGTCACATACTCATCTATAAGCCCCATTGAATGCTCAACCGAATGGCTTACAAAGGAGCAGTAACTGCACCGCGTGGGGCAAAAGGGAATGGCAAAATAAAGGCTGAAATGGTTGGGCTTTGATGAAGACACAATCCTTTGCTCGTTGTCTGATGCGGCGGCGCAAAGTTCAATCTTTTGCTGACTGCAAAGCAGTTTTTCGGCAAAATAATTCTTGGCGCCCTCTACCCCCATAGACTCGCTAAGCCGTCTCATCAGCTTGGCAGGTCGCACCCCTGTCAGTATACCCCAACTGGGACGAAGCCCCGTATACTCGCACAGTATCTCAAAAAGGAGCACTGCCAATTTGCGCTCGCACTCGGCGGTGTCGTCAGCATCGCAGGTGTCCTCACCCACGCGGACAAAATCCCCCGATTTGAACCTAACGGTCAGATGTGCCTTGCCCTCTTTTGCAGTCAAATAGGCGGCAACCCACATCTCCTTTTGGTCTGCCGCGCTTTCTTCATCCGTCACCGTGATCTTCTCAAAAGGAAAGAAAAGGCGGCAGATATTCTCTAATTCATATTTAAAGGTGTTGTTAATCGTACAAAGTACCATTTTTAGCCATCCTTACGTATGGGTTGCAATTTTTCTCGGTCGCAATATCGGATATTTCTCCGTGACCTGAGCAAAGGGTCAATTTTTCGTCAAGGTTGCAGATTTTAAGCAAAGACTGGGTCATTTTCTCAACGTCACCCGTTGGAAAGTCAACCCTGCCCATACTACCTGCAAAAATTGTATCTCCGCTAAAGACTACCCCCTCACCAACAAAGCAAACTCCGCCGTCGGTGTGACCTGGGGTGTGGATTACAGTCAAGGTGTCACCGCCTATATCAAGGACGTCGCCGTCCTTTAACAAAATGTCTGCATCCCCCGTCTGTTGCTCACTGAAAAGGTATGAGGACACATAGGGAAAAAGGCTGTCCTCTGCATTTTGCAGACCGCACTCGTCATCAGTATGAATGGCAATTTTGGCACCTGTCAGTTTTCTTAAAGGAATTGCGGCAAGCAGATGGTCACTGTGGCGGTGGGTAAGCAAAATATATTTTAGCCGCTCACCCAGAGACGCCGCCTCGTTAAAGCCCTCGCTACCCTCGTAGCCGGGGTCGATGACGGCGCAGTCCCCATTTTTGCCGTATATTATATAGGTATTGCAACAAAAGTTGCTTAAAAAAGACTTATAATTCAAGTCGCTCACCTTTTTACAATTTCGTCGGAATCAAGCATTATTGTAACGGGGCCGTCGTTAACAAGAGCCACCTGCATATCGGCACCGAAAATGCCGCGCTCCACCTTTACCCCCAATTTTTCCGCTTCGCCGCAGAAAAATTCGTAAAGCTCATTTGCCCGCCCCGGTGGACAAGCACCTGTAAAAGAGGGACGGTTGCCCTTGCGACAGTCGGCGTACAGAGTGAACTGAGACACCGCAAGAAAACTGCCACCGATATCGGTAACGCTTTTGTTCATCTTGCCGTCGGCATCCTCGAAAACTCGCATCTGCACAACCTTTTGCGCCATTTTTGAGCAAATTGCCTCGTCATCCTCAGGGCCCACACCCACAAGGATTAAAAAGCCCTTATCAATTTTGCCAACTTGCTTTTCCTCAACTGTTACCGAAGCGCCCTTTACACGCTGTACTAAAAGTCGCATTATATCACCGACCTTTCAACTGAAAGCACGCCGTTTATTGCCGAAAGCTTGGCAATAACCGATTTAAGATGTTCAACGCCCTCTACACATACGGTCAGGTCAATAACGCAGTTGCCGTCTTTAAGCTGACGGGCAGAAACTGCCGTCATTTTAATTCGCATATTCAGAACGGCGGTGGAAACATCCACCAAAATGCCGTCGCGGTCAATGGCGTGAACCTGCAATGCGGCGCAGAATGATTTTGAACGGGTAACCGACCAATGTGCAGGAATCCATCTGCCCGGCTCATCAGCAAGAGATATATCCTTAGGTACGTTGGTACAGTCCCGCTTATGCACAGATACACCGTGACCGCGGGTAATAAATCCAATTATACTGTCACCGGGCAACGGAGAGCAACAACGGGACAACTTTACAAGGCAGTTGTCAATGCCCTCTACCACAACGCCGTCGGGAGATGCCGACTCTTCATCATCAGAAACCATAGAAGCAATATCTTTTTGCGGTTTTTGACGGAATCGGTCCTTAATTGAGGGCACGATGTTTGAGAAAATCAAACCTCCGTAGCCGATTTTTGCATAAAAATCATCGGCAGTGGAGCACTGATAACGCTCGGCAAGGTCTTTGATAAGATTTTCGTAATCTTCCTCAGAAATACGGATGTTTGCCTGCCGTAAGGCACGCTCAACCTCTTCCCTACCCGTTTCGATATTTTCGGGGCGGCGTTCCTTTTTAAACCAGGCGCGAATTTTACTTCTTGCCTCGCTTGTTTTAACAATCTTTAGCCAGTCTCGGCTTGGTCCTCGGTCGGCTTGAGAGGTGGTAATAACCTCAATAACGTCGCCCGTTGCAATCTGATAATCAAGAGGAACAATTCTGCCGTCAACCTTGGCTCCAACCATACGGTTGCCAACTGCCGAGTGAATGGCATAGGCAAAGTCGATAACGGTGCTTCCCACAGGCAGACTGATAACGTCGCCCTTGGGAGTTACGCCAAACACATCTTCGGGAGCAAGGTCGGTCTTGATGGTTTGCACGATTTCGCCAACGTCTTCCACGTCGTTTTGAGATTCAAGCAGCTGACGAATCCACGCCAAACGCTCCTCAAAACGCTCGTCTGAGCCACTGATTCCCGACTTATACTTCCAGTGTGCCGCAATTCCGTATTCAGCGGTGTGGTGCATATCCCAAGTGCGAATCTGTACCTCAAAGGGCAAGCCCTCGCGGCTGATAACGGTGGTGTGAAGTGACTGATACAAATTCGATTTAGGGGTGGAAATATAGTCCTTAAATCTGCCCGGAATGGGTCTGAACATTTCGTGCACAAGACCCAAAACGTTGTAGCAATCGGTAACTGTGTTAACTATAACACGCAGTGCATACACATCGTAAATTTCCTCAAACTGCTTGTTTTGCATATACATTTTGCGGTAAATTCCGTGTATAGATTTAATTCTGCCCTCAATAGACAAATTGGGCACGCTGTCGCCCATACGCTCTTTTATTCGGGATTTTATGCTTTCAATAAAGGTGTCGCGGTATTCCCTGTTTTTCTCAAGCTGCTCCTCAATTTCGGCATAGGCGATGGGGTCAAGATAAGAAATTGCCAAGTCCTCAAGCTCTTCCTTAACGGCACGAATTCCCAATCGGTGAGCAATGGGTGCATATATTTCAATAGTTTCAAGAGATTTTTCAAGCTGCTTACGGGTTGACTGCGCCGCCAAGGTGCGCATATTGTGCAGTCGATCAGCAAGCTTTATGATAATAACGCGGATGTCTGCCGCCATAGCAATCAGCATTTTTCTGATGTTTTCTGCCTGTTGCTCCTCGCGGGTGGCAGTATCAATCTTGCCAAGCTTTGTAACACCGTCAACAAGAAGAGCCACGCTTGCGCCAAACTGACGGCGCACGTCCTCACTTGTGATGGGAGTATCCTCTACGGCATCGTGAAGAAGCGCCGCCTCAACCGATTCGCTGTCCATTCCCAAGGATATAACTATCTCTGCCACCTTTAAGGGATGCCAAAAATACTCCTCACCCGAAAGACGAAGCTGCCCCTCATGTGCCGCGCGGGATATATTGTAAGCGCGCTCAATAGCGGCGGTATCGTAGTTACCGCCTTGCTTTTTCATCGCCTTTAGCAATATTTCCATTCCGTTGTCAAGTGTTTGCATATACCGTCGCTCCTTTCAAAATTAAAGGTTGTTTATCCGTTTAAAAATCGGTGAGTTTTCTAATTGCATTTTGCCCTGAACAGTGTTAAGGGTAACAGTAAGATTGCCACCGTCATTTATGCAGTTAATTATGCCCAACTGACTAAGCACCTCAAGTGCCGTGCGCATAGCGAAATAGCCCAGTGAACAGTGCATTGCCAAGGCTTCCTCGTTGCCTGAAAAGCCGCTTTGCAGGGCTCTGTAAACCTTAACAATATCCTCACGGGTAAGAGTGGCGCCCTGTGTATCTTCATTTCTCATAAGTCGCTCAAAAAGGCGCATTTCCTTAAGGGTTTTATCCTCATCAACATTGGAGGGACGAATACCCTTAACGGTTATGGTCACCTGCTCGTGACCCATATATTCATTGATTTCGGCATTAACCGCAAGGTCAACAATATCACCCTTGCAAAAGCCCAGTTTTTCTGCCGAGCAACCAAAAAGCATAACGTTTGCCACCGCGCCGTCACGACTGACTTCAAGTCGCAGATGACCCCCGTTGCCAACAGGCATAATTCGGTCGATTTTCATACCGAACAGACCAAAAACAGGCACAGGATTGCCTACACCAAAGGGGGCAAGCACATCCAAAGACCGCACAAGGTCAGGAGTAATGGCAGAGGGACGCAGTTTGCAGTCAATATTAAGGGTATCAAAGGGCATATCCCCATAAACAGACTTGGCATACTCATTTATGCCCCACCTGAAATCATCCACCTTATCCATTGCAAGAGAAACGCCTGCCGCCTGTGCGTGACCGCCAAAACGGATAAGCATATCCCTGCAAGATGCAATGGCATCGTAAAGTGAAAATTTACCCACACTGCGAGCCGAGCCGACGGCAATTCCGTCTTCATCTGACAAAACGATGGCAGGTCTGCCATAGCGGTTGCAAATTCTTGATGCAACAATGCCTATAACGCCGTGGTGCCATCCCTCACCGTATACCACAATTACACGGTCGTACTGCATACCGTTTTTTTCAATAAGTTCAATAGCCTGCTCGGAAATATCACGCTCAAGCTGTTGGCGCAAGGCGTTTGCCTCGTTAACCTCTTTGGCAAGGGCGGTTACAACCGACTCATCCTCTTCGGTAAGCAGTCGCACTGCTCTGAGGCAACTGCCCACTCTGCCTGCGGCGTTAAGTCGGGGTGCAATTCCGTAACTTACGGTGGTTGCAGTGGTGCCCCGTTTACGAAGCCCTGCCACGTCAAGCACTGCAGTCAGCCCTGCACGGTTGTCAATATTTTCAATACCCCGCTTTACAATAAGGCGGTTTTCACCTGTCAATTTCATAACATCGGCAACTGTGCCGATAGCCGCAAGGTCTGCATAACCTTGACACATTTCTTCACCGCTTACACCCTCCAAGGCACAAACCACCTTAAAGGCAACACCTGCCCCTGCATACTCCTTAAAGGGACTTGGGCAATCCTCACGGTGAGGGTCAACTACTGCAACTGCATCGGGTAACTCCCCTTGAGGCAAGTGGTGGTCGGTAACAACTGTGTCTATACCAAGGCTTTTGGCATGGGCAACCTCTTTTGAAGCGGTGATGCCGTTGTCAACGGTGATAATAAGATTTACTCCCTCACTGTGCATTTGGTCAACGGCGCTAATGCTGATTCCATATCCCTCTGACCGCTCAGGCACCTTATATGTAACCTTTGCACCCTTGCTCTTTAAGTAGGTGTAAAGAATGGCGGTAGAGGTAACTCCGTCGGCGTCATAGTCGCCGTACACGCATATGCTCTCGCCCTTTTCAATGGCAGAGAGTATACGCTGGCAAGCCTTGTCCATATCGGCAAGGTCAAAAGGGTCACCTAACTGTTGGTCGTCAGACAAAAATTCCTCAACTTCAAAAGGGTCGCAAATTCCCCGCGAAACAAGTATTAAAGCCACAAGTGCATCAATGTCGCACTCTTCGGCAAGTTCCCTTGCAAGAGCCTTGTCGTAATCTGCGACAAGCCATCTTTTTCTGCTCAAAAATATCACTCCGAAAAAATAGTTATATATATGTTTATTGTATCACACTTTAAGCGCAAGAGCAACAGTTATTTAAGGGTAAAAGGGTATAAAAAAAGTCCTATGGCGTTTGGTCTTTGCCATAAGACTTTAATTTATGGTTTGTCTTTTAACCCCAAAATGCAATCAACAGATACTTTGTAAAACCTTGAAAGCAACACCAATTTTTCTGAACTAATATCTGCTTCCCCTGTTTCTATTTTACTATACTGCTGCTGTGTAGTTTTAATAACTTTTCCACTTGCGCTTGACTTAAATCTCTATCTTCTCTTAACGCCTTAATTCTATTCATTTCATCACTCCTTAACTTGTGTTTAGCACTTATTAGGAGAACCTAAAACCCTTTTGTAAACAAATACAATCAATTCGATAAACTTTAATTGCTTTCGATAATCCATTTCTTTGACCAAACAAACAATGTTTCGGACATCAATTTAAAATCTACTGTTCTGCCGTTTTTTAATTTCAAAAAGGTTTCTACTATGAACCGTTCATCAGAAGATACAACTTGGAGCAATTCTTTTTGATGACTGATATAGTTTCCGGTTTGCTTGAAAGCAATTGCCTGCACAACAAAAGATGCAAGTTTATATAACCCTCTTAAAATATCTTCACTCTTTTCATACAGCATGTTGTGTCGACATCCGTGGAATATGTTGCAAGCGCCTATTTTGATTGCTCTGTTCACAGCACTTTCGTCAACAAGAGTCAGAACCTCGTTAAGACTTCCCTTGATTGGTGTGGTGTCATTACAAAATTGGAACAGGTCTGATGGCTCCCAATTCATAATTTCTTTTTTGCCTGAAAGGAAGCCACAAATCAATTCTCTGTGAGAAAGGGTATCCAACATATTATTATAAGTTTGAATGTCCATAGCAGACAATTCATCCAAAATTACAACAATATCAATATCACTTGTTTCTGTTGCTTCGCCACGACCATAACTACCTTGCAAACCAACAAACCACACACGGTTTGCGAAAGTCTCATTTAATGTCTGCAAGAAGTTTTTTATCCAAGCAGTAATATCTATCATCTTAATCACCTTGTCAAATTCAAATTTATCGGTTAGTAGTATTATAGCATAACTTGTCCTACAACAAAGAGAATATTTAAAAATACCCGCAGTTTCAAAAACTACGGGTATAAGACTTCTTAGCAGTGTCTTTAACGGTACGCCACAAAGCCCCCGCCTTAAATATTTATTCTTCTGTTCTTTTGTTAATCACAAAGCCCCACAAAATCAGCACCACTCCTGCAAGGCCTGCCGAAAGATAACTGACTGCGCCACCAATAGTGCCGTCAAATTTAAGTCCGCCCGTCTGCACGAGGTCGAATATGAGACTTGCAATCTGAAGCACCGCTAAAACAGCGCCGATTATTATTAAAACTTTACCTTTTTTCATAATCTTTCCTTATTTGATTTTATCGTTTTTAGCGAAGAAATCAACATTCTGCGTATTGCACCGCAATCGTTTTGTAACGCTTTGTAGATTTCTTCGTCCATACACTTTGTTTCAAAAAGCAGCTCTAACCAGTATTCTGTTTCGTAGCACTCTTTTTGGGCTATTTCAAGTTTAGAAATGAAATCCTTTGTTCCTTGCGCATATTGAGCCTCGTGCAAATTTGCACCAATTGGCGTTGCAGAGCGAAGCAATTGGTTCACCAAAGGTGCTTCAACACGATTTAACTTCATATCTCGGCAATGAAAAACAATTATTTTAGCGAACTCTTTTGCTTTATCTCTTAAAATGCTATCAGCCAAAGTTGTCACCTCTAAACCAATTGTTAATAAAAGTTTTTAGTTTTATTCCGACTGTGTCGGAGTGATATTATTGCCTTAAGCAATAGTTTTATTGAACCCTTATAGGTTCAGTTTTATTTTATTCGCCACAAACTGCCGCAGACAATACCACTCGGCGCAAGACCGAATAACACTGCGAAGCAATAGAACTCGCCGAAGGCGAATAAAACTGGATAATTATCCTACAATCAATTTAAACAAATCGGGTGCAGTATATGCCAAAATGGTGATTATCACACCTGCGGTAAGTACCCCTGCCGTAATGACAGGCAAGGTCTTTTTGATAGGCAAATCCAAGAAATTGGCAACCAAAGCGCCCGTCCAGGCACCAGTGCCGGGAAGTGGAATTGCCACAAACAAATAGAGTCCCCAATAGGTGTATTTGCCAAGCTTTTTGCTGCCTTTATCTGCCTTGCGCATAACCCAGTCCACCACTTTTCCAAGACCTTTTTTGGTGCGCATCCAAGACAAAATGCGACGTATAAAAAGCAGTATAACGGGGATTGGCAACATATTACCGATAAAAGATATTGCAAAAGCAACCACCATATTCATATCGGTAAGCCCTGCGTAAAGCATACCACCGCGTATTTCTGAAATAGGGAGTATTGAAAGCATAAACACTACACCCTCGTCAGAAAACACCTTCGCAAAAAGTTCTGCTATTGCATCGGTCACTTTTTGTCACGCCCTTTCATAATATTATATGCGGCAATTATTCCTCAACGTCGGTTGCCTGCTCGATAAAGCGCTTTGCAACCACAACAACCACCTTGTTTTTATCCTTGCTGTAAGGAGTAACAAGGGTCATAAAATTATCAGTAAGTTCTACACTGTCAATTGTAGCGCCAGTGTTAACCTTAGATTTCTTAAGAGCAGTTTTAATCATCTCTGTTCTTGCATCGGCATCAAGCTCTTTGAAATTGTTGGCAAAATTATACTCCTTGCCCTCTTTGTCCACCAACATAACGCTGATAATATCCCACTTTTCCTCGCCGAAAAGTGCAGAGTCGGTGGTTACCGATTTAACCTTGCCGATACCCTGAAGGAGTCCCTCAAGTTTGCCGAAAGCCTTGCCGTCGCCCTTATTATTGCCATAAATTACAAGGTTAGGGTTGATGTTTGCGGCGGTATCATAAGCATACTTAATATACGGCGTGCCGTATGGATTGCTTTTGCCGTTAAACAGGTGGTTTTCGTAATAGTTGGGAGAATGGCGCACGCCTGTTACAACGGGAGTATCAATGCCAAGTCCCTCAATTTTAAGCCAACTGATAACGTCGGCATTTTGCTTGTAAAGTGCGGCAAACTTAACCGAATATTCCTCAGGCATACCTGCATCAGATGCATCCTCAGCAATTGATTTTGTATATTTATCCTTTGCCTCGGCAACCGATACCTCGTACATATTGGGGAGCCACCACTTTGAGTAGCCTACAATTCCCCCTGCAATGCAAAGCACAAGCACCGACAAAACGGCAACAAGAGCAATCAAAACGCCCTTCTTTTTGCCTTTTTTCTTAAACTCCAAAAAGTCGTCGTCCTCGATGTCTGAAAAGAGGTCAGTCTCCTCCTCTTGTTCGGGCTCGTAATAAAAATCTTCCTCTGTCTGAGGCTCTTGCTCAATCACAGGCTCCTCGACGGGTTCCTCAACAACAGGTTCCTCAACGGCAGGTTCTTCCACAATTTCGGCAGGTTTAACATCATTTATAACCGCCTGCAAGTAGGGCAACACATAGGTTTCGGTCAAAAACTCAAGCGCCGAAGCATCGTTATTAACTGCAATGATGCACTGGTCGGCGTTTTCGATAATCATACCCGCAATATCGCTGCCCACTAAAAGAGGCAGTGCTCCCTTGGGCAAAACAGCCTCAAGCTTGCCCACAATACCAAACTTGCTCCAATCCACAGGCTCAAGAGGCATTCCCAACCCTTTAGAAAGCACTTTTATAAGTTGGGCAATATCACCTATTGCCACAGTGGTGTTGCTGACACTGACCGCATTGGACAGTGCCATCAAAAACTCACGGCGGTCCTCACCGGAGGCAACGTTTACCTTGTCAAGAGAAGACAGTATATCCTGCACCCTTTGATTAGGCGCAGTATTGTAATAAATTATTTCAACAGACACAGCGATACCTCCGTTAAAGTTAAATGGTTAAGTTATCCGATGGGAGTAGGCAGGGGTGCAATGGGTGTGGGAGCCTGCATCTCGGCAGATGAGGTAAAGGGGTTCGTAGGTGTGGGCATCTGCTGACTTGGAGCAGTGCTTGAAACAGGTGCCTCACTTGATGTGGGAGCCTGACTTGAAACGGGTTCCTCACTTGATGCGTTGCTTGATGTATTGTTTGACGTAATGTCACTTACAACGCTTTCGGGAGCAATTGAACCTGGAGCGTTAACGTCCTCACGGTCGTAGTCACCTGATACCCAAGTATACAGTCCGTCTGCATAGGTGGGCTTAACCCCCTTAAAGTGATCGTACCAAGCCTGAGGATAGATAATCTTGCTGTTGGTGGTTACGTCACCGGTATTAACTGCCACGCTCTCACCGTCACGCACCTTACGGGCAACAACCACGCAAAGCAGATCGGTACCCTTAACCTCATAGGTGCAGGTGGAAAGGGTAAGAATCTGGTCGTTGGCGTTAACGTCAACTGCGGTATTGTAAAGAGAACGGCGGCGTATTTGCTCAATCCAACTCATAAAGTCAGCGTCACTGCGGAATGAGGGAGCGGCAAAATCGAAGAAATATCCGTTATCATCCATATTATCGGCGTTGGTTATCATACAGGCAAAAACCTTGTACTGACCGCCTGTGCCGTAAATGGTATCAAAGGTAATAACGGGGTTTTCCTTATAAAAGCTGATGGTCTTATATCTGTGAAGCTGTGCAAACATAGAGCCATCCTTCATATGATGACCGTACAGAGTGATGTTTTTAGAGTTACCTGCGCGAGAGATAATATCACGGTAATCGGCAAATATTGCGCCGTAAACACTCTTTTCCTTAATGCCGTTGTGGTCAAGATAGAAGTCGTTATTTACCGTTTGGTAAATTGGGTTGTCAACGTTGGTATTAGGAACGGTAATCCAACCCACACATTCAGAGTTTTGCTGCAACAACAATTCATAGCGGTTAAATACGCCCGTCTGGTCGTTTACACTGTCGTCATTGCGGTCGTATTTGTCACGGGCATCGTCCACTATGCTCTTGTTCTGGAAATATTTGACCATAAAGTCACCAACGTAGCAGCTTGACACAACAAGAGATACGATTATTGCGGCAAAAAGAATTTTGGTCAGAACCTTAGAAAGATTGTCACCCTTCCAAGGAATAAAGTTTTTAACAGCCTTAACAAAGCCGTTTTCCTTATTAGGATTAACCGAAGGCTCCTCCTCAAAGACGGCATCCTCTTTAAGTACAAAATCCTCGTCCATTATTTCGGTCTGAGGTTCTTCTACAATAGTTTGCTCAAAAACAACGGGAGCCACAACCTCTTCCGCCTCTTCAATGGTATCGTCACCGTCAAGCTCAAAATTAAAGTCAAGCTGTTCAGGCTCTTCTGTCTCAGGTCTGATAAACATAGCGGCATCAACCTGCTCGTAGGACAGATGTATCTCGTCGGCAGGCAGAATTATACCGTCATCAACAAGGCCTGTTTCATCGGCACTTTTAACGGCGCTTTCTACGAAAGAAAGACCGAAATGTGTAGTAGCAGGCTTTTCCTTCTTGCTGTCGTCATCAAATATAATGCTGCCAACGGCAACTGCCTCACCAATTCCAAGCAAAGTGCGGCGAAGCATATCAAGAGCAACGGTGGCAGATGTGTTGCGAACGGCTGTGCGAGCATCCTCAACATCGACGTTAACCTTAAGTTCCTTAGTCCACAACTTATCCCCATCGCAAAGGCTTACGTAAACAAGTCCGCTTGGCTTATCTTCATAAGACTCACCTGCAACTCCTGTAATACCGATACCGTAGGTGCAACCGCTAAGACGGCGCACGTTGGTAGCCATAGACTCTGCAACCTCGCGGCTGACGGTACCCTTTTCGTCAATAATTTCTTTAGGCACACCCAAAACCTTTGCCTTAATATCGGCAGAATAGGCGGCAATACCCATACTGAACACATCAGATGAGCCGTTTACGTCGGTAAGACGCTTTGAAAGCAAGCCTGCAGTACAAGACTCGGCAGTAGCCACGGTTTTGCCCTGTTCTTTAAGCAAATCAACAACAACCTGCTCAATGCCCTTTTCTTCCTCGGTGTAAATAGCATCACCCAGCGCACTGCGCACTTTTACGGCAACGGCAAGAGCTTTAAGACGGGCATCCTCCTCGCTGTCGGCAGAGGCGGTAAGCACAAATTTAAACTCGCCGTCTTTATTCTCCACTGAAAGCGCAATGCCCTTTTCAGAGGCTATATCAGCCATTAACTCGTCAATAAGGGTATCGGGCACATCGGCGGCAAAAAAGGTGCGCACACTTGTTGCCTTGCCTTCCATAGACTGAATAATAGGCTTAACTTCCTTTTCCATCATATCTTCAAAAACCTCCTCATCAGAGGGAAGCATAACAATAGTTTGCTCACCCTGCGTTAAAAAATAACCCACACTGCCTTTTTTGCCGTAAAACGCATTTGCGCCCACAGGCAAAACCGCGCCGCGAAAAGCGCCGTCAGGCAGGCTTTCGCCCTTGGTTGCAAAATGCTCGGCAATATTAGCAAGCACCTTTTGGTCACAAGCAGTATCCACACCAATAGCCTCACTGACGGTTTTGACCGTCATATCACTGTCGCTGAAGCCCACGCCGCCAACGATAACAACCAACTGACTGCGTTGGGTAGCAGTTTTCAACGCCTTTTTAAGCATTATGGGGTCATTTTCTATATTGACACAGCTGACGACCTCTGCACCTATTTCCTCAAGCTTGTTTTTTGCTTGATTAAGAACGCTTTGGTCGGGATTGCCAACAAAAATCAGTTCTGACTTCATTAGTGTGAGTCCTTTCTACGTATATAGCGAAAATCAATCAATAAGCTCATATTCAGTGCCTTCAACCGCCTCGTCAATAAGAGCCTGCTCATCAAGAGAAGCCGCAGCGGCATCCACCGCCTCAACGGTAGGACGGGTACGGGGATGGCGGGGAGTAAAGACGGTGCAACAATCCTCATAGGGAAGCACCGATATATCAAAGGTGTCAATTTTTCTTGAAATGCTGACAATTTCTTCTTTATCCATACCGATAAGGGGACGAAGCACCAACATATCGGCAGCGGCATCGGTAACCTGCAAGGCAGGCAAGGTCTGGCTTGCAACCTGACCAACGCTTTCACCCGTTATAAGTGCACTGCAATGGTCACGCTTAGCAAGACGGGATGAAATCTTCATCATATAGCGGCGCATAATAAGGGTAAAATATTCCTCAGGACACTTTTCCCCGATTAACTCTTGAATTTTAGTAAAGGGTACAGTTGCCATATTGATTGGGCCGCTGTAACGGGCAACCTGACGAAGCAAATCCTTAACCTTTTTAAGAGCAAGGGGGCCTGTGTAGGGTGGGCTTGCAAAGTGAATTGCAGTCAGTTCAATGCCGCGCTTTGCCATCATCCAAGCGGCAACGGGACTGTCAATACCGCCCGAAATGAGTATTGCGGCGCGACCGCCAGTGCCAACAGGCATACCGCCTGCGCCTGACTCCTGACCTGCGCGGACATAGGCGGCAAAATCACGCACCTCAACCACAACGGTAACCTCAGGATTGCGAACGTCCACCTTAAGATAGGGGCAACGCTCAAGAATGGCGCCACCCATTGCAGCAGAAATTTCAGGGGATTTGAGAGGAAAACGCTTGTCGGCACGCTTTGCCTCAACCTTAAAGGTTTTTACCCCTTTAAGACGCTCTGCCGCCCAATCGGCACCTCTTGAAAGTATATCTGCCATATCCTTTTCGCAAACGGCGGCACGGGAAAATGCCGCAACACCGAAAACTCGGCTGACGCGGTCAAGTGCCTGCTCAAAATCAAAATTATCGTCGCAGGGCTCAATAAACACAGTTGACTGTGCCTTGCGAATCTGCACGTTGCCAAGAGGCTTAAGGCGACGGCGGATATTGCGAATCATTGCATCTTCAAAGTTTGAACGGTTAAGACCTTTAAGAGCAATCTCACCGTTTTTAACCAAAATAATCTCTTTCAAAACTTTACCTTCTTCTTACAAGTTTATCTATTCCCTGACCCACTGCGTCAATCAGAGCATCAATATCTTCCTCGGCGGTGAAGTGGGACATACTAATCCGCACCGCACTGTCGGCAGACTGACGGGAAACGCCCTGAGCCATAAGCACGTGACTGCTTTCGCCCTTTGCACAGGCAGAGCCGCTTGACACGTAGATGCCCTTTGACTCAAGCCAGTGAAGCATAACCTCAGACCGAATGCCTGCCACCGAAATATTAATTATATAAGGCAGTGCAACCTCACCTGAGTTGACGGTGACACCCTTAAGAGCCGTAAGCCCATTCACACATTTTTTGCGAAGTGTGTCAATGCGGTTAAGTTCACCTTTTAACTCAGGCAGAGCCGAAACCGCGGCGCTAAAGCCCTCTATCAGTAAGGTTGGCTCGGTACCCGAGCGCATACCCTTTTCCTGACCGCCGCCGTAAATGAAGGGTAATATGCGGCACCCGTTTTTAACGAAAAGCGCACCCACACCCTTTGGCCCGTGGATTTTGTGACCGCTCACCGACACCAAATCGGCACCTAAACTGCGCACCGTAAAAGGCAATTTACCAAAAGCCTGCACACAGTCGGTATGAAAAAGCGCACCCCAGCCCGACGATTTAATTGCCGCCGCAATTTCGGGAATGGGCATAATGGCACCCGTTTCGTTGTTAACGTACATAACGCTGACAAGAATGGTATCCTCAGTCAGTGCGTCGGCAACTGCCTCGGCGGTGATTACGCCCTCACTGTCAGGCTTAAGATATATAACCTCAAATCCCTCGGCCTCAAGAGCCTTAGCGGCGTTAAGCACCGAATGATGCTCGACAGCAGTTGTAATAATCCGCTTGCCGCGGCGTTTCATTGCTCTGGCGGCACCAAACAAGGCGGTGTTGTTAGCCTCGCTTCCGCAAGAAGTAAAATACAACTCCTTTGCCTCACAACCTAAAAAAGCGGATATGTTTTGACGGGCATTGTCAAGCGCCATCAAAGCCTCTGCTCCCAAAGCGTGCAGGGATGAGGGGTTGCCAAAGCGCGCCATTGCATTTGTCATAGCGGTTATAGCCTCTTGGCACAGAGGGGTTGTTGCGCTGTTATCAAGATAGTGCATAAAAGGGGCATACCTCCGCATATTAGATAGTTATACAAATACATTATACTACATACCGCAAAATTTCTCAATATGTAAATGATATTTTTTTGAATTTTTATAAGGATAAAAATCCCATCAAAAAAAGAAGGCCCAGATTAAAACCTGAGCCTTCTCTTATTATTTTATTGAGCCAAAATTACTTCATATTGTTCTCATAGGACTCGATCATCTTTTTAAAAGTGTGTCCCGTACTGCCAATATCTACAATACCGTTATCAGAGGACTCATTTTCATCGGATTTTTCGGCATTTTTAATAGATTTATGGCGTTTTCGTAGGGTGGACAAATGTTTCTCTACCGTCTCTCCCGAGAAAATCTTAACCGAAATTTCAACTGTGCCTTCTTCAATAGGTGTTACATAAATCTTGTCAATATACCTGTTTATGAACGCAGAGTCGATCATATTCTGACTGGCTTCATTTTCGGCTTTGAGCAATATATTACGTATTTCTTCAATCTTCTGCTTATATTCAGCTCGTGAGTTGATTTCATATTCGATTTCCTGAATAGCCGAGTAAACATCAGCAGACTCGTCTGAAATTTGCTTGTTCATCTCAACAAAATCTCGGTCATTTATTTGACCCGCAATGTTGTACTCAAGCAGCTTTGATTTTTTCTTTGATAAGAAATCAAGTCGGTCTTTAAGCTTTTGCAGTTCGCCCGATGAAGTGTCTTTTGCTAATATTTCAGAATACATATTGGTATATTCTTCTATAATCAGCCTTGCATCTTCAGCAGTGTCTTTAAAAACCTCAGTAAGAACTTCTTTAATCTCTTCTTCGTAAATAGTGAACGAGGGACAAGAGTCGGTGCCGTTGTTGATTTTGCCGCTACATATCCAACGGGATAACACATTGCCTTTACGGTCTTTACTGTCCTTGCGGTAGTATAGCCTTCCGCAATGGGTGCAATACATTTTACCGGTTAACAGATTAGGATGATTACATTGGTTTTGTCTGTTCTTGACATCATGGCTGCGCCTTCTAAGAACAACATTTGCTTTCTCCCATAAATCCTCATCAACAATGGCGGGAACGATTTCGCCGGTTTCATCCTTAAACATAACCCATTCCTCAGGCGGTAAAAACTTTTGCTTTTTGGTAAACATATCAATAATCTTTACTTTGTTACCAACATAGTAACCCTTATATTTAGGGTTAGAAATTGTATTAGACATTGTACTGTGGCAGATGCGTTTACCATTATTGTTGCGGTAACCCTTGTTCCAAAAGATTTCCTCAATCTGCTTCATACTGTATTGGTCGGTTGCGTAAAGATCAAATAATTCGCGAACCATTTCTGCCTCTTTTTCATCAATAACCAATCTTTTATTGTCCTTGCGGTAGCCAAATATACGGCTATTACCGAGGACAACATTTTTCTTTATAGCCTCTTGATGACCGAATTTAATACGAGAAGATAACTTGCGTAGTTCGTCCTGTGCAATACCTGACATAATGGTTAGTCGTAGTTCGCTATCTTCATCAAGCGTATTGATATTATCGTTCTGAAAGAATACACCTACACCGTAGAAGAGTAGGTCGCGAGTGTATTGAATACTGTCAAGGGTATTACGGGCAAAACGTGTGATTTCCTTAGTGATAACAAGGTCGAAAAGCCCTGCCTTAGCATCACTAATCATATTGTGGAAGTTCTCACGCTTTTTGGTGCTCATACCCGAAAGACCTTCATCAATATATCCCTCTACAAACTCCCAGTTAGCGTTTTTCTTAATAAAGTTGCGGTAATAGGATATCTGGTTGTCGAGAGAGTTTAATTGCTCGTCCTTTTCAGAAGACACACGAGCATAAAAGGTAACGCGCATAGGTATTTCGTATATACTTTTTGTTCTCATTAACTGACGGACAGAATGTACATCCATAAAACTAAAATCTCCTCTCAAAATTTTCGTTAATAAATCATTTGTTGTTCATTGTCAAATTACGATAATATATTACCACGAACAAGCCTAGAAATCAAGATCAAAATAAAATAAACCTATGTTTCTATTGAAATCATAGGTTTACTTAAGATTGTAAATTTATTATATACGATTTAGATGTTACAATAAAAATAGGCGTTATGTGAAAACAATTATCCTTTGAATACCTAATTTAATAACTATTTTTTAGGAAGTTTCTTCAAAGATAAAATATATTGCCATAATTCAGACATATATGTACTTTCTTTGAAATTTTGATACAATTCTTCTTTTTTGAAATCGTTAGAATCTAAACTTGGTTTATTTATGGACTTAAGGAAAGACTCAAAAGAATCTATAAATTTTTGTATTATGGCTGTGTTATATTTTACATCAATATATTCAAATGTAGAAAAATCATCAACCTGTTTATCATTTATACAATAAATAACGCTGGCAACACAATACATATTGCCATATTTTGAAAATATTTCCCCAAAAGCATCTTTGTAAGACAAATTCTTTTGAGCCTTTTTATAGGAGTTAACTAATTCATAAGCATAATTAACAGGTGTATAATACTTAAGAATGTCATTTGATGTTTTAACTTTTTTGAATATGTCTTTATGTAAAAATTCGTATTTGCCATTAATTTCTTTTACACTAATTAATGCTCCTTTAGAACTACGTGCAGATCCTGGCTTTTGAATCATATATGCCTCTACTAATTGCGCAAAATCATCTATGTAGTAACTATATTTATAAGTTGGAGTTCCGCCGCGTTTATTAAGTTCAAAACAAATATTATCATTTTCGCATTCGTTCATAACGGAGTTGATGCTTTCAACAAATTCATATGTAGTTGCAATATCAACCTCGGATATGCTTTTCTGTCTATTCAAAGAAACACTAACGTCTTTTGCAAAAGATTGAGCAATATCGTCTACTAAAATTACTCTTAATAATACCCAAGCTTCTTTCAACTTTTCTTTAATTTTTTCATTTTCGTTATACCATTTGGCGGCTGTGGTTATGGTTTGAGCACCATTTATTACCGAAAAGCACTCGCTGCTAAGAAATTGTATAATGCTAGGTCTATCACAATTAAATTTATCTTTGTTTGAAATTATTGTAATTCCGTTATTATTAAACCAAAACTCTTGTGGCTTTTCATTTAATGTTTTCTTTATCTCTTTTTCAACATCTAATTCATCGGATATTTTATATCTAACATTCAAATCAAACAACGAATCCCCAATGACATTATACATATTTACGATGTCGTATAAGGAGGCAATGTAGACATAACCAAAAGGATTATTTATACCCGCTGTTTTATTTAAATCATAATGCAACGAATCCACACGATTAGTTATAGTGACTTCATGTTTTTTTCTGGCAAAACTTATAAACTCGGCAGATATATCTTTTATTGTATTAATTCTCTTTTTTAAAGATAGCTTCTTTGTTAAGGCGTCTTTAAATTGCTTCTTATATATAGGTGTATTAATGTAAAGTTTATCCTGAATATTATTAACGATCAAAAGAAT
>JAZOLY010000042.1:0-19574 GCA_045653445.1 Acutalibacteraceae bacterium
AGTGTTTTAAATGCCGTGGGAGAGTAAAACTGTGGAAAAATTGAGAGAAGAATTTGTCCTTGCAGCACAAGGAAATCATAATTTTAGTTCATTGTGCAGAGAATTTGGTATTACACGAAAAACCGGATATAAATGGTTAGAAAGATACGAAAGTGGAGCTGAGCTAAAAGACCTTAGTCGTAAGCCAAAACTAATTGCAAATAAGACGCCGAATAATATTGAACAAATAATTTTAGCTTTGAGAAGTGAAAATCCTGGATGGGGAGCTAAAACAATTAAAAAAGTTTTAGAAAATCACGGTCATCAAAACATTCCTTGCGTTAAGACTGTAAATAATATTCTTGATCGAAACGGATGCATATTAAAAGAAGAATCTGAAAAGCGTCAGAGATACATACGTTTCCAAAGAGAACACTGTAATGAAATGTGGCAAACGGATTTTAAAGGTGACTTTGAGTTAACCGATGGTAGTCGTTGCTATCCGTTAGATATAATTGATGACCATTCAAGATTTTTAATTAAAATTGTGCCATCTGCTAATACAAAAAACGTTGTAATTCCCGCATTTGAGAGTGCTTTTCATGAATATGGTATGCCACAATCGGTTCTGTCGGATAATGGCGGACAATTT
Organism: Acutalibacteraceae bacterium; assembly: GCA_045653445.1. GTDB lineage: Bacteria > Bacillota > Clostridia > Oscillospirales > Acutalibacteraceae > RGIG2206. Next base: position 632 of record JAZOLY010000042.1, read on the forward strand.
GCTGGATTTAAGCAAGGTTACACACAATTTGAAAAATGGCTTATGTGTTTAGATATATTACCAATTCATTGCAGAATAAAACACCCTCAAACGCAAGGAAAAATTGAACGTTTTCACAGAACGCTTAAGGATGAATTACTTAAATATAATACATTTGAAAATATTGAACACGCCAATAAAAATATACAAGCATGGCGCGAAAAATACAATAACATCCGACCTCACGAATCTTTAAACATGCTTACACCTGCCGATGTTTATGTTAAAAGCGACCGACAATATACAGGAACAATTAAACCCTACGAGTATAGTGGCGAATATCCTGTATTAAAAGTGAATTGTAAGGGATATATTAGTTTTGAATTTCAGCGAGTGTATTTCAGCGAAACTTTCATTGGCGAATATATAGAATTTCGCCCGAATCCCCTAGGGGATTCCTTCTATGCTTGTTTTAGAAACTTTAGAATCGCCGAGTTCAATTCTATATCTGGTAAAAGAATAAATCGTTCTATTTACAGATTGTAAATGTGTATACCATGTCCTTACACCCTTGTATACCATGTTACTCTTGACAGTAAACGCCATCCCCTACAAACGACACCACCCAACAGGGTGGTGTTTTTGTTTGGTGGGAGAGAATAAAACGTTGTTCACCCCATCCAATGCACATAATAAAAAAAGCACATTCAGCCATACTAATTATACTTTGTGCAATTTTTCTTTTGTTGAATCAAAATTCTTGACAAAAACAGATGGTTTGATGTATAATTGGTAAGATAAATATTGATTGAAAGGAACCAGCTGTCTGCAGAGGATGTTGGTTCCTTTTGTGTTTTTTTGAACAGAAACATAAAACTTACATTATATAAAGGAGTTTAAGTTATGGAAATTCAACTTCAAGAACTTATTGAGCAGATTAAAAAAGACGGCGTTGATGAAGCTCAATCTCAAGCCGAAGCAATAATCGAATCTGCAAAAGCCGAAGCTAAAAAGATTATAGCCGATGCTCAGGCTCAGGCAGACAAAATGATTGCCGATGCAAAAAGTGAAAATGAAAAAACCGTAAAATCGGGTGAAGATGCTCTTCGTCAGGCAGGCCGTAATCTGCTTATCTCTTTTAGAGAAAGCGTTTCAAAAGAGCTTAACGCTATCGTTGGCGAAAATGTAAAAGCCGTTTATTCCTCTGACGACCTTGCAAAACTTATTGCAGAAGTTGTCAAAAGCTGGACAGACAATCCCGAAGCTGAGGATATTTCCGTAATTCTCAACAGCAACGACCTTGCAAAGCTTGAAGAGGCACTTCTTGCAGAGCTTAAGTCAAAAATGGCGGGTGGCATTACCCTTAAAGCAAACGATAATTTTGACGGAGGATTTCGCATTGCCGTAAATAACGGTGCTGTTTATTATGATTATTCCGCCGAGGCAGTTACTGATATGCTGTCCAACTATCTCAGCCCCAAGGTTACCGCCCTTTTGAAAGAGGCTGAATAATTATGGCTGAATATTATCTGATATCTCAATTGCCCTCTCTTGACGGCATTAGCGAAAGCACTCCCCTTTCCATAACATCGGAAAGGTTTGAGGAGCTTTGCGAAAGGTTTTTAGGTAAAAAGGCTCTGTTGGAATTTAAAAAGTTAACCCTTGCTCCTTCCAAGTGTCCCGAAAAGTCATCGTCACCACTTGTTGAAGGTTGGAACGAGGGTGAGCGCAATCTGCGTATTGCCTTGGCAAAACTGCGTGCAGACAAGCTGAACAAGCATTTTGATATGGACGTGCAAACCATTTCTCCTGAACTTATGCAAGCGGCTCGCACAGCGGTGGAGATTGAAAGTCCTATGGAGGCGGAAACTTTTTTGAACAAGTACCGTCTTGATTTTCTTGAAACACTCAGACCTATGGACTCATTTTCAGAGGAATACGTTTTCTATTACGGAATTAAGCTTATGCTTATTGAACGCATCAGAAAATTTGATACAAAAATTGGAGAATTGGCATACAAGAATATCTACAGTTCCATTATGAACAACGACAAAACGGAGGTTATACAATGACCGAAAATAAAGGTAAGGTAGTAAGCATTAACGGCAACCTTGTATCCGTAAGGTTTGAGGGCAGCGTTTCAATGAACGAAATCTGCTTTGTTAATGTTGACAACACTAAACTAAAAAGCGAGGTTATCCGTATAAGAGGTGACGTCGCTCAAATTCAGGTTTATGAAATGACAAACGGCATAAAGTGCGGAGATGAGGTTGAATTCACAGGCAATATGCTCTCTGCACAACTTGGCCCAGGTCTTCTTGGTCAGGTTTATGACGGATTGCAGAATCCCCTGCCCGTTTTAGCCGAGCAGGCAGGTTGGTTCCTTGAAAGAGGAAACTACGCAGACGGTCTTGATGACGAAAAGAAGTGGGAGTTTACTCCCACCGCAAAAATCGGTGATACTCTGCGAGCAGGTGAATATTTCGGAACTGTTCCCGAGGGCCCCTTTACTCACAAAATCTTTGTCCCCTTCTATCTGCTTGGCAATTACACTGTAAAATCCATTGCAGATAAGGGTGAATATACCGTCAGCGAACCCGTTGCTGTGCTTACCGATGACAGAGGCAGAGAAATTTCCGTTTCAATGTCGTTTAAATGGCCCGTTAAAAAAGCCGTTAAGTGCTACAGCGAAAGACTTGCTCCCGTAGAAACTATGGAGACAAAGGTTCGTCTTATCGACTCTTTCTTCCCCGTTGCTAAGGGTGGGACTTACTGTACCCCCGGTCCTTTCGGTGCAGGTAAAACCGTTTTGCAGCACACCACATCAAAATATGCAGACGTTGATATTGTTATTATCGCCGCCTGCGGTGAGCGTGCAGGTGAGGTTGTTGAAACTCTGACTGAATTCCCCGAGCTGACCGACCCCAAAACAGGCCGCTCACTTATGGAACGCACCATTATAATCTGCAACACATCATCTATGCCCGTTGCATCCCGAGAAGCATCCGTTTACACAGCGGTAACTCTTGCAGAGTATTATCGTCAGATGGGTCTTAAAGTTCTTATGCTTGCCGACTCAACTTCCCGTTGGGCACAGGCAATGCGCGAAATGTCGGGCAGACTTGAAGAAATCCCCGGTGAAGAGGCTTTCCCCGCATACCTTGAATCATACATTGCCGCTTTCTATGAAAGAGCAGGCTACGTTCGTTTGCCTGACGGAAGCAAGGGTTCAGTTACAATCGGCGGTACAGTTTCCCCTGCAGGCGGGAACTTTGAAGAGCCTGTAACTCAGGCAACACTTAAGGTTGTAGGCGCCTTCCACGGTCTTTCCCGTGAGCGCTCGGATGCAAGAAAATATCCTGCAATCGACCCCCTTATTTCCTGGTCAAAATATAAGACTGTTACAGACCCCAAAAAATCTGCTTTTTGTAAAAACATTCTTCTTCACGGCAACGAAATTGATTCAATGATGAAGGTTGTAGGTGAAGAAGGCACAACCCTTGAAGATTATATCACCTATCTTAAATCAGAAATGATTGATTCGGTTTATCTGCAGCAAAACTCCTTTGATTTGGTTGACGCTAACTGCGGCACAGACCGTCAGCGTTACGTTACAGATAAGCTGATATATGTTCTTGGCAGTGACTACGCTATTGACAATAAGGACGCTGCGCGAGTTTTCTTTAACCGTATGCGTCAGAAATTCATTGACTGGAACTATACCGAATTTAAGAGTGATGAGTTTACAAAGGCTGAAGCAGAAATTGACTCAATATATGCCGACGGTCAAGGTGAAATAAGCCCCGAGGCAAAGCTTTTGTTGAAAGGCGGTGAGTGATAATGAATAAAGTTTTTAACAGAATTGAATCTATCATCGGCAACGTTATCACCGTCAAGGCAGAGGGTGTGCGCTATAACGAACTGGCACAGATAAACACCCGTTTCGGCAAATCACTTGCTCAGGTTAACAAGATTGACGGCGACACCGTTTCACTGCAGGTTTTTGCAGGCGGTCAGGGTGTATCCACAGGTGACGAGGTTCGCTTTTTAGGTCACGAAATGCGCGTTTCCTTTAGCGACGACCTGCTTGGCAGAATTTTTAACGGCTCAGGTGAGCCCAGAGATAAAGGCCCCGCACTCACCGAGAATATGAAGTCTATCGGTGGCCCCTCAGTTAACCCCACAAAGCGTATTCTCGCAAACCGCATGATGAGAACAAATATCCCTATGATTGATATGTTCAACACGCTTGTTGTTTCACAGAAGTTGCCGATTTTCTCTATTTCAGGTGAGCCTTATAATCAGTTGCTTGCAAGAATTGCTCTTCAGGCAGAGGCAGATGTTATCATCCTTGGCGGTATGGGTCTTAAGTATGACGACTTCCTCTATTTTAAAGAGGAACTTTCAAACGGTGGAGCACTCAGCAAAACTGTTATGTTCATTCACACTGCATCCGACCCCACGGTTGAATGTATGATGATTCCCGATATGGTTTTGGCAGTTGCAGAGCAGTTTGCATTGCAGGATAAGGACGTTCTTGTTCTGCTTACCGATATGACAAACTATGCCGATGCAATGAAAGAAATTGCCATCACTCAAGAACAGGTACCCTCAAACAGAGGTTACCCCGGCGACCTTTACTCACAGCTTGCAGCACGTTATGAAAAGGCTGTTGACTTTGACAATTCAGGCTCCGTCACCGTTCTTGCAGTTACAACAATGCCCGGTGACGACGTAACTCACCCCGTTCCCGACAACACCGGTTACATCACCGAAGGTCAGTATTACCTTAAGGGTGGCCGTATCGAGCCTTTCGGTTCACTTTCCCGACTCAAGCAGAATGTTAACGGCAAAACCCGTAAGGACCATCGCGCACTGATGGATGCGATGATTCGTATGTATTCTTCATATAAAGAAACCCTTGAAAAGAAGAATATGGGCTTTGCCATGAGCCGTTGGGATGATAAACTTCTTAAATACGGTCAACTTTTTGAAAACAAACTTATGGATTTGTCAGTCAACCTTTCTCTTGAAGATGCGCTTAATCTTGGTTGGGAAATCCTTGCAGAATGTTTCGAAAAGGATGAAACAGGCATAAAATCCGACCTTACAGACGAGTTCTGGCCCGTCAGATAAGGAGGATTTAAGTGGCAAAAATCAAATTAACTAAAAACGAGTTAAAGGTACAGAAGGATGCCCTCAAAATGTATCGCAGATATTTGCCTACTCTGACACTTAAAAAGCAACAGCTTCAGGCTGGAATCCGCACCATTGAAGCAAAGGCGGAAGCGGTAAGAAAAGAGCGCGAAAACCTTGAAAAAGGCTTTAGCTCGTGGATTGCCGTCTTTAGTGAAACAGATGCTTTTCCCGACGGAATAATCACCGTAAGCAATATCCGAAAAGGATACGGAAACATTGCAGGTGTTACCATTCCCGTCTATGAAGGTGCCGATTTTTCCCGAGGAGATTACGACTTGTATGAAACTCCCTTGTGGGTTGACTTAGCCGCAAACCATATGGAAAAGGCTATGTCACTTGACCTTGAAGCAGAGGTGTTGGACGAACAGGTCAGACTGCTTGAGCAAGAGCTTCGCTCAACTGCTCAAAGAGTTAACCTGTTTGAAAAGGTGAAAATCCCCGAAACAGAGGAAAACATCAAAAAAATATCCATTTATATGGCGGACCAACAGGTAAGCGCCGTTGTCCGTTCAAAAATCTCGAAACGCAAAATTGCGGCACGGGATGATGTATCTTCGGGAACGGAGGTGTACCCAACATGATCGTTCCTATGAAAAAGGTCTCGCTTATAATTAAGGGAGACAAAAAAACCGAAACGCTAAAAAAACTCCGCAAACTTGGAATTGTTCACATTGAATCGGTTGAAGGCTCAGGCAGAAAGCTTGAAGAGCTTAAAGAAAGAGTTTCTCTGCTTGAAAATGCTCTTTACAGTGTGACTGAAGCCAAAAGCAAAGGCGTTGCACAGAAAATCGTTGACGTGGAAAAAGCAATCTCGGTATCAGAGGAAATATTTGCTCTTAAGGAAGAAAAGAAACTTTGCTCAGCCGAAAAGATTACCCTTTCAACAGAGCTTGACCGTCTTTCTGATTGGGGTGAGGTTGACCCCGAAAAGCTTAGTGCTTTATCTGAACAAGGCGTTGACGTTACCCTTTATGAAATGCCGACGGCAGAGTACTTGGCGTTGGGCGATAATGTGAAAACCCTGACTCTTAACAAAAGCAAGACTTCGGTTAAGTTTCTGCTTATTAAATCAGGTGCAGAGGGTGAATCGGAGGTTGTTGATTCATTAAAGGCATACCGCTTTGAGTTGCCCCAAACATCAACCGCCCAAATCAAGCAGAGGCTTGAAAGCCTTGACAACCGCATAAGTCAGATTGATGAAAAGGTTTTATCCTTTGCGTGTTTTACCGACAGTATCAAAAAAGCCATCGCAAAGTGCGAAAAGGAAATTGAACTTGAGATTTACACAACGGGTATGGCAAACGAAAATCTTTCCGACGTAACCGTTTCATACTTTACGGGTTACGTTGAAGAAGAAAATCTTGACTGCCTGAAGAAAACTGCAAAAGAAAACTCTTGGGGCCTTCTTGTTGAAGAGCCTACCGAGGAAGATAACGTTCCAACCAAACTAAAAAACAACAAGTTTGTAAGTCTTATTTATCCCCTGACCGATTTTCTCGGCACAGTGCCCGGTTATTTTGAATATGACATTTCAGGTTGGTTTTTGGGCTTCATCCTCATTTTCTTTGGAATTATTTTCGGTGACGGCGGATACGGAATTCTCATTTCCGCAGTTGCGGGAGCGTTAATTGCCAAGTCACTTGTTTCCAAGAAAAAGGTGCCACCCGCATTTTTGCTTGTTGGACTGTTCGGCTTGTCTACTATTCTTTGGGGAACACTGACTTGCACTTGGTTTGGTCTGTCCCCTGAACAACTTCCCCAGTGGCTTCAGAAGTTGTCCATACCCTTTATTTCCAATGTTTATGCCGATAAAATTTGGTATCCGCCTTGGACAAATGGCGAAGCAGGGCTTACTACGGCACAGAATTTGCAGATTTTCTGCTTCTCATTAGCTCTTGTTCAGCTTGTGGTAGCACACATCAAGGTTGCATCACGAAACAGAAAATCAATCAAGATTTTAGGTGATATCGGCTCAATTATGCAGCTTATCGGTATCTTTTATGTGGTGCTAAGCTTCGTTGTTAACGCTCAGGTTTTCCCCTTTGGACTTGTTATTGGCGGTATTCCCGTTGGCACGGTTGCTCTTGTAACGGTTATAGCAGGCTTCGTTATGAGTTTTGTCTTCTCTAACTATAACGGAAGTGTAATCAAGTCCATTCTTGAAAGCCTTAAAAACATTGTTTCCGTTCTGCTTGGCGTTGTTAACGTCTTTTCGGATATTGTTTCTTATATTCGTCTTTGGGCAGTCGGTCTGGCAGGTGCGGCAATTTCTGCAACAGTCAATGAGCTTGCAAGCCCCATGCTTGGCAACTTTATGTTTATGATAATTGCAATAGTGCTTCTTGTGTTCGGTCACGGGCTTAATATGATACTGAACGTGCTTTCGGTTATCGTTCACGGTATAAGACTTAACACATTGGAGTTTTCGTCCCATCTTGATATGTCCTGGAGCGGACATAAATTCAAACCATTTGAAGAACAAATTGAAGATTAAGGAGAGATTATTATGAATTTCGGATTATTAGCAACTGCTTTGGCAATGGGTATTGCCGCAATAGGTTCTGCTATCGGTATCGGTATTGCAGGTCAGGCTTCAATCGGCGCTTGGAAGAAGTGCTATATGAGCAATAAGGCTGCACCCTTCATTCTTACCGTTTTTGCCGGCGCACCCCTTACACAGACCATCTACGGCTTCCTTCTTATGCAGCAGATGAGCGCATCAACTGCTGACCCTGCTTTCCTTCTCGGTCTTGGTGTTGCATCAGGTGCCGCAATGGCAGTTTCTGCTGTTGTTCAGGGTAAGGCAGGCGCCGCAGGTGCCGATGCTCTTGCCGAAACAGGCAAAGGCTTCTCACAGTACATCACCGTTGTAGGTCTTTGCGAAACCGTTGCACTTTTCGCACTGGTTTTCAGCATGGTTGCCCTTGGATAAAAAGTAAGCAAAAAAAATTAGCCCTATGCCTACCTTTTGGTAGGCATAGGGCTTTTTTATTTATTAACCTCTGCCGATTTCTTTGCCCTTTAACAGTAAGTCAAGGGTCTTATACAAATCGTCAACTGAAGCCTTTGAAATCAGTGAGTTGCCCTGTCCGTTAAGGGTGTAGTAATAACGCCGTGCAGAATGCTTATACAGTCTTATCACATCTGCCGAACGAGATTTATCGGTGTAATTAACTGTAATTGTCAAATAGGCATCACCTGTAGGTACAGGCTCCTCGGTAAACTCCTCTGTGGCAAGGTCAAGTATTCTGCCGTAGTAGAAGTTGAACTGCTTTGCCTCGATAGTTACGCCCTTATCTGCCTGCTCACACTTGATGGTGTAGTTGCTCTTTTCCTCAGGATTTTCACGAACAAGTTCAAACTTAACATCCTTTTTATCCGTCTTAACCCCAAGGGTAGAAACGCCTGACACGTATTCAAGGAAGAGAGTATCGTAATAAAGGTCGGTATCAACGTATTCAATCCACTCGTTGCCCTCTTTAAGCACCTTATAGATTATATCGGAGCCTTCCTTCACACAAGGATAACATCCATCCTCTTGTACAGGACCGAAACTGAGTTTTACGTGATATGTGCCAATAGCAATCTCAACCGTTGACAATGGGTTGTCAAGACCGTACTTGGTGTAATCTTCCTTGGTATAGCCGATAACATATGAGCCGTAGTTGGAAAGGCCTGCCGAGGCAACGTTCATTATTTCGCTTATCGACTCTTCATCGCCTGCGCGGAATACCGGCTCGGTAACAACAAAGGGAATAACGCTCAGGTCGTCGGGGGGTGTTTCAACGCGTACCGTCTTTTTGCGACAAGTTCCGCCAAGCACAAGTTTGTCAATTCTTGCAAGGGCGCCGTCAACGTAATAATCGGATGTTCCCTCACCCATCATAATATAGTCGTTAATAAGCACGCCAACCATCTCGTGATATGAGCCGTCGAAATAGGACATTCCGCTTTCGCTTACAACATAAACGTTGCTGTCCCCTGTTACAGTTACATATCTGCCTGATTTGTCGGGTGCCATATTGCCGACAATAATATTTTTGTCAAAATTCTCGCCCTTTAAGACCAAAAGTGAAAAGGGGTTTAAGAAACCATAGGTATCCTTGTCATTCTTTTCTGTCTTTTCGCCAAAACTTAAGGTACCGATATCTATATCGTCAGCAGTAAGTGATGATGCCGATTTTTCATATTTTTTAGATGATGTAAGAGCAACTGCGCTTTGCACCAGATACTTTGCGCCTGAAAGATTATACTTTTCGTAGCCCTCAACAAGCCAGTTGTAAGTAACGGCACTTTCGGATGAGGTGTCATCACTTTCTTGCTTTTCGCCCCTAAGCAACTTAAATCCATCGGGGTGGGTGGCATTAAAGACCTGAACAGAATCAATCTTGCCCTCGTCAAAAGCAGTTACCTTATAGGTTGGCAGGGGTGCCATTGAAGAGGTGTTATCCTTCCCGGTGTTTTTGGGGATAAGCAACACTGTGGCAAGAATGGCGCCTGCAACCACCAACGAAATGCCTGAAATGATAAAGCCGCGCACCATAGGTGTGAATTTACGCTTTTTCTTTTGATGGGCAGCGGTGCCGAAAATGGTGGAGTTTTCAAACAGACTTTCGTCATATTCCACCTTTTTGGCCTTAGGTGCCTCTGCCTCAGTCTCGGGCTCGTTGGGTATCATATTTTCCTTGTCACTCATGAGCGCCTCCTGCGGATAAAGACAATCACGCCTGCAGCAACTACTGCCACAACAGGTACCCAAACAACAATAATATTCATAAGGTCGGCAGTTGCCGTTTCGGGAGCAATAAAGCTATCCTTCTCAAAAGTACGGGTATCAAAACTGATGCCCACAGAGGTTTTGCCGATAACCTTATCAATAACAACGCCAAGCATTTCAATATTGCCAACCTCGGCAAAGTTGTTGTATGAACTGGTGATAAAGTCGGTTGCGCCAAGCATAATAACCGATGAGGTCATAAGATTGTTATCGCTGTCGTACTTTTTAGCCTCTGACACGCCAAGACCCACAAAGGCACCTTTAACCTCTGCATCTTCAATTTTATAGTCCTCGCTTGCATCGTTTGGTACTGCTACAGCAGAGGATGAAATCTCAAGAACGGTTTTCATTGTGCGGTCATTAGGCTGTTTTGCAACAACGGGCACAACCTTGTTTGCAATGTAAAGATAATCTTTTCTTGTAATGTTATCGGAAAATCCGTTTTCCGCTTTTACAGTCATCATAACATTAGTTGGCATATAACTGTAGTTGCTTGCCTCGGTTTCAAAGACGGTATGCTCAGGCACAACAGAGAAGCCCCACTCACTTAAAAACTCGTTAAGATTGGGCAGGTCTGCCTGACTTGATGAGCCGATATACATAAGAGTCTTTTTCTGCTCTGCACTGAATTCAAGATACTTATCCAGCATATCCAACTCGTCCTCAGAATAGTCGTGGTTAGGCTGAGAAAGGATAACAACGTCGGCATTTTCGGGAATCTTGTCGGTTACAAGACTTTTAATCTCGGTAAATTCGTAGTTGTTCATTTCCATATAACTCTGCAAAGGAGCAATCTGCGTGCCGCCGTTGGCGGTAATAAGAGCCACATTGTATGAGCGGTCGGCGGTTACGGTGTAAATTGCAGAGGTAAGAGCAGTTTCAACATCGTTACCGGTAACAACGTATACCGTCTGACCTGCCATTGATGAGTACTCCTGTGAGGTTTCGGTATCAATACGGAACAAATCTTTTACCGTCATTACGCGGTGACGGGTAATTTCTTTGCCGTCAAGGGTAAAGGTGGATTCAACCAAAATGTTACCCATACCAAGATTTGCATCGGGGTAGTTGCTGGTGTATTTAGTGAAATCAGGAGTCGATGGGTCGATAAACTCAACACTGATGTTTTTGTTTAGTTTTTCGTACTCTTCAATCAAATAAACGTTCTGATTAAAATACTGCTGCAAATCAGAATATCCTGTTTGTGTGCTATCCATATAGCCTGCACTGTAAGCATACTGATAAAGGTCATTCTGATAGGTCTCTTTATCGCTGCAAACAACGATATTAACCTTGCGGTCAATCTTTTTAACATACTCTTTGTTTTCTTCACTAATAGAAAAATCCTTGTTTGAAGTAAGGTCAAGGGTAAGGCTTACATTCTGTGCAAGAATGGTGGCGCCGATGTTAAGCATAATTACAACGGCAACAAAAATTGCAGTAAAGGCAATTGCCACACCGCCGTGTTTAAAACGGCGCTTGCTTGCATAAGAAAGCTTTTTGCGGGCTTTCTTGGGAGCTAAGGATTCTTCTGTTTCAACAATATTTTCTAAATTCTTGTTTTCCATTATAAATCCCCTCCTTTAAGCCCAACGCTTTGATTCCTGCACACGAACTGTGAGGAACAAAAATACTGCAGAAAAACTGATAAAGTAAACAGTGTTGGCAATATCAAACAAGCCTTCAATAAAGGTGTAGTATCTGCCTTGGAAGGATACCCACTGCAAAGCCTTAACTATCCATTCCGCTTTTACACCTGACAAAAATCCGTCAAGACTGAAAAGCATAACCGATACTGCGATTGATATAACCGCGGCAACAATCTGACTGTCGGTAAGGCTTGAAATAAACAAGCCAACGGCAATAAGGGCGGCTGCCATAAGCATTGTGCCAACAAGGCAACTTAAATAGCCAACCCAGTCAACCGTAACGTTAAAGGCAAAAATGGTTTGATAAATAAGGGTTACCGCCTGTGACAGACCGAAAACGGTAAGGGCGGCAAGGTATTTGCCCATTACGATACCCGTAAGACTGACAGGTGCAGTCAGCAGTGCGCGGTCGGTCTTTTGACGGCGCTCCTCACTGAAAAGGCGCATTGTCAAAACGGGAATCAAAAATGCGGTTATAAATGAGAAGGACGAGAAAACCATTGATATTTCAGGGGCACCCACTGCATAAAGCATGGAAAACACATAGCCATACAAAGCAAGATATACCACCATAACTATGTATCCCAAAGGAGACGTAAAGTAGCTTTTTAACTCTCTTTTATAAATGGCTGACATATTATATCTCCTCCTTTACTTTGAACTGACTGTTTTCGGTTGTGCCGTCGGTCAGGCGGATAAATACATCCTCAAGTGACATTTCGTGAGATGCCATCATAATAACAGGCCAGTTGCGCTCAGCAAGGCGCTTTGACAAATCGGCACGAACATCGGCACCCTCTGCCACCTCAACAACATATTCATAGGCGGCTTGCTCTTTTTTGCCCATAGGAGTAACCTTGGTTACACCGGGGATGGCGCCCAACAGTTTTTGAACGTCGTGCTCAGGTCCGTTAACACGCACGCGAAGTGATGTGTCGGTTGACAGACTGCGTGCAAGCTGGTCGGGTGAACCGTCGGCAATAATCTCGCCCTTGTTGATAACAAGTATGCGCTCGCAAATTGCCTGAACGTCGGACAAAATGTGTGAGCTTAAAATAACGGTATGATTGCGGCCAAGGTGAACAATCAACTTGCGAATGTCAATAATCTGCCTTGGGTCAAGACCAACGGTAGGCTCGTCCAGAATAAGTACCTCAGGGTTGCCGATAAGCGCCTGAGCGATACCAACACGCTGCTGATAACCCTTTGAAAGATTTTTAATAACGCGATTGAATACGTCGCCGATTTTTACAAGATTGCAAATCTCTTTAATATGAGCGGTACGGGGCAACTTGGCTTTTTTAAGGTCGTACATAAAGTTAAGATACTCCTTAACCGTCATATCGGCATAAAGAGGCGGAATTTCAGGCAAATATCCAATATGACGCTTTGCCTCGTCAGGATTTTCCAGAATATCGAAGCCTGCAACTGAAACAGAGCCGTCGGTTGCGGACAAATAGCCTGTGATAATATTCATTGTGGTAGATTTACCTGCGCCGTTGGGACCAAGGAAGCCAACTATCTCGCCCTTTTTGATGGAAAAACTGATGTTGTCAACAGCCTTGTGAGCAGAGTAGCGTTTTGTGAGGTTTTTGACCTCTATCATTGATTATCCCTCCAAAAAATCAGTTTGATTTGTTTGTATTTTTAAATGTATCATAAAAATTTGTACATATTGTAAACAAACTCTTAACATACACAGTAATTATAGCATATCTTAAGTAAATAATAAAGAGTTTTTTTGACTTTTTTCCATATTGCTTTTTTGGTTAGGGAGGTTTACTCTTTAACGCTTGATTTTTTGTTCACACCGTGCTACACTGTAAAAAAATAATAACTGCCACCGGGTAGTGAATGTATTTATCGCATTCGTTTGCACATCGTTAGGTCTTTGAAGATGTGCATACGGATGCTTATTTTTTGGAGGAAGCAATGCTTAAAAGATTTGCAAATTATTTTTCTAAAGGCGAACTGATTTTGTGGGGCGCATCGGTAGTACTTATATCCATTTCATTTTTTGGCTTTGACAGGTCAAATTATCTTGCATTTATTGCGTCTCTTATTGGTGCTACCTCACTTATTTTCAATGCTAAGGGCAACCCATTTGGGCAGTTTTTGATGATAATATTTGGCTTGATTTACGGCTACATTTCATACTCATTTGCCTATTACGGCGAAATGATAACCTACGTTGGTATGACGGCGCCTATGGCTCTGTTTGCCCTTATTTCGTGGCTAAGACACCCCTACAAAAATAACAAAGCAGAGGTTGCAGTCAACCGCATAGGCAAAAATGACGTGATAATTATGCTCTCCTTGTCGGTTGTTGTAACCTTAATCTTTTATTACATTTTGGCTTATTTTAATACGGCAAATCTCATTCCCAGCACGTTATCAGTCACCACAAGCTTTGTTGCCGTTTATCTGACCTTCAGGCGAAGTCCCTATTTTGCCCTTGCCTATGCCGCCAACGATATAGTGCTTATCGTGTTGTGGGTTATGGCTACCGCAAAAGATATGTCTTATCTGTCAGTCCTTGTTTGCTTTGTGGTTTTTCTTGCCAATGACCTTTACGGTTTTTTCAGTTGGCTTAAAATGGAAAAGCGGCAACTTGAAAACCCATAACGGATTTGTTATAATAACGTTGTATTTTGATTGATGAGTGATAAGACGTAAAAAAGGAGTTTAGTTGCATGGAAAAGGCTTTTATTTTTGATATGGACGGCACTCTTTTTGATACCGAAAGGCTAACTCAAGAAGGACTGCGCGCCATATCGCGCAAACACGGGGAGCGAGATGATATAGACCGATTTTATCCTTTAACCTGCGGCCTCACTCTTTCAAATTCAAAAATTTTATACCTTGATTTTTACGGCGAAAATTATCCCTTTTTCGAGCGCCGTGAGGAAGTTCGCCAATGGATTAAAGAATATATTGATAAAAATGGTATCCCCATCAAAAAAGGAGCAAAAGAACTGCTGGGCTATTTAAAAGAAAACGGGTATAAAATTGCCCTTGCAACCTCAACCACTCGGGCTTCAGCAGAAAGGCACATAAGAAAGGCTGACTTTGAAAAATATTTTGATGTTACCGTTTGCGGTGATGAAATCGAAAACTCAAAGCCCCATCCCGAGATTTTTCTTACCGCCGCACAAAAACTTGGTGTAAGCCCCGAATTTTGCTACGTTGCGGAGGATTCTTATTTAGGCGTTGAATCAGGTGTTGCGGCAGGTATGAAGGTTTTTATGATTCCCGATATGAGACCGCCTCGCAAAAAAGAAAAGAATACTGTTTATAAAATTTGCCAAGGCCTTGAGGAAATAATTGATTATATTAAATGACCGATTTATGACAGTAAAAAGCAGACGGTTGCCCGTCTGCTCTTTTTGTTTTTATTTTTTCGGTTTATCAAAGGCAGGGTTCATAATATAGAAGTTGCGGTCGTCAAGGCGGTCAAGGGTCTTGCGAAGCCCTTCACCAGAACAACAATGGTGAAATGCTTTTGCGACATCAATTTTTTATATCTTCCACTTGATTTCAATGCTTTCTTTTGAAGCGGTTATGCGCTCTATCAGGCAGTCAACCACTGTGATTTTGTCGCTAACCGTAAGCTCATCCCAATGCTCAAAATATCCGCTGATTTCCCCCACATCATCTATGCGGTCATTGTCGAGCGATACTATCTCGGCACCGAGTTCTTTCTTTTCGGCATCGAGTTCGGCAATGCGGTTATTTATGTACTGCATCACCGTATCATTCGCCGCGGAGATTTTTTCGAGCAAAGAGGATATTTCTTTGTCAATCTCTTCTATACGTGTTTTAAGTTTTACAACTTGCAGGTTACAGCCATCCTGCTTTTTCTTTGACAGTGTCTGAAACTCCGCTAATTTTTTCTGCATTTCTTTAAATACAATGTCATCCACAACATCTGCGTCCAGTGAGCCAAAATGACATCCACCGGCGTGATATTTGTTTGTGCAGAGATAATAGCGGTTATCGGACTTAGTTTTGCACTTATAAATCTTAGCAGTTAAAGCATATCCGCAGTTGGCACATTTGATTTTACCCGCAAGCCAAGTTGCTTTTGCCTTGATAGGCCGTGCAACGCTTTGGTTGTTTAAGCACTTGGAACGGCATTTAATCCATGTTGTCGAATCAACAAGCCCCTCGTGCGGTGCAAGGACCAATGTGTGACCTACTAAGGATATTGTTTTTCGCTTAAGATTATCGCCCGAATAAAGATACGCTCCGTTTATACCGATAAAATCCCCCGGGGTATTGACAATGTTTGTGCCTTGCGCTTTAAAGAACTCATAAAGCTGATAATCAGCTTTTACATACGCAGGGTTAATTACCACATCACGCAAGCGGCTTCGATTAAAGAGTTTGCCGTCACGCTTTCGTATGCCGTGCTCTTCCAAGTAGCGCATAACATCACCGAACGAGGTTTGAGGCTTTGAATACATTGAAAAAATCAATCTAATAACCTCTGCCTCTTCCTCAATGGGCTTATACATTTTTGTTCGTATTCCGTCTATGGTCGTTTCGACCAGTTCGAACCCAAACGGCACTCTGCCACCCATATAAAATCCGCGTTTGCTACGGGAAGAATAGGCATCAATAACACGCTGCTGAATGGTTTCACGCTCAAGCTGTGCGAAGATCATAACAATGATCAGCATAGCCTTGCCAATAGGTGTTGAAGTATCAAATTTCTCCATCGTACTAACAAAGTCAACACGATTCTTTTGAAATACTTCAATTAAATTAGCAAAATCAAGCACTGAACGACTGATACGATCAAGACGGTAAACGATTACACGGTTTACTTTACCCGCCTCTATATCACGTAATAACTCTTGAAACGCAGGGCGGTCTATGTTTTTGCCACTATAACCCTTGTCGGTATAAACTTTATAACTTTCTCCTGTCACTTCCTTTTTACAAAACTCGATTTGACTTTCCACGGATATGCTGTCTATCCTGTCAACCGATTGTCTTGCATAAATTGCGTCAAAAAGATTCAATTTTTACTCCCTTCTTCGCAAAAAGAAGCGGAGCTGCTGACATATATATTATACCATAACAGCCCTTTTTCTTCAAGGTTTACAGGACATATATTTATAAAAAACATCATATAATTTTGCTTCTATTTGTAATCTTACTTCTCTTTTTTCGTCCACAGAAAATTGAGGGGTTAAATTCGTAATCGACACGATTTTATTGCCGATTTTCTGCTCCCAAGACTGTGAGACATAATTTACCATGCAGTCCGTCTCCTTCCTTTTGCGAGTATTTTTCTTTTATTAAAATATGATTTGCGTCTTGTCCTCTATACCAAAACGCGTTTTATTAGAACTCTTTCTTAAAAGTCAGGCATCGTGGAGAGACGGTGCCTGACCTATACTTCCCATTACAAATGAAAATCAAAGATTTTCGTATATAAATTAAATAGCTCCTTCATCTATTAATAATCAACGTTATTGTTTGCGCTTTCTTACAGGCTTTTCTGCAAGATAGGTGTTTGTAATATCAGGTCTGTGATGACCAAGCGCTTCGCTTGTCTTATGTTTCGGCTTGTAAAAGCCGTTATCTTTTAGTCTTTTAAATTCATTCTGTGCGTAATAATAACGAAGTCCATGCCAGGTTAAAACATCTTTTTTCGGCTTTTCGTTAGGTCTTGTCTGTTCGGTGCGGTTTTGTACTGTAAACTTATCTCTATGTGCGGTCATCCAATTTTCCAACGATTCCTTTTCGTGCTTAACGCCGCCTTTACCGTTAGGACTAATAATGTACTCCATCGACTGCAGCTTGTTTTTCTTTGCAAAGTTGTATAGCTCTATTAGAAGTTCTTTCTGATCTCTTGTTACAACGGGTATTGCACGGCGCTGACCGCCTTTACCTTTAACTGTAAGCTCATCGTAACGCAAGGCGCGTTCTACACAGTCAAGGCGAATACGGCAGCACTCAATACGTCTAAGTCCAAAGGTTGCGCCAAGCTTAATACTGTAATACACATCCATTCTGCCGTGCTTTTCGGCGAGTACCAATCCGCCGGCAATCTCTTCTTTTAGCCACGCTCTGTCCTCTTTGCCGAGTCTGCGTTTATCCAAGCCTAACGACTCATTATCAGGCAAACGGTTCTTACCGCCCATAATCTCGTAATAAAAGCGTATACCCGACAGTCTTGCTCTCATAGTAGTGGGTGCAAGACCTTTTTGTTTCATATCTTCAACATAAGCACGAAGGTGTTTACCAGAGATATTAACGAATTTCTGACCGTTAAAGTTTTTAGCATAAAAGCTTCCCATCATCTTGGCGTATTTATAATAATCGTTCTGAGTTACAAAGCTCTTGGTATTATTGCGCTTGTACGCCTTATTCAGTTGATCGAATATCTGATCTTCGTTTGTTCTCTTTTTATCAGCCATTACCTTTCTCCTTTCATCAAAAATTTTTGGTACACAAGTTTGCTCTCCCAAAACCTTGCACCTGTATCTAAAATTTCGTTCACAGCTTTTTTAGGGGGTTAAAGTTGTGTGCGAAAATTTTATTTTTTTATGTATCTTCTTTGCCCTAATTTTATTGACGAAAATTATTGCTCAAAAAATTTTGGCTCACATAGGCCGATTCACAGCCTATGTGAGCCGGCTCTAAAAATGATAGTCATCTTTTCCGTTGTCATCTAAAAAATGAAAGTCAATATGAGTTTAGGGGTTAGCCGTGTGTTCGGGGTTTGAATTGTTAAATTCAAAGTCTGGACACTCGGAACACGCCATAGGCGTGAAAAAAGAATCTAAAAATTATCTATAAATACTCTTTTAATGATTTCAAAATGAAAAGCATCTATCATCGAAAAATGATGTTGTCAAGGCGTAAGGGCATAGTTATCCCACAGGTGTTTAGGTAGTGTTTCTTTTTGATTCTTTTATACTGTTTTGTTTTAGCGCCTTGACAACAGGCTCCACTCGAATCCGAGTGCAACAGTTTCTTTATGACCTTCAGTCCTAAAGAAACTGTTGCACTCCCATAAAAGAGAGTCATCATCATTCCAAACGGACAGTCATTTTAAACGTGAATCATATCAAAATTATCATCATATTTAATTGTTCCCATAAGGGTGAGTACAACGGAACCTCGTACCCAACACAGAAAAATAAATATAAAAAATAATGAGGTTCCTTATGTGCGTTCTCTTGAAACAAGAGTGTAAATAAATTACTGCACAATGCCGAATATAGTCCCATTCATCGAACGGTCAATATGCAATCCCTCAACCACAGATTGTCCGGCAGGGCTTTTCAAACGTTTAAAAGCTACCTAAAACATTCGGATCTAA